>CAJUNR010000014.1:12891-43151 GCA_910587765.1 uncultured Lachnospiraceae bacterium
GATCGATTTTCCGATGTGTATTATACAGCGGAAAACCGATCTCCATAACGTACGGTGGCAGAGCCGAAGCGGAACAACAAAACAGCGGCGGCTCAGCCGGCGTACAGATCGATTTTCCGATGTGTATTATACAGCGGAAAACCGATCTCCATAACGTACGGCGGCGGAGCCAAAGCGGAACAATCATGGAGGTAAAAGAAGATGGCAGTAAAAATCAGATTAAGAAGAATGGGTCAGAAAAAAGCACCTTTTTATAGAGTGATTGTGGCTGATTCCAGATCTCCGCGCGACGGAAGATTTATCGAGGAAATCGGAACCTATGACCCGAATACGGATCCGAGCACGTTTCACATCAATGAAGAAGCGGCCAGAAAATGGCTTGCAAACGGAGCGCAGCCTACGGAGGTAGTCGGCAAACTCTTCAAACTTGCAGGAATCAGCAAATAAATCATTGCCTGAAAGCCCCTTGGAGGTGGAATGATGAAAGAATTAGTGGAGGTGCTGGCAAAAGCACTGGTGGATCATCCGGACGAAGTGGTTGTCACCGAGACGGAAAAGGACAACGCAACGATTGTAGAGCTTCGTGTGTCACCAACAGACATGGGGAAAGTGATCGGCAAGCAGGGCCGTATTGCGAAAGCCATTCGCTCGCTTGTGAAAGCGGCGGCGTCGAAGGATGACAGAAAAGTAGTGGTAGAGATCGTGCAGTAAGCTGCATGAGAGCGGCGGCGTCCTGCTGCCTGAAGTGTCTGTATGACAGGGACTGCGCAAAACGGTTCGGATGTTCCGCCGTTTGTCTCTGCTGCAGGATGGCTCCGGGCGGCAGGGCGCCGGTTATTTTTCACACCTATCCCTTCAATGGGTCTTCCAGGAAGATCAGCCCGTATCAGGCTGAAAATTGATATAGAGGTGAAAAGTAACCGGCGCCGCGCTGCGTATGGGCAGAAGACGCAGATTTGAAAGAAAACGAACAAAGAACGAAGCGGCGGAAAGGCGGGCGGTATGGAAGAATTTTTAAGGGTAGGCGTGATCTCTTCGACGCATGGAGTGAGAGGGGAAGTCAAAGTATATCCTACGACGGATGATCCGAAACGTTTCCGGGATTTGCAGGCAGTGATTCTGGATACCGGAAAAGAACTCAGGGAACTGAAGATCAGCGGGGTAAAGTTTTTTAAAAATCAGGTGATCCTCAAGTTTCGGGGCTACGACAATATCAACGACGTCGAGCAATATAAGGGGATGGATCTGCTGGTGTCGAGGGCGGATGCGGTTCCGCTCGGGGACAACGAGAACTTTATCGTGGATCTGATCGGTATGACGGTGGTGACGGACGGCGGGGAGACGCTGGGAACGCTCACCGATGTACTGCAGACCGGGGCCAACGATGTCTATGTGGTGAAGACGGCGGAGGGAAAAGAAGTTCTGCTCCCGGCTATCCGCGACTGTATTCTTGAGGTGAACGTGGAAGAGCAGCGGATGCTGGTGCATGTACTGGAAGGACTTTTGGACGGATGAATTTTCATGTGTTGACGTTGTTCCCGGATATGATTCGGGACGGATTTCAGACGAGTATCACCGGAAGAGCGGCGGAAAAGGGGCTTCTGTCCCTTCAGACCGTCAATATCCGGGATTTTTCGGTGAATAAACACAATCGTGTGGACGATTATCCCTATGGCGGCGGCGCCGGAATGGTTATGCAGGCGGAACCGGTATGCCGGGCGTACGAGTCGGTCCGTTCACGGATCCACGGGAGCGCGCGGGTGCTGTACATGAGCCCTCAGGGAAAAGTATTTGACCAGCGGATGGCGGAGGAGCTGGCGCGGGAAGAAGATTTGATTTTCCTGTGCGGACATTATGAGGGGATCGACGAGCGGGTGCTGGAGGAGATCGTGACGGATGAAGTGTCCATCGGAGACTATGTACTGACCGGCGGCGAGCTGCCGGCGCTGGTGATTATGGACGCGGTGTCCAGACTGCTCGAGGGCGTTCTTCACAACGAAGAGTCCGCTCAGTTTGATTCTTTTCATGATAACCTGCTGGAATATCCCCAGTACAGCCGTCCGGAGGAGTGGAGGGGAAAGAAGGTTCCGCCGATTCTCCTGTCCGGCCATCATGCGAATGTGGAGAAATGGAGAAGGGAACAGTCGCTGCTTCGTACCAGAGAGCGGAGACCGGACCTTCTGGAACGGGCCGTCCTCACGAAAGAGGATAAAAAATTCCTTGCAAAGCAGGACGGATTATGTTAAAATAGTATGCGTTGTGAGAAAAGAAGAGATGGTCCTCTGTTACGCAGGACGTATTAAGAACATCCATTTGATGAAGGAGGAACACAATGAACGAGATTATCAGGAAGATTGAGGCGGAACAGTTGAAAGCGGAGATACCGGTCTTTCATGTGGGCGACACCGTGAGAGTGCATGCGAAGATCAAAGAGGGTACCCGCGAGAGAATCCAGGTGTTTGAGGGAACGGTTCTCAAAAGACAGGGCGGAAGCACCAGAGAGACGTTCACGGTAAGAAAGAACTCCAATGGAATCGGCGTTGAGAAGACCTGGCCGCTGCATTCTCCGAACGTGGAGAAAATCGAAGTGATCCGCCGCGGTAAAGTAAGGCGCGCAAAGCTGAACTATTTAAGAGGCCGTGTCGGCAAGGCTGCAAAGGTGAAAGAGTTGGTGAAATAACGATTGGAAGCACGTTTCCAATTGTCATTAGTGATCAGGAGGGACATATACGAGAGTATGATGTCCCTTTTTTCGATATGCACACGGTCATACGCGGGAAGACTGCCGGGCAGAGAGGTCAGGGCACAAATCGTCCCTGTCCGATGATGGAGAGATGGAGATTATGGGAAAAAGAAAAGGTCTCAGCTTCAACCGAAAAAGAAAAGCGGTGCAGACACAGGCGGTCCGCAACGCGTTCTTGTGGGTTGGACAGTGCCTGCTGGCTTTTGCCATCGGCTGTGTACTGGTCTATTACTTTATGACCAGCCTGACCTGTGTAGGGCAGGCGATGGAGCCTACAGTGCAGAGCGGCGCGCAGGTGCTGGTGAACCGTTTTATCTATTCTCTGGCTTCGCCGAAGCCGGGAGACGTGGTCGTGTTCCGGCCCAACGGCAACACCAACGCACATTACTATATGCGGCGGGTCATCGGGGTTCCGGGGGATACGGTCCGGATCGTGGAAGGCTTTGTCTATGTGAACGGAGAATTGTTTGAGACCGGAACGGGAAACGAACAGATGGATTATCCGGGCGTGGCGGAGGAAGAGATCACGCTTGCAAAGGATGAATATTTTGTGCTCGGGGATAACCGGAACGCAAGTGAGGACAGCCGGAACGCGGATATCGGCAATGTAAAAAAACAGGACATCTACGGGCTGGCCTGGTTTGTCCGCTATCCCTGGGATAATTTCGGCATGATTCCCTGAGAGCCGCGGGGAGAAGTATCAGTACAGGAGCGTCATAATATGAACATACAATGGTATCCGGGGCATATGACCAAAGCCAGACGGATGATGCAGGAAAATATAAAACTGATCGATCTGATCGTGGAACTTGTAGATGCGAGGGCGCCCCTGTCCAGCCGGAATCCGGATATTGACGACCTGGGGAGGGGAAAGGCCCGGCTGATTCTTTTGAATAAGGCGGACTTGGCCAGCGAGTGCTGGAACGACCGTTGGACGGACTGGTTTTTGCGCCGGGGATTTTCCGCGGTCAGGCTGGATTCCAGAAACAGGGCGGGAATGAAGAGTGTCCAGAACGTCATCAGGGAAGCGTGCAGGGAGAAGACGGAGCGGGATCAGAAGAGAGGAATCAAAAACCGTCCGATCCGTGCGATGGTGGTCGGGATCCCCAATGTGGGAAAGTCTACCTTTATCAACAGTTTTGCGGGAAAAGCATGCGCGAAGACCGGCAACCGGCCCGGGGTGACAAAAGGCGCTCAGTGGATCCGGCTGAACAGGCAGGTGGAGCTTCTGGATACGCCGGGGATTCTCTGGCCGAAATTCGACGATCCGGAGGTTGGGATCCGTCTGGCCATTCTCGGTTCCGTCAACGATGAGATCCTGAATCTGCAGGAGCTGGCGGGAAGACTTGGAAGCTTCCTGCAGGAGTATTTTCCGGGATCGCTGGAGGAGCGCTATCAGACGGCAGTTCCGCCGGAGCCGGAGCGGATGCTGCGGAAGATCGCAGAGGTCAGAGGCTGTCTGAGCAGGGGCGGAGAACCGGATGTGGAGCGGGCGGCGTCCCTGCTTCTGGACGATTTCCGGAGCGGTCGGCTTGGAAAAATTACACTTGAATTTCCGCCGGAAGGGGAATATGATAAAAGCAGAAAAGATTAGAGGGCAGCAGTATGGGAAAACAAAATTACGTGGAAGATTATGAGGAGAAAAAGCCGGGAATTGTACGGGAGGTCCTGGGATTTTTCGTATATGTGGCGATCGTCATAGGGATCACGTATCTGATTATTACCTTTGTGGGACAGAGAACTTATGTGAGCGGAAGCTCCATGGAGAATACCCTCAGCCACGGAGACAACCTGATTGTGGATAAGATCACCTACCGCTTTTCGTCTCCTAAGAGATTTGACATCATTGTCTTTCCCTTTCGTTATGAGGACAACGTCTATTATATCAAGAGAATTATCGCGCTCCCGGGGGAGACGATCCAGATCCGGGACGGGGAGATCTACATAGACGGGGAGATTCTGTATGAATCATACGGCAGAGAAGTGATGAAGAGCGCGGGACTGGCGGCGGATCCGGTCACACTGGGGGAAGACGAATATTTCGTTCTGGGAGACAACCGCAACGACAGTACGGACAGCCGGGATCCGAATGTGAGTCTGATTCACCGGGATGAGATCATCGGACGGGCATGGCTTCGGATCTGGCCGCTGGATGAGATAGGAGTATTAAAGCATCAGTGATGACGAAGAAAGAAGAACGGCTGAAAAAGCAGCAGGAGAAGCTTCAGGCGGAGCTTGCGAGGCTGGAAGGCATGAAGGTTTACGAGAGAGAATACGGCGGGGCCGGCCCGATCTGCGGGATTGACGAGGCCGGCAGAGGGCCTCTGGCCGGTCCGGTGGTGGCGGCCGCGGTGATTCTGCCGGAGGAGGCAGAGATTCTCTACCTGAACGATTCCAAGAAGCTGACGGCGAGACGCAGGGAACTGCTTTACGATGAGATTATGGAGAAGGCGCTGGCGGTCGGCGTAGGCGTGGTCGGTCATGCGCGGATTGATGAGATCAACATTCTGCAGGCGACCTATGAAGCCATGCGTCAGGCCATCGAAAAACTGGAGATAAAACCGGCTCTTCTTCTGAATGACGCGGTGACCATACCGGGGGTGGATATCAGGCAGGTGCCGATTGTAAAAGGCGACGCCAAGAGCGTTTCCATAGCGGCGGCCAGCGTGATTGCCAAGGTGACGCGGGACCGTATGATGACGGTCTTTGACGCCAGATATCCGGGTTATGAATTTGCTTCCAATAAAGGATACGGTTCCGCAAGGCATATTGCTGCGCTTAGAGAACTGGGGCCCTGTGAGATTCACAGAAGGACCTTTATCCGCAATTTTACGGGCGGGGCTGAGGATGAATAAGAGAGCGGCCGGCGCGCGGTACGAGGAACAGGCGGCTCGCTGGCTCACAGAGCGGGGATTTGAGATCCTGACGCGGAATTTCTGCTGCCGTCAGGGAGAGATTGATCTGGTTGCGAGAGACGGCAGATACCTGGTGTTTATTGAGGTGAAATACCGCCGGAACGGACAGTCCGGACATCCGGCGGAAGCGGTCCATAGAAACAAACAGAGGAAAATCGCACAGGCCGCCATATACTACTGCCATAAAAACCGGATTTCGCAGACGCAGGCCTGCCGGTTTGATGTGGTCAGTATTCTGGGCGGCGAGGTGGAGCATATCAGGAATGCGTTTGAAATTATTTGAAGCAGTGCGGCCGGAGGCTTTGCTGCGTTCATCGGACAGGAGCCGTGCAGATGTGGAAGAAAAAGACAGAAAACAGCAATATGTATTTAAATGAGAAAAATGGCGTGCCATATTTTGTATTCCGGAATCTGGAAGATACAAAACTGGTGCGCCATGGTTTTTCCACCCGGATGGGAGGAGTCAGCCGGGGAGATTTGTCGGAATTGAACCTTGGTTTTACCAGAGGGGACGATCCGGAAAAGGTTCGGGAGAATTTTCGGCGGATCGGTGCGTCCATGGGATTTGAACCGTCTGATCTGGTGTTGTCCTGCCAGACCCATACGACAAACGTACGCCGGGTGACGGAGGAGGACAGGGGCAGAGGCTATACGAAGTTTCCCGGATATGCGGATGTGGACGGTCTGATTACGGATGTGCCAGGACTTGTGCTGGCGACTTTTTATGCGGACTGTGTTCCGCTGTTTTTTGTCGATCCGGTCCGCCGCGCCGTCGGTCTCTCCCATTCGGGGTGGAAAGGAACCGTGGGCCGGATGGGGGCGGCGACTCTGGAAAAGATGAAGGAAGCGTTCGGCACGGATCCTGCGGATGTGCGCGCCGCCGTCGGACCGTCGATCTGCCAGGACTGCTATGAGGTCAGCGAGGACGTGGCGCTGGCATTTAAGCGGGAATTCTGGTCGGATGCGGACGAACGTCTGGTGTACCGCAGGCCGGGCGGCAGGTACCAGTTAAACCTGTGGAGAGCTAACGAGATTGTGCTTCTGGATGCGGGGATCAAACCGGAGCATCTGGCAGTCACCAACGTGTGTACGTGCTGTAATCCGGACCTCCTCTTCTCCCACCGCGCCAGCGGGGGAAAGCGGGGGAATCTGGGAGCGTTTCTGCAGCTTCTCCGGGAGGAGGAACGGAATGTTACATTTCATACCCACGCTAACGGGACGCCCGATGCGGACAGATAAGTCTTCAAGACCCCGCTTGCGCTTAATGAAGGGACGCAGCGGTACTAAGGGCGCAAAAGACGCGCCCTAAGGACCGGCGCCCTTCAATGGGTCTTTCAGAGTTATCTGTCCGCACCGGGCTGACATTGGCCAGCGTGTGAAAAGTAACAACGGAATATTTTCCGTCAGCAGGAGAAGAAAAGCGGCTGGACAGAAGCCGCTGTTTCCGCTAAAATGGAGAAAATGACACCGATCATTGATTTCAGGGAAAACAGGAGGGCAAAGGGTATGAAAATCATTCAGGCAAAAGATTATGACGACATGAGCCGCAGGGCGGCGGACATGATTTCCGCACAGGTGATTCTGAAACCGGACTGCGTGCTGGGGCTGGCGACCGGTTCCTCGCCGATCGGAACGTATCGGCGGCTGGTGGAGCGGTACGAGAACGGCGATCTGGATTTCGGCGATGTGACGACGGTGAATCTGGACGAGTACCGGGGGCTGCCGCGGGAGAACGAGCAGAGCTATTACTATTTTATGCACAGTCATCTGTTCGATTATGTGAACATCAATCCGGAGCGGACGTTCCTTCCGGACGGCATGAACGAGGATCCGCAGCAGGAGTGCGCGAGGTACGAGGAAGTGATCCGCGCGGCCGGCGGCGTGGATCTGCAGCTTCTCGGTCTGGGACACAACGGTCATATCGGGTTCAATGAGCCGGGAGAGTTCTTTGAAAAGGGAACCCACTGCGTCAATCTGCAGCCCAGCACGATTGAGGCGAACAAACGTTTCTTCGCTTCCGCGGACGAGGTGCCGAAGCAGGCGTACAGCATGGGAATCCGCAACATTATGGCGGCGAAGAAAATTCTGGTGGTCGTCAGCGGCGCGGACAAGGCGGAGGCAGTGAAAAATGCGTTCTTCGGTCCGGTGACGCCGAAAGTGCCGGGTTCCATCCTGCAGCTGCATCCGGACGTGACGGTGGTGGCCGATGAAGCCGCTCTGTCCGGCTGTACGCTTCCGGAATAAACGGGGAAGGTACGGAATATGAAGATTATCAACGCGAAAGTCTACACGGAAGAAGGCGTTTTTGCGGAACAGGACGTCTGTACGGATCAGGAGCGGATCGCGGAGCGCAGCACGGACGACACGGTCATCGACGGGGCCGGCTGTTACCTGATTCCGGGGCTTACGGATCTCCATTTTCACGGGTGTGTGGGCCGGGATTTCTGTGACGGGAGCCATGGGTCGATCGAAGCGATGGCGGTCTATGAAGCTTCCCAGGGGATCACGACTATTGTTCCCGCCACCATGACGCTTGGCAGGGACACTCTGAGAGAGATCTGCGCGGCGGCCGCCTCTTATCCGAATGAAAAAGGCGCCGTTCTCTGCGGAATCAACATGGAAGGTCCGTTCATTTCCCTGGCGAAGAAAGGGGCGCAGAACGCAGCTTACGTTCATCGCCCGGACGCGGAGATGTTTCGGGAGCTGAATGCCGCTTCGGGCAATCTGGTGAAGCTTCTCGCCATCGCTCCGGAAGAGCCGGGGGCGATGGAGTGTATTGAACAGCTGAAAGAGGAGGTGGTCCTGTCGGTAGCGCACACGGCTGCGGACTACGGGACGGCTGCCGAAGCTTTCCGGAAAGGGGTTCATCACGTAACCCATCTCTACAACGCCATGTCCGGCCTTTCCCACCGCTCTCCCGGAGTCGTGGGAGCGGCCGCGGACGATCCGCGCGTGGAAGCGGAGCTGATCTGCGACGGGATTCACGTTCACCCGGTCACTGTCCGCCAGACGTTCCGGATGTTCGGCGACGAACGCATTATTCTGATCAGCGATTCCATGGAGGCTGCCGGCATGCCGGACGGCGAATATGCTCTGGGCGGCCAGAAAGTGATTAAGAAGGGCAGTCTTGCGACCCTCGAGGACGGCACCATCGCCGGTTCGGTCACCAATCTGATGGACTGCCTGCGCACCGCGGTTCAGAAGATGCAGATTCCGCTGGAGAGCGCGGTCCGCTGCGCCGCCGTCAATTCTGCGAAAACCGTTGGCATCTACGATCAGTACGGCAGCGTCACCCCGGGAAAGGTCGCCAATCTGGTATTGCTGAGCCAGGAGGATCTGAGTACGGTACAGGTGATTTTGAAAGGAAAATGTATCTGAAAGGTCTGCACAGGAAGAGCGGACAGATTTGATACTGCGCAGAGCGCCCGGCCGTTTCCGGGGCCCTGCGCTTTTTTTATGCACGCGGGCGTCCAGATGAAATAGGTCAGCAAGCTGACGGACGCCCGGTGCGCGAGTAGGGAAGATGAATCGCCCCTACTCGATGGATTCAGTAAGACTGTTCGATCCGTTCCAGCAGCCCGTGGATCCGCTCCGTCGGATCGTTTACATGCTCCGTGGACACGTCGTGGTTGATGCAGTCAATGATGGCAGCCAGAAATTTGGTCATGTTGGCTTCCACATAGTAGGGTTTGGCCAGCAGGCTGGGCGACCGGTAGTTCAGATTGGTCGTGACCACGCGGCTGATGTACCCCTGTTCGTAGTATTCGTCAAATTTGTCCAGCCCGTCTGTAAAAAGTCCGAATGTGGCGCAGACAAATACCCGTTTTGCCCCCCGTTCCCGAATCTGTCTTGCCACGTCGAGCATACTTTCTCCGGAAGAAATCATGTCGTCGATAATGATCACGTCCTTGCCGGACAGGGCGTCTCCCAGAAATTCATGGGCTACGATTGGATTCTTGCCCCTGACGACGACCGAATAATCCCTGCGTTTATAAAACATGCCCATATCCACGCCGAGGACGCCGGCGAAGTAGACGGCGCGTTCCATGGCGCCTTCATCCGGGCTGATGACCATCAGATGCTCCTTGTCGATCTTCAAATCCGGTTCCGCCTTCAGAAGTCCTTTGATAAACTGATAAGGCGGATTGAAACTGTCGAAGCCGTAGAGCGGCACCGCATTGCAGACCCGCGGGTCGTGGGCGTCGAAAGTGATGATGTTGGTGACGCCCATATCCACCAGCTCCTGCAGGGCAAAGGCACAGTCCAGCGACTCCCGCTGGCTCCTTTTATGCTGACGGCCTTCATAGAGAAACGGCATGATCACATTAATCCGGTGCGCCTTTCCGTTCGTCGCCGAGATGATCCGTTTCAGATCCTGATAATGGTCGTCTGGCGACATATAGTTTTTGTGGCCGCAGACCGTATAAGACAGGCTGTGGTTCAGGACATCCGCCATGATAAAGAGATCGACGCCGCGGACCGAATCGTACAGGATTCCCTTGGCTTCTCCGGTTCCAAAGCGCGGGCAGGCGCTGCGGATGATGTAGGAATCCTCGTGATAGCCCTGAAAATCCGGAGTGCCCTGAAGCTTCTGATTGGTCGATTCACGAAAACGGACCAGATAGTCGTCCACCCCGCGGGCCAGATCGAGACAGCCTTCCAGGGCCGCAATCTTCAGCGGTGCGATGGGGAGGACATTTTCATAGGAAATAATATCAGACATATAACCCTCCTGTCTTTTGTGTGTGATCGTTCATCTATATAATTTATATCATTTTTCTATGCAGAGAGTCAACCCGCAGGACAGAAATTATGGCATCAAGGCTTTACACCTCTGCGGATCTTTAGTATAGTAAGGAAAAAAGAAGAACGGGGAGCAGCAGATATGGAACATGTGATACGCGCGGTTGTTCCCGGAAGCATCGCGCAGGAACTGGAGATTGAAGCGGGAGATGTGCTCCTGTCGGTCAACGGACAGACGCCGGAGGACGTGTTTGATTACCGCTATCTGATGAATGAGGAGGAGGTCCTGGTTCTGATCCGCAAGCCGGACGGAGAAGAATGGGAACTGGAAATTGAGAAAGAATATGAAGAAGACCTCGGGCTGGAGTTTGAGAACGGCCTGATGGACGCCTACCGTTCCTGCCGGAACAAATGCATCTTCTGTTTTATCGATCAGCTTCCGGCGGGGATGCGGGATACGCTCTATTTTAAGGACGATGACTCCCGGCTGTCGTTTTTGCAGGGAAATTATCTGACTCTGACCAATATGAACAATGCGGATCTGGAGCGCATCATATATTATAAACTTTCTCCGGTCAATATCTCTTTTCAGACAACGAATCCCGAACTTCGCTGCCGGATGCTGAATAACCGTTTTGCCGGAGATATTCTTGAGAAGGCGAAAAAACTTAAAGATGCGGGGATCGTGATGAACGGGCAGATTGTTCTGTGCAGGGGCGTCAACGACGGGGAGGAGCTGGAGCGCTCCATCCGTGATCTGAGCACGTTCCTTCCGCAATTGCAGAGCGTGTCGGTGGTGCCGGTGGGGCTGACCCGTTACCGGGAGGGTCTGTACCCGCTCGCGCCTTTTACAAAGGAAGATGCCGGTCAGGTTCTCGCCTGTATCCACAGATGGCAGAAGCAGCTTTACGAGCGCTACGGGACCCATTTTATCCATGCGGGGGACGAGTGGTACATTCTGGCAGGGCAGCCCATGCCGGAGGAGGATACGTATGACGGCTATCTGCAGTTGGAAAACGGAGTGGGCATGGTGCGGCTTCTGGAGGAGGAGGTTCTTCTGGCGCTGAGGGAACATTCCGGGGACGATCGGCGCCGGGCGGTGTCCATCGCCACCGGGGAGCTGGCGGCGCCGTATCTTCGCAGGCATGCAGAGCGTATCCGGGAGAAATACCCGAATATCCGCGTGACGGTGTTCCCGGTCAAAAACGAGTTCTTTGGCGAGCGGATCACGGTGGCGGGACTGATCACGGGGCGGGACCTGATCCGGCAGCTTTCCGGGCAGGGTCTGGGGGAGCGTCTTCTGCTCAGCACGCATATGCTCAAAAGCGGCGAGCCGGTCTTTCTGGATGACGTCACTGTGGAAGAAGTGGAAAAAGCTTTACAAATCAGAGTATCCATAGTAGAATCAAGCGGAAATGATCTGGTGGAAAAAATAACCGGGTGATGACAGGAGGCAGATTATGAGCAAACCGATTGTGGCCATTGTGGGGCGTCCCAATGTAGGCAAGTCCACCCTTTTCAATGCCCTGGCGGGAGAGAACATCTCCATCGTAAAAGACACGCCGGGAGTGACCAGGGACCGGATCTACGCGGACGTCACATGGCTGAACCATCATTTTACCATGATAGATACCGGAGGAATTGAACCGGACAGCAGCGACATTATTCTGTCGCAGATGAGGGAGCAGGCGCAGATCGCCATTGATACGGCGGACGTGATCCTGTTTCTGACGGATGTGCGGCAGGGACTTCAGGATGCGGATTCCAAGGTGGCGGATATGCTGAGGCGTTCGCACAAGCCGGTGATTCTGGTGGTGAACAAAGTCGACAGTTTCGAGAAATTCATGGCGGATGTGTATGAGTTCTACAACCTGGGGATCGGGGATCCGCTTCCGGTGTCCGCGGCTTCCCGGCTGGGAATCGGGGATATGCTGGACGCGGTGGTCGCCCACTTCCCGGAACACGCGGGAGGAGAGGAGGAGGACGATCGTCCGCGGATTGCCATCGTGGGCAAGCCGAATGTGGGGAAGTCTTCCATCATCAATAAGCTGACCGGCAAAAACCGGGTGATCGTATCCGATATCGCGGGCACGACCAGAGACGCCATTGATACGGATATCCGGTATAACGGAAAAGACTATGTGTTCATTGATACGGCGGGGCTGCGCCGGAAGAGCAGGATCAAGGAAGATCTGGAGCGGTACAGCATTATCCGCACCGTGACGGCCGTAGAACGGGCGGACGTGGTGGTGGTCGTCATTGACGCCGTAGAAGGCGTCACCGAGCAGGACGCAAAGATCGCCGGCATCGCTCATGAGCGGGGCAGAGGCGTGATCATCGCGGTCAACAAGTGGGATGCTGTCGAGAAGAATGACAAAACCATCTATGAATTTACGCGCAGAGTGCGGGAGGTTCTCTCCTTCATGATGTACGCGGAGATTCTGTTTATCTCCGCCGAGACCGGGCAGCGGCTGCCCAGGCTCTTTGAGACGATTGACATGGTGATCGAGAATCAGACGCTGAGGATTCAGACAGGGGTGCTCAATGAGATTATCACGGAGGCGGTCGCCATGCAGCAGCCCCCTTCGGACCGCGGGCGCAGGCTCAAGATTTTCTATGGGACGCAGGTGTCGGTGAAACCGCCGACCTTTGTAATCTTTGTCAACGACAGGGAACTGATGCATTTTTCCTATACCCGGTATCTGGAGAACAAGATCCGGGATGCGTTCGGATTCAGGGGAACTTCCCTGAAATTTATCATACGGGAGAGAAAGGAACAGGGATGAGATGGAACGGGTAATCAGTCTGGCGATCGGCTATCTGTTCGGGATATTTCAGACCGCCTATATCTATGGAAGGCTTAACGGGATCGATATTCGGGAGCATGGCAGCGGCAATGCCGGGTCGACCAACGCACTCCGGGTACTGGGCAAGAAGGCGGGGGTGATTGTACTTCTGGGGGACGTGGCCAAGACAGTGCTTGCGGTGGCGGCGGTCAAATTTCTTTTCCGCCGGCAGGATGCGGACTGGCTACCGCTCCTTGGCATGTACGCGGCGGCGGGAGCGATTCTGGGGCACAATTTCCCGGTGCAGCTTAAATTCAAAGGCGGCAAGGGAATCGCCTGTACCGCGGGGCTAGTGCTGACGCTGGGGCCCATCGTGACGGCGCTGGAAGCGTCTACGTTCCTGCTGACCGTCTTTCTGACCAGGTACGTGTCGCTGGGTTCGATTCTGGTGGTGATCGAGCTGGTGATCAGCCTGGTGGTGCTGGGAGAGCGGGGATATTACGGTATGGATCCGGCGCATCGGATGGAATTTTATATCGTGTGCGCGGCGCTGTCCGCTATGGCCATCTACCGCCACAGGGCGAACATTGTGCGGCTTTTGCACGGAACGGAAAGTAAGATTTTTCAAAAGAAGACAGAAACGCAACCCTGACAGGAGAGGATATTATGGCGAAAGTGAGTGTGATCGGAGCGGGAAGCTGGGGAATGGCAATTGCGAAGGTGCTCGATGTCAACGGGCATGAGGTGATTGTGTGGTCCCACAGGGAAGAGGAGGCCGAAAGGCTTCGTGAGAAAAGGGAGAATGAATCAAAGCTTCCCGGAGTAAGACTTTCAGAGAGGACACGGTTTACCTCGGAACTGGAGCCGGCAGTGAAGGAGCGGGATCTGCTGATTCTGGCGGTCCCTTCTACGGCGGTCCGCGGTACGGCGCGGAAGATGGCGCCCTGTGTGAAAGAGGGCGCGGTGATCGTGAATCTGGCCAAAGGAATCGAAGAACGTACCCTGATGATCCTGACGGATATCATCGAGCAGGAGATTCCAGGAGCGAATGCGGCAGTGCTGTCAGGCCCGAGCCATGCGGAAGAAGTGGGGAAGGGGATTCCTACTACTGTGGTAGCAGGAGCGAAGGACAGAGCAACCGCAGAGTACATCCAGAATATTTTTATGAACCGGGTATTCCGCGTCTATACCAGTCCGGACATGCTGGGGATTGAGCTTGGCGGGGCGCTTAAAAACGTGATTGCGCTGGCGGCGGGTGTGGCGGACGGGCTTGGCTGCGGAGACAATACCAAAGCGGCGCTGATTACCAGAGGGATTGCGGAGATGAGCCGTCTGGGTGTGGCGATGGGCGGGCGGATCGAGACCTTTAACGGTCTGACCGGGATCGGAGATCTGATCGTGACCTGTGCCTCCGTACACAGCCGGAACCGGAAGGCGGGCTATCTGATCGGACAGGGAAGGACGATGCAGGAAGCCATGGATGAGGTGAAAATGGTAGTGGAAGGTGTGTACTCCGCCAAAGCCGCCATGGTCCTTGCCGGAAAATACGGTGTGGATATGCCGATTGTAGAGGAAGTGAACCGGGTGCTTTTCGATAATAAACCGGCGAAGGAAGCGATGGCGGATCTGATGCTCCGCGATAAGAAGATCGAGAATCCGGAACTTCCATGGAAGCAGGACGCTTTACAGGAACCGGTTTCCTGACGGCGCTTTTGGCCGGCGGAAAAGAATAAATGTGAGTTTACAGGGCTTTATCCGATCAGGGGATAAGGCCTTTTTTCGGGCGGAAATCTGCTCGCAGCAGGAAATTTCACGGAAATGTAAACCGCTTATTTGATACAAAGGGAATGGACAGAATATCGGGGAAACCGCTGAAAACAAGGGGTTCCGGCACATTGGGTGTTGCTGGAATCCCTTGTTTGATTTTGGAGCTGTGCCAGGACAGCATGGGAATCCGTGCCAGTCGGTGAAGGGGCGGTCAAAAGTGACCGCCCCTCAAAGGCGTCTGAACACAGTGGTCAGATGGAGTGACCACCCCCGTGGTCATTTTGACCGCTCTGCTTGTCCAATTTGAACACAGTGGTCACTTTGCAAAAAACGTGTAGAGATTTGTCGGAACATGTGTCTTACTGGCTTGCATACCACAATTTGATACAATGCACCCAAGCATGAGTTTGGGTGCAAATTTTAACGATAGGAATTTATTCTGGAGAATATCCCAGTTTCAACTATGAAATTTATTAGTGACTCACTAATTTGTTAATATCTTGTATCTCTAAAGTCGGCAGACTATAATTTGGTTTAGCAAATCTAATTAAGAAATAAAATTCAGGAGGTACTTCTTATGTTGAATGAAAATGTAAAAAAACTGCTGGCCGAGAATATGTGGGATTTAGCCACCTGTGCCAATAATGAGCCGAATGTGGTTCCCGTGGCGTTCAAGGATGTAACGGAAGACAGGAAGCTGGTAGTGGGTGACGTATTCCTTGAGACCACGCTGAACAATCTGAAGGCAAACGGCGGCAGGATTGCCATTTCCGTATATGATGCAAAGTCTCTGGAAGGCTACCAGATCAAGGGCATTGCGGAGTACGTGACAGAAGGTGCGGTTGTTGATACGTTTAAGGCCATGGTGGAAAAAATGTTCAATGGAGCGGCTACCGCAAAGGGTGCGCTGGTTATTACACCAAAAAAGGTGATCGTGACTACCCCTGGGGCGGAGAACAAAAAAGTTCTGTAAGGCGGACAAAAAGCGGCGGGTGCAGAGCACATAAAAATGCTCTGTACCCGTTTTACATATGGCAGATAATAGTTGTGTGATGTTAAAGTTAAATAGCCATGCCGTGGAGCCGCGTGGCTTATAACACTATGGGAGGAAATTATGAAAGCCTATATTGATCCGGAAAAATGTATTGGCTGTGGGGCCTGCATCGCAGAATGCCCGGAACACGCGATCATTATGCTGCCGGGTTTTCGGAGTGAGGTACAGGCTGCAAAATGTAACGGCTGCGGGCATTGTGTGGAACTTTGCCATAGAAAGGCGCCGGTATTGCGTGATGAAGGGATCATGCCAGGTCACAGATAACGGCGTCAACATCCCTGCTTATCACAATGGAGCGGTCTTCTAATAATGCGGGATAGCAGGGATTGGTGAGGTTTACGCTTGCATAAACGGCGTCCGGATTCTTTGCGGCCATGTTCCAGAAAGGAAACTTTATGACGCCAGGCGAATTGAAGCCGACGCCCAGTTCAAGGTATAAAATCCTTCCGGTTTCATGGCATGACAGGTATTCTTCATAGCGGTCATGTGCAGTATGCCAGCCTTCATCCCGGACGAAGGTATCATCCCAGAACAGGTTAAAGTCCATTTCCCGTCCGCATTTTGGACAGTGCGGGATGAGTTCTGCGGGTATCCGCATATCCCTGGCCTCTGCCATCATTTTTTTCAGGGTTTCGTAATTGTCATAAGTGGCAGGGTGGCAGGGTTTCGAGCATTGGAAGAGCCCGAAATCGCCCTGGGTATAGCACAGTTTTTCTTTCGGGAAACCGGAGCGTTGGAACGTATGGTCGATGTTGGTAGTCAGGACAAAATAATCTTTCCCGGTCAGAAGTTCCAACAGTTTCCTGTGGGTATTTTTTGGAATCTCCTCATAGCGGTTGATCCATGCCCAGCGTGACCAGTATGCCCACCGTTCTTCATTGGTTTCAAAGTCCGCAAAACAGCCGGTATACATATCTGCCATGCCATATTTATTCACGAAGTCTCCAAAATGTTTTTTCAGGCGTTCCCCGGCAAATTCGTATCCTGCGGAAGCGGAGAGGCCGCTCCCAGCGCCGATGATCACGGCATCGGATTCTTCAAAGGACAGCCGGAGCTTTTTCAGTTCGTTTTCATAGGTTCCGGTTGTGCCGGCGGCGATGTTTTTTATCATGATGGATGCCTCCTTTATCGTTTTCTCGTCAGCAGTATATTCTTTCTACTTGATATGGGCAATATATTTGTAAATTTATTAGTCACTATTCTTTTTCATAGTAACTTGATTTTTGATTGATATAAAGGGATAATGATGGGGATACGCAGAAAAAGAATGAGTTGAGGTGATCACATGTATAAACCAAAATTAGACAAGGATATCCGCTGTCCGTTGGAATATGGCTTGGATGTGTTCGGGGGTAAATGGAATTCCCGGATCATCTGTGTGCTGGCGGCAAAAAAGACACTGCGGTACAGTGAATTGCGCAGTGAGCTTACCAATATTACGGATGCGGTTCTTGGCGCTTCGTTAAAGGCACTGATGAAAAACGGTATGATAAACCGGCAGTCCTATGATGAAATCCCTCCCAGGGTGGAATATTCCCTTACGGAGAAGGGGCTGTCTGTCGTCCCCATTTTGCAGAGCATCTGCCAGTGGTCGGGCGCTTATCATAAAGAGGATACGGAACATGCCATGCAGCATTGCCAGAAGTGTGATTATAACGGTGGCGGGAGATAGCGGAGGGGAGGTGTGTGGAAAATGAGCCGGTTAGAAAAAATCCGGATACTGAACAGCCTGCTTTTGGAAGAAATGCCGGAGTACAGGCAGCAGGCGGAACGGTTCGCGGAAGATATGGAGAGCCAGAGGCGGCTGCTCCGAAGCCTGATGAATGTGCGTTATCCCGGAAAGTGCCTGAACCTGGAATTCCTGCACCTGCAGGATGAACTGTTAGCAGAGGAACGGGAAGAAAAAGGGGTAGTGGATGTTATGGAGCTGCCGGCCGTGAATTCAGACAGCCGTATCTCCCTATGGCAGGGGGATATTACGCGGCTGAATGCGGATGCCATTGTGAATGCGGCCAATTCGCAGATGCTTGGCTGCTTCATTCCGTGCCATGCCTGTATCGACAATGCCATTCATTCAGCGGCAGGGCTGCAGCTTAGGGATGAGTGCATGGAACTGATGCAGGCGCAGGGCTGTGAGGAGCCTGTGGGCAGGGCGAAGATAACAAAGGGATATAACCTTCCTGCAAAATTTGTACTGCATACGGTGGGGCCGGCAGTATCGGGAGCCGTTACGCAGGAAGATGAAAAAAAGCTGGAAGCCTGTTACCGTTCCTGCCTGGAACTGGCAGAAGCCAATGGGATCAGGAGCATTGCGTTCTGCTGTATATCGACGGGGGTATTCTGTTTTCCAAATGAACTGGCGGCTGAAATTGCCGTCCAGACAGTCCGGGAGGGTCTGGGAGATTCAGATATTCAAAAAGTGGTCTTTAATGTGTTTCAGGATTATGACAAAAGGATTTATGGCAATATCCTGCAATAACCTGTATGGAAAGAGGATGGAGAAGATGGAAAAAGAGTGTGAAAATATCAGCAGCAAAGAAAACGAACTGGCGGGGCTTCCTGTCCGGCGGCTCTTTTTCAAGCTGGCAGTCCCGGCAGTGACCGCACAGGTCATCAATGTGACCTATAATATGGTTGACCGGATGTTCATCGGGCATATTCCGAAGATTGGGGCAGATGCGCTGACAGGTGTGGGTGTGACGATGCCGGTTATCCTTGGTATATCTGCTTTTGCGGCATTGGTCAGTATGGGCGGGGCGCCGAGGGCTTCCATTGCGCTTGGCAGAAAGCAGCATGGGGAGGCGGAAAGGATTCTCGGAACATGCACGTTTACGCTGGCTGCCCTTTCCATAATCCTGACGGTTGTTATGCTATTGTTCGGAAGACAGATCCTGCTGCTGTTTGGTGCGGATGCGCAGACAATCCCCTATGCGGCGGATTACATACAGATTTACTGCATGGGGACGGTTTTTGTCCAGCTTTCTTTAGGGTTGAATTCGTTTATTACGGCACAGGGCTTTTCTGGAACCAGTATGCTGACCGTGCTGATCGGGGCTGTGCTGAACTGTATTTTAGATCCGGTGTTCATCTATCTTTTCCATATGGGGGTAAAAGGCGCTGCGCTTGCGACAGTGATAAGCCAGTGCATATCTTCCGTATGGGTGACAGCCTTTTTGTGTTCCGGCAGGAGTGTGATACGGCTGCGCAGAAGTCTGATCCGCTTTGAGCCGGGGATACTGCTCCCGTGTATTGCCCTTGGGTTTTCCCCCTGTCTGATGCAGATCACGGAAAACCTTGTGGCTGTCTGTTTCAATGTCTCACTCTTGAAGTATGCAGGGAATACAGCAGTGGGGGCAGTCACAATTTTATGTACGATCATGAATTTTACTATGCTCCTTCTGACGGGCATGACACAGGGAGCGCAGCCTATCTTAAGCTATAATGCGGGGGCGGGGAACGCAGGGCGGGTGAAGGAGACTTTCCGCATGGTCCTGTTTTCCTGTACGGTCGGTTCGGTTCTGATATGGGCGTTTTGTATGTTTGGGAATGAGCTGCTGGCGGGTATTTTTACGAATGATGCCGGGCTGCTGGCGTATACGGCCTGGGCTCTGCGGATTTTTATGTCTATGTCTGCAATTTTTGGGATACAGGTAGCCTGCCAGTACAGCATGGTGGCATTGGGAAATGCGCCGGTGGCGATTTTTCTTTCCATTTATAGAAAAATCCTTCTGCTGATACCTCTGATCTTTCTTATGCCCAAAATAATGGAAAATAAAGCTGCAGGAATTTTCATGGCAGAGCCAATAGCGGATACGGCTGCAGTGTGTACTACGTCGGTATGCTTTTATTTCAGTTTCCGTAAGTTACTAAGATCTATGGAAGATGAGGCGGTGGAATTCAGGTAGGCCGGGGAAAGAAAGGGGATTAAAAAAATGAGTTGCTCATCAATTTCATAGTATCTTGAAATCTGGAGTCTTCAATGGTATTGTGTTATCGTTATATGTCGGAAATGGAGGTGGGTATATGGCAAGGCCAGTCCGGCGCAGGAGGATCTGTTTTGAACCCAAATATGACAGTTTTGCCCCATGTGGTGCAAAGGGCAGGGAGCAGGTTCTGCTGACAGTGGATGAATTTGAGGCGGTCCGTCTGATCGACCATGAAAAGAAGACTCATGAGCAGTGTGCCAGGCAGATGGGGATTTCCCGCACTACGGTCACGGAAATGTATGAAAGAGCCAGGACGAAGATCGCGGACTGCCTTGTGGGTGGAAAGACGCTTTGTATTTCCGGCGGGAATTATGCGCTCTGTGACGGCTCTGCATGGAGGTGCTGCGGCAAAAAATGTGACAGGGCCAGAGCTGCGGCCGAAATTGAAGGTGAAAGAAAGGAAGATGGGATCATGAAGATTGCAGTTACTTATGAAAATGGAAATGTATTCCCGCATTTTGGGCATACAGAGCAGTTTAAGGTTTATGAGATTGAAGATGGGAAAGTTGCCGGGGCGCAGGTAGTGGATACAAACGGGAGCGGCCATGGTGCCCTTGCGGGGATGCTGTCTGCGCTGAATGTGGACACGCTGATCTGCGGCGGGATCGGGGCAGGCGCGCAGACTGCCCTGGCAGAAGCAGGCATCCGCCTTTATGGAGGCGTATCTGGCAGTGCGGATGAGGCTGTGGATAAACTGCTTGCAGGAAACCTGACGTTTGACCCGGATGTCCATTGTGACCATCATGAACACGGGCATCACGGAGAAGGACATCGGCATGGAAATGGGCATGGCTGTGGGGAAGTTAAGCATGGCTGTGCAGGAAATGGGGGCGGATGTCAGTGAGCAGGTATGAATTTACTAAGAAACTGGAAACAGGAAATGCGATTATAGACAAGGAACACAGGGAGTTGTTTCAGGCAGTGAACAAACTCCTGGAAGCCTGCAGTGAGGGTAAAGGAAGGGCTTCCATGGATGAAACAATAAATTTCCTGAACAATTATGTGAACCAGCATTTTTCACATGAGGAGCAGCTTCAGAAACAGAGCGGTTATCCTGGGATAGCGGCACATAAGACATTCCATGAAAAATACAAAAAGACGCTGAAAGAAATTACATCCCGGATATCCGTGTCCGGATCAACGATATCAGAACTTGGAAAGTTGAACGGGCATATCAGTGTTTTGATTTCCCATATCAGTACAGAGGATAAGCGGCTGGGTACATTTTTAAATCAGGCATAGACAGGGAGGTGCGTTTAATGCATGAAAGTGAAAACTGTTCCCATAACTGCCGGGAATGTGGGAGCGACTGTGCGGAAAGAAGAGAGCCACAGAGCTTTTTGGAGGAACCAAATGCTGGAACCCATGTGAAAAAGGTAATCGGCATTGTCAGCGGGAAAGGCGGTGTGGGAAAGTCCCTGGTGACTTCCCTGCTGGCATCTGCCATGCAGAAAAAGGGATATCGGTGCGCTATTTTGGACGCTGATATTACGGGACCGTCAATTCCCCGTATGTTCGGCATCCGGAAGAAAGCGGTAAGCAATGAAACAGGGATACTTCCGGCAGAGACTAAAGACGGAATGAAGATTATGTCTGTCAATCTGCTTCTGGAGCATGACACGGACCCAGTAGTATGGCGGGGACCGCTAATTGCAGGTACGGTTAAGCAGTTCTGGACGGATGTCTGCTGGGGGGATGTTGACTATATGTTTGTGGATATGCCACCGGGGACCGGGGATGTCCCGCTGACGGTGTTCCAATCTCTCCCGGTGGATGGGATTGTTGTGGTGACTTCCCCGCAGGAGCTGGTTGGCATGATCGTGGGTAAGGCTGTGAAAATGGCAGAGATGTTACATATCCCAGTGATCGGCATCGTGGAGAATATGGCGTATTTTGAATGCCCGTCCTGCCATGAGAAGCATTTTATATTTGGGGAGAGCCATGTAAAACAGTCGGCCGCAGAATATGAAATTGGCATGACGGCGCAGATTCCTGTTGAGCCCAGGTTAGCGTCTGTCTGTGACAGCGGCTGTATTGCCGATTTTGAGGCAGGATGGCTGTCAGGACTGGCGGAAGGGATAGAAGCAGGAGATGGTAAAAAGTGAAGGTAGGTATTATCCGGTGTATGCAGACGGAAGATTACTGTCCGGGAACTGCTGATTTTAAGGCTGTTCGGGAAAAGACAGGAACGTTTTCCGGTATCGGGGAGGAAATTGAGGTTATTGGTTTTATCAATTGCGGCGGCTGCCCTGGCAAAAAGGCCGTCCTGCGGGCGAGAGAACTTGTAAAGCGAGGTGCTGATACCCTTGCTTTTGCTTCCTGTATCAAGAAAGGAACCCCTATTGGGTATCCCTGTCCGTTTGCTAAAAAGATGAAGGAACTGATACAGAAAGACCTTGGAGAGCAGGTTAGCATTTTAGACTATACACATTAAAGAAAGAGAGGAATTATAGGATGGAACAGAAATTTTATATTTGCGAGCATTGTGGGAATATTGTTGCGATGGTTAAGAATGCCGGGGTTCCGGTGATGTGCTGCGGGCAGAAGATGAAGGAGATTGTTCCAGGTACTGTGGATGCGGCTGTAGAGAAGCATGTTCCCATGTATCAGGCAGAGAGAAATCTTGTAAAAGTCCGTGTGGGGGCTGCAGAGCATCCTATGCTGCCGGAGCATTATATTGAGTGGGTGTCCCTGCAGACGAAACAGGGAAATCAGAGGAAAGCACTGCATCCGGGAGATAAACCGGAGGTATGTTTTGCTCTTTGCGAGGGTGATGAGGTGGAGGCAGTTTATGCATATTGTAATCTGCACAGTCTTTGGAAAGCGTGATTGGGTAAAAAAAATATGAAGTTGATATTTACTGAGCAAAAGAACTTCACTGAGTAGCAGGTTCAGGATTTATTCTTGTTTGTAGGATGGGTATCGGGGCAATATCCAAGCCGCCTGCATAAGGCGTTGCTGCATTCCCTCCCACAGTTATTACGGTTTGGGATCAGAATAAGCTGGTTGGTCTTGCAAGGGTGATAGATGACGGCGAACTGGTTGCCTTTTTGCATTATGTTTTAGTCCGTCTTGATTATCAGCATCAGGGAATTGCCGGAAAAATGCTTCAGATGATAATTGAGAAATATAAAGATTATTTATACATAGAGGGGATGCCGGAAGAAAGAATGCGGATTTTTATATGCAATTTGGTTTCTATATGATGGCGGACGGCGTTGCAATGCAGAGATGTAATTTTGACAATAAAGTATGAAAGGGAAAGAACGATGAAATATGTATGTGATGTATGCGGATGGGAGTTCGATGAGGAAAAAGGGTATCCGGAGGGAGGCATTGCACCAGGAACAAAATGGGAAGATGTACCGGATGATTTTGAGTGTCCAGTCTGCTTTGTGGGCAAAGGGGAGTTCTCAGAAGAATAAATAGTTTATGAAAGGCAGAAGGAGGTGATGGCATCGGGCATATTAGTTATTGGATTTGAGAGTCAAAATACTGTTTTTTTTCAAGAGATAACGGATATCGCCAAATGTTGTTCAGAACTTAAGCTTTTATGGCAGGACTCGAAACTGGTGCTGTCGCTTCCTGGTTTACAGATTGATTCAGTCCATTGGAAAGTTTTTTGCGGGGATCAGGAAATTAAACTGACAGTAAAGGAATACGCGCTTCTTTCCTTACTTGTTTTAAATGAAGGCCATGTCCTTACTTATGAACAGATATACAGGAGTGTTTGGGGAGAGGAAGCATTTGGCAGTGTTAATAATGCTATAAAGTGCCATATTCGGAATTTGCGCGGAAAGCTGTATGCGGCGGAACCGGAAACATCATTTTCTATACGGTGTGTACGGGAAGTTGGATATTGTCTGGAAGTGGACTCAGAGAAAAGAGTAGTTACATAGCGGTAGCTTGGGAAACAGGCTGCCGTTATTTTTTTGCCTGCTTTTATAAAATATCTTTCAAATATTATTCAATTAGATTCCTTTTCGACTTTTGATGTCGTAACTTGCGAAATCCTACACCGTTTCTACCGTTTGTCTACACCGGCTCTACCTTTGCATAATCTATAATTTTCCCCATTGACAAGCTGTCAGGGGAAAACGGATAAATGTTTGTGCATCCCCGGAAAGGAGATTCCATGAACATGGCAAGGGCAGGAACAGGCATTACGCCGCCCATCGCAAAACAGCATATGTTTCTTTTACATACCGTAGTCCTAAAGGGGATTGCGGTATTTTTTTGTTCGACATATTCCCTGCCAATCCCAAACAGTCCACCAATACACAGCAAATTTTTTAAGACGAGCGCACCTGCCCTATGGCGGGTGCGTTTTTTCGTTGTCGGAAAAAGTCTGTTGCTGACATTTTATCTGTCCCGTGCGCCGCCCTCCGGTCTTGATTTTTTTTGCTTTCAAAAATTTCAGGACTGGAGGAAATCAAAGTGAAAATTAAATATGAATTTGCGGACGGGACGGTGTCGGAGGTCGAGGTGGAAGAATCCATCGGTGCCGTCATTATTGAAGACAGGCGGCTGGAGGACAACCTTGCCCGGAAGGAGCGGTATCCGTGGCGGAGTCCATGCTCCAAAAGGGCGTCATTTCAGAGGATGAATATTCGGAAATTGATACAATCCTGCTTGAAAAATACCGGCCAACTCTGGGTACATTATTAGCTGGAAAACCCTTGCTATAATTGCGGTTTAGAGTGATGTATAGTAGCGGAAAGGAGTTGGTTTCATGAGGAAAATCAGCAGAATAGAGCCGAAGCTGCCGGTCATCCAGGCACGGAAAAAGGTCGCTGCCTATGCCCGCGTATCAAGGGATACCGAGCGGCTGATGCATTCCGTTTCCGCGCAGATAAGCTATTACAGCACCCTGATCCAGAAGAATCCTGAATGGGAATATGCAGGGGTATATGCGGACATGGGAATATCCGGCACGGACACAGCCAGACGCAGTGAATTCTTAAGGCTGCTGGCAGACTGTGAGGAAGGAAAAATTGACATCATCCTGACAAAATCCATCAGCCGCTTCGCAAGGAACACGGTTGACCTGCTGGAAACGGTAAGGCATTTAAAGAACCTCGGCATTGAGGTGCAGTTTGAAAAGGAGAATATCCATTCGCTCTCGGAAGACGGGGAACTGATGCTTACCCTCCTTGCTTCCTTTGCACAGGAGGAGAGCCGGAGCATTTCAGAAAATGTGAAATGGGGAGTCAGGAAGCGTTTCCAGTCCGGGGAGATCGGGGCGGCGAACAAGCACATCCTTGGCTACCGTTACGATGACGAATTGAGAAAATATGTCATCATACCCGAAGAGGCCGAGGGCGTCCGCTGGATGTTCCAGATGTACATTGAAGGCGTTTCCCTGCGGGAGATCGCAGGGAGCATGAACAGGGCGGGGATACGTACCACGCTTGGGAATGACTTTCAGGAAGCCTCGGTGCGGCAGCTTATTTTCAACGAGGTCTATGCAGGGGACATCCGGCGGCAGAAATGCTACATGGCGGACCCGATCACAAAAATGAAGGTGAAGAACTGCGGGGAGCTGCCACAGTATTACATGGCAGACTGCCATGAAGCCATCATTGACCGGGAAACCTACGCAAAGGTTCAGGCGGAGATGGAACGGCGGGCAGGGCTTGTCAATCCCACCTACCCTTTTACGGGGAAGATAAAATGCGGCACCTGCGGTCAGAATTTTACCCGCCGGAAAGGGACTGCGAAAGGGAAAGAATACATTAGCTGGTTCTGCAGGGCGAAAAAGGAAGCCGGGATGACCTGCACAAGCCGCAATTATTCGGAGCAGGACCTCATGGGAATATGTGCGGGGCTGATGGGGGCAGACAGCTTTGACGGGGAGGCTTTTGAAAGGACGGTCAGGCTCATCACAGCATTGCCGGATGGAAGCCTTGAGATGCAGCTCTTTGACGGGGAGACCAGGCTGTGGGAAATGCCGCCGAAGCCCGTAAAGCCGCCCCGCAAGCCTATCCGGAAAAGGCCGGCGCACATTTTTGACGGAAAGATATTCTGCGGACAGTGCGGCAGACGGTATGGCAGGGCGGTCAGTGAAAGCAAAGACAGGCATCTTTATTGGTACTGCAGGGCAAAAAGCCATCATGGAGTAACCTGCGACAGCGTAAATTATCCGGATTCCGAGATAAAGGAAATCTTCTGCCTGGTCATGGGGCTGGAAGTATTCGATGAAGGACTTTTCACGGAAACGGTGGAGCGGATGGTGGTGCAGAAAGCAGGGAGCATAAATTTCCATCTGAAGGACGGCACGGTCAGGGCTTATGAAACGCTGAAGCTCCGGAGCAACAGGCATGAGAACACATCCACGGATGAGTTTACCGGAAAGATACGGTGCGCCTCCTGCGGCAACATCTACCACAGGTACTGCTGCTATGGGAAATACACCTACTGGCGGTGCAGCGGGAAGTCAAAGGTGCGGACGGAATGCAGCGGGCGGGATTTCCAGGATTCTGACATCCGCAAAGTTTCCGTATATTTGATGGGCAAGGAGGAATTTGACGGGGATGAATTTGAAAAACAGGTACAGGAGCTTGTGGTGTTGAAAGACGGCAGTCTGGAAATTCATTTTTATGACGGGAGGGCAGAGCGGTGGCAAAGGTGATTACGATACCCGCTACACGGAGCAGATATACGGCGGCTCCGATCAGCAGCAGGGAAAAGCGGAAAGTTGCGGGCTATGCCCGCGTCAGCACAGACCATGAGGAACAGCAGACCAGCTACGAGGCGCAGGTGGATTATTACACGAATTACATAAAGGGGCGCGAGGATTGGGAGTTCGTTTCTGTATATACGGACGAAGGCATCAGCGCGACTTCCACAACGAAGCGCAGCGGTTTTAACCAGATGGTGGCGGACGCCCTGGACGGCCGCATCGACCTCATCATCACGAAGTCGGTGAGCAGGTTTGCAAGGAACACGGTGGACAGCCTGACCACCATCCGGAAGCTGAAGGAACACAGGGTGGAGTGCTATTTTGAAAAAGAAAATATCTGGACATTCGACAGCAAGGGCGAGCTGCTCCTTACCATCATGTCCTCGCTGGCGCAGGAGGAGAGCCGCTCCATTTCGGAGAACGTCACATGGGGGCAGCGGAAACGGTTTGCAGACGGCAAGGTCACGGTCCCGTTCAAACGGTTCCTCGGCTATGACCGGGGCGAGGATGGGAACCTCGTCATCAACGAGGCGCAGGCGGCCATTGTCCAGAGGATTTATGGGATGTTCCTGCAGGGACGCTCCCCATTCGCCATCGCAAAGGCGCTGACAGAGGAAGGCGTACCCACTCCCGGCGGCAAGGAAAACTGGTCGGGAAGCACGGTTCGGAGCATCCTCACAAACGAAAAATACAAAGGGGATGCACTTTTGCAGAAGGTGTACACAGTGGATTTCCTCTCCAAAAAGAAAAAGGTCAATGAGGGCGAAATCCCGCAGTATTATGTGGAACACAACCACGAAGCCATCATAGAGCCTGCCATATTTGAGGCGGTGCAGAAGCAGATGGCCGTCCGGCAGACGGGGACGAACCGGCAGAGCAGCGTGGGCATCTTCTCCAGTAAAATAAAATGCGGCGACTGCGGAAGCTGGTACGGCTCGAAGGTGTGGCATTCCAACAGCAAGTACCGCCGGGTGGTCTGGCAGTGCAACCACAAATTTGACGGTGGCGAGAAATGCGGCACGCCCCATCTGGACGAGGAAACCATCAAAGGGCTTTTCGTGAAAGCGGTCAATATCCTGACCACGGAAAAGGATGAGATTGCCGCCAATTTCCACGCCATCGAAGGACGGCTTTTCGACACGAAGGAATTGGAAGCGGAGCAGTCGCGGCTTCAGGAAGAAATGAATGTGGTGGCGGGGCTGATACAGCAGTGCATAGATGAGAATGCCCATGTTGCCCTCGACCAGACGGAATACCAGGCGAGATATGACGGGCTTGCAGATCGGTTTGACCGGACGAAGGAAAGGCTGGATGAAGTCGGCAGCGCCATCACGGAAAAACAGGCGAAGAGGGAGCAGATCGAAAGGTTTCTCGCCGAGCTGGAACGACAGGACGGAGTGGCCACGGAGTTTGATGAGAACCTCTGGTACAGCCTGATTGATTTTGTCACAGTTTTTAATAAAGAAGATGTCCGTTTCACCTTTAAGGACGGGACGGAGATAAAAGTGTAAAACCCTGCGGTGATGGGAGTGCCGCAGGATTTTTTATAGGCTTTTCCAATTTGAACCCTCCCCCTGCGGGGCAAAATCAAAAAGTATGCCAAAATCAAAATGTATAAGGCAAAATCGAATTGTATCAAAGACAGCGTTTACTTAGACGGCGGTTATGGCGGAACGGGGTAACAGAAGGACGGCAAAAGGGCATAGAATAATAAGGAAAAGAAAGAAAGCAGGAAAGAGACGATGGTGACTGTCAGTCTGTGTATGATCGTCAGAGATGAAGAGGAGGTACTTGCCCGTTGCCTGGATTCGGTGCGGGAGGCCGTGGATGAGATCATAATTGTCGATACCGGTTCCACGGACAGAACGAAGGATATTGCCGGAGCGTATACGGAGAAGATTTACGATCTTCCCTGGGAGGATGATTTTGCCGGGGCAAGGAACGTTTCTTTTGCAAAAGCAGAGATGGATTATTGTATGTGGCTGGATGCGGATGATGTGATGAAGGAGGGGGAGCGCGGGCGGTTTCTGCAGTGGAAAGCGCAGTCGGACGGTACGCCGGACGCGGTGATGATGAAATATGCGGCGGGGATGGATGAGCAGGGAAAGGAAACGCTCTGTTATTACCGGGAGCGGCTTCTGAAAAGGGAGGCCGGATTTCTCTGGAAGGGGAGAGTGCATGAAGCGGTGGAAGTGAGGGGAAAGGTGGAGTATCTGGATATCCGGATCGAGCATCACAGCAAAAAGAAGCGGTACGGACACCGGAACCTCAGGATTTACGAGCGCATGAAAGAAGAGGGAGAGGTATTTTCGGCGAGAGACCGGTTCTATTATGCGAGGGAACTGTATTATCACGGAAGGTACGAGGAGGCAGCAGGATGTTTCCTGTTTTATCTGGACCGGCAGGATGGCTTTTCCGAGAATCAGGTGGAGGCGTGTCGTTATCTGTCCTACTGTCTCTATGTGCTCGGGAAGGAAGAGGAGGCGCTGAGCGCTCTCTACCGGGGGCTTTCGTTCCGCGTGCCGGGAGGAGAGCTCTGCTGTGATCTGGGAAAGCATTTTGCTGACCGCGGGCGGTGGGAGCAGGCGGCGTTCTGGTACGAAGCGGCGCTCCGCGCCGAAAAGAAAGAGGAGGACGGAGGATTCGTACAGGAGGAGTGCTACGGATACATCCCGTCGGTACAGTTGTGCCTGTGCTACAGCCGCATGGGCGAATCGAAAAAAGCATATGAATGTCATAAAATGGCGGGGAAATATAAGCCTTATGGGAGAGAATACCTGAAAAATGAGGAATATTTCCGCAATATGTAATAAGAACGTATGGGAAATGTCTGCATAATCTATGTAGTGAAAACAGTTATATAAGGAGACAAACGATTATGGATATTTTCCGTAGAAATTGTGAAAATGGTTCCTGCGGCTGTCAGGGTCAGCCGAATGTGAGGTGCTGCCCGGGTCCGACCGGCCCTCAGGGTCCCAGAGGGTGTCCGGGTCCGGTTGGCCCCAGAGGCTGCCCGGGCCCGACTGGTCCGCAGGGGCCTGCGGGACCGGGCGGGATGGAAGGTCCGCAGGGTCTGCAGGGAGTTCCGGGTCCTGCCGGGGCAACTGGCCCTGCCGGAGCGGTTGGTCCCCAGGGTCCCACAGGCCCCGCTGGTTCGACCGGTCCGCAGGGTCCGCAGGGCCTGCAGGGCGTCCAGGGTCCTGCCGGTCCCGCCGGAGCGACGGGCCCAGCCGGGGCAGCCGGTGAAATCGGACCAACGGGAGCGACGGGTCCTGCCGGAGCGGTTGGAGCGACCGGTCCCGCTGGTCCTGCGGGTCCGACCGGGGCGGCCGGAGCGATGGGCCCAGCCGGAGCAGTTGGTGAGATCGGCCCGACAGGTCCGCAGGGTCCCCAGGGTGTGCAGGGAATCCCGGGTCCTGCCGGGGCAGTTGGCGCTACCGGCTCGACAGGTCCGACGGGAGCGACAGGTCCTGCCGGAGCGGCTGGCGCCACCGGCCCGACAGGTCCTGCCGGAGTTGCCGGGGCGACGGGTCCGACGGGAGCGACAGGTCCTGCCGGAGCGGCTGGCGCCACCGGCCCGACAG
>CAJUNR010000014.1:43251-97752 GCA_910587765.1 uncultured Lachnospiraceae bacterium
TTGCCGGGGCGACGGGTCCGACGGGAGCGACAGGTCCTGCCGGAGCGGCTGGCGCTACCGGCCCGAAGGGTGCGACGGGTCCTGCCGGAGTTGCCGGGGCGACGGGTCCGACGGGAGCGACAGGTCCTGCCGGAGCGGCTGGCGCTACCGGCCCGAAGGGTGCGACGGGTCCTGCCGGAGTTGCCGGGGCGACGGGTCCGACGGGAGCGACAGGTCCTGCCGGAGCGGCTGGCGCTACCGGCCCTGCCGGAGCGACCGGTCCTGCAGGAACGGTCACGCCTGCCGCAGCGGTGGCAAATGCGACCAGTGCGGCAGATGTAGTGACGCAGTTTAATGCGCTGCTGGCGGGTCTTCGCGCGGCCGGTCTGCTTGCCGGTTAGATTCGGCGAATCCGTTATCTGTGAAAGCCGTTCCACGGAGTTGTTCCGCGGGGCGGTTTTTCACTTTATAGTGTCCGGAAGAGACCGGGACGGATTCGACCGGAAATGATGCATATTTGACGGTTTTGTGATGGTGTTTTGATGCCCTGCTCATGTATTCTGTATACAGCAGGAAACGGAAAGAACCATATAGAGAACGAAAGAGGTGTATCATGAAAAAAATCGTATGTTTTATGCTGATCGTCTGTCTGTCTGCCATGTACCGCCCGACGGTATATGCAGTCGAGGAGGGAGCAAAGAAGGAGGAAACGCTGGCGCCGTATTTCTTTATCCCGGGAGCGGATCCGTCGGTCGACCGCCTGCCGCTGAAGGGGACGGAGGTGCAAACCAGTATCAGCGGGATCATCGCGGAAACGTATGTGACTCAGACGTATGCCAATGAAGGAGCGCGTCCGATCAATGCCAGCTATGTGTTCCCCGCTTCGACGAAAGTATCTGTACACGGGATGACCATGCAGATCGGTGGACAGAAGATCAGGGCGGTCATCAAAGAAAAGGAGGAGGCAAAGCAGGAATTTAAGGATGCGAAAAACGAAGGAAAGAACGCTTCCCTGCTGGAAGAGAAAAGGGCCAATGTCTTTACCATGGACGTGGCAAACATTATGCCCGGTGACGTCGTTCGGATTGAACTGCATTATACGGAGATGGTGGAGGTTTCGGAAGGAATCTGCCGCTTCGTATTTCCGACGGTTACCGGCCCCCGTTATGCAGGGACCGTGAGTGAAACAGACCGAATAGAAGGCGACTGGGTAGAAAGTCCCTATCTGGAAGAGGGAATAGATCCGGACAGTACGTATGATATTACAGTCAATCTGTCTGCCGGTGTTCCGATCGCGGATCTTGCAAGCAGAACGCATGACGTCGGGATTGAGTGGAAGAAAAATTCAGAGGCAAAAGTGACGCTGTCCGATTCGGGAGACTATGCGGGAAACCGGGATTTTATACTGGAATATCGGATGAATGGGGAGGAACTGGCTTCCGGACTCATGCTGTATGAGGGAGAAGAAGAGAATTTTTTCCTTTTGACCGTACAGCCTCCAGCCAGATTTGAGCCGAAGGAGATTGTTCCGAGGGAATATCTCTTTGTACTGGATGTATCCGGTTCCATGAACGGATATCCTCTGGAGACAGCGAAAGAACTGATCCGGAATATGGTCGGAAATCTAAGAGAGACGGACTGCTTTAATGTGTTCCTTTTTTCGGACGTTGTGTCGGAGATGTCGCTGAAATCGGTTGCGGCCACGGAGGAGAATATCCGATGCGCTCTGGATTTGATTGATATGCAGGAAGGCGGCGGAGGCACGGAACTGGCGGCGGCGCTTGATGAGGCTCTGCAAAGTCCTGCGCCGGAAGACGCGGCGCGCAGCGTGGTTGTAATCACTGACGGCTATATTTACGATGAGGAAGAGATTTTCCAGAGGGTTCGGGACAGCCTGGGGGAGGCGGATTTTTTCTCTTTCGGTATTGGAAGCTCGGTCAACCGTTCGCTGATGGAAGGGATTGCCGGCGTCGGTATGGGGGAGACGTTTATCGTGACCGGGGAGGAGGAAGCCGAAGAGACGGCAAAGCGTTTCCGCACTTATATAGAAGCCCCGGTTCTGACCGATATTCAGGTGTCTTTTGAAGGGTTTGACGTCTATGACACGGAACCGTCCGGCGTTCCGTCACTGTATGCGCAAAAGCCGGTGGTTCTGTTTGGAAAATGGCGCGGCGCGCCGGAAGGAACGATTCGTGTCGCCGGCAGAACCGGGGACAGTGACTATGTGCAGGAGATTGAGGTGTCGGAGACGGAGCCGTCCAAAGAAAATGAGGCGATCCGGTATCTGTGGGCGAGAAAAAAGGTGGAGGCGCTGACCGCGTATGGATATGCGGCGGCGGATGAACGGACAAAAGCGGAAATCACAAAGATCGGGCTGGCACACAATATGGTGACGCCGTACACTTCCTTTGTAGCGGTGGCGGAGACGGTTCGCAATCCGGAGAGGGAGAGCACGGATGTGGACCAGCCGCTTCCGCTTCCGCAGGGAGTATCGAATTACGCCGTCGGGGGCTATCTTTTCGGCGCAGAGCCGGGAGAGGTGCTTTTAGCGGTTCTGGCAGTCTTGGCGTTGCTGACGGGAGCCGTCCGGAGACGAACCGTGTGAAACCTGTGCTATTCACTGTTGTTTGTGCCTGGGTGAAGCGAAAGGAAGGGAGATAAAATGCAAACAGGCGGAAGAATCAGAGAATATGGATTTTTTTATCTTGCGGGTATTCTGGCGGCTTTCTGGTTTAAATATAGTTTCGGTTATGCGAAAAGCGATGAATTGCTGTGGCTTCTGACGCCGGTGACCCGGTGGGTCGCGTGTCTGAGCGGACTGTCGTTCGTCTATGATCAAAATGCGGGTTATGTCTGTCATTCGGCCAGACTGGTTATTGCCCCGTCCTGTTCCGGGCTCCGCTTTCTGATCATTTCCATGGAGCTGCTCCTGTTTGCCTTTGTACACCGTACGGGAAGCCGGAGGAAAAGCGCGGTGTGGACGCTGTTCTGTTTTGCGGCTTCGTACGGATATACGATACTGGTGAACGGAATACGGATTACGGCGTCGGTCTATCTTCCCGACCGGCTGGAACGCGCGGGGATTCGGCTCGAATGGCTGACTCCGGGCAGGCTGCATACCGTGATCGGGGCGGCGGTGTATTTTACGGCCCTGCTGATTCTGTACCGGACCTGGGACGGGATCCTCGGCCGTCTGCAAAGGAAATCAAACGAGGTTTCGGCGGCGGGGAAGACGCACGGCCGCGCGGCAGGAAATTACCGTCACCGGAATCTCCTGCCGGCATGCTGGTACCTTTTCTTCGTATTGGGAATTCCGTTTTTCGGCCGTGTTCTGAAGAAAGACTGTCGGGGATATCCGGAATACGCCGTGATAACGGTCGGCGTGTGTCTGGGAGTGCTGACCGCGGCGGAATCCGGAAGAAGGCTGCTGCGCGCTTTGGGGGCTGCTTTACATCCTCAGGCGTTCCGGACGCCCGGCGCGGGCGGATCATCCTTCCAGACCCCGCTCGCGCTTAATGAGAGGACGCAGCGGTACTAAGGCGCGTGAAAAACCGCGCCTAAGGACCGGCGCCTCTCAATGGGTCTTTCAGGATGATCCGCCCGCGCCGGGCTGAGAACCGGTATGTCGGAACAGTAATCCTTTCGGTTACGCAGATGAAGACGCCCGGATGAGATCCGCAAAGAATATGATTGTTTCTCGGGTGCAGTTGTGCTATACTGTGTTGTCAGAAGGATAAAAACGGGATTGGAGAGTGACGGATGACAAGGGAACAATTTCGATCGTTGACAGAGAGAGGACCGGTGCTTCTGGATGGAGGGACCGGTTCCTGTCTGCGCAGTATGGGCATGCCTCCGGGAGTCTGTACCGAGCAGTGGGTATACGAGCATCCGGAAGTGATTGCGAAGCTTCAGCAGGAATACGCGGACGCCGGCTCAGGGATTCTCTATGCGCCCACGTTCGGAGCGAACCGGATTTCTCTGGAAAATATGGGGCTTGCGGACCGGGTGGAAGAATTTAATCGTACACTGGCAGAAAGGACGGTTCAAAATGTGGGCGGAAAGGTCCTGGTGGCCGGTGATCTGTCCACGACCGGCAAACCGATGGAGCCGTATGGTCCCATGACCTATGCCGGCCTGATGGACGTATATAAAGAGCAGATCCGTTATCTTGCGGAGGCGGGAGCGGAGCTTCTGGGAGCGGAGACGCTGCTTTCTCTGGAAGAAGCGCTGGTGATCTGTGACGCGGCGAGGGATGTCTGCGATCTGCCGCTCATGGTTACCTTTACCTGCGAGGGGGACGGCAACCTGTACTTCGGAGGGTCCGTAGCGGAGGCGGCTGTCTCGCTGGAAGCCATGGGCGTGGACGCGGTGGGCGTGAATTGCTCGGTCGGACCGGATCAACTCGAGGCAGTGATCCGCCGGTTAAAACAAAGCGTGTCGATTCCCATTGTGGCAAAACCGAATGCGGGTATGCCGGTGATTACGGAGACCGGAGAGGCGGTGTACAGTATGGGCGCGGAAGGTTTTGCGCGGCATGTGCTGCATCTGCGGGACTGCGGTGCGTCCATCATCGGCGGATGCTGCGGAACGACGCCGGAGTACATCCGTGAGATCAAGAAGAGTCTGTAAGATGAAGAAATTATGGATATCCGGTATCAGCCTTGTTTTCGGGCTGCTGTTTGTCTTCGCGATGTCCATGCGTCAGGGGGCGCGGGTGATGGAGGCGGAGGTGCTTTCGGCAGGAGAACTTGCGCTTCTGCAAAAAGACAGGGAGCCGCTGGGCGGGGAGGCACAGGCCGAACTTCTGATTAACGGTGTGCGGGCTGCATATGAGCGGGAGGAAGAGCGGTATTACATTCCGAAAAAAATTGCGGAGGACGGCTGGAAAGGGCGCGTCGGCGCGTCTGTAAACGGACTTCCGGCCTCCGTCGTCTGGGCGGAGGACAGCGCCTTTGCGGATATGGACCGGGCGATTGCCGATGGACATATGTTTCAGTGTATGATTTACAATGATACTGGTTACGAGCTGGCATCGGTGCTTTTTACGGGACTTCCGGTGATGGCGATTGACGGCGATATGGGAGTGACCGGCGTCCGGGTTGCCGTTTTCGACCCGATTCTCAGCCTCAGAGGAGATTATCAGACCGAAGAGTGCAGGGCGTATTACAATATCCGCGGAAATGCGAGCAAACGTTTTGAGAAAATCGGTTACCGGCTGGAATTTTATTACGCGGACGGAAGTCCGGGTAAAGATTTGTCCCTGCTCGGCATGAGATCGGATAACGACTGGCAGTTAAAGGCCATGTATTCGGACCGCAGCAAGCTTCGCGACAAGCTGTCCATCGAGTTGTGGAATCAGATTGCGGCGGGTACCGGTACCGATGCCGACAACGGCTGCCGGATGGAATATCTGGAACTGATCGTGAATGGTTCTTACAGAGGGCTGTACGGCCTGGTGGAGCCTACGGATTATAAATCCCTTCATCTGGACAAAGACCGGGATCTGATCTACAAGGTAGTGGCGGATGAATGGCCGGATAATGACCGGTTTGACGAGAGCGAAGAGACGGAGTCCTTCACCTGCGCGGGCATCCGTATCCGTCAGGCGGACAAAACCTTTTATTCCGGTATCTGGGAACCGTTTCGCACCTTCTGGAACAGCGGTTATGAGACGGAATCCGCAGAGGATCTGGAAAATCTGTATGCCTGTGCGGACCGGCAGAATCTGATCGATTACGGACTGTATTATAATGTCATTGCGGGAATGGACAACCGTTTTAAAAACATCATTTACAGCACGGTGATGCACGGAGACGGAAGCAGTACCATCCGGCGGATTCCGTGGGATCAGAATTATTCCTGGGGAGACGATTTCGGACCCAAAGGCGGAAAAGATGAGAAGAATATCCGTTATAATCCGGAACTTGCCGGGAGATGGCTGGAGGAGCCCGTATTCCAGAACATGCTGGCATATGATGAAGAACTGGAAGCAGATATGAAAAAAACATGGAAGCGCTGGCGGGGAAGCTTTCTGCAGGAAGAGGACTGGAAAGCCTATGCCCGGGAGCTGATGACGTATCTGGTGGAGTCCGGCGCTTTTTCCAGAGACAGCAGGCGGTGGCCGGACAGTGAAAACGTGGAGGGAACAGAGGAGATAGAAGCGTTTATCGACGCCCGTTTCTCGTGGCTGGACGGTTATCTGGAGTGAAGAACCGTCTTTTCGGCTGTTGACAAAGGTCAGGTTCGTTGTTACAATATTTTGGTATGGTTATGAGACTGTACTTTGTTAAAGTGAACTCAAATGAAGAAAGCAGGAGAACGAATGGACAAGGTAGTGTTTTCAATGCTGGTGGAAAATTCATCAGGTGTTCTGAGCCGTATTGCAGGACTTTACAGCCGCAGAGGCTATAATATTGACAGTATTACTGCGGGAGTGACCGCAGACCCTAAATTTACAAGGATTACGATCGTTGCCAGAGGGGACGAGATCATTCTGGAGCAGATCGAGAAACAGCTTTTAAAGCTGGTGGATGTGGTGGACATCAAGAGACTGGACCCGGAGAGTTCCGTGTGCAGAGAGCTGGTGCTTCTGAAGGTGCTCTGCAATGAGCGGAATCGTCAGAACATCATATCCATTGCCGATATTTTCAGGGCGAAAATCGTAGACGTATCCATAGAGTCGCTGGTCATCGAGCTGGTGGGAAGCCAGAGCAAGATTGAAGCGTTTCTCCGCATGCTGGAAGGCGTGGAGATCCTGGAGCTGGCCAGAACCGGCATTACGGGTCTGTCCAGAGGCACCTTTGATGTGAAGATTCCGGATCAGGACGGCAGGCTTGTGGATTACGATTTTATAAAAGCAGACACAATTTAGACAATGGAGGAGAAAGCAATGGCAAAAATTTATTATCAGGAAGACTGTAATCTTTCCATGCTGGAAGGAAAGACCATCGCAGTCATCGGCTACGGCAGCCAGGGACACGCGCATGCTCTGAATGCAAAGGAGTCCGGATGTCACGTCATCATCGGTCTTTACGAGGGAAGCAGATCCTGGAAGCGCGCCGAGGAGCAGGGCTTTGAGGTGTATACGGCTGCTGAAGCTGCAAAAAAAGCGGATATCATCATGATTCTGATCAATGACGAGCTGCAGGCTTCCATGTATAAGAAGGATATTGAACCGAATCTGGAGGAGGGCAACATGCTGATGTTCGCTCACGGCTTCAATATTCATTTTAATCAGATCGTGCCGCCGAAGAATGTCGACGTTACGATGATCGCCCCCAAGGGACCGGGACATACCGTGAGAAGCGAGTATCAGGCAGGCAAAGGAGTTCCTTGTCTGGTGGCGGTTCATCAGGATGCAACCGGCAGGGCGCTGGAGACGGCGCTGGCTTACGCGCTGGCAATCGGCGGGGCAAGAGCGGGCGTTCTTGAGACCACGTTCCGTACGGAGACAGAGACGGATCTGTTCGGTGAGCAGGCGGTTCTGTGCGGCGGCGTATGCGCGCTGATGCAGGCAGGCTACGAAGTGCTGACCGAGGCGGGTTACGATCCGCGGAACGCTTATTTTGAGTGTATCCATGAGATGAAGCTGATTGTCGATCTGATCTATCAGTCCGGTTTTGAGGGCATGAGATACTCCATCTCCAATACGGCGGAGTACGGCGATTATATCACTGGGCCGAAGCTGATCACGGAAGAGACGAAGAAGACCATGAGAAAGATCCTGAAAGACATTCAGGACGGATCTTTTGCGAAAGAATTTCTTCTGGATATGTCCGCGGCGGGCGGACAGGCTCATTTTAAAGCGATGAGGAAGCTGGCGTCGGAGCATCCGTCGGAGAAAGTCGGGAAAGAGATCCGCAAGCTGTACAGCTGGAATGGCGAAGACAAGTTGCTTGATAATTAAAACTGAAAGGGGTCTGCCGCGGTCTGCGGCGGGCCCTTTTATTATGCACACGGGCGTCCAACGGGCGCGGATTCCTTTCCGGTGTCTTGAAATCGGTCTGTAATCTGGTATAATGAGTTCAGACTGGAGGGGTAGCATGAGTTTGCAGGAGAAAAGATGGTCGGTCAGACGGCTGAGGTGTCTGTTCATGGCAGTCCATATAATTCTGGTGGCGTATGCGGCGCTGTTTCTTCATCCGTTTTACGGCTCGAACGATGAATTTACGCTGGCGGCCATTGCGTCGGGCGCGTATGGGGATTATACACAGTATTTTATCTATCTTCACAGCGGGTTTGGATGGCTCTTAAAGCTGTTCTATTCGCTGGTACCGGGAGTAAACTGGTATACGGCGGTGATGTATGGATTGATTTTCCTGTCGCTGACAGCAGTTGGGTGCACCTGGATCGGCAGATGGAAGAAGACAGGGACGATTTTGTCGGTTATGCTGGTACTGGCGTGCGCACAGCCGCTGTATGTGGAAATGCAGTATACGAAGACGGCTGCGGCGGTGACGGCTGCGGGGTATGTATTGCTGCTCGGCGGCGTTTATGAAGAGGAGGAACGGAGCGGGGAAAGACGTCGGTTCGCAAGACCGGCGGGAACGGTGTTGGGGATTCTGCTTCTGCTTCTGGGGGGCTGGATCCGCTTCCATGCTTTCGGAATGGTAAGCCTGGTGGCCTTTGGCCTGTGGCTGGCCCGTGCGGGGAGGGCCTGGAAGGACAGGAGCCGGAAGACGTTTCTTCTGCGGGACTGCCTGCCCTGCGCACTGGCTTTTGTGCTGATTTTCGGGAGTCTGCTGCTGGAGAACATGCTGGTCTATACGCCCGGCAGTGCGGAGGCCCATTACCGGGATTATGACCGGGCAAGGCAGAAACTTCTGGATTACGGGGTGCCGGAATGGGATGAATATCAGGCGGAATACGAAGCGCTTGGACTCACCAGAACGGACTGCATCAATCTTCAGAACTGGCTGATAGCGGATTATGACCGGTACACGGCGGATACCTTCCGCTCCATCATTGCTTTCCGTAAGGACAGGCCGTTTCAGTGGGAGTATCTGGCGGCTTATCTGCTGCTGCTCGCAAAACGGCCGCTGTTTGTCCTCGGCTTTCTGATAACGCTTCTGCGGTTCTGTCCTCTGTCCATGGCCGGGAACAGGAAGAACCGTTTCCTGATCGGATATCCGTATGCGGCGCTTCTCGGGATCTATCTGTATTTTATTAAAATCTACCGGGTACTGCCGATTGTGGTGACGGCCGTGCTGATCAGTTTTGTGATTTTCGTCTGGACGGCGGCCGGGGAAGATCTGTTTGTACGGTGGGAAGAGAGGCTTTGTGGGAGGCGCTTTCTCGCCGGTGCGCTTGCGGGAGTTTTTCTGACGACGGCAGTCGGAGTGCGGATGCTGGTAGCGCCGGTTTTTGAGACGCCTCTTCAACAGTCGGCTCCGAGCAGGGCGTTTCGCGGCCTGTATGATACGATCAGCAAAAAGAAAGAAAATTATTATGTTTTTGACCCCTTTACCAATAACGGGGTGGAGTTTGCGTACTCCATTTTTGAGAAGCTTCCGGATCGTTATCTGACCAACATTTTCACTCTGGGCGGGTGGGAGACGGAGTCGCCGCAGATCGTGTCCAATCTGGAACGTTACGATCAGAGGAGCCTTCTGACGTCGCTCTATAAAAGCGACCGGGCGGTGCTGATTTCCAATACGCTGATGGAACACATTATGCTGCATCTTCAGGATACTTATGACGGAATATTTATTACCTATTCCAAGGTGAATCAGATCGGGGAGTTTGATCTTTTTGCGTTGAATTACAAAATGTCCGGTTTGGAGGAGGACGACAGCCGTACGGCTTCTCTGGACAGAACCTATACGGCGGAGAATGAGCGCTATGATGTCTTTGAGGCGACCGTGAACCTGTCTCCGGAAGAGCTGGAAGGAAAGAGTGTATTTCTCTGGATGAAGAGTGTGGAAAGCGGCAAGCGGCGGATGTATCAGGGAATCTGGCGGCAGCAGGATGAGGACGGCCTTTTTTCCATGCTGTACGATACCGCGCTGCCGGCGACCGATCAGGTTCGGTTTATGATTCCTAAACTCAGCTATCCGCTGGATGAGAGGTATGAGGTTCATGTGGTCGTCCGCGACGGCGACCGCGCGGCAAAGCTTGCGACGGAAAACCATCTGTACTCGGAAGACAGAAACAATATGGCAGCAGGAGGCGGGTATGAAAAAAAGACAGGTGAATTTTGAACTTCTCCGTATTTTATGCATGTATATGATTGTGGTCGGACATTGCCTGTTCCACGGACGGGTGACGGCAAAGCTGGGATACGGAACGACCAATTTTTTCCTGTCTTATCTGATTCAGTCTTTTTCCGTAGTCCATGTGAACTGTTTTGTGATGCTGGCCGGGTATTTTTCCATTGACCGCGAATTCCGGTCCGTACGGCTTCTGCGGTTCTGGAGGCAGGTGGTATTTTATTCCGTCACCATCTGTCTGATTTGTGCGTTCTGTTTCGGAGTATCAGGCCGGGATGTGCGGATGGCGGTTCTGCCTGTCTCAACCCAGAATTACTGGTTTGCCTCGGTCTATATGGGGATGTCGCTTCTGATGCCCTTTATCGGGATGCTTGCGGGGAAATTGTCGAAAAGACAATATCAGTATCTGCTGATTCTGCTCACGATTTTTCTCAGTGTAAATCATATGCTTTTTCAGGTGGATGCGTACGGGATCTATTGCGGGCGGGAGCTTTCCTGGTTTTTGTTTCTGGCGCTGCTGGCCGGTTATATCAAACTTCATACAAAGCAGGACAGGCGGTATTTTTGGCGGGGGCTGTGCGGATATGTTTTCTCCTGCCTTCTGATTCTGGCAAGCGTCTACATTTCCATCGGACTGCATCAGGAGGACAACGGTTATTTTCTCAATTACAATTCGCCTCTGGCGTTGGCAGCGACCGGAGCGCTGTTCCTCTGTGCAAAGAATATGCCATGGAAGGAAAGCCGTCTGGACAACATCATCTTAAAGACTGCCGGCGCGGCATTCGGCGTTTATCTGATTCATGACAATTATCTGATCCGTTATCTGGTGTGGGACGCCTTCAGAGCCAGCAAAGTGGCGCGGACGCATTGGGCGGTGCTCTATACGGTGGCGGTCGGCGCGGTCGTGTATGCCGTCTGCACCTGTCTGGAACTGCTCAGACAGAAGCTGTTTGACGTATTCAAAAACCGGTATCAGAAAACCATATTTTATAAGAAAGAACAGGAATTTCTGGACAGAGTGGACCGTATCTTTGCGCGGCAGTAGGAAAACGCGGATGAACGTGTTTTCGGCGCCGGATTTGTGCTATGGAACAGCAGTTTCCTCTGCAAATCCGCATGTATCCGCCGAAGGCTCTGCGGAAGCGATGATTGAATCAGTGCTTCCGTAGATTTTTGTCGGGAGATGTAATATAAACGGAGAATATATCAGAAACAGGTTGCGCAATATCTGCAAATAGTATATAATAATAAAGCGTAAAGAAAGAGATACGTTCAGGAAAGGAGGCGTATATATGCTGGATGAGAGAGATCTGCAGGCGGTCAGAGAGATTGCGGCGGAAGTGACAACGGATGTAGTCGTGAGGCTTATGCCGCGTATCGTGACACAGATCATCGATGAGCGCGTACCACAGATCATCGATGAGCGCGTGCCGAAGATTATTGATGAGCGCGTACCGAAGATCATCGACGAGCGCGTGCCACAGATCATCAATGAGCGCGTACCGAAGATCATCGAGGAACAGGTGCCGAGAATTATCAACCAGCAGGTGCCGGGAATGATCAGAGAAGCCATTCATGATTCGGAGGTTATGCTTCTGGAGGAGATGGACCGCTACGATCGAAAGAACGAAAGAAAATTTGCAGAGATCCAGAAGGATCAGAAGGAACTGAAGGAGCTTTATCGAATGATAAAGAACGAACAGGAGACGATCAGCATGATGCTCCGGCAGTTGCAGGATCATGAAGTACGTATTGTAAAACTGGAAACACAGACGGCTTAGGAGATGCGCGTCTGCAGATGAAGTACAAAAGATAAAAAACAAGACATACAGGAGATCAAATATGATTGATAAGAATACCGGCATGTTTTTGAGAGGAGCAGGTGCATTTCTGGTTATACTTGCTCATTATTCCCAATGGTATCTTACATTGGAAAATAATCGGATCGCATGGCTTCTTTCAAAGACCGGCAGGTATGGAGTTGCAGTTTTCTTTCTGGTATCAGGATATGGTCTTGTATTCAGTGCAAAGAGAGGGTTGGACTATCGATGGCTTTGCCGCAGACTTAATAATGTATATTTACCCTACCTTTGTATCTGGGGGATTATTTGTTTGTTTGAAAAAAGAGAATGGTCCGCATTGAACCTGGTGAAGTATCTTTCAGGCATGGATATGTGGTTTGTTTTTGTCATTCTTCTTTTTTATATTTTATTTTACATAGTATGGAAATTTAGCAGGAAAAAAATACTCTGGATGGCTGTCGGTGTGTCTGTAATTTCAATTATATTGGCGGTTACTGTCAAAAGCAGTGTGTGGTATTCATCAAATTATACTTTTTTGATTGGAATAGTGGCGGGTCAGTACGATGAGAGTATTGGTGTATGGCTACAGCAAAGGAAAGCCATATGCTGTGGCATACTGCTGTTTGGTTTCCTTTGCAGTGGCGTCATATATACTTACTTTACAAATAAATCTGAGTTTATTTATATTTTGGGAAAGATAACTGCATCGATATTGTATACATTATTTATATTAGGTGTATTTGCATATAGAGAAAAAACAAACTGGATATTCATGAAAACCGGGGCGATTTCGTTGGAGCTTTACTTGGTGCATAATTTTGTATTGCTCAGATTGAGTTTAGTGAAGGAGAAAATCGGAGCAGCAGGAGTACTTTTATTTTCATTGTTGCTATCGGTAGTATTCAGCCTGATATTACATGAGGTATTTGGGCTTTTACAGCGAAGGATGAAGAGAAAATATTACAAAAAAGAAAATGCTGAAAACAAAACTCCTGCTTGACAACCGCAGGGGTTTTTGTTATGATACATGTCAGTGAAATAAGGAAATGCGTGGATGGGGAATAGTACATTCGGATTTGATGACAGAGAGCTGCCGGCCGGTGCGAGGTAGCGGAGAAGATGTCTGGAACTCGCCCCGGAGCGGCTGTCCAAAATCTTTCGCAGGGGGTGCTGCATCAACTGGGAAGGAGAGTAGACACAGACGGGACCCTGCCGTTACAAAGGGAAGGATATAAGAGTTGGTCTCCGTATCCGTGAAGCGTGTGAATTCATTCATGAAATCAGAGTGGTACCGCGTAGGACAGTTTGTCTTTCGTCTCTGGGTTAGTATACCCGTGATGAAAGGCTTTTTTATTTCTCAAAATTGCAGAAGCCCGTTCGGCCGGTCGGCGGAATGTGCGCCGGAAGGGCGGAAGCGGAACTTAAAACAGGAGTGATAACAGGATGAATTACAAAAAGTATACCAGACAGTATTTTATGCCCCCTGAGACATGTATGGACTGGACCCGGAAAGAATATGTGGACCGGGCGCCGGTCTGGTGCAGTGTGGACCTGAGAGACGGGAATCAGGCGCTGGTCGTGCCGATGACCCTTCAGCAGAAACTAGATTTCTTTACGCTGCTGGTGAAAATCGGTTTTAAGGAGATTGAGGTAGGGTTTCCGGCGGCGTCCGAGACCGAATACGAATTTCTGCGCGCATTGATCGAGCAGAATCTGATTCCGGATGACGTGACGGTTCAGGTGCTGACGCAGGCCAGGGAACACATTATCCGCAAGACATTCGAGGCGCTGAAAGGCGCGAAGAATGCGATTGTACATGTCTATAATTCCACTTCTTTGTCACAGAGAGAACAGGTGTTTCGTAAGTCGAAGGAGGAGATTCTTGCAATCGCCGTCGAAGGGGCGAAGCTTCTGAAAGAACTGACGGAAGAGGAAGGAGCGGACTACCGTTTTGAGTACAGTCCGGAAAGCTTTACCGGAACAGAGCCGGAATACGCGCTTGAAGTCTGCAATGCGGTTCTTGACGTATGGAGGCCGACGGCAGAGAAGAAAGCCATCATCAATCTTCCGGTGACGGTTCAGCATTCCATGCCGCATGTGTACGCACAGCAGATTGAGTATGTCAGCAAACACTTAAAATACAGAGAAAACGTACTGGTATCCCTTCATCCGCACAATGACCGCGGATGCGGGGTTGCCGATACGGAGATGGGGCTTCTGGCCGGGGCGGATCGGGTAGAAGGCACGCTGTTCGGCAACGGAGAGCGGACCGGCAATGTCGATCTGGTCACGGTGGCCATGAACATGTATTCCCAGGGAGTGGATCCGGGACTGGATTTCACAAATATGAACGAGATATGCGAAGGCTATGAGCAGTACACCGGTATGAAAGTAAACGAACGCAATCCGTACAGCGGGGAGCTGGTATTCGCAGCGTTTTCCGGTTCTCATCAGGACGCAATCGCCAAAGGCATGAAATGGATTGACGAGAAGCATCCGGAACACTGGACCGTTCCCTACCTTCCGATCGACCCGCAGGATGTGGGCAGGAGCTATGATGCCGATGTGATCCGAATCAACAGCCAGTCCGGCAAGGGCGGCGTCGGATACATTCTGGAGAGAAATTACGGCATCGTCATGCCGCCTAAGATGCGGGAAGCGATGGGATATGCGGCGAAAGCCGTGTCGGACGCGCAGAATAAAGAGCTGCAGCCGGAAGAGATTTATCAGGTGTTCGAGGCGAAATTTGTAGGAATCAAGACGCCGTATCAGATACTGGAAGTCCATTTCAAACAGGTGAACGGAATTACCACGGAAATCACTACTTTCTATGAAGGGGAGAAAATGGTGACCTCGGCGACCGGAAACGGACGTCTGAATGCGGTGAGCAATGCGCTGAAAAAAGCGTATGGCTTCGATTACAAGCTGGTGACCTATCAGGAGCATGCGCTGACCGTAAGCTCCAGTTCCAGCGCCATCGCCTATGTGGGAATCAAGACGCCGGACGGGAAGACCCATTGGGGCGCGGCGATTGATCCGGATATTATTCACGCCTCCATTGACGCTTTATTGACGGCGATCAATCATTCCGTTCAGTGAAACGAACGGACGGCGCCGGAAAGATACGACGAAACAGAATTCCGATTCCGGTTATCTTCTGGATAGGATGACAAAAAAGAAAGACGTTTTTCACTTTTTTTGTGGAAAACGTCTTTTTTTTAAGATTTGTCATAAAAATGAAAAAAACTGTTCATAATAGTTAACAAAATTGTAATATTTATATTGACAATTTGATTTGTCCAGGGCTATAATGCCAACTTGTAACCGATAGAGACTTTTGAGTTTCTGCTTTTAAGTTTCTGTCAGAAGCCGGCAGACATGCCGGAACATTGAACAGTAAAGGAGAGTATGTATGCGTAGATGCTGTCGAGGTGCTGCGCTTGCGCTTGGGGGAGTCCTCATGACAAGCCTGCCATCTCTGAACTCCTGTAGCCTGGGGTCGTTGACCGTATATGCTGCAGAGGACGCACTGACGGAAGAACTGGAGACAGCTTTTCAGGAAGACGTTCTGACAGGAGAAAGTAACGTCGAAACAGATATACCAGCAGAAGAAACGGCGAATGAGCCGGCGATGGAAGAAACAGAGCCTGCGGGAACGGTAACGGAGTTGGCGCCGGTATCGGAAAGCGGTTCCGGTCTGGAAGATCAGGAGTATCAGATACTCCTCAAAATAGTAGAAGCGGAAGCCGGAGGAGAAGATTTGACCGGCAGAATCCTGGTGGCCAATGTGGTTATGAACCGTGTGAGAAGCGACCGTTTCCCCAATACGATCACGGAGGTGGTTTACCAGAGAAGCGGCAGGGGGGCGCAGTTTTCCCCGGTATCGGACGGCAGAATTGACAGAGTCGGCATTTCTGCGGAGACGGTAGAGGCGGTGTCGAGAGCCCTCGGCGGCGAGGATGTTTCCGCCGGCGCTCTGTATTTCCGGTCCGTGAACAGCAGGAGCGGCTGGTTTGATCATTCACTGAACCGGGTGCTGGAATATGGAAATCATATTTTTTACACGTTGTAGGAGAAGAAAGAGGCGTGAAGCCTCTTTCTTTTTTTCTGCTTGTGTGATACAATGTGCGCTGAGGCGGGGCGGAGATGCAAAGCGGTGTGCGCGAAAAGCCCGGAAGCCGGAAAACAAAAGTAAAGGAATGAGTAACTATGGAATTGTTATATAAGAGTACAAGAGGGGGACAGGCGGGAGTGAGCGCGTCCCGCGCGATCCTTCAGGGGCTTGCATGTGACGGCGGACTGTTTGTGCCGGAGCGGATCCCTTCGCTGGACCGCTCTCTGGAGGAGTTTTCCGCCATGTCTTATCAGGAGACGGCGTATGAGGTGATGAAGCTCTTTTTCACTGATTTTACGGAGGAAGAACTCAGAAGCTGTATCCGCAGCGCCTACGATGAAAAATTTGACACCGATGTGATCGCCCCCCTGGCCAAGGCGGACAAAGCCTATTATCTGGAACTGTTTCATGGGGCTACCATCGCTTTTAAAGATATGGCGCTTTCGATACTGCCCCATCTGATGACCACGGCGGCACGCAAAAATCAGATCGGAAACGAGATCGTGATTCTTACCGCCACGTCCGGGGATACCGGCAAGGCGGCTCTTTCGGGGTTCGCGGACGTTCCCGGGACGAAGATCATCGTCTTTTACCCGAAGGACGGAGTCAGTCCCATTCAGGAAAAGCAGATGGTGACCCAGAAAGGGGACAATACGCTGGTGGTCGGCATCCGGGGAAATTTTGACGATGCGCAGAGCGGCGTCAAGGCCATCTTCGCGGATAAGGCTCTGGAACAGAAGCTTGCTCAGGCGGGATTTCAGTTTTCCAGCGCCAATTCCATCAACATCGGGCGGCTGGTTCCGCAGATCGTATACTACGTCTATGCGTACGCGAAGCTTCTGGAGAGCGGGGAACTGTCGGCGGGAGAAAAACTGAATGTGGTCGTTCCCACGGGTAATTTCGGCAACATTCTGGCGGCGTATTACGCAAAGCAGATGGGACTGCCGGTGGGACGGCTGATCTGTGCCTCCAATGAAAACCGGGTGCTGTACGATTTCTTCCGCACAGGCGTATACGACCGGAACCGCCCGTTTATTCTGACAACCTCGCCGTCCATGGATATTCTCATTTCCAGCAATCTGGAACGCCTTCTCTATCAGCTCGCGGAGGAAGACGCCGGGAAGGACGTGGAGCTGATGAACGCGCTGGCGGAAAAAGGGGAATACCGAATTACGGAGGCAATGAAAGAACGGCTTGCGGATTTCAGCGGTTATTATGCTACCGAAGAGGAGACTGCGGAAACCATTGCCGGAATGTATGACGACACCGGCTATGTGCTGGATCCCCATACGGCGGTGGCGGCCTGCGCGTTCCGAAAGTACAGGGCGGAGACGGCGGATGAGACGAAGACGCTGATCGTCTCTACGGCCAGCCCTTACAAATTTACCAGAAGCGTCATGGAAGCCGTCGATGAGCAGAAATGCGGCGGCCTGACGGATTTTGAACTGATCGACGAACTGTCGGCCATGTCGGGGACGGAGGTTCCGAAGGCGATCGAGGAGATCCGCACGGCTGCCGTGCGTCATACGACCGTATGTGAAGTGTGCGACATGAAGAAAACGGTTCTTGGCTTTCTTGGTATGAAATAGGAGAATACAATGGGATTTGACGGAATATTTAACATGCTGGACGTGCTGGTGCTCGGATTTGGCTTTTATGCCATGTACAGCGCTTTTGTGCTGCAGAGAGAGGGGAGGATCATCCGCACCTTTCTCATTCAGAAAGATACGGATCCGGATTCCTGCCGGGATCTGCAGGGATATGCCAACTATATGTCGCCGCGGCTGTGGACTCTGGGCGGCGTGATGGTGGCGTACAGCGCGATCTCTCTGATAAATACTTACGTGGTGGAGATCAATACGCTGTTCTGGCTGATGATGGCGGCTTTTCTTGCGGTGCTGGCCTGGTACGCCATGGAAGTAAAGAAAGCCGCGAAAAAATACTTTTAACTTGACTTTTTTTTCACAATCAGTATAATGGAGACTGACGGCGTATGAGGAAACGCTGTCAGGTTATCTATATGCGGGGACAGATCCCCGGTCATAAATATGAGGAGGACACGATTATGTCAACAAAAGCGTATTACCCGCTCAGTGAAATTGGCAAAGGGAAGCCTGGCTTCTCCAAAACACGTTCCATCATTGAAGCCGCTTTCTATGGGAACAATGTAGTAAAAGTGAATACTCTGAAAGAAGCCTATGATCTCGCAAAAAATTCTCCGGGAACCATCGTGACCGATATGCCCGTATACAGAGGCGAGGAGTTCGGCCTTGAGAAGGACGCAAAAGTTCTTCTGTTTAACGACGGCGCAGTGACCGGACGCTACGCGCAGGCGCGCCGGATCAAGGGCGAGCCCGGCGTTGATGAAGAAAAGCTGGATAAAATCGTTATGGACGCGGTTTACGAGACCCGCTGGAAAACCATGTATCATGCGGAGTGCTTTGCAGGTCTGGATCCGGAATTTATGGCTAAAATCCATCTTCTGATTCCGGAAGGAGAGGAGAACCTTCTTTACAACTGGATGATTAATTTCCAGTATATGTCCGATGAATATGTAAAAATGTATAAAAAGTCCAAACCGATCGGGGACGGCAAAGAGCCGGATATCTACATTTTCTCCGATCCCCAGTGGACGCCGGTGGAACGCCCGGATCTTGACTTTAGCTGTCTGAGCGATCCGCTGACTCTGTGCTATTTTGATACGGATCAGAACTGTGCGGCGATTCTCGGTATGAAATACTTCGGAGAGCACAAGAAGGGCACGCTGACGATGGCGTGGGCGCTGGCGAACCGCAACGGTTATGCGAGCTGCCACGGAGGTCAGAAGGAGTATGCGCTTCCGGACGGAAGAAAATATGTTGCGTCCGTATTCGGCCTGTCCGGTTCCGGCAAATCCACGCTGACGCACGCACAGCACGGAGGAAAGTATGGGATTACGGTTCTTCACGACGATGCGTTCATTATTAATACGGAGACCTGTGCTTCCGTGGCCATTGAGCCTACTTATTTTGACAAGACGGCGGATTATCCGACCGGATGCCCGGACAATAAATATCTGCTGACGGCTCAGAACTGTTCCGCTACTATGGATGAGGACGGCAAGATTCAGCTCGTGACGGAGGATATCAGAAACGGCAACGGCCGTGCGATCAAGTCCAAGCTCTGGTCTCCCAACCGTGTGGATAAGATTGACGAGCCGGTCAACGCAATCTTCTGGATCATGAAGGATCCGACCATTCCGCCGGTTGTCAAGCTGAAAGGCTCCGCTCTGGCATCGGTTATGGGCGCTACGCTGGCGACCAAGACCTCCACTGCAGAGCGTGTGGCGGCAGGCACCGACCTGAACGCGCTTCGTATCGTACCTTATGCGAATCCGTTCCGTACTTATCCGCTGGTAAATGACTATGAGAAATTCAAAAAGCTGGTGGAGGAGAAGAACGTAGACTGCTATATCGTCAATACCGGCGACTTTATGGGCAGGAAGGTTCAGAAGGAAGACACGCTGGGAATCCTTGAGGACATCGTCGAGGGCAAGGCAGAGTTCAGGCAGTGGGGTCCCTTCGAGGACATTGAGATCATCAATGACTGGACCGGCAGAAGCGGCGACTTTACTCCGGATCTGCAGGATGCGGCTTATGTGGAGGCGCTCAGGAGCGCGATGCAGAACCGTGTGGATGCGGTGGCGAAGTTTGCCAGCGCGAAGGGCGGTTATGACAAACTTCCGGATGAGGCTCTGGCCGCACTGGAGAAGCTGGTTAAGGAACTGTCATAAGAAAGAGATTGTGGTGAGGGACGCTGCTTTTGGCAGCGTCCTGTTTTCTGCTTCGCAGCACGCATCCCTTCACATTTCCATTCATAAACCGCAGGCTGCAGACATACAATGAAGCATGGAAAAGCTTTCATAAGGTTCGTTTTGTCGTATTTTCCAGAAATTTGAAAAAATGGAACAAGTTTTTGTGCACTGTGGTTGTCAAATCAGGAAAAATAGGTTATACTAGGGATACAGATTTCCTGGGGTGTTCGAGAGCCCTGTCATTTTGAACCTACATTTACGTTTATGGGATTCCAATATTTCAAGCCGGATGTCATGCCTCCGTCTCTGGAGACGCCAGTGGAAGGCTGAAAGCTTGTTGAGGTTACCCACCTGGCTCCTGGGCTAGGCGTCAAAATACAGGGAACGGCACTTTGGGAAATGGAAGATACCGGGTATTGCAAAGGCTTGCAATACCCGTTTTTATGCATACAGGCGCCTGGGGAAGATTGTCAGCAGAGCTGACAGGCGCCCGATGCGCGAGCAGGGAAGAAACCTTCCCTACTCGATGGACGGGATACGGGCGCCCGATGCGCGGGCAGGGAAGGCATTCCCTGCTCGATAGACGGGATACGGGCGTCCGGGCGGCGTGAAAGTGAAGGGCGTCCAATCCGCAGGCAGAGGGCGCTTCTCTGCAGGGTGAATGGGAGGGTGACGGGATGTACAGGAGGAGATTGAAACAAAAGGCCATGCTTCTGGCGGTCCTGTTGGGATTTCTGATCATATTGATCATGCCGGGGAGAGAGCGGGAAGAAAAAAGCGCGCCGGAAGAAGGGGAGAAGCTGGTGATTCCCCAGGAGGATGAGGAGTATACGGCGGTTCCGGAGGAGACGTGGACGATGCCGGATGCCGACGCCGGAATCCGGGTTCTGCTTCTGGCGGAGGACGGGGGAATCTGGCATGAGGAGCAGGAGCTTGAGAGAGAGTATCCCGGGAAGCTACAGTATTACGAGGAAGAGGAAGGCTGGGTGATCGTCAATGAGGTGCCGCTGGAGGAATATCTGTGCAGAGTGGTGCCCAGCGAGATGCCGTCCTCCTATGCGGGGGAGGCCCTGAAGGCGCAGGCGGTCTGTGCCAGAACCTATGCGGTCTGGCAGATGCAGGAATACGCGTATCCGCAATATGAGGCGCATGTAAACGACAGCGTCACTTATCAGGTATATAATCAGATCGACAGTCAGGAAACGACCCGTCAGGCCGTGGAGGCGACGGCGGGACAGATCATGCTCTATGAAGGCCGCCCGGTTAAGGCCTATTATTTTGCCACTTCCTGCGGGAGCACCACAGATGAGAATATATGGGAGAAAGGAAACAGGGAGCAGACGCCGTACATAGCCGGAAGGAGAACCGGAACTTCGGAAAGTGTAAAAGATCTGACCGACGAGGATACCTTTGCCGGATTTATCCGCAGGAAGCATGCGGGAGATCTGGAGATCTCAGAACCCTGGTACCGGTGGAACTGCTACGTCTCTCTGGAGCAGATCGGACAGAACGTGAGAAACTGGGCGAAGGCAAGGATGGACCACTCGGCCGACGGGATTCTCTGGAAGGACGGGGAAAATTATATTCTGCCGGAGCAGTATGAGATCGGAACGATGGAAAAGGCGGAGATTGTCACCCGAAATACAGGGGGAGCGGTGCATGAGCTTTTGCTGACCGGAAGCGACGGGGTTTTGAAGGTTAAATATGAGTACAATATCCGTCTGATGCTCGGCATACCGGGCGGCGTCATCCATAAAAATGACGGAAGCGAGGGAGAGGGAGGAAATCTTCTGCCCAGCGGATATTTCGTCATGGAACCGGTGGAGGAGGACGGAGAACTGAAAGGCTACCGGCTCTGGGGCGGCGGTCTGGGACATGGCGCGGGCATGAGTCAGAACGGCGCGCGCGTGCTGGCGGAGGAGGGATGCCGTTATGACGAGATACTGCAGTATTTTTATCATGAAATTCAGCTTGCAGGATTAGAATAGATGAGGTATGATAATACTTTAGTTAAAAGAACGGCGGGCGGGAACGATGATGGGTTGGCTGGAAATGATTCTGGATATGAAAAGAGATATGGAGAAGAGTCATGTGGGAGCGTATGCCGCACAGTCCGCGTATTTTATTATTCTCTCCTTTCTGCCGCTGATCATCCTGCTACTGTCGGTGATTCAGTTTACGGGCATCGGGAAAACGGATCTGTATCACCTGATCCGCGATGTGGTTCCGTCAGGCTTCCAGAGCTGGCTGTTCGGGATTATTGACGAGATGTACAGCCGTACGGTGGCGACCGTGTCCATTTCCGCTCTCGTAACCGTCTGGTCCGCCGGCAAAAGCTTTATGGCGCTCAACAGAGGGATGAATGCCATCTGTCATGTGGAGAAGAGACAGAATTACATTCAGATGCGTCTGCGCGGGGCGGTCTTTGCCCTGGCGTTCGTACTGCTGATCGCTGCTACTTTGCTGCTGATCGTGTTCGGTACGTCGATCCATGAACTGTTTGCCGTATACTTTCCGTTTCTGGCCATCTTTACGCGGATCATTCTGTCCTTTCGGATGGTAGTGATGCTTGCCCTGTTTACATTTTTCTTTGCGCTTCTCTATAAAGTACTGCCCAACCGGCGCGCCGGTTTTATCGATCAGCTTCCGGGAGCACTTTTTACTGCGGCGGTCTGGTATCTGTTTTCTTATGGATTTTCGATCTATATCGAGTACAGCCATGCCTTTAACATGTACGGCAGTCTGACTACGCTGATGCTGCTTATGTTCTGGCTCTATTCCGTCATGTATATTGTGCTGATCGGGATGGAACTGAATTACTGGAGGGAAGAGGGCAGGTAACCGGTTACTGTTCAAGGATGATCTGAACGGTTGCGAGGAAAGGACGGAAATCCGCTTGAGACCATAAAATGGGGCTTGACATTTTATGGTTTTGTGTTATAGTGGTCATTGATATTGATATGAAAATGCATGGAAAGTGTCAGTAGCGACCTGTTTTCCGACAGAGAGGAAGGGCCACCGGCTGTAAGCCCGTCCGGGTTCAGACAGGATTGTGAATTTCCCACTGGAGCAGCGTTCCCGAAATGAGGAGTAGGGAATGACGTCGTCTGCACGTTACGCAGCAGGAGTGCCCGGCAGGATGTCCGGGAATCAGGGTGGTACCACGGAGTCAAAGTTTCGTCCCTACGAGGAGACGGGGCTTTTTTTATTTTCATTATGCACACGGGCGCCCAGAGGAAAACTGTCAGCAGAGCTGACGGGCGCCCGGTGCGCGGACCGGCCAGAAAACCTGTCCGGTCCGATGGGATACACAGGCGCCTAGAGGGAAATTGTCGACAGAGCTGACGGGCGCCCGGTGCGCGGACCGACGGAAAAATTCCAACAGGAAGGAGTATAGAGATGAAAGAAAAACTGCAGAAAATCAGAGAGGAAGCGATTGCCAGGATCGGGGCTTCCAGAGATCCGGAAGCTTTGAATGACGTGCGGGTGTCCGTACTGGGCAGAAAGGGAGAATTGACCGCGCTTCTGAAAAGTATGAAGGAAGTGGCGCCGGAGGATCGCCCGGCTTTTGGTCAGATGGTCAACGACACCAGAGCGGAGATTGAGCGGGTGATGGAGGAGGCCAGGAAGCGGATGGAACAGGCGCTTCTGGAGATGAAGCTGAAGACGGAAGTCATTGATGTGACGCTTCCCGCGAAGAAGAACCGTGTAGGCCACCGGCATCCCAACACCATTGCGCTGGAGGAAGTAGAGCGGATCTTCATCGGCATGGGATATGAGGTCATCGAGGGACCCGAAGTGGAATATGATCTGTACAATTTTGAAAAGCTGAATATCCCGGCGAATCATCCGGCGAAGGATGAACAGGATACCTTTTACATTAATAAAGAAATCGTTCTGCGGACCCAGACCTCCCCGGTGCAGGCGCGTACGATGGAGAAGGGAAAGCTTCCGATCCGCATGATCTCGCCGGGCCGCGTGTTCCGCTCCGATGAAGTGGACGCTACACATTCGCCGTCCTTCCATCAGATCGAGGGACTCGTCATTGACAAAAACATTACCTTTGCCGATCTGAAAGGAACACTGGAAGAGTTTGCCAAAGAACTGTTCGGGGCGGACACGAAAACAAAATTCCGTCCCCATCATTTTCCGTTTACAGAGCCCAGCGCCGAGGTGGACGTGTCCTGCTTCAAATGCGGCGGCAGGGGCTGCCGGTTCTGCAAAGGTTCCGGCTGGATTGAGATTCTCGGCTGCGGCATGGTCCATCCCCATGTGCTGGAGATGTGCGGCATCGATCCGGAAGAATACACTGGTTTCGCGTTCGGCGTCGGTCTGGAGCGTATCGCGCTGCTGAAATACGAGATTGACGACATGCGGCTTCTGTACGAGAACGATATCCGGTTTCTGCGTCAGTTCTGATTGTCCGTCGGAGACGGATGCAAAATATCAACAGGGAAAGGTAGAGAGAATATGAATACATCATTATCATGGATAAAAGCATATGTGCCGGAACTGGACGTAACCGCACAGGAGTTTACGGATGCCATGACGCTGTCCGGTTCCAAGGTGGAAGGCTTCACCAGGCTGGATGAGGACCTGGAGCACATTATCATCGGACAGATTGAGAAGATCGAGCGCCATCCGGATGCGGACAAGCTGATCGTCTGTCAGGTTCGGATCGGAGAAGGGAAGACCGTTCAGATCGTGACGGGAGCTCCCAACGTAAAAGAAGGGGACAAAGTTCCGGTCGTCCTCGACGGCGGACGCGTGGCGGGCGGTCATGACGGCAAAATGACGCCGGGCGGAATTAAAATCAAAAAAGGAAAACTCAGGGGCATCGAATCCAACGGCATGATGTGCTCCATTGAAGAACTCGGTTCCAGCCGGGATCTCTATCCGGAAGCGCCGGAGATGGGAATCTATATTTTTCCGAAGGATGCGGTTGTGGGAGAGGACGCCGTCGAAGCGCTGGGACTGCATGACGTCGTGTTTGAATTTGAAATCACATCCAACCGCGTCGACTGCTACAGCGTTCTCGGGCTGGCGAGAGAAGCGGCCGCTACCTTCCGTAAGGAGTACAGACCGCCGGCAGTGGAAGTAAAAGGAAGCGGGGACGATGTCCGCCGTTATATTGACGTAGAAGTAAAGGACAGCGAACTCTGTCCCAGATACTGCGCGCGGGTTGTGAAAAATATCAGGCTTGCGCCCTCGCCGGAATGGATGCAGAGGCGGCTGGCGTCCGTGGGTATCCGTCCCATCAACAATGTCGTGGACATTACCAATTATGTGATGGAAGAGTACGGTCAGCCCATGCACGCCTACGATCTGGACACGATCGCGGGTCATAAGATCATCGTCCGGCGTGCGCAGAAGGATGAGAAATTTGTGACGCTGGACGGACAGGAACGGACGATGGACGACACGGTGCTGATGATCTGCGACGGTGAGAAAGCGGTCGGTATGGCGGGAATCATGGGCGGTGAAAATTCCATGATCACGGATGAAGTGCATACGATGCTGTTTGAGGCGGCTTGCTTTGACGGAACCAATATCCGCCTTTCCAGTAAGAAGGTGGGGCTTCGTACGGAAGCCTCCGGCAAGTTTGAGAAAGGTCTGGATCCCAACAATGCCGAGGCGGCGATCAACCGGGCCTGTCAGTTGATCGAAGAGCTGGGAGCCGGCGAAGTGGTGGACGGCATCGTGGACGTGTGCGCGGCCCGAAAAGAGCCGGTGCGGATTCCCTTTGAGCCGGAGCGCATCAACGCGCTTCTGGGCACGGAACTTTCCAAAGAGCAGATGCTCTCTTATTTCGGTCCGCTGGGTCTTCGGTATGAGGAGGAAACAAAGGAGCTGGTAATCCCCAGTTTCCGCCAGGATCTGCTCCGCACGGCGGACATCGCGGAGGAAGTGGCCCGTTTTTACGGATACGACAACATTCCCACCACTCTGCCCCGGGGAGAAGCGACGACAGGAAAGCTTCCGTTCTATCTGCGCGTGGAGGCCGTGGCGAGAGAGATCGCGGAATTTTGCGGTTTCTCCCAGGGGATGAATTACAGCTTTGAAAGCCCGAAAGTATTTGACCGGCTGCTGCTGCCGGAAGATGCAAAGGAGCGCCGGGCGGTGGTGATCTCCAACCCGCTGGGAGAAGATTTTTCCATTATGCGGACGATCTCTCTGAACGGAATGCTGAGTTCGCTTGCCACCAATTACAACCGCAGAAACAAGAATGTGCGTCTCTATGAACTGGGAAATATCTATCTTCCGAAAAGCCTTCCGCTCACGGAACTGCCGGAGGAGCGGATGCAGTTCACGCTGGGCATGTACGGAGACGGGGATTTTTTCACCATGAAAGGCGTGGTGGAAGAGTTCCTTGATAAAATCGGCATGCGCAAAAAAGAGACGTACGATCCGCGGTCCGGCAGACCGTTTCTGCATCCGGGACGGCAGGCGGATATTCTCTACGACGGAGTGAAGATCGGCTATATGGGTGAGGTTCATCCGACCGTAGCGGCAACTTACGGCATCGGCGACCGTGCCTATGTGGCGGTGCTGGATATGCCGTCGGTTGTGGAAATGGCAACCTTTGACCGGAAATACGAAGGGATCGCCCGTTTTCCGGCCGTGACAAGAGATATTTCCATGGTGCTGCCCAAGGAAGTGATGGTGGGACAGATCGAGGAGATTCTTGCCGTCCGCGGCGGAAAGATCCTGGAGAGTTATGAGCTGTTCGATGTCTATGAGGGCGAGCAGATCAAAGAGGGATACAAATCCGTCGCCTATTCCATCGTATTCCGTGCGAAAGACAAGACGCTGGAGGAAGCGGAGATTTCGGCTGTGATGAAAAAAATTCTCAACGGCCTTCAGTCTCTGGGAGCGGAGCTGAGACAGTAATGGCGATGAATCTGCATGATTTTTACTATCATCTGCCTCAGGATCTGATTGCCCAGGACCCGCTTGCGGACCGGTCGGCATCGAGGCTTCTGCTGTTGGATCGAAAAACCGGAGAGACCAGGCACAGCGTCTTTCGGGAGATCGTGGATTTTCTGCGGCCCGGAGACTGCCTGGTTCTGAACGATACGAAGGTGATTCCCGCCCGTCTGATCGGAAGCAAGATCGGTACGGATGCGAAGATCGAGGTTCTGCTCCTGAAACGCAGAGAAGAACGCGTGTGGGAGACGCTGGTGAAACCGGGCAGGAAAGCAAGGCCCGGGGCGAAGATCCGCTTCGGCGAAGGACTCCTTGAAGGGGAAGTACTCGACGTGGTGGAAGACGGCAACCGTCTGATCCGGTTTTCCTATGATGGCATTTTTGAAGAAATTCTGGACCGGCTGGGGCAGATGCCGCTTCCGCCTTACATCACGCATCAACTGGCGGATAAGAACCGTTATCAGACGGTTTATGCAAAACATGACGGTTCCGCGGCGGCACCGACGGCCGGTCTTCATTTTACACAGGAACTTCTGGAAGAAATCCGTGAAAAAGGAGTGCGGATAGCCCACGTGACCCTTCATGTGGGGCTGGGAACGTTTCGTCCGGTAAAGGTGGAACATATTGAAGAACATCATATGCACTCGGAATATTACAGGGTGGAAGAGGAAGAAGCCCGGCTGGTCAATGAGACAAAGGCGCAGGGCGGAAGGGTCATTGCCGTAGGCACCACCAGCTGCAGAACCCTCGAATCAGCCGCGGGGGCGGACGGGATCCTGAGAGCCGGGAGCGGGTGGACGGACATCTTTATCTATCCGGGGTATGAGTTCCGGGTGATCGACGGCCTGATCACGAATTTTCATCTGCCGGAATCCACGCTTCTGATGCTGGTGTCGGCGTTTGCGGGCCGGGAGAGCATTATGGCCGCTTATGAGGAGGCAGTGAGAGAGCGGTACCGATTTTTCAGTTTTGGCGATGCAATGCTCGTGGTGTGAGTAAAAAATATTGTTGAGGAAAAGCCCGCGAAGGCGCAGGAATACTGGGGTTTCGCGGGTTTTTGGCACCAGTTTTTTGTTTTTTAAATTTAATCATATCCATCCCCTGATCATTCATAATTGAATAGAACTTACAAAACAAATCAATGAATCAGCTTTTGGAGTTCAGCTAAAATGTCTTCATAAGATATATTTTCTGCATAGGCAAACTGCTTGCGGTACTTGTCCCACATCACCCGAAGTTCTTTGCTCTCTGATATATTCTTTAGGATTAGATCAAAATTTGAAATTTGCTTCGCTGTACCACGATGCTCTGCAGTAGCCTGCAACGCTTCTTTGAAAATACTTTTATCAAATTTCTGTGTGGTAGCAAGAATATAGGCATCATAGAAATCTCTGGGTCGGGTGTTAAATACGGTTCTGCGAAGAATGGTTTCTACCTTTTCTGCCAAAACGGTTTCGATGTTGTATGCCCAAAGTCTAAAGGACTTATCCACGTCGAAAATTTCATGAAAAGTAAATTCTACTGCCTGTGGGGTTATGGCGTCCCCTGTAGAAACATCAATGGAGAGAGGAGTCAGAAGGGTATTATATTTTGCTTTTATCATAACCCGATAACCGCCATAGATATCGTCCTCTCTTATAGGAACAATATTGCTAATCTCGAAGATAACCTCGTCATCGCAGGGAATATCGCATATTTCAGCCAATGCAGTTTTTATTCTTTCGGGAATTAGTGGAAAATTTTTAAGCGTGGTATCAAGATCCATAGTGGCCCTGTTATCCAGACCTACAATAGCAGCAACCAGCATACCGCCTTTCAGAACAAACTTATCTTTATATTCTGATTTGGCGAGACGGACCAGCAGGCGTTCAAACATATAGTTTTGCAGAATTACCTGAGCCGGAAGGTTCTTCTGCTTTGCGATGTTTCTTATTTTAGCTTTTAAACTCATAGCGTTGCTCATAAAAGTACCGCCAGATATTTTCTTACAATTCCGGCTATTCTCATGTCCGTAGCATAAGTGTTCAGCTTGTTTAAATCCTTTTTGGAACTTGCGGCATACATTTTGAGTGCGGCAAGAAATGTTTCGTTTCCGACTTTATTTCTGCTCCTGACAATATCGCAAATCGTTCGCTCTAAGTCATAACCAGTGACTTTATTTCCAGAAGGAGTGGTAAGCGTTGTTTTACCGAGACCAAACAGTTCAGGCTTGATATAATATATTTTACATTCTTCCTGTATCGCCTTTGAGGGGGCTTTTCCAGAAGGCGTGGTAATTGTATGCTCAAACGGAGTGCGATCCGAAATTCCGTGTAAAAACAGTGCTGTTTCGTGAGAGAAGACGAATAGATTGGATCGCATGCTGATGGATAACAATTCGTCCTGCATATCATCGTTGAAGACGTACTGACCCCGGGCAATGCGCTGAATTTTATTGTCCAGACATAATTTGGATAATATTGCTCTTGCAATGCCTTGCTCCGCCGCCATTTTGTTGTTTATAATACCACCATTGTTTTTGGCTATTATTTTCAATCGGCTAAGATAGTCCATTTGTACACCTCATTTGCACCAATATAATAATATTGTACTTAGAATTATGATTTTTGTCAACAAGATGTGTTTGATAAATTTTTTTATAGCAATCCAAAATAATACCGCACTTACTTGACAAATAGATATGGTCTGCTGGATTCTGCTGAAATTTATTGATGAGGATGCGGCAATGCCGGATGAAGTGGAAGTAATCAGGGAAGCCAGACAGGAAATTGAGAGAGGAGAGCTGTTTTCTCACGAGGAAGTGTGGACGTAAAACAATACAAGGAAACAAGGAAAAACAAAGGCGATACGATATTCATCCAACGACTGCGGCCTTAAAAGCCGCAGTCGTCTTCCTCCAGCATCATCCGGATTCTGGCGCGGACGATGTCAAAGGCGACATTGTTCATACCGCTGTTGATCACGATATCCGCCAGGGCGCGGGTGGGTTCGACATAGAGATAGTGCATCGGCTTGACGGTGGTCAGATACTGCTCTACGATGTTGTCGATATCCCGCCCGCGCTCTTTGACGTCGCGCACAATCCGACGGAGGATACGTTCATCGGCGTCCGCTTCCACATAAATCTTGATATCCAGAAGATCGCGGATCCGCTTGTCGGCCAGCAGCAGGATTCCTTCTACGATGATGATTTTCCGCGGTTCGATTTTGAGAATCTGGTCCGAACGGTTGTGCTGGCTGTAATCGTAGACCGGACACTCGATGCTTCTGCCGTCCTTCAGCATGCGCAGATGCTCAAGCAGAAGCTGCGTCTCAAGGGAATCCGGATGGTCATAGTTGACTTTTTTGCGGTCTTCAAACGGAACTACATCCTGTCTGCGGTAGTAATTGTCATGATAGATGACGGCGACGTCTTTCTGAAATTCTTCTTTCAGGCGTCTGGTAAACGTGGATTTTCCGGAGCCGGTTCCGCCGGCGATTCCGATAATAATACAATTCATAATCTTCCCCTTTCGATTATTTTACTACGACTTCTGCAGTTTTTCCAGATCTTTGTAGAAATCCGGGTAACTGATGCGCACGCAGTCCGCGCCTCGGATCCCGGTTTCCCCGTCCGCGCCGAGAGCGGCGACGGCGAAAGTCATGGCGATGCGGTGGTCCAGACAGCTGTCGATCACCGTTCCGCGGAGCGGATGGTCGCCCTCGATGATCATACCGTCCTCCGTGGCAGTGACGCAGGCGCCCATGGCGCGCAGGTTGTTCACCATGACGTCAATGCGGTTGGATTCTTTTACCTTCAGTTCCTGGGCGTCTTTGATGACGGTGGTGCCCTTTGCGTAACAGGCCAGGGCGGCTACGAGCGGCAGCTCATCGATCAGGGTGGGAATGACGGCTCCTTCCACCACGGCGCCGTGAAGCGTGCTGTGTCGTACAAGAAGATCAGCGGTCGGTTCTCCGTTCCCATGGTTTTCATTCAGAAGCGTGATGTCCGCGCCCATCGCCCGGCACACCTTCAGGATGCCGTCTCTGGTAGGATTGATGCCCACATGGCAGATCCGTATCTCGGAATCCGGAACGATCAGTCCGGCGGCGATGAAAGCGGCGGCCGAGGAGATGTCCCCGGGCACCCGGATTTCCTGCGCGTGAAGTTCGGCTCCGGGATAGATCGTCGCGGTCGTCCCCTCGCTGACGACGGAGGCGCCGAAATGCCGCAGCATGATTTCCGAATGATTCCGCGAAAGAAAGGGTTCCGTCACGCTGGTGGGACCGTCCGCGTAGAGGCCGGCCAGCAGGAGACAGGATTTCACCTGAGCGGATGCCACCGCGGAACGGTAATGAATGCCGTGCAGGCAGCTTCCGTGGATCCGCAGGGGGGCGCAGCCGTTCTGTAGCAGACATTCGATCTGTGCGCCCATCTGGGAGAGCGGTTCGGTGATCCGTTTCATCGGACGCGACTGAAGGGAGGCGTCGCCGTTTAATTCCGAGACAAAATTCTGTCCGGCCAAAATTCCGCAGATCAGTCTTGCGGTCGTTCCGCTGTTGCCGACATCGAGCATGCCGTCCGGCGCGCGGAGGCCGTAAAGCCCTCTGCCGTGAATCCGGATTTCCTCCGGAGTGTCTTCAATGCGGACGCCGAGCCTGCGGAAACAGTCGATTGTGGAGAGACAGTCCGCTCCGCGCAGAAAATTCGTCACGCGGGTCGTTCCCTGGGAAAGCGCGCCGAACATAATGCTGCGGTGGGAGATGCTTTTGTCGCCCGGTACGGTGACGGTCCCTCTGAGTGCGTTTGCTCTGGTAAATTTCATACGGATTCCTCCTTCAGCGTTCGTAGATGACGTAACGGTATTTTCGAAGAATGTCCGCGGCCTGTTTCATGGAAAGCTCATCGTAAAATTCAATCCGCAGAACCGCTTCGATAAATTCCCGGCTGTGGACAATGCCGATATTTTTCAGGTTGATCTGGTTGCTGGCGAGGATCGTGGCCAGGGTGGCGATTCCGCCGGCTTCATCCACCATATCGCAGTAGATTTCATAAATGCGCTCGATGGGACCGCTGCCTTTAGCCGGCAGACTGTTGCGGTAATCCCTGGAAGCCTCGAACAGGCGGTGGACGGCGCCTGACTCTGCGCGGTCGAGCTGCTGCCGGATCCGGGTCAGGGAGCGGATATAGTCGTTTAATATGGAAGAAATGTTTTCCCGGTTTGCCATGCAGATCTGCTCCCACATTTCGGGAGAAGAGGAAGCGATCCTCGTGATGTCCTTGAAACCGCCGGCGGCGATCAGACGCATGACGCCGTCTTCGGTGTCGGAGTCCCGCACCAGATTTACAAGGGAGGAGGCGATGATATGGGGCAGATGGCTGACGCCCGCGGTGACATAATCGTGCGTCCGGCAGTCCAGCACAAGCGGCAGCGCCTTTAGGGATGCGATAAAGTCGCGGCAGCGCCCGACGGCGTCTTCGGGAACCTGGGAACCGGGGGTGAGAACATAGTAGGCGTTCTCGATCAGGATGCGTCTGGCGTGTGCGTAGCCGGTCTTTTCCGAGCCTGCCATGGGATGGCCGCCGATGAAATTTGCTTCCATCTGCAATTCCGCTATCCGGGCATGGATATCGGACTTGGTGCTGCCGACGTCGGTGATGATGCAGGAGGGACGGATGATGGGCTTGAGTGTCCGGAGATATTCCGCGTTGCAGGCGACCGGAGCGCAGAGGAACAAATAGTCGCAGTCGGCAAAATCTTCGTTTACCGCATCCGGGATCCGGTTGACGACGCCCTCTTTTACGGCCTGTTCCACCGAAGCGCGCGTGCGGGAGAAGGCAATGATCTCTGTTTCAGGGTAAAAATGACGGACGGCCTTGGCGATGGAACCGCCGATCAGCCCGAGTCCGATAAAACCGATTTTCATGGGATGTCTCCTTTAGTACGTTAATGCATTAAGTATAGCATGATTTTCCGAAAATGGGAAGAGAGTGTTCGGATATTGAGGAAAAGGAGGTGGCGGATCTGCCGGAGGCGTGATACAATGGAGGCAGATTTTCAGGAAGGACAGGGGATCAGAAGCGATGAAGACAAGCACATTACTAAAACGGTTTCTTCCCTATTATCGGAAGTATACGGGAATTATGTTGACGGATCTGCTGTGCGCGGCGCTGACGACGGTCTGTGAGATGGTACTGCCGCTGATGCTGCGCTATCTCACCGATGTGGGGATGAACGATCTGCAGGTGCTGACCCTGCGTATGATTCTCACCATCGGAGGGATTTATTTTCTGCTGCGCATCATCGACGGGATGGCGAGTTTCTACATGGCCTATACCGGGCATGTGATGGGAGCGTCCATCGAGACCGATATGAGAGAGGACGCGTTCGCCCATCTGCAGAAGCTGTCCGACAATTATTTTAACAACGCCAAGGTAGGGCAGATTATGTCCCGGATTACCAGCGACCTTTTCGACGTCACGGAATTTGCCCATCACTGTCCGGAGGAATTTTTCATCGCGTTTCTGAAAGCGGCGGTGTCCTTCCTCATTCTGGCGAGGATCAATCTGCTGCTTACGGTGATTATCTTTCTGCTGATCCCGGTAATGGCGGTTTCCTGCACGTATTTTAACCTGCAGGTAAGAAAAGCCTTCAAGCGGCAGAGAAATCACATCGGCGAACTCAATGCGCGGATCGAGGACAGCCTTCTGGGAAATAAAGTCGTGCGCGCGTTCGCGAACGAGGCCGTGGAGCTTGGGAAGTTCAGCCACGACAATCAGGAATTTTTGAAGATCAAACGACAGACCTACCGGTATATGGCGGCGTTCCAGAATACGGTGCGTATTTTTGACGGGCTGATGTATGTGGTGGTGATTGTGGCGGGCGGCGTCTTCATGATGAACGGACAGATTGCGCCGGCGGATCTGGTCGCCTATACCATGTATGTGACGACGCTTCTGGCCACGATCCGCCGCATTATCGAGTTTGCGGAGCAGTTTCAGAGAGGAATGACCGGAATCGAACGTTTTACGGAGCTGATGGACGCGAAGATCGACATTTTCGATGAGGAAGGGGCGCAGCCGCTCGGCGAGGTGGAAGGCCGGATCGTATTTAAAGACGTGTCGTTTGAATATCCGGACGACCATACCCCGGTGCTCTCGCACATCAATCTGGTTATCCGGCCGGGGGAGAAGGTGGCGCTGGTGGGTCCCTCCGGCGGAGGGAAGACGACGTTGTGCAATCTGATTCCCCGTTTCTACGACCCCACTGAAGGAGAAATTCTGCTGGACGGGCGGGACATCAGGAACGTCACGCTGCAGAGCCTGCGGAACAATGTAGGCGTGGTGCAGCAGGATGTGTATCTGTTCTCGGGGACGGTCTATGAAAACATCGCCTACGGCAGGCCGGGAGCATCCAGAGAAGAGGTGAAAGAGGCGGCCAGGCTGGCGGGCGCTCACGAATTTATCGAAGGGCTGGCGGACGGCTACGACACTTATGTGGGGGAACGGGGCGTGAAGCTCTCCGGCGGGCAGAAACAGCGGATCAGCATCGCCCGGGTGTTTCTGAAAGCGCCCAGGGTGCTTCTTCTGGACGAGGCGACGGCCGCGCTGGACAATGAGAGCGAACATCTGGTGTCCCGTTCGCTCGACCGGCTTGCGGCGGGCAGGACCACCCTCACGATTGCCCACCGCCTGACGACGATCCACGGCGCCGACCGGATTCTGGTCCTGTCCGGCAATCAGATCGTGGAGGAAGGGAATCATGAAACCCTGATGAAAAAGAAGGGGATTTATTATCAGCTTTATACGTCGGCGGAAATCGGACAGGACGGATGACGGGATTCCGGCTGCCTTCTGTTTTTTCACGACCTAAAGTTCTGAAAGGCAGTAATCCCATTCGCATGCACGGTAATGTTCAGAACCTTTTTTGAGAATATCTTTTAGTTGCTATATAAAAGAACCGATATCCCTCTTCTGTTTCTTTCGGGATATCGGTCTCTTTTTCATTTTAGATGTTGGAAACTTTTTTTGCTTTTATTTTAAATTTTATGGTTTTTATTCCTCCATATTTTCCGGTTCCTTTTATTGTTATCGTTGCAGTCCCTACCATCCGGTTATTGCTGTAACTGACAATCTCATAATCCTGATCGTGCAATGCTTTTCCGTTCATTTTCAGGGTTATTGCATCTTTTCCGGGTTCCACCGCACTTCCGGTATAGTACTGCTGAGAAATTTTCGCTGTTGCATTTGCAATGCTTTTTTCTACAATCCGGTATTTTCCCGACAATTCACCTCGGTAACTGCCTTTTCCCCGGATCTTTATCATAATAGTTGTCCCTAAAGGCGGAATATCATTTTCGCCCACAGGCTCCCCTGTTTTCCCTGTCCCGTCTGCCAGTATAACGGGCTCTGCATAGAAGTATGCCACATCCGTATCATAATCTGTCCCTGCCGTCAGTTTTTTTCCTGCGGGGTCAATAACAACAGGCGCTGCTTTCCACGCCCCTTTCTTATTCTGATAGACTTTATCGGATATGGATAATTCCATCTGACTGATATCAGGAGTCGCTATCTGATATAATATGCTTTTCTTTCCTTTAAAGTTCCCTTTTCCCGTGACGATCACTTCTGATTTTTTATGGGTAAGTATGTAATCTTCGTTTTCTGTCAGCATAGTATCTCCAAATTGTACTGCTATTACAGAAAGCCCTGCTTCATTTACATAGCCAATCACCATCTTCTTTTCTTCATCTTTCAGAATATCGTACTTTTGGATTTTATAGGTCTTTTTTAATGTACCACTGTACATGTTAATGCCTGTGAAGATGACAGTGGCTGTTCCTGCTTCTTTATTGTTCTGATAGGATATGTGATAATCCGTATCTTTTATCAGAATCTTTTCCCCATCGCTCAACGTACAATCTTGCAGAATCTTTTCTCCATTATAGAGAACCGAAGACTCCCAACCAGATATTTTGGCTTTCTTGATTGGCTTACCCACGATTTGAAAAACCACTCTCTTCTCTCCGGCATAATCCCCCATACCTTTTATGATCGCAGCAGCCGTTCCCTGTTCAATATTATCCTCATAGGTTACGGTATATTCTGAATTTTCTGCAAGTTTTGTCTTTCCATATGTAACAGTAAACTGAGGTTTGATTTCCTTTCCTGTATACAATTGGTTAGATATTTTACTTACTTTAACTTTACTGATTGATTTTACGTTTCCGATCGAAAAAGTAACGTTTCTTTCTCCGGTAAAATTCCCTTTGCCCGTAAGTTTAATACGATAGGTTCCGTCTGCTGTATAAGCTCCACTGCCTGTATCCGGATAACTGACTGTAAATTCACTTTTATTTTTCAGTTTTTTATTCTTGTAGAATATCTCCGGAACCGGTTTTTGCATTTTAGTTATACCTTCAGCAAATAGATCCGCTGCTGCCATATCCTCATCGGATATATTTTTAGGCAGAATAGTAAAAGTTACTGTCCTTTTGCCTGAAAAAGCTCCTTTACCTGTTACAATTATCGCGGGTGCATTTGAGGCCGGTTTTGTCCCTGCCTTAACATTATTTTTATAAGAAACGGTATAATCGGTTCCCTCACGCAACCTTTTGTTCCCATAATATACACGTATATCCGGCTTAATTGCAGAACCTGTATATACTTGGTCTTTTACTGCCGATGTCCATATGCCTGAAATCACTTCTCCTTCCGGCATATCTTCCGGCCATATACCATCATAATCATCTGTCAGGAGCGTGTAATTGAACACTGCCGCCGGACTGTCCTTATATCCATCCAACACGGCAAATGCAGTAAGCACCATGTCTTTTTCTATTACAATCGGAACAGTATAAAGGTTGCTGTCCGTAGTAGGAACGCTTCCATCTGTTGTATAGTAAATGGAAGCTTTCTCTTTGACACAGGATAGTTCTACTTTGGTTCCGGGTTTTACCAGGGACCCGGATGAAATATCTGCTGTGGGTGCGGGCAAAATCTCTTTCTCATGAAAGTTTACTGTAAGATCTATGGATGCCTCTCCTGCCGCATATACATCATGAGCAGCGGTAGACACTGTGATCTTAAAAGTACCCGGCTGAGTAACAGTTAATATCCCGTCTTCTTTAATATTTCCTGAACCAGTGCCTGGTAACATGGAGTATACTGCAACTCCGCAATTTGGATCCAGTATAAACAGATCCCTGACGTCGATATCCATCGGAAGTTCTTCTATCGTTCTCGTCGTTTTAGCAGGATCTGTTACCGGAGTAATCGTCACTTCAGTTAATCCGCTTCCCCCTTCGCAGTAAAGTTCTGTGGCCAGCAACAGCTCATTACCTTCTTTTGCGATTTCTATCCGTTTCCATTCTACTTCAGTTCCTTTATAATATATATTCTTCAGACCTGTACAGTTATAAAATGCATTTTTCCCTATGGAACTGACAGCTTTATCAAATGTAACATTCTCCAGTTTCTGACAACCGCTGAATGCAGATTCCCCTATGGTCTGCACATCGGTTCCGCATACCGCGTAGGATAAAGAGGACAGACCGGCAAACAGATTTTGTCCAATACCAGTAATTCCGTCTGACATGCGTACAGACATGATTCGATCCGCCAGGTCTTTCCATGGTACTTCGTCTGCTGACTGATAATCCGTTGTTTCGCCAGTCCCGGATAAATATAATGGCGGCTGATATCCATCAAACACTTCCCACATCACAGATTTTCCGCAGTTTCCCACATTCAGCAGGTTCTGTAAAGAATTTCCGAACACAAAAGTGCTGAAGCTTGTTACTGTAAAAGATGCCGTGCCGTCGTCATTGATTCGGGGTTCCAGTTCTTCGTAAGTTCCATTCTGATGGTAATGGAGAATACGAAAACGCTCAGGCGTCACATTTTTGGGAATCGGTATCGTAATGCACACTGGTACTGTCAGTTCACTTTTCTCGCATCCGCTCAGATTTATACTGAATTGGACCCAGTTTTTCATCCGATATGGATATCCATCCTCCGCAATCTCTTCTTCTGGCTGGCTGAAATCCAGCACCATTTTCTGCGTTTCTGATTCCGCGTTTAACGCGGCGCCAATTACAGATACTTTTGTCTGGTCAATATATCCGCTGACATAGTCATCTGACTGCGAGGTTACAGTAATATTCTTCCGGGCAGCATAGATGCTTTCAAGTTCCTTTACCTTGGAAAGCACATTCATATCGGTCTGCATGGCCACAGCCATGTTGGTTACATCCATGCCATCCGCTAAGTTCTGCAAAGCTCCGTCCGGATCCTGCCCGGCCTGTTCCAATGCCTGATTCAACAGATCCTCAGCAGAAGCTGCTACCTCCGTTGTAATATAAGCCGAACTGTTTCCTGACCAACCACTATGATAAACTTTTGTAATATCCTCACTCAGAGTTCTGACCCTGAAAGTATAGCTTCCCTTTTCTCTCATATATCCAAGGCGGTCGCTTCCAAAATCCTCACTTAAAAAATCTGGACTATGGCTTGAGACAGAGCCGCATTCCAGCCCGTTCCTGTACAGTTTTGTCTCATATCCGCCGGAAATCTCAACCGGATTCCACAGGCCAACCGTTTTGTCCCATCTCATACCGGTCGGTGTATTCAGATAGCCGTCCGGTTTTTCGTATGTCCATTCTTCACTCCAGTCAGACCAGTCGCTGTCATCTGCCTCCGTTTCTTGCGAGCCCAGTGCTTTTACGCGAAATGTATAAGTTCCGCTGTCAGCAATATCGTTACATGCGCAGGCAGTTGTCAGGCCGATTTCCTTCAGACCGCTCCAATCTGTATTATAATAAAGTTCCCCATCTTTGTTAATTTCAATCGCATACCAGCCTTCTGAACCAGGCACGCCCTCCCAGGACATCTCCCCGGGTCTTTTTATATTCCACTGCAGGCCTGCTGGCGCCGGCAGTTTTTCTGTTTCGGTATTATCGCCCGTTTCTTCGCTGTCTGCCTGTACAATCATTTCGTTGAAACTGTACCCGGATATCATTTCCAGAGTCTCCAGGTCATATGCCTCAAATACCGTCCCGTTTTCATCCTGAAAAACATAACTGCAAGGCTCATGGGTTTCTTCTTTGTCTCGGATTTGTTCTGCACAGGTCATCATTGGCTGTAACACAGAACCTGCCAGCAGAAATGCCGCCATACTGGCAGAAATCTTCCTTTTCCATTTTCCATTCATTACAATTTCCTCCTGAGTTTATATTGTTCCGATTCACCCTGTTCATCCATTAACACATAATACCTTACCGTTTTCTTTCAACTTATGATCAGGGTAATTTGCTTTTATATTACCATATGCAACATTTCGATTCAATACAAATAGCGTTTTGATTATAATCATCTAATTAATTGTTGCATATAATTATAAAAATTAAACAATTCTGAATAATCCTCTATGCAAACAGTTGCAAATGACTGTTCAAGTGCATTTGGGAGTGCTGGCTCAATACAGACTTTTTCTTTCTTTTAACTGTATTTTTTCGGATTAAAATCCGAGCTGTGTGGCGGCAGATAGAGATAAAAGACCGGTTCAAAAACAAGATCATAGAGGTGAATGAATGGTGAGAAGATTTAAAATAGAGTGCCCATAGGGGTATTTAGAGTGAAAAAGGCATTTTTAAACCGTCAGATACGCTCCATTCAGACAGAAAGCAACTTTAGAATATAAAAGTAACAGTTCAGATAACGTGTTGCTGTTCGCACCTACGCTGGTTTCAGCCGGGTGCAGGCAGATGATCCTGAAAGACCCATTGAAGGGCGCCGGTCCTTGGGCGCGGTCTTTTTCGCGCCTTAGTATCCAAAGGGCATAAATACCGCTGCGTCCCTTCATTAAGCGCAAGCGGGGTCTGGAAGGATCATCTGCCTGCATCCGGCGTTCGGGTGGCATGAGTGTGAAAAGTAATCGCAGACCTGCCTGAACTGCTACATATAAAAAGAAAATGAATATTTTCGGAGATTCCTTTATAGAAAAATAAAGTGTGCAGTTAGATGTATTTCTAACTTACACACTTTATTTTACACTTGGGGAGAGATGGTTAAATCTTGGTATTAACCAACACTCCCTCGTTCCCAGTACGTTATTTAAAAGAGATTTCGTCCGGATCAATCTCCGCTTTTTCTGCGCCTGTCCGCTTTCCGGCGCTCAGAGAAGCCTTTTTCTGTTCGATATTTGCCAGATGTACGGAAATCGCCGTGCAGAACTCGGCCACTTCATCCTCGACTGCTTCGCCGGCAGCAAATTTTTTGTAATAGAAAGCGCCGATTTTGGTCTGCAGTTCGCGGATGGATTTCTCATCGTTCATGATCTGGGTCTTGAGCCGGGTGTCCTCCAGAACTTCTCCGGTTTTGGATGCGGCATTTTTGGCAAATTCATTTACCTTGTCAAATAATTCCATAGTAACCTTCCTCCTTGTGGTGTTTCCGTCCATGCGTCTGACGTCATGTGCGGAGAGATAGTTCTGGACTTCTTCAAAGGTCGGCATAACCCGCAGCGCGCCTTTTCTCGTGGTGATGATCGAAGCGGCGGCATTGGCGAAGGTCAGCATTTCCCTGAGCTGGTCTTCCGTGAGGTCCGTCAGTCCGTGGTCCAGCACATAGTTGATGATGCACGCGCAGAACGTATCTCCTGCGCCGGTGGTCTCGATGGTGTTTTCCTGCAGAAACGGCGCGACCTCCACATAGCCGTCCTGATAGTAGGCGCGGCTTCCGTCCCTGCCCATGGAGACGAGGATCAGCGGAATCGGAAATTCCCTGCGGATTTCGGCGACTCCTTCCGTGAAATCGTCTCTGCCGGTCAGCCACTGGATCTCGTTGTCGGAAATCTTGAGAATGTCGCACTGGCCGAGTCCCCAGCGCACTTCTTCTTTGGCGTGGTCCAGAGTGTCCCACAGAGGCTCTCTGAGATTCGGGTCAAAGCTGATGAGAGCGCCGGCTTCTTTGGCCAGAGTGACGGCTTTGACGGTCGCCTCCCGTACGCCGGCGTGGGTCATGGAGAGCGTTCCGAAGTGGAAAAGCCGGGTGTCCTTGATCAGATCCTCCTGAAGCTCGTCCGCCCGGAGCATCATGTCCGCCCCGGGGTTGCGGTAGAAGGAGAAATCGCGGTCACCGTCATCGAACGTATGTACGAGTGCCAGCGTTGTATGGATTTCCTCGTCCAGCATCAGATTCTCTGTGCCGATGCCCAGATCTTCCAGAGACTTTTTCAGCGTCATTCCGAACTGATCCTTGCCGACTTTGCCGATGAAAGCGGTTTTTTTGCCGAGGTTGTTCAGCATGGAGAGTACATTACAGGGAGCTCCGCCGGGGTTGGCTTCAAAGAGTCCGTTGCCCTGCATGCTGAGGCCGTTCTGGGTGAAATCAATCAGCAGTTCACCCAGAGCGATGACATCATATGTTTTCATGAATCGTACCTCCAGATATTTTAATGATACTATTGTAGCAAAAAACAGAAGAAAAGAAAAGGGGTCAGACCTTAACAGGTTCTAAAATGTCCGGATGCGGTCGCCGTCTTCGCCCAGGTCGTCGCGGATTTCCCGGATAACGACGTCGTAGCTGTAGGCGTCGTTCACCGGTATGGTCACTCTGTCGCCGGTATGGTGATGCAGGAGCGCCTTTCCGAGGGGAGACTCGATACTGATCAGGTTCCTCATGGAGTTGCCGCGGATGCTGGTGACAATCTTGTAGGTCTCGCACCCGTCGTCCTCCTCAATGTATACGGTCACCGATTTGTTCAGTCCCACCTCGCCGGCGGAAGAGTGGTCTTCGAGAATCACGGCGTTTTTCAGCAGCCGTTCCAGGTAGCGGATCCGGCTGTTGTTGGTTCCGTTCTCTCTTCTGGCGGCGTAATACTCAAAATTTTCACTCAGATCCCCCTGCGCTCTGGCTTCCCGGACCGCCTCCAGGATCTGGGGACGCAGGACCAGCTTGCGGTGGTCGATCTCCGCCTGGATCTTTTCCACATCTTTTCTGGTCAGTTTTTCTTTCATTGTCACGAAATCCTTTCTGTATCAAATTCCGCGCCGCCCGTCAAAGCAGCGTGATTCCGTATTTCTGCGCGTTTTCTCTGATTTCGTCCGGCCAGATGGAGGCCTGCACCTCGCCGATGTGCGCCTTCCTGAGATAAAACATGCAGATGCGGGACTGGCCGATGCCGCCGCCAACCGTATAAGGAAGCTTCTTCTCGAGGATTGCCTTCTGGAACGGAAGCTGCGCCCGTTCTTCGCAGCCGGCCAGGCGAAGCTGCCGCTCCAGCGCCTCCTCGTCCACGCGGATTCCCATCGAGGACAGCTCCAACGCATGGCCGAGGACCGGATACCAGACGATGATATCGCCGTTTAAGCTCCAGTCGTCGTAGTCCGGCGCTCTGCCGTCGTGCGGTTCGCCGTTGCTTAGGCGGTCGCCGATCTGCATCAGGAAGACCGCGCCCTTTTCCCGCGTAATCCGATCCTCGCGCTCTTTGGGCGTCAGGTCCGGGTACAGGTCCAGAAGCTCCTGCGAAGTGATGAAGAAGATCTCTTTCGGAAGGATTTCTTCTATGTAATCGTAGCGGATGGCCATATACTTTTCGGTCTTTTTCAACGCTTTATAAATCTTGCGGACCGTTTCCTTCAGATAGTCCATATTCCGGTCCTGTTTGAGGATGATCTTCTCCCAGTCCCACTGGTCCACGTAGATTGAGTGGACGTTGTCCGTATCTTCGTCTCTGCGGACCGCGTTCATATCCGTGTAGAGTCCCTCTCCCACGTGAAATCCATACTGCTTCAGGGCGTTCCGTTTCCATTTGGCAAGGGAATGTACGATTTCCACCGGCCGGTCCCCCTGCTCCCGGATGCCAAAGGATACCGGACGCTCGACACCGTTCAGGTTGTCGTTCAGGCCGGATTCCGGTTTCACGAACAGCGGCGCGGAGACGCGGAGCAGATAGAGCTGCTCGGACAGAGTCTGCTGGAAAAAATCCTTTACGGTCTTGATGGCGATCTGGGTGTCGTAGAGCGACAGATCGGAATGATAGTTTTCAGGTATATACAGATGCTCCATATGATTTCCTCCGGATAAATATTTGCACCGGTACAGTATAGCATAAAAATCCTGCGGATGAAAATGAAATTCTCTAAAATTTGTGTTAAAAAATCGACAAATAATGAGTTTTCGTGTAAAATAAAAGTGAGATTGAAAATATCCAAAACAGGAGGTCTGGGAATGAAAGCGGCGCTTGGACAACTGCATCTGCAGTGGGAGGACAAACAGGCGAACCTGAAAACAGTGGAGGCATATCTGGAACTGCTGGCCGAAAAGGGGACGGAACTGTTTCTGCTCCCGGAGATGAGCCTGACCGGTTTCTCCATGCATACGGAACGGACGGGAGAGTATGCGAAGGAGACGGTCTGTGAGATACAGAAACTTTCGGAGAAATACCATATGGCCATCGGCGTGGGCTGGGTCGGGGCCGGAGAGTCGCTCTGCAGCAATCACTATTCGATTGTCGCTCCGGAAGGAGAGCTTCTGGATATGGCGAAGCTGCATCCTTTCCGCTTCGGCGGGGAAGCGGAGCATTTTCAGGGCGGAGATAGTCTTCCGGTCTGCAGCTACGGCGGATTCTGCATCGGCGTGCAGATCTGCTATGATCTGCGGTTTCCGGAACCGTTTCAGATTCTGTCGAAGAAAGCGGATCTGATTCTTGTACCGGCGAACTGGCCGGCCGCGAGGAGCGGACACTGGAAATGTCTGCTGAAGGCCCGCGCCATCGAGAATATGGTCTACGTGGCGGGAATCAACTGCGCGGGAGAGACAGGGGAGCTGTTCTATGCGGGGGATTCAAGAATCTGCGCGCCGGACGGGACCAAGCTGAAAAAGGAAAGCATCTGCCTGCCGGGCCGCTGTCCGCAGGAACAGGTACAGCTCTATGAACTGCAGAATGACGTACATAGATACAGAGAGTGTTTTCCGGTCAAGGAAGACCGAAGGGAGACGCTTTATCAGAGACTACAGGAAGAGATGCAGGATTTATGAAGGAAAAAAATGAACTGATCGGTCTGGGCGAGCTTGAGGGGATCGAGATGCTGCGGCATCTTGCCGGCGGACAGCTTGCGGATACCCCCATCCGGATCCGCCCTTTTATGAAACTGCTGATGCAGTACCGCTGTGCGATCCGCGAGATCGAGACAAAGCTGAATGTGCTCAATGAAGAGTTTTCTCTCGCGCACGAGCGCAATCCCATAGAGATGATCGAGAGCCGCGTGAAGGAGCCCGCGAGTATCATTGAGAAGATGAACCGGAAGGGCTATGAACTGTCGGTCGGGAGTATCGAACAAAATCTCAATGACGTGGCGGGCGTGCGCGTCATCTGTTCGTTTGTCGAGGACATTTATTATCTGGCTTCCATGCTGGCCGCCCAGGATGATCTGGAAGTCGTGAAAGTGAAGGATTACATCGAATGTCCGAAGAAAAACGGTTACCGCAGCCTTCACCTGATTATCCAGATTCCGATTTTTCTCTCCAGCGAGAAGAAATACATGCGGGTGGAGGTGCAGTTCCGGACGATCGCTATGGACTTCTGGGCCAGCCTGGACCATAAGCTGAAATATAAGAAAAATGTCAAAAATCCGGAGCTGATCGTGAGTGAGCTGCGCAAATGCGCGGACATTATCAGCAGAGTGGATATGCGGATGCAGGAAATCCGCAATATGATCGAGGAAGGGGAGATTTAGCGCCGCGCGCAGAGGACTGACTGCCGAAATCTTTCGCAAATCTTAATAAATCTGATTCATGGATTTAATAAATAGCGGGTATAATGAACTTATCATTGAAAAAAGGGGTGATAAGGTTGTTATTGGCAGGAAAGATAAAGATGATCGGTCTTCTGATCGGAATGATGGCGTTTGGCGGAAGTATGGCCTGGTGGTCAGACCAGCCGGAGCCGGCAGGAGAAGCAGCGGCGCTTCAGGCGGAAGTAAGCCCGGCAAAAGCCGGCAAAGAAGAGGACAATGAAAGCCGGATGGAGCGGGCGTATCAGAGTCTGGAGGAAGACGAGGCCGAAACAGCCGCCGCCCTTTGCGAGAGAGAGGAAGCGCTCCGGGAAGAGGACGAAGCAGGGCAGGCGGAAGTAAGAAGCCTCAGGGAGGCGCTTTACGGAATCCGGCTGCAGAAGCGGGTGCTGCGGGCGAGACTGGACGAGGACGGAAGAAAAACCGAGACAAACGCGGAGGGGATGCTTGATACCTGAGGAACATTATAAAGAAGGAGCTGTCTGTTTTCGGACAGCTCCTTTATTGTTTTTCTGGTAGAATCCCAGAAGTACTTGTTTTTATTATTGGCAAGCCATATTTATTTTAACATTTTTTGTAAAAAGGATTGTTTAAAAAGCAAGTTTGAAATATAATAAGTATAAAAATATTTATATATATTATATAAATAAAATATTATGAAAGGGCAGGTATATGGAATCTGTAATTGACAAGATGACGAACAATACATATAAGGTTTTGAAATATATGTATTCCTGTCAGATTAAGCTGCCAGATGGCACGAAGTATATTCCGCTCTCCCAAGCGGAGATGGCTCCTCTGATCGGCGTAAGTACTATAACCATGAATAAGATATTTAAACAACTAAGAGATGATAATTTGCTGCTTCCGATTGAGGGGAAAAGAGGAAAGTATGAGCTTACGGAAAAGGCGATTATCATTATAAAGGATATGGAAAAACTTGAAGATAAGATAGGAGAGATAGAATAGATGCCAGTATTTAACGAAGATACCAGAGTGAAAATTCCAGCCACGATCCAATTTCTAAAACTGGATTATAATTATCAGTCACTCAAAGCAGATGATATTGATATAGATTTCAACACAAAGATTTTTGTAAACAGGTTTAAGCCTGCGCTTGAAACCATCAATGGCAGAAAATTTTCTTATGATGAGGTTAAAAGCATTATCACAGCGATTCATAATGTCCTGAAAAATAATGATCTGGGAAAGGAATTTTATAATTGGCTGATTGATCCAAAGGACAAGGTAAAGCTCATTGATTTTGAAGATCTTTCCAGGAATGATTTTGCTGTTGTGGATGAACTGCCATTTAGTGTGGTAGAAGGAACGGAGGAAGGCTCATTCAGACCAGACATAAACATCCTCATTAATGGGATGCCGCTTGCATTTTTGGAGGTTAAAAAGCCAAATAACGACGGAGGTATACAGAAAGAATTTGACAGAATGATAAACAGAAGGTTGCAGAATCCAGACTATAGGAAATTCTTCAATCTTATTCAGTTTGTCTCTTTTTCAAACAATATGGAGTACGAAGAAGATGACGATGCGGAGGATGTAAAGGCCGGTTCATTTTATACAACGCCAAATGGAAACAACACCAGCTTTTCATTTTTCAGGGAAGACGATGAACAGTATCATTTAACATATCCGTATAAAGACATTAATATGGATACTATCAAATATGTAATGAAAGACTGCGGGTATAATCCAGCCGAAACGGATACGCCAGAATTTGCCGAGAATTTAAAGACAACAACTCCTTGTAATAGTTTTGTGACTTCTGTATTCGATAAGGAAAGATTTTTGTATTTCCTCCGGTATGGGATTATGTTTATAAGCAGTCAGATTCCAGAGAAACACATTATGCGTTACCCTCAGTTTTTTGCTACCAGAAAAATCATTGAGAGATTAGATTCAGGCGGTAAGGGCGGCATTATCTGGCATACACAAGGCTCTGGAAAGACAGCGATAGCAGCCTTTTCTAATCGTGTTATCAGGGATTATTATGCAAAGAAAGACATCGGTACCAGATTTTTCTTTGTGGTGGACAGACTCGATCTGCTTACACAAGCCAGTATTGAGTTTACAAACAGAGGACTGAATACCGTTAATTGTGAGAACAAGACAGCTTTCAGCAAAGAACTGAATAAACCGTTGTCAACAGACGTGGGAAGTCAGTCTATTGGTGAAATTTGCGTGGTAAACATCCAGAAGTTTGAAGGGAAGATGCCAGAAGCAAAGAATGAATATCATGCAAAAGTACAACGTATCTTTTTTGTTGATGAAGCGCATAGAAGCTATTCATCCACAGGGGAATTTTTTAAAAACCTTATGACCTGCGACTTGGATGCCGTTTATATTGCGCTTACCGGTACACCCTTGCTTTCAAAGAAAGAGCGTTCTAATTTGAAGTTTGGAGACTATATCCACAAATATTTTTATGATAAGTCAATCGCCGATGGATATACGCTGAGAATCAAAAAGGAAAATATTGATACAGTAGCAAAATCAGAAATCAAAAAGAATCTGGAAATAGAGGATGAACAGCTTGAGGATAAAGATATTTATGAATCGGATGCCTACATAAAGGCTCTGGGAGAGTTTATTGAAAGAGATTTTGTCAATTTCAGGCTCCAGAACGCAGACATCTCTATCGGCGGCATGATTGTATGCAGAACGAATCCGCAGGCAAAAAAGGTTCACCAGTGGTTTAGGGATCATTCCAGGCTGAATACCGGACTTGTCATCACAGATACAGACGATCCGAAGCAGAAACAAATCAATAAAAATAATCAAATGGACTTTAGAGAAACGCTTGCTCCCGATATACTGGTGGTGAATTTTATGCTCACAACAGGCTATGATGTGAAGCGTCTCAAAAAGATGTATCTTCTTAGAGGTCCGCATGCACAGTCACTTTTGCAGACCATATCAAGAGTAAACAGACCTTATAAGTCTCCGAACGGAAAGATTTATAGGTATGGCTATATCGTTGATTTTGTGGATATAGAGCAGGAATACGACAAGACCATAGAAGCCTACATAAAGGAGCTTGAAGCAGATCTTAATGAAAACGGAGAAAATGAAGGCTCTCTTTCTGGACTGGTTGTTGATAAAGAGGATATCAACAGGAAGTATCACAAATATGTGGATGAGCTGGAAGATATTATTTCTACGGATAATTTGGAGCGTTTTTCAAAGCAGCTTACTTTTTATAACAAAGAAACGCTGCTCAAGATCAGGAGACTTTTAAATGGTATCAAAGAGTGCCAGACAGAATTTATTCTTTCAAGGGCTATGGATTATGCAGCGCAGATTGATTCCGACAAGAATAAAAAACTCCTGAAATCAACACAGGAGAGAATCGATTTTATAAATCTTTCCCAAAATACGGTTGATATGATGGATGTTATCTCAAATGATGAAGTAGTGGAAATTCTTTATGAGTTTATAAAAGTCAAGATTATCATTATGGATCTCGGACAGATGACGCAGGACAATCCTAAGTTCCAGCGGTTTTCAAAGGTTGTCAGGGATATTCAAAATGAGATAAAGAAGAATAAAAACAAAAGTGATATAAAAATCAGGAAACTGGATGAACTGTTACAGAAGATTTTCAATGATCTGTCAATTTCAGACTTAAACGATCTGGATTCGATTACCGATGAACTTTTAGGAGCGCTTGAAAGAGCAAGAAATATCAACTATGAAAATGAAAGATTGTCGAAAATTTATGGCGGCAATTATGCCTTTGTAAAAACTTATCAGGATGCAATAGAAACGTATCCAGCCGATAAGTCAGAGATAGAAAGAACATTGGTTATTATTTATGAAGTGATAGAGGATGCCTTAGATAAAGAAATTGTGACTATTCAGGGAAGAAAGAACTTTGCTGATTCCATAAAATCAAAAGCGACGAAGATTCTTTTGAAAGAAAAATTATATGCAAAAATAAAAGGCTTCTATGCACAGCTATTAAATGATCTATACACGAATATACAGATATTCAAATAGGAGGATTTACAATGCCTGACATTTTTACATTAGAGAACAAAATAAAGCAGATGATTGATGAAATGAAAGGACTCTGCCAGACGAACGGACTATCCAATCAGGCAAGTGAAGAAGTTGTGATTACTTCTGTATTCCTTTATAAATTTCTGAATGATAAATTCATGGCAAATATGAAAGATTTTGCAAAAGAAATGGATATGGTTATAGATGAAGTCCTACAAGATGAGGATATGTTTGCGGGCTTTTACGATTCCTATCCGCAGGATGTGGCTTTTAAGTATGAAGATACGATAGAGTGCCTGATTAATAAAGTTGGGAACAATGATTTTTACAGGCTTTTTGATGATGCCCTGGAGAGAATTTCAAATTATCCGCAGAATGAAGAATTTAGCATTGATACAGCAGATGGCGGAAGAAAGCCATTGTTTACCAGAGTTACAGAGAATGTAGAAGCATCCAGGAGAAATAATTTTGCCAAAAATATATTTGGTATTATCAGTCAGGATAAATTTGATTTCGGAGAAGCATTTAAGAACAATTTTGATTTCTACAGTGCTATTTTTGAGCATCTGATTAAGGACTATAATGTTGCCAGCGGCGTATATGCAGAGTATTTTACGCCGCAGGCTGTTTCTGCCATTATTGCAAAGATTCTGGTTGAGATGTCACCGGTAGAAGACAAGATATATGATGTGTACGACCCGTCGGCAGGCTCTGGATCGCTGGTACTGCACCTTGCGAATGCTTTGGGAAAGGGGAGCTTCGGAGATAAAGCGCAGGTTTATACACAGGATATTTCTGGTAAATCGTCAAGATTTTTAAGGACAAATATGCTGCTTAACGGACTTACGAACAGTCTGGACAACATTATAGAGGGAGACACGCTTGAAACGCCGGCGCACTATAAGGTGGCACACGATCCAGGTTCAGGAGTGAAGCAGTTCGATTATATCACGTCAAATCCCCCGTTTAAAATGGACTTTTCGTCTACCAGAAACACCATTGAGCAGAAGTGGGAGGACTCCGAGGTAAGGGACGGAATCAAGAGGTTCTTTGCAGGAATACCCAAGATTCCGAATAAGAAAAAAGAATCAATGAGCGTGTACTTGTGCTTTATTCAGCATATCCTGTGGAGCTTAAAGGAGGACGGAAAGGCGGCTATCGTAGTACCGACAGGCTTTATCACGGCGCAGTCGGGCATTGAAAAGACAGTTCGTCAGACAATCGTAGACAGGCACTGGCTAAAAGGTGTAATTTCTATGCCTTCAAATATCTTTGCGAACACAGGTACAAACGTATCCGTTCTCTTTATTGATAAATCCAACAAAGAGGGGAATATCATGCTCATAGATGCGTCCAAGCTGGGCGAAAAGAGGAAAGAGGGCAAGAATCAGAGAACTGTTTTGCGTTCCGATGAAGTAAAGAAGATAGAGGATACCTTTATTAATCAGGATGTGGTGGAGGATTTTAGCGTTTCCGTTACCTATGAGCAGATAGCAGAGAAAAATTATTCCTTATCTGCAGGGCAGTATTTTGAAGTGAAGATTGAATTTGTGGAGCTCTCACAGGAAGATTTTGAAAAGAGGATGTTGGCGTATTCTTCAAGGCTTGAAAAGTTATTTGAAGAGGGGAAAGCTTTGGAAGAGGAAATAAAGCAGAGGTTGGGGGAATTGAAATATGAATAATATAACAGATGCTCCCTTAGTGCCTATTACTGAATTGTTAGAAGATATTATTGATAATAGGGGAAAGTCCTGTCCTACACAAGAAACAGGTTTTCCCTTGATTGCGACTAACTGTATTAAACATAGTAGTATATATCCAACATTTGAAAATATAAGATACGTTAGTGATGAAGTATTGCAAATGTGGTTTAGAGCAGAGTTAAAGTCGAGAGATATTTTGTTTGTAAATAAAGGAACTCCTGGCAGGGTTTGTTTAGTTCCTGATCCAATAACATTTTGTGCGGCACAAGATATGATTGGATTAAGAGCCGATTCTAAGAAAGTATATTATAAATATTTATTTGCGATTTTACGTTCGAATTATATACAGGAAAAAATAAAAAATTTTCATGTTGGGATTGCGATTCCGCACTTTAAAAAGTCTGATATGAAGAATTTATTAATTCCTGTACCTGAAATGGGGTTGCAAATAAAGATAGGTGACATGTATTGTCAATTATCTGAAAAGATTGAAAATAATAATAAAATATGCTTGGAACTGGAATCAATGGCGAAAACAATATATGATTATTGGTTTTTGCAGTTTGAATTTCCCAATGAAGATGGAAAGCCTTATAAATCTTCTGGTGGGAAAATGGTTTGGAATGAAGAATTAAAAAGAGAGATTCCAGAGGGGTGGAGAAAGGGGTCTTTTGCGGATTTGCTAGAGATTGGGAATGGAAAAGACCACAAAGAATTAAGAGATGGAAATATACCTGTTTATGGTTCGGGTGGCGTTATGCGAACAGTAGATACATCTATTTACAATGGAGAATCCGTTTTAATTCCAAGAAAAGGAACGCTGAATAATATAATCTATGTTAATGGGGCCTTTTGGACTGTAGATACGATGTTTTATACAAAAATGAAAAAGGCTCATTCTGCAATTTTTGCATATTATTCTGCAAAATTATATGATTTTGAAAAACTTAATACAGGAACAGGTGTGCCGAGTATGACATCATCGATCATATATAATTTGAAGATTGTAATTCCAACTAAGAATGTCTTAGAAAGTTTTGATAATTATGTTCAAGCACTTTATAAGCAGATGAATGAAAAAGAAAGTGAAAATAGAGAATTAGTATCACTTAGGGATTTCCTTTTACCATTGCTGATGAACGGACAGGTTGGTTTTAGAAATTAATTATTCAGTATATAGAGAAGTTAATTATTCACGCTCTTTATTCCAGAATGTATTTGATGATAATCTGATGCAGGGTATTTGGAAAATGGCAAATGCCGAAGATATTCTTGTATGTACCATTATAGAAAAGATCGGCAAAGAAATATGCGGATTCTGCCAGTTGGATAAGATAGATACGCCCACTCCCTATATAGGAATAGATATGAGGGATGGTTATATGGGAAAAGGGTATGCGCAAGAAGCCGTAAGGCTGTTGATAGACTATGCCAGTAAGCATTATGATGTGGCTCATTTTATCTGGAAAGCCGACAAGAGTAATTATGTAAGCCGACATATAGCGGAAAAATTAGATGGCCAGCTTATTGCAGAGAAAACAGCACTTCCGCAGAGCGTGATCGAGTTTGGAAAGGCAAATGGTACATTGACGAATGAAGATATTACATATGTTTGTGTTTATAGAATTGAAAAGAGGCAGGCAAGGCGAACGCTGTCAGCAGACACATAGCTGAAAAGCCGGGGGCTATGCTTATTTCGGAAAAGCCGACGATGGAGCAGTGGCTTATTGACTATGGCAGGGAATTGGGTGTTTTGAAAGAGGAAGATATACCTTATATTTGTACATACAGGATAGGAAAAACAAATTAGCCGGGAATTTATGCACAATATGTATTTATATAGTAGAAAACATTAACAAAATATGGTATGCTTAATCAGTATATGTCGATATATGGAGGTGAGCCAATGCCGTCATTAAGTGAGTCTATAGTAGATAATGTGGGAGAAAGTTATATTTCAACTTATCTGAAAGGGAAAGGACATACTCAGCCTGACGAAAAGAAAGGTCAGGCTTTAAGATATTGGGTAGATGATTTATTCAAGGAACAAAAGATAGATATTGATGACTTTGAAAGTTTCCTTTTTGACGAATTATTTTTTGGAAAAAGGAAAACGATCCGCGTGTATAGACTCGAAAAAACGAAAAACTATAAATTTCCTGTAGATTGGGAGATACCTTTAGATGAACACTATGCTCTGGCTTCTATTGATTTTTGTAATATTTTAAATACTATTCCTAATGAAAAAGATGCTGGGAAAATTGCGGCGGTTCGTTCGGAAGAAAATATTAGAGAAGAATTAGTAAAAATCAAACTCCTTTTTGTGTTTTATATCGAAATTAATGAAGACAGGAATATTAAAAGTACATCTGCTTATATCCCTGTAGAGATTAATTTTCAAACAAAAACTATGCTGATTAAAGCATGGACAAGACAACATGTGGACTATGATCCGTATAAAGCAGGAAAATTAATTCAGCATGTTAAAAACTTGTTGGAAATTGAGTTCAAGGTTTCTACAAAATATTATGGAATAGCACATAAAAAAGTTCTTTTTAATATGAGTAGAAGTCTTATTTATGAAGCGTATTCTAATGTTCCTGCTTATAATAAAATAGAAAATATGAATGATTCCATTAAAAACTTTATAAAAGAAACTTATGAAAAGTTACCACTATGGAATACGGAAGAAGACGATGGCGGTGAACAGTTTTTGCCAAAAGAAGTTTTGGATTATGAAGGTGAATTAAAAAATGTGTTGGAGAGTTTGGCTATAAGCGATCATTTTTTTAATAGAAGCTATGATGAAATATGGGAGATGGGGTTAGAAGCAGTAATATCAAGAATTAAATTTAATGATAAAGAGAAAGTTCTTGCGTCATTAAAAGCCGAAGATACTGAAACGCCTATTTTTTGTACAAAAACATTTATGTCTCTGAAAACGAGAATGCAGGAAACGGAAAGAATAGAGAGTCTGTGGATTGCAATGGATAGAGAAAAAGGGCAGAAAGGACATTTGAATGTAAGATTTGATGCATCAGATCAGGAGTATCTTGGGCTGTTGATTACAAATTACAGTATTCGATTTAATGAATCAGATATGAATATAATCTTGAGGATATACGATAAATATGAAGCAAAATCTAATAAAAGAGATACAGGAAAAGGTAAAATGGCAGTCGGTCAATAGTTTAGGAAACTTATATCCAGAAGATATTATTGAGTGGTTGGAAATTTCTGAAGAAGAAGCTAAAGAATTGATCGAGTTTCTACATAATCAAAGAGTTCTTTTTTACAAGTATAGAATAAAATGTGACTGTGGAGAGAGGAATACTGTATACGAGAATACTTGGAACAGAGAAAAGACATTATACTGTAATATATGTGGTCATGATTTTTCCAGGAAGGATTTAGAAGAAAGAGCAGAAATCATTTATGAGATTGATAAAGACGAACTATTGAGTTTGGAAGAGAAAAAAACAGAATTTAGGGTATTTCCATCCTCAAGAACCAATATTGTATCTATATCGCAGAAACAGGAGGAAACAAAAAGTATGGAAAAAAATGAGATTTTTATTGGTAGCTCATCTGGAATGGTGAATTATATGGATGAAATAGCATTGAAATTAGAGAAAATGAATGAAACGCCATTGTTATGGAATGATGAAAGTAAAAATATATTTGTTCCTGGGACAAGCACTATAGATTCGCTTCTTGAGATTGCGGATAGAGTAAAAGCGGCAATATTTATTTTTAATGAAGATGATACGGTGTGGTTTAATGGAAATGATTCAATAATTAACAAATCGGAAAATGCCGTAAGGGACAATGTATTATTTGAATATGGATTATTTATGGGAGCATTAGGAAAAGGGAAGGTATGTTTTATTTGCAAAGGAAACCCTCATATAGCCTCTGATCTGCAGGGAATTACATATATTAATGGTGATTCAGGTGAAATGCATGTAAAAACAAAATTGAAATCTTGGGTTGATAGAGTTAATAAAAGTATAAAGTAATAAATAAAGCTGAGAAATTTGCAATCAGGAACACCGGAAAATATGCTGAAAATGAGATACGGCAGGCATACAACTGGTCTTGCAGATTGTGCTGGAAAAGCCGGATCTAAAGGTGCTGGACGTCCGCACCCAGGTATTTGTGGAGAACCTGCTGAACCGTT
>CAJUNR010000015.1 GCA_910587765.1 uncultured Lachnospiraceae bacterium
GAGTATAATAATACCATCAGCAGGCAATTTCAATCAGGTCGCAGAGTATGAACCTCTGCGACATTTCCTCTTTTTTCTTGACTTTTCGTTTTAAATCCGATAACATAATTATGATATTCGACAATTTATCAGAGATTTCTACAGAATCGTTTCGTCGTCTTCGCGGCGGAGATTTCCAAAGAAAAAAATCATACAGCAAAATAAAATAATACTATTTGTTGCACTTATAACTGTTTTCTATTATAATCAAGGGAGAATCATATGAAGCCAACCATTATACAGTGGCATCCCGGTTTTCAGGCAATCCTGCAGATTGAACTTGAGGAAGAACTGGACGTACTGCAGTTTCAGAAGGAATATAACCTTACGGAAAAACCCCTACAAATCGACACACTGATTATCAAGCTGAAACCCGGACATCGAATCCGCAAATCCATCGGACATCTGTTCCGGCAATACAATATTCTCGAATACAAAGGTCCGGACGATTATGTAAGTATCAATGATTTTTTTAAGGTAATCGGATACGCCTCCGTGCTTCAGTCCAATACGGAACGGAAGCGTGAGATTCCGCCCGAAGAGATCACAATGACCTTTGCCGCTTCTCACTATCCGGATAAACTGATCCGTTTTCTGAAAGATACTTACAAAGCGGTAACGGAGGTCAAGGGTCAGGGCGTCACTTATGTCTCCGGTCTTCTGTTCCCGGTGCAGATTCTTCAGCTTCCCATGCTGGATCCGGATGAGTACCAATGGCTCAGCCGCCTGAGAAGAAATCTGCTGACAGCGGACCTGGACCGGCTGACACGAGCGTATCAGAAAAAACAGCAAAATCCGCTGTATCAGGCTGCGATAAATCTGATTATGCGGGCAAACCCCAGGGAGTTCAGGGAGGGAAAAGAAATGTTGGAAGCCTTAGAGGAACTGTTTCCTGAAGAATTTGCAGAAAAAAACAGACTGCTGGAGGAACTGCAGAAAAAAATGGAGGAACAGGAGGAAATACTGGCAGATCAGAAGAAAAAACTAGAAGGACTAAAAAAACAGGCTGATAAACTGGAAAAATACAAAAAACAGAATAAAAAGCTGAAAAAGAAGCTGAATCTGCGCAAATCCAGACAAAATTATGCCAAATACTAAGCCAATATCAGATTTATGCAATTATGCAGAAGTATTAAAAGAAGTAAAAACAAACCAACCAGTATATTTGACTCGGAATGGTCGGAGAGCATATGCTATTGTAGATATTGATGAATTAGAGCAATTAAAAGCAAAGATTCGACTTTTAACAAAACCGACAAAGGGAGAAAACTACTGGGACGATTAGGAGATTATGCGGCAAAAGGGAGGGACGTCGTCCCTCCCTTTTGTATTTGCATTTGATCGGCCTGCGGTTTTCGCTTACTGCGCTCTTGCCGCCTGCTTCTCTTTGTAATGATGCGTCTCTTCCAGCATCATATCTTTCACTTTCATCAAACGAATCTGTGTGGACCGTTCGTTCTCATCCAGTTTCATCGTGATATACTTGATGTTCGCCTGCGCCTGCGGGATAATCACATGCTCCAGCGCGTTAACGCGCCGGCGGGTCTTCTCGATCTCCGCAGCCATGAGCTGACATGCTTTTTCCGTTTCCGCCAGACGGAGCATCTCGGGCAGAACGTCCGCCAGAGATTTCACCGCGTCGTCGAGGTCACTGGAGGTAAATGCGAAGCCGTAAGAGTAGATATCATTTTCGTCAGCCGTCCTGGTCTTATATTCGAAGACCGGGATATCCACGCTCATGACATTCTTCTTATCTGTTTCCAGATAAACCTCCTGCTTGGGCGCCATCAGAGCGGTATGCAGCGTTTCCTCCGACATGCCGGCTTTGGCCACGACAAAATTCTTGTTCGCCGCCTGAATACCGGCCTCTACCTTCTGACGGAGCTCCATATTCTCACGGACCAGATCCAGAAACTGACGCATGAGCTCATCGCGCTTGTCTTTCAGCAGCTTGTGGCCTTTTCTGGCCGTCGCCAGCTTTTTCTTCTGGCGGGTCAGCTCCATTCGGGTCGGGTTCACCTGTGTAGCTGCCAATCCGATCCCTCCTTCCTTTCAATTCCGATACTGTTACTGTCTATATCAGCCAGTATACAGCCTGTCATGAGCTGATCTTCCTGGAAGACCCATTGAAGGGCGCCGGTCCTTAGGCACGGTATTTTCGTGCCTTAGTACCGCTGCGTCCCTTCATTAAGTGCAAACGGGGTCTGGAAGGATGATCTGCTCATGTCAGGCGTCCGTTATACTGCTTACTGTTTTCCGTAATACAGATCCAGATATTTATCGTCAATACGTTTCAGCTCGGACCTCGGGAGGATGGACAGCAGTTTCCAGCCAATGTTCAGCGTCTCTTCAATGTCGCGGTCTGCCTGGAAGCCCTGAGATACATATTCCTTCTCAAACTCATCCGCAAACTTCGCATAAATCAGGTCCATGTCGGAGAGCGCCGCCTCGCCCAGAATCGTCATCAGCTCTTTGGCGTCTTTTCCGCGCGCATAAGCCGCGAACAACTGGTTCAGCGTATTGGAGTGGTCACCTCTGGTCTTGCCCTCGCCGATACCTTTATCTTTCAGACGGGACAGCGACGGCAGAACATCGATGGGCGGATTGACGCCTTTTCTGTAAAGCTCACGGCTGAGGATGACCTGGCCCTCGGTGATGTAACCGGTCAGGTCAGGGATCGGATGCGTCTTATCGTCCTCGGGCATGGTCAGGATCGGAAGCATGGTGATGGAACCTTCTTTTCCTTTCTGACGTCCGGCGCGCTCGTATAACTGAGCCAGGTCCGTATACATGTATCCCGGATAGCCGCGGCGTCCCGGAACCTCTTTGCGCGCTGCGGAAATCTCACGGAGCGCATCCGCGTAGTTGGTAATATCCGTCAGGATAACCAGCACGTGCATGTCTTTTTCAAATGCCAGATACTCGGCTGCGGTCAACGCCATACGCGGAGTCGCGATACGCTCAACCGCCGGGTCGTTTGCCAGATTGACAAAAAGAACGGTACGGTCAATGGCGCCGGTCTCCTTGAAGCTCTCCACGAAGAAGTTGGACTCCTCGAAGGTAATACCCATAGCGGCGAACACAACGGCGAAACGCTCGTCTTTGCCGCGAACCTTCGCCTGTCTTGCGATCTGTGCCGCCAGCTGTGCATGAGGCAGACCGGACATGGAGAAGATCGGCAGCTTCTGGCCGCGGACCAGGGTGTTCAGTCCGTCGATGGCGGACACACCGGTCTGGATAAACTCATTCGGGTAGCTTCTGGCCGCCGGATTCATGGGCAGGCCGTTGATATCCATTCTCTTGTCTGGAAGGATCTCAGGGCCTCCGTCGATGGGACGTCCCATACCGTCGAAGACGCGTCCCAGCATATCCTCGGATGCGCCCAGCTCTACGCCTCTTCCCAGGAAACGTACTTTGCTGTTGGAGAGGTTGATACCGGTGGAACTCTCATAGAGCTGTACCATGGCGTCGCTTCCGTTGACCTCCAGCACCTTGCACCGGCGGATCTCGCCGTTGGCCAGTTCGATCTCGCCCAACTCGTCGTAGGTAACGCCTTCCACGCCCTGTACCAGCATCAGCGGTCCGGCTACTTCCTGTATGGTTCTATACTCTTTCGGCATTTAGAAGTCCTCCTTTCCGCATGCGTCCTTGATCTGGGATGCCAGCTCTTTCAAGATCTTGTCATACTCTGCATCCAGATTCTCTTCTAATACATATTTATAACGTCCGATCTGCTCGCGGACCGGAAGATCGATCAGGCCCTTGACGCCCGCGCCGTTTTTCAGCGCCTCCATCGCCTGGTCGTAGTAAGCCAACACCAGTTTCATCATCAGAAGCTGCTTCTTCAGGGATGTATAGGTATCTACCTCATGGAAGGAGTTCTGATGGAGGAAGTCCTCACGGATGGAACGGGCTGCTTCCATCTTCAGACGGTCCGGTGCGGAAAGCGCATCCATACCAACCATCTGCACGATCTCGTTCAGCTCTGCCTCTTCCTGCAGGAGAGACATCATGGACTGGCGTCCCGCCATCCACTCTTCGGACACGTTCTTGTCGAACCATCCGGAGATATTGTCCAGATACAACGAATAACTGGTCAGCCAGTTGATGGCCGGGAAATGTCTCTTATATGCAAGCGCGGAATCCAGTCCCCAGAACACCTTGACAATACGAAGCGTCGCCTGGGATACCGGCTCGGACGTATCGCCGCCGGGCGGGGATACGGCTCCGATTACCGACAGAGCGCCCTCTCTTCCGTCCTTTCCAAGATTGATCACATGGCCGGCGCGCTCGTAGAACTGCGCCAGACGGGAACCCAGATAAGCCGGGTAGCCCTCCTCACCGGGCATCTCCTCCAGACGTCCGGACATCTCGCGCAGAGCCTCAGCCCAGCGGGAAGTGGAGTCTGCCATCAGAGCCACGGAATATCCCATATCACGGAAATACTCCGCGATCGTAATACCGGTATAGATGGACGCCTCGCGGGCCGCCACCGGCATATCGGAGGTATTCGCAATCAGCACGGTACGCTCCATCAGCGACTTGCCGGTCTTCGGGTCCTTCAGCTCCGGAAACTCGTTCAGAACGTCGGTCATCTCGTTGCCGCGCTCGCCGCAGCCGATGTAGACCACGATGTCCGCTTCCGCCCATTTTGCAAGCTGATGCTGGATCACCGTCTTGCCGCTTCCGAACGGCCCCGGTACGGCCGCCACACCGCCCTTGGCGATGGGGAAGAACATATCGACCACGCGCTGTCCGGTAATCAGCGGCATGCTGGGCGGCAGCTTCTCCTTGTAGGGACGGCCTTTACGGACCGGCCATTTCTGCATCAGCGTCACGTCCTTGTCGCCGTCCGCGGTCGTCACAACCGCAACCACGTCTTCCACCGTAAACTCACCGGCCTTAATCTCCTTGATCGTACCCTGAATACCATAGGGAACCATGATCCTCTGTTCCACGACCGCCGTCTCCTGTACGGTTCCGATGATATCGCCGGCTTCCACCGCATCTCCCGCCTGCACGGTCGGCACAAAATTCCACTTCAGATCGCGCTTGAGGGAGGGGACCTCCACGCCGCGCTTTAAGTTATTTCCGCCGGATACTTTCATAATATCGTCCAGCGGCCTCTGGATTCCGTCGTAGATGCTGGTGATCAGTCCGGGGCCAAGTTCCACGGACAACGGCATCTCGGTGGATTCCACCGGTTCGCCCGGTCCCAGACCGGCCGTCTCCTCGTACACCTGGATGGATGCTTCATCCCCGTGCATCTCGATGATCTCACCGATGAGGCGCTGCTTGCTTACACGTACCACGTCAAACATGTTGGCATCGCGCATACCGGTAGCGATGACCAGAGGCCCCGCCACTTTTTTTATCGTGCCTTTACTCATTTGAATGGATTCACCCACTTTCTTAATTATCTCCGAATAAGATATCAGACCCTACCGCCTGTTCCACGGACTTCTTCACGCCTGTGATTCCGGCGCCCGTATTCCCGGACACGCCGGGGATCTGGATAATGGCCGGGAGCACCTGCTCCTGATATCTGCCGATCTCATGCTTCAGCTCCGCCGCCAGCGCCTCGGTAATGTAGATCACCGCATAATCGCCTTCCGCAATCCGCCGAAGCAGCTTCTCTCCTTCCTGAGTGTCGGATACCGGGAATGTATCCAGCCCCAGGGCCGCGAAACCATAGATGCTGTCATAAGCGCCCATTACTGCGATCTTATACATACATTTCCCTTACCCTTTCCCGGATGGAATCATCTGACAAACCGTTCTGCTTACAGGTAAGTATGATCCTCACCGTTTTAATCTCATTTTCCCTTGCAATGACATATGCCACCAGAGGTCCAACGGAAAATGGATTGGACTTCTGGGGTTTGATGGTCTGGATAATCCGGTTGTCACACCAGCGTTCAAACGCCGAAGGAGATTCCTTCAGCGCTGCCGCACCCTCCGCATATCCGTTCCCGTTTAAATATTCGATGATCGAATCCACGCCAGCCAGTGCCGCATGCGCCAGACTGTCAATGTTCAGCGTATTGCAGGGCGCCATGGCGCGTTTCATAAATTCCAGCGTCTTCGCGGTCTTTGAAGCCCTGACGGCAATCTTAATGTTGGCCACCGCCACGGTTGACTCCGCATAATCGCGGATAATATCGTCTTCCGCGGCCTTGCCGGCCTCCATGACGGCCTCCATCGTCGCCCGGTCGATGATCACATCGCAGAGCTGTCCGTCTCCCGAATGAAGCAATGCATCCACCGCCTCCTGCGCCGCTGTCTGCATGTTCTCTGGCAGCGCCTTATAGTCCTTTTCTTTTATGATGCGCAGCAGTTCCTCCTTTGGAATGGGGGTGCCCTCATAAAAGATGTTGGCGCCGCTTTTGCCGGTGCATACCTCTTTCACCGCAGCCTTCAGGTTGTGGAACCAGCTTGCATAGGACAGAACGTCGAACACGTCCATATCCACATGCATCTCGCCGATGGTCTCCCAGATCTTCTCCCGTTCTCTCGTCAGGATGGCGTCTGCATCATCCGGCACATCCGCGCCGCCCCAGCCTCTCTCCTGCAGAAACCGAAGAGCCGCCTCGTCATCCTTGCAGGCGATGAGCTGCTCAATGGTCGAGGCCGAGAACAGGGACACTTCCAGAGCACGGATTCGCGCGACCGCGTAGGCATATTGTGTTTTAGACATTAAAACCCTCCTTTTCGGCGAACCGGCTTCTATGAAAATAAGATTGCATTTACTTTATCCTGGAGCATATCCTTCTTCGCGTCAAACAGCGCTTTCAGGGTACAGTTCTCCTCTATGCCTCCATAGACGAGGATAAAACCGTCCGCGATGGCTTTCGGCTCTTTTTTCAGAACCAGGCTTCCGCCCTTCTCCTTTGCCGCCGCCGCGATCTTCTTCTCGAAGTCGGCCGGCATCCTGGCAAGATCTTCGGAAGAGAAATAGATCTCTCCGTCCTCCGCCAGTGCATAGGTCTTCAATATCTTTTCCAGGGTCAGGAAATAGCTCTGCACATCCTTATTCTTCAGAGTCACATAAGCTTCCTCTATGACACCCGCGATGATCTCCTGTTTCGCCCGCAGAAGAGCCGTCCTCCTCTGCTGCTCCGCGGAAGATTTCACGCGTCCCGCATAATTCACTTTCAAAGCGGCATTCTTCTGCGCCGCTTCGGCTTCCATCGCCGCGCACTCGGCTTTTGCTTCCGCGAGAACCGCGTCCGCTTCCTTCTGCGCCGATTCCAGCCTTCTGGCTGCGGAGGCTTTTGCTTCTTCCTGAATCTGGCCCGTAATCTTCTCCAATCCGGTCATTCTAAAGCTCTCCTTCTTGCAATTTGTTCGTCGTTGACAGGCTCCTTCATTAAATCGTCGGAAGAGCAAGAATGGAGATCAGAAGTGCCAGAATCGCGTAGGTCTCAACCATTGCCGGGAACAGCATCGCCTTACCGAACTGATCCGGTTTTTTCGCTACGATACCGATTGCCGCTACCGCCGTTCTGCCCTGATGTCTCGCGGAGACAAGACCGACAATACCGATCGGAAGGCATGCCGCCAGCACCATCAGGCCCTGCATCACATCCAGATCTCCGCCGCCTCCGCCGAGGAGTCCGTATCTGGAAAGAGCCACGAACGCAATCAGCAGACCGTAGATACCCTGCGTACCAGGAAGAAGCTGAAGGATCAGAACCTGAGCGAATTTACTCGGATCTTCCGTGACAACGCCGGAAGCTGCCTGTCCGGCAACGCCTACGCCATATGCAGAACCGCAGCCTGCAAGAATCACTGCAAGGGCAGCACCCAATAATGCCCAACCATTTCCACCAACCATCTCTAACATCTCAGCCATTGTTAATTTTCCTCCTTAATATCTACATATTTTGTTTTTAACATAAACGGTTCAAACGCTCTTCCGCCGCCCTCGTAGAATTTTCCGAAAAACTCCACGTACTGGAGACGGCAGGTGTGTACATACGCACCCAGAAGGTTGATACCGATATTGAATGTATGTCCGATCAGGAATACCACGATAAATAAAATCACGCCGACAATGCTGCGTCCGCCCATACTGCCCATCTGGTTTACAACCGATGCGATAACGCCGGTCGCCAGTCCCAGAGCCAGCAGACGGGAATAGGAGAGCACATCGCTCAGCCAGCTCGTCATGCCGTACAGATCGTATGCGCCCAGCGCGATACGGATCCCGAAATTCTTATTCGCCCTTCCTGACATCAGCACGATACCCGCCGCGCCGATAATCGCCATCCACTTCGTGGCCGCTTTCAGCGCCTCCGGGAAGACAATCTGCTGTCCCGCGATACCCGCGAACAGTTCCGTGGGAAGCAGCATGCCGATCAGCCCCAGAAGAAGCAGGAACCAGAGCACGCAGTCGCACAGAAAATCCATATATCTGCCGTCGCGGATGCACATGTAGCCCTTCAGGGCAAGACCTGTAAACAGATGAATCACACCGAACAGCATGGAATACAGCAGAAGCCGCATCGGATCATTCAGCGGAACGAACCACAGCGCCGGAATCGTCACCTTATGCCCGAAGAACGTCTCCGACACCACATCGACCACATCGCCGAAGTACCCGCCGAACATGACGCCCCAGAACAGCGTGGAGATCCCGCACCAGAAAAACAGCTTGATGGATTTGCGCAGGTTCGTCGCCATCCGGGGACATTTAACAAGAAGTACCCCGCATGCCAGCGCCACAATCAATCCGTACGCCGCGTCGCTGAGCATCAGTCCGAACAGGAACACGTAAAAGACAGAAGTAAAGAAGGTCGGATCCATCTCTCCCTTGCCCGGAAGTCCGAACGATGCAAGCACGCCTTCCACAGATTCCGAGAAGCTGTTGTTCTTCAGCAGAACCGGGGGGACCTCCTCTTCCTGGATTTCCTCCGTCTCCACGACCGCATCGTATTTGCCGGAAAATTCTTTCACGACCTGCTCCGCCCGATAAGCCGGAACATAGCCGCTGAGCGCAAACGTGTTCTCCGTCTGCGGAAGCCGGCCGAGGATTTCGTACTTCTCCGCACGGATCCGGTAATAGTCCGAAACCATCCGCAGATCCTGCCTGCTGCCCGTGTAGTCCGCAATCTCTTTCTGAAGAGCCTCTATGCTGCGGACGGCGCCGTCCATCTCCGCCTGCAGTTCCTTCTGATATTCCGCCGGAACCTTGTTCACTGTCTGAGCCGGCTTAGCAAATCCGCCCGCCCGCAGCGCCTCCTCCACCGCCTGTACGTCTCTGGTGAGACATACGACCGCGAGGTACGTATAGTCCTTGTCGGAAGATATCACCTGAACATCCACCGCGTCCACTTCCGGAGCGTATTTCGCCAGAAGCCCGTAAAGCTCCTCGAGTCCCTGCGTTCCGGCAATGGTTCCGATCAGAACCGATGTCTTGCGGGTTCCCGTATAGCCCACCGGAACCGTCAGACCCATCCATGGAACCAGCGCCTCCATCTGATTCTGAATCTTCTGGATATTCGCCTTCTGCTCCGCAATCTGCTTATCCAGAGCCGTAATCCTGCGCGCGGTGTCCAGATAATTCTCATGGTTCTTCTCCGCCCTGGCAAACATGCCGCGGTCAATCAGCGGTTTCCCGTTCAGCGACGAAAGCAGTCCGCTTTTCTCCGGCACATATTCCTGCAGGATCTCAAGAGCTCTGTCCGCAGTCTGCGCCTGCTTTTCAAATGTGGCTTTGGAATTGCTGATATCCATTTTTCTGTATCCGCTGTCGTCTTCCAATTGGATATCAATCTCCATGGCACCCAGTTCCTGCAGACGTTCCAGGATCGCTTTCCTGTTCTTTTTCAATGCACAGATACTGATCCGCTGCATCTGCAATACTGCCATATCCACATCCCTCCTTTTTCTTTTTTCTCTTTCCCGTTAAACCAGAGCTGAAATAATTGCTTCTACCGCCTCCGGCTTTTTGGGAATAACCAGTTCTTTCAAAGCCTCAATCTCCTTCCCGGCTTCCGCCGCCGCCGCGTCAAGCTGCGCGTCGCCTTCTGTCCGGGCCGCCTGCGCCGTCTCCTGGCCGGAGGTTCTGACCCTGCGGGCCGCATCCTCTCTCATCCTCTGAGCTTCAACTTTGGCTTCTTCCAGAATGGAAGCTGCTTTGGCGTCCGCTTCTTTAATGATCTCTTCCGCTTTCGCCTCAGCAGCTTTTACCGACTTTAAAGTCTCTTCTAACACCGTTTCACCACCTAACTTTTTGGAATTGTCTGAATTGTATATGGCTTTACATTTTCCAGCATATTATAACACCTTTTTTTGGCAACTTCAACCAAAAGCTGCACCCGTCTTTTATACGTCTTTTATACTGTAAGCGTGATTGTTTTATCACTTTTGCGGTAAGGCGTCATTTTCACGCCCGCAGCTTTGAGCATCCGTCTGGAGGCAAGACTGGCGGGAGTACCGTTGTACTTGTCGTCCGCGTAGACCAGTTCCCGGATACCGGCCTGGATAATCGCCTTCGCGCACTCGTTGCAGGGAAACAGGGTCACATAGAGCTTCGTGCCCTCCAGACTTCCTCCCCGGTAATTCAGAATCGCGTTCAGCTCGCTGTGCGTCACATACGCATACTTGCTCTCGCCGAACCCGCCTTCCCTGTCCCACGGAAATTCGTCGTCATCGCATCCGGTCGGAAAGCCGTTATAGCCCATGGACAATATCTTGTTCTCCCGGCTGACAATACAGGCTCCCACCTGCGTGCTGGGATCTTTGGAACGCATGGCGGACAAATACGCGATTCCCATAAAATACTCGTCCCATGATATGTAGTCTGTTCTCTTTTGGCTCATCTTATCCCTTCCTGTCTTAAAGTTGCGCGCCCGCGGCTTCCCCGCGCAGGCGCCGTCTGATTCCCCGCATTATTTCGTGCCGAAGATGCGGTCGCCCGCGTCTCCGAGGCCCGGCACGATATATCCGGATTCATTGAGTTTTTCGTCCACGGCGCCGATATACAGCTCCACATCCGGATGATCTCTGTGCATCCGCTCGATTCCCTCCGGCGCTGCTATAATGCACATAAAACGAATCTGTTTCACGCCCCTGGCCTTCAGCATCGCAATGGCCGCCGACGCGGAACCGCCTGTGGCGAGCATCGGATCCACCACGAACACGTCCCGTTCCGAACAGTCTTTGGGAAGCTTACAGTAATATTCTACCGGCTCGAGCGTCTCTTCATTCCTGTATAATCCGATGTGCCCCACCTTTGCCGCCGGAATCATCGTGAGCATTCCCTCCACCATGCCGAGGCCGGCGCGCAGAATCGGCACCACCGCCAGCTTCTTGCCCTCGAGTTCTTTCGCCGTCGTCCTGCATATGGGCGTCTCAATCTCCACATCGACCAGTTTCAACTCCCGGGTCGCCTCATAGCACATCAGCATGGCGATCTCGCTGATCATATGGCGGAAATCCCTGGATCCGGTTTCCTTTCTGCGGATGATGCCGATCTTGTGGCGAATCAGCGGATGATCCATGATGACTGTTTTTGTCATATCGTGTTCCCTCCTGTTCTCTCTGCCGGAGACATCAATTCTTCGATGTCCCGCAGCCTTTAATAAACGGTTCATAATCGCCTGCCCCAGCCCCGGCGTGTCAAAAGATTCCGAATAAATCCTCCTGACATTGTCCTCGTCAAATTCCCGCAGAATCGCGAACAGGTGACTGGCGATGGACCGTTCGTCTCTCCTCGAGCCGATGCATTTCACGTCCCCGGACGGATAGCGTTCCCGGGTCTCCTCCGTACAGATCACGCCGACGTCTCCGGAAGCGGAGCATTTCTCATTTATATAAGAAACGACCCGTTCCACAGGACCTTCCACAATCAGAAGTTCCGCCTTCGGCGCGTAGTGGCGGTATTTCATCCCCGGCGCTTTGGGCCGGATCTTTGAATCCGCCGCGGTCAGCCCTCGGTCCACCTCCGCCTTTCCGACAATCTTCCGAATCATGGAAAGGGTAATGTAGCCCGGGCGCAGGATGACCGGGGGCGTCTCCGTCATGTCCACAATCGTGGACTCGAGGCCGATACGGACCGGACCGCCGTCGAGAATCATGGGAATCCTCCCGTTCATGTCCTCATACACATGCTGCGCGGTCGTGGGACTCGGCCGTCCGGAAAGGTTGGCGCTCGGGGCCGCGACGTATCCGCCGCCCCGCCGGATCAGCTCCCGGGCAATCTCATCCGACGGCATACGGACCGCCACCGTGGACAGCCCGCCGGTTGTTCCGTACGGAACGCATTCTTTTTTGTGAAAAATCATCGTCAGCGGTCCGGGCCAGAAAGCATCAGCGAGCGCTTTCGCCTCCTCCGGAACCGTCTCCACAATCCGCTCCAGCGCTTCCGGATCCGCAATATGGACAATCAGGGGATTGTCCGACGGCCGTCCCTTGGCCGCATAGATCTTCTGCGCCGCTTCCTCATTCAGCGCATCCGCTCCCAGCCCGTAGACCGTCTCCGTCGGAAACGCCACCAGTCCGCCTCCGCGCAGAATCTCTCCCGCTCTCTCCATAACCGGCAGGGAAATCCGTTCCCTGTCAATCTCAATCCGTTCTGTCTGCAATTTTCACCCATCCTCTTTGTCCAATGCATGTCCCTGGTTCCGTCCTCTTTGACCGCAGCCGTTCAGATCACCCTTGAACGGCTGCCTCTGACCTGCCTCAGCAGATCGTATCAATGTCATACGGCGTACTCTGGTAGACATAATAATTCAGCCAGTTGGAATACAGAAGCTGTCCTGTGGAGCGCCAGGTCACCAGCGGCTCCTTCGAAGGATCGTCATCCGGGAAATAGTTGACGGGAAGGTCCACCGTCGTCAGTCCTTTCTCCATATCCCGGAAATATTCCAGCGCCAGTGTATTATGATCATATTCCGCGTGGCAGGTCACGAAGAACTGACGGCTGTCCTTCGTCTTGGCGATCGCCAGACTCCCCTCTTCGGTGACCGCCATCACCTCCAGCTCCGGAGCCGCCTCCACGTCGGACAGCCGCACATCGGTGGCCCGGGAATGAGGCGCCATAAAAATGTCGTTAAAACCACGGAATAACGGAGAAGTACCCTTCAGGATCTTATGCGGAAAGACACCGAACAGCTTGCGGTCCAGATCTTTCTTCTCTACTCCATGATGATAGTAAAGCCCTGCGTACGCGCCCCAGCACAAATGAAACGTACAGTGCACATGCGTCTTCGTCCATTCCATGATCTCGCAGACTTCCTTCCAGTACGCTGTATCCTCGCATTTTACATAATCAAGCGGAGCGCCCGTAATGATCATTCCGTCAAAGTGGCGTTCCCTGATCTGCTCAAAGACACAGTAGAACTGCTTCAGATGCCCCGGATCGGTATGTGTGGACGTATAGCTCGCAGTCTGCAAAAACTCCACATCGATCTGCAGCGGCGTATTGGAAAGCTTGCGCAGAAGCTGCGTCTCCGTCACGATTTTGGTCGGCATCAGGTTCAGGATCAGCACCTTCAGGGGACGGATGTCCTGCGACATGGCGCGCGTCTCCGTCATCACAAAGATATTCTCAGATTCCAGTATGTCATGGGCCGGCATGGACCCCGGAATACGAATCGGCATGGTAATACCCTCCTTCTTTTCTCATCTTCATAATGATTACAGTATAGAATACTCTATTTTAAATAGCAAGGGAGTTTCACGAAAAACCGGCGGCTCCGTCTCTTTCGGAACCGCCGGCCTTCTGTTCTGCCGTATTATGTAACCCTATAAATACTGATTCAGTTCGATTTTCTCCCGATTGGGTCCTTCCATGGTGAAAAACCGTACTCCGTTCTCCCAGAAGGGTAGCTGTTCGATCCCGTCGCTGACGATCGGGTATCCCTTTTCCACGGCAAGCGCGTACGCCGCTTCCACGTCCCTGCAGTTGACGGCAATGTGATCCACCGCGCCGGCCTTCTTCACAGGTTCCCCCTCGTAGCACTCCAGCGTGATATCCTGAAATCTAAGGAACACCACCTTCTGACTTCCGTGAATTACGGTTTCAAACGCTTTCTCAAACCCCAGCTCCGTGTAGAACGCGCAGGTTTTCTCCATATCATCCGTAGGAATCCCGATATGCTGCATCCCTGTGCAGTGATCCAAAAGCTGTCTCTTCTCCTTCATTTACCGGTTCCCTCTCTTCTTGAGCTGATCGACGACAATGGCGATAACAATCACGCATCCTGTTACCACCTGCATGACAAACGCATTGATACCGAACTGGATACCCACATTATCAATCAGAATGATCAGAATCGTTCCCAGCACCGTACCGAAGACGGAGCCGCATCCGCCTGCCAGGGACGCGCCGCCCAGGACGCTGGCCGCGATGGCGTTGGTCTCGTAAGCCTCGCCCGCAGTGGGGATTGCGGAGTTAATCCGCGCGCAGAGCAGGATACCGGCAATGCCGTAGAGAAGTCCCGCAAACGCGTAGGTTCCGTAGATCGTCTTCCGGATCGAGATACCGTTCAGTTTGGCCACCTCTTCTCCGGAACCGAGCACAAACAGATTCCGTCCGAAAATCGCATATTTCAGCAACAGGAAGCAGATCACCGCGATGATAAACCAGACAATCGCCAGCTTGGGAATAAACAGGAAGGAATCCGACGCAAAACTGGAGAATCCCTTGTCAATTCCGGACACGGTTCCGCCATTGGAGATCACCTTGATCAAACCTCTGAGGATGGTCTGGGAACCAAGCGTAGCCACGAATGCCGGAACTTTAAATTCATAGACCAGCATGGCGTTGAAAAGTCCGGATACAACCGCCACCACGATGCCGAGCACCATGGATACCGGCACGCCCATGCCCCATTTTGCCTGAGCCATGGCAACCATCAGGGTGCTCATGCCGACGACCGCGCCGCAGCTGATGTCGATGCCGCCGGTAATGATCACGTACGTCTCCGCAATGGAGATGATGCCGATGATCGCGCACTGTTTTAAAATATTCGTCAGATTATACGCCGTCAGGAAGTTTTCCGTCCCCAGGGTCGTCGCGATAAAGATCACCGCAATGATCGCGATCATGGATACCTCGGTCTTCATCATCAGCGCTTTCAGATTTGTTTTCTGTTGATTGTTATTCATTCTTAAACTACCTCCTGCTCATCCTCATAGTAGATGGTAGAAGCCAGCTTGAGAACATCCTCTTCCTCCATCTGTTTCAATTCCTCATTGTTAAGGCTCCCGGATACCCGCCCCTCCGACATGACGATCATGCGGTCAGACAGTCCCATCGCTTCCGGAAGATACGAAGATACGATAATTACGCCTTTGCCCTGTCTGGTCAGGACTTCTATGATCTTGAAAATCTCATCCTTCGCTCCCACATCGACGCCGACAGTGGGCTCGTCAAAGATCAGGATATCCGGATCCCGGCAGAGCAGTTTGGCGATGACGACCTTCTGCTGGTTGCCGCCGGAAAGGTTGTTCACCTTCTGTTCCACGGACGGGGTCTTGATCAGCACCCTCTCCTTATACTCTTCCGCGCGCTGCTTCTCTTTCGCCAGATCAATGAATCCGTATTTGCTGATCATGTCGTAAGAGTACATGTTGGTGTTAAGCTTCACCGACTGCTGAAGCGCCAGGCCGTCTTTCCTGCGGTCTTCCGTCAAAAACCCGATGCCCTTGAGCATCGCTTCCTTGGGATTCCTGATATGAACCTCTTCTCCCTTGACATAAACTTTGCCGGACGTGATCGGATCCACGCCGAAGATCGCTCTCATGACCTCGCTCCGGCCCGCGCCCACAAGTCCGAAGAAGCCGAGGATCTCGCCCTTATGCAGGGAGAAGCTGACGTCCCGGAACTGCTTTCCGGTCAGATGCTCCACCCGCAGAAGCTCTTCGCCGGGTTTCTGATGTTCAATATTGTAAATATCAACCATGGAACGGCCCACCATTTTGGAAATCAAATAGTCTTTATCCACATCCTTGACATCTTTGGTTTCCACATAAGTGCCGTCTTTCATGATCGTAACGCTGTCGCAGATTTCCATGATCTCTTCCAGACGATGAGAGACATAGATCACGCTGACGCCGCTTTCTTTCAATTCCCTGATATACCGAAACAAAGTCTCTACCTTTTCATTTTCCAGAAGTGCGGTAGGCTCATCAAAAATGACAAGACGAATGTTGTCATTGACTGAAATCTTACTGATCGTTATCATTGCCTGCATGGCAACCGGAAGAGAAACAATTGTATCTCTTGGATTTACATTCAACTGGAATTTATCTATGATCTTCTGACTTTCCGCGTACATCGTGTTCCAGTCCACGATCTTCCCTTTCATGGGAAGACGTCCCAGAAAGTAATTCTCCGCAATGCTCAGGTTCGCGGCAATATTTACGTTCTGATAATTCGCATGCATACCCAGCTCTTTCGCGTCAATGGCGCTCTTCGGGCATTCCCATCTTCCATCCACATTGATCTCGACTTTTCCCTCGGTCGGAGCCTCCACGCCCATGATACACTTGATCAGAGTGGATTTCCCCGCGCCGTTCTCGCCGACAAGCGCACGCACCTCTCCTTTTCGTATCGTGGTGGAGATTCCTTTCAGCGCCTGGACGCCGGGATAGGTCTTTACAACATTTTCAATTTTAAGCAACACTTCCTGTTCCATACCGTTCCCCCACTGTTCTCCAGTTTTGTGCCTGTGCCAGCCGCTGCCGGCGGGCATGCCCGCCGGACGGCCGAACGTGTTCAGCTACTTATGATCTGATTCTTTGTCTTATTTCTTCAGGAGAGTCGGGTCAAGCATTGCCGCATACTCGTCTTCATGCATGTTCGTCGTGGTAACTGCAACCGGCGGCATCGCAACTTTCTGCTCGGTCTCCGGATTCTTGCCCTGAAGCAGCGTCTCTACCGCGTTCTTGAGAGCCGCATAGCCCTGGCCGTATGCGTCCTGTACGATGATACAGTCAATGAAGCCGTCCTCAAGCGCCTGAATCTCGGTCGGGTCGGAGTCAACGCCGATGGTGATGACTTTGTCAGCGATACCTGCGTTCTCAACCGCGAGCGCGATGCCGTCGCCGGAAGTATTGTTTGCACCGTAGATGCCGATCAGTTTGTCGCCGTAGGTAGCGATCTGATTCTCAATATCCGCCTGCGCCTGGCTCAGGTCGTTGTTGTTATACTGGGTATCCAGCACTTCGATATCGGAGTTTGCCTCTACGTAAGCTTTAAAGTTGTCCATTCTGGGCTGCAGAGAGGGATTGACATTGGAAAATTCCATCGCGATCACGCCCTCTTTCTTGATGCCTGCTTCGTCGAGAAGTTTCAGCATGATCTCTCCCGCCATGTCGCCGATGTCCGCGCTGACTGTGGTGTAGAACTGATTGTAGCAGTCTGCGAACTCGGTGGAATCGAGCGTCTCAAGACCGCAGTTCGTGAAGTTCACAACGATGCCCTGATCCATTGCGTCCTTGGATACGCTTCTGGTGGAATCCGGAACCTGCGTCGCGGAGATAATTGCGTCCGGTTTGGATGCAATCGCATTCTCGAATGCACGGATATAAGCCTCGGTCTCCGCCTCGGTAGCCGGACCTACAGTCGTAAAGTTAATGCTGATTCCATGCTCCGCTTCCATATCCGCTACGGCATTCTCCATACCGATCTGCTGATACTGCCAGAACTCGGACTCCGTCGAACAGGTAACCCAGGTAATGTCATAGGATTCTCCGGACCCTGCCGCCGGTGCTTCCGCATCCGCCGCCGCGTCCGTATCCGCTGCCGGAGTCTCCGCCGGAGCTTCTTCCGCCGGTGCGTTATCCGGAGCCGCCGCCGGCTCGGATTTGCTGCCGCATGCGGTCAGAGACATTGCCATCATACCAACCAGTCCCAGTGCCAAATACTTTTCCATTCTTTTCATTTTGTTTCTCCTTTTCCTTTCTTTCTATCTTAAATACATGACCGTATTTAAAATCGTTAACCTTCAAACGCGTTTCTGAGAAATGCAACCGACTCGGCCGCTTCCCGGTCCAGTGTCTCCTCGGAACAGTCCTCCTTCAGATCCCTCCAGATACGGATGTCCTGTCCGACCTCCCCGCCGTGAATGACGAACGGCTCCATGACGATGTTGGCCTGATAGCCCACTTCCCTGAGCGCTTCGCCGATGGCTTTCCAGGGAACCATATGTCCCTGCCCCGGAAGCTTCCGGTTGTTCTCGCCCACATGTACATGCCCGAGCCTGCTGCCCGCGGTGCGGATCGCCTCCGCGAAATCGTCCTCTTCCATCCCCATGTGGTAGGTATCCAGCATCACCTTCACGTTTTTCGCGTCCACCGCATCCACATAAGCCGCGCATTCCTTCGCTGTGTTGATCAGATAACCCTCATGACGGTTGAGCACTTCCATGTCCAGCTCAATCCCATACCCGTCCGCGATCTTCGCAAGCTCCTTCATGTTCCGGATGCTCCGTTCCAGATCGCCTTTCTTGTCCGGAATCTTTGAATAATCCGCCGGCCAGCAGGCGTACAGGCCGCCTCCCACCTGCCGGACGCCAAGCTTCTCAAGCACCGGGAACGTATCCTTCCAGAACCTGAACGCATTCTCCACAACGGCAGTATCCGCTGACGCGATATTCTCGTCCGGCTTCGGACCATATCCCCCGGTGAGAAGAATCCCCTCCTCATCCGCGCAGGCCTTCAGCCTGCGGAGCTCTTCCTCCGCGAGATCCTTGACTCCTGCGCAGGAAATCTCCAGAATATCGAAGCCGAGTCTCTTGACCTTACTGACATACTTCAGATAGTCCGCGCCCCACTGCCGCTCCCAGTAGGCGTAGTAAATACCGTACTTCAATGTTGTTTCACCTCCTGATTCATGTTATTAACAGTTCCGCTTCTGCGCGCACACTTTTTATTTCCACTGCGCCAGATGGTCATATGTCTTCAGCAGCGCCGAATAACATTCGTCAAAATATTGTTTCAGTTCCCCGTAGCGTCTGTGATTGTCCATATCCGGTTCGATCACATCGTCCACTTTGATAAAACGGTCGATGGCCGTGAAATCTTCCAGTACGCCGGTGCCCACGCCCGCGCAGACCGCCGCGCCCATCGAGGTCGCCTCGTCCAGCCAGTTCAGCCTTCTGGCTTTCACCCCGTAAATGTCCGCCAGCGCATGGCGGATGGGATCTCCCTTGGCCAGACCGCCGATGACATTCAGTTCCCGGATGTCCATATCCCTGCGGAACACGTCGAGGATGATGCACAGATTCATCAGTATCCCTTCCACCGTCGCCCGGAGCATGTCGCCTCTGGTGTGTTCCATCTTCAGTCCCACAAAAGCGCCACGGGCATTGGGATTCCAGCGCGGGCTTCTCTCACCCAGTATATAAGGAAGATACAGAAGACCTCTGGCTCCTATGGGAGATGCGGCGATCTCCTCGTTCATCAGCTCATAAGGGCTGACTCCCCGCTGCTTCGCCTCCGCCTCCAGATCCCGGCACAGGACCTTCTTGATAAACTGATAGGAATTGCCCGCCGCCTGCATCGTTCCGTTCGGAGAATACATGCCCGGCACCATGTGCGCCCAGTTGTAGGTCCGAAGCTGCGGATCGTAGATCGGGCTTTTGCTCGTCAGCGCCACCCAGGAGGAGGAGCCCAGATAATTGAAGGTATCTCCTTCCCGCACGCTGCCGGCTCCCACTGCCGCGCATACGCCGTCCCCGCCGCCGATGACAATCGGCGTTCCGGGCGCCAGTCCGCACTCCTCCGCCACGGAGGGCGTCAGCTCTCCCGCCACATGCGTGGACGGGCAGACCTCGGGCAGCTTCTCACCGTCAATCCCGGTAAGCGCCAGCAGGCCCTGGGACCATTCCAGCCGGTTCAGGTCCAGACAGTTGGTTCCGGACGCGTCCGTGTAATCGGTGACAAACGCGCCGGTCAGTCTGCGGATCACATAATCCTTGGGCTGCAGCATCTTATAGGTATTTTTGTAAATCTCCGGTTCATGCGCCTTGATCCACATCAGCTTCTCGATGCTGTAGGAGGCGCTGATCTTATGCCCCGTGATGCGGTAAAACTCCTGTTCGCTGATCTGCGCCCGGATCGCCTTCTCTTCTTCCTGGCTTCTCTGGTCCGCCCAGATGATCGCCGGCCGCAGCGCCTTCCCGTCCCGGTCCACCGGCACGCAGCCCATCATCTGGCCGCTGAACGCCATGCCGGCCACTTCTCTCTTGTCCACGTCCTTCAGAAGCGCCTTGTTGTTCTCACAGACCGCGTCCCACCAGTCCTGCGGATTCTGCTCCGCCCAGGTACTGTTGAAGAAATTCGTCGGGTAGACATAAGTGATGCTTCTGACCAGCTCGCCGTCCGTGGTAAACAGCGTCGCCTTGTCCCCGGACGTTCCCAGATCGTGTGCGATTAAATATTTTCCCATATTCTCTGTCCCTTCATCTTTCTTCAGCCGGTCAGTCCATATTCTCGAAGGGCTCGAGAATCTTCTCAATCTCCTGCAGCTCTTCCGCCGTCAGATCCCACTGTGTGCAGCGGAGATTCTTCTCAAGCTGCTCCATCGTGGAAGCTCCGCCGATGATGGAGGTGACCTCCTCCTTCTGGCGCAGCCAGTTCAGCGCCATCTCATTCATTGGCCTGCCGATCTCGTCCGCGAACGCCTTGAGCTTCCTCGCGCCGTCCTGATAGACCTTGAAGATCTCTCCGGTCAGCTTGGGATTCTCGTTGCGGATATCCCTGGCGGAGATGGTCAGGCCATCCAGAAACCTCCCCGCCAGCAGCCCCTGGAACAGCGGACTGTACGGCAGAAACGCCTGCCCGTATTTCTTCACATTCGGGAACACTTCCTTCTCGGTGCGGTACGCAAGCGGAATGCCGTGATAGCTGGCCGGGTTGCGCTCCAGCATATTATAAAGGCTCTGCTGGCAGTCCACCGATATGTACTCCATCATCTTCTCCACATCCGACTGAGCGAAATTGCTGAGTCCTACATAGCGGATTTTGCCTGCCTTCTTCATCAGGTTCAGCGCCTCCGCCGTCTCCTCAAGCGGTACGTTCGGGTCCGGCCAGTGCATCTGATAGATATCGACGTGATCGGTCTGCAGTCTCGTCAGCGTATCGTCGATCTCTTTTAAAAGACTGTCTTTGGACAGATTGTTCCGGGTCTGATGCTTCTCGTTCCAGAGCAGCCCGCCTTTGGAGGCGATCAGCACCCTGCCACGAAGTCCGTCCTGTTTGAGCGCCTTTCCGAGAATCGTCTCCGAAACGCCCCAGCCGTACACCGGCGCCACATCGAAGAAGTTGATCCCCATATCAATCGCCGCGTGGATAATCTTTATCGAAGTATTCTCTTCCGACGAATCCCAGTCTCCCCCCATATTCCAGCATCCGATGCCGATGGCAGATATCTGATCTGCAATTTTCGCTACCTTTTTGTAAACCATAATTTATTCTTTCCTTTCATTTTTTCGCGCACTTAATGTAACCGGTTACACAACCGATATTAAAATAAATTTTTTACATATTTTTCCTGATTTTTTCCATTTTTTGTGTGACCGGTTACATCATCCGCAAAAAAGAAGTGTTACTTCTTTTTTCTTTTTTCAGAACCCTTCAGTTTCACCTGATAAGGGATCATGCAGATGCTCCTGGCCTTCTTTGGACACTCCACTCTCTCCTGCAGGAGCCGAAGCGCCATTCTTCCCATCTCATAATTGTCACGGTACACGCAGCTGAACGGAAGTCCGAGGATGTCCAGCGTTTCGATGCGGTCATTGCCCATCAGGGCGATGTCATGGCCAATGCGGATCCCCTTCTCGTTCGCCGCTTTCAAAAAACCGAGCGTGGTCATATTGTTGGAGGTGAACACCGCATCCGGCAGCTCCTCCCGCGAGAGAAGTTCTCGGGAAAGCTCATAGGAACGCTTCATCAGGAAATCGCCGTAGTAGATGTCTTCCTCCCTGAGCGTCAGTGAACAGTCCGCCAATCCTTTCTTAAAACCTTCCAGCCGGTCCCGGCTGATCTTCAGGTCCATATCGCCCGTGATGATCGCCATCCTCCGGTTCCCCGCCCGGTACAGCTCCAGCGCCGCCTGATAGGAGCTCTGGTAATTCTCATAGAGAACCGCATCCCAGGGCATGTTCTCAAAGTCACGGTCAATGATTACGATCGGGGCCGCATACTCCCTGAGCCGTGTCAGCAGTTCCCTTCCCTGCGCCGTCTCCGGATAGTCCACGGAAGGACCGAGAATCACGCCCCGCACCTTCTGCTGCTGAAGTACGCGGAACGCTTTCTTCTCCCTCTCCAGATTGTTCTTCGTATCGAAGAGCACGAGCGACAGATCGAGTTCGTCCGCAACCTGAGTGATTCCGTGAAGGATATCGGAATAGAACGTATTCTCGATCTCCGGAAATACGACTCCGACCACCTTTGTCTCCTGTCTGGAAAGATTCACGGCCAGCGCGGAAGGTACGTAATTGTACATCTCCATAATGTTCTCTATCTTCCTGCGCGTCTCGGCCGCCACGTATCCGCTGTTGTTCATGACGCGCGATACGGTTGCCTTCGATACGCCCGCCATCTCGGCGACATCTTTAATGGTAATTATCTTTCCAGCCATAATGAAATCGGTTACACCCTCTTTTGTCTATACTGTATTCTATCCGTGCCTCTTTGTCAACATGTTTTTGTCATTTCGTCGTTATTACAGATTTTTCACTTTCTTTTTTGTGCAACATCTACAATTTTCTCCCGATTCCTTCTTATGTAACCGGTTTACACCACAATCCGGAATCTCAGCCTCTTCCCGCCTGGTAGATCTGATATTCGTATCGTTCCGCCACCACGTAAAGCGAGGAATAGATCAGCGCTCCGTGCTCCGTATTCGCGACCCGCCTGCTGTGCAGAAGCGGCGCGCCCACCGGAATCCGCAGAATCTGGGACTGGGTAAAAGAAGCGCTGACAGCGGAGATATGCTCGACCGCGTCTTTCAAGAAGAGACCGTACTCCTCCTCCAGACAGGCATAGACACTCACGCACCCGCTCTCCTGAATATGGAAGCCCGGAGCCTGATTCGCCGCCACATAATCTTCCATCACGCAGACCGGTTTCCCGTCCGCACACTGAACTCTCTGTATATGATAGACCTGCTCTCCTTCTCTCAGCGCAAGCGCGTCCCTGATATAGTCCGGCGCCGGCACCTTCTCCTGCGCCAGTCCCTGAGTGCTCACCTGATACCCCTTCCTGCGGAGCGTCTCCGTAAAGGAAGTGATCTTGTTCAGATGCTGGGAAGTGGAGATCTCCTGAACCTCGGTTCCCCGCCCCTGCGTCACGGACAGATAGCCCTCGTTCGTCAGCATGCCGATGGCGCGCCGAACCGTCGTCCGGCTGACCCCGTACAGTTCTTCCATCTCCGATTCCGTCGGCAGGAAGGATCCGGGCGCGTATCTGCCCTCCCGGATATCTTTTTTCAAACTGTTGTACATCTGTCGATATGCAGGTATCCTTGCCATATGTCCTCCTTCGGCCTCTGAGCTTTCCGAAAGATAATGATCTTTCTGCGGTTTCGGAATCTTTCTGTCCCGATTATAGAGCATATGGAGAAAAAAATCAAGCAGAAAATAGAAAACCGTAACAGTTTCTGGGTTGTCGGTCGCTTTTCGCACCCATGCCGCCCGGACGCCCGATGCGGGCAGATCATCCTTCCAGACCCCGCTCGCGCTTAATGAAGGGACGCAGCGGTATTTATGCCCTTTGGGTACTAAGGCGCGAAAAACCGCGCCTAAGGACCGGCGCCCTTCAATGGGTCTTTCAGGATGATCTGCCCGCGTCAGGCTGAAAATCTGGTACGATCACAAAAAATAATCGTTGACATTCTTCTGTTTCGGTGTTAGCATGGTTAAAAGATAATTATGTTTCTTTTTTATAAAAACATTATTATGTATTGATAGGAATATGCGGCGTACGTGGATAAAGCGCCGCTCAGAGAGGAGAGGCTGATATGATCCGAACCGTATGTCAGGATATCCTGCCGGAGGAAGCCGGGCACGCGCAGTGCCACGAGCACATCTGGCTGAACAGAGGCGCTTCCTATAAGGTCAATCCGGCCCTGTGCATGGACAGCTATGAGAAATCCCTCTGGGAGCTGAGGGATTATTACCGGGCGGGCGGACGGCTGATTGTCGACGCGCAGCCGACCGGGTGCGGAAGAAACGCTCAGATGCTGGCAAGGCTCTCCAGAGAAAGCGGCGTCCGCATTGTGGCGACCGCAGGTTTTCACAAAAAGGAATTTTTCGACAATTTACTGTTATTTTCCTGGCCGGAGGAGGACCTTGCGAAACTCTATACCAGAGAGATTACGACAGGCATCGTCGATTCCGGCCAGGATTCCTCCCTTTGCCGGGCCGGAATCCTCAAGGCCGCGGCGGACGGGGACTGGCAGAGCGACCCGGTCTACCGGAAATTTTTCGAGGCGGTCGCACAGGCAGCCGGACGGACCGGCGCACCGGTGATGATACACACGGAGAAAGGGAACGACATTCCGGAGCTGATCCGCTGGTTCGGAGAGCGGGGCATCTCCCCCGAACGGCTGCTGATCTGCCATCTGGACCGGACCCATCACGACGCCGGCTACCACAGGGCCGTACTGTCCGCCGGCTGCCGTCTGTGCTATGACAGCGTCCACCGGCTCAAGTATGTATCCGAAGCGGAGGAGCTGGCGCTTCTGCAGGCGATGAAGGAAGCGGGCTTTCTCGCCCAGATCGTCCTCAGCCTCGACACCACCGCCCAGCGGCTGAGGTCCTACCAGGCGGAGGATATGGGCCTGGACTATCTGCTGGACGCCTGGATCCCGCAGCTTCAGAAACAGGGCTTTACCGACGGGGAAATCCGGCAGATGTGCGTCACAAATGCCGCGGAGTTACTGGATTTTACAATCGAGTAGGAAAGGCTTCTTCCCTGCCCGCGCATCGGACGGGCCGAACCATAACATAAAAACCAGAAAGGGGTATCTGCAATGAAACTTGAAAAAGCAACACAGCCAACCATGTATTTTATCGGCGTCACCACAGGAGCTTCCTCCATCATGAAAGTTTTCCCGGAGTGGGCAAAGGCGCTCGGCCTTGAGAACACGGTCATGAAAGGCATCGACATCGCCATTCATGAGAAACCGGAGGTCTACCGGGAAGTCGTTTCCTTCATCAAGAACGATCCGCTCTCCATGGGGGCGCTGGTAACCACCCACAAAATCGACATCTACAATGCCGCAAAGGATCTGTTTGAATATCTGGATCCCTACGCGCTTCAGTTCGAGGAGCTGTCTTCCATCTCCAAGCAGGACGGAAAGTTATGCGGGCACGCCAAGGACCCCATCACCTGCGGCATGGCCATGGAAGAGTTCGTCCCCCGGAACTACTGGAAAGAGCATCCGGAAGCAGGCGTCCTGATCATCGGCGCCGGCGGAAGCGCCATCTCCATGTGTTCCTATTACATGAGAAACGCGGGCAAAGGCAACGACCCGGCGAAAATCGTCGTCTCCAACCGCAGCAAGCCCCGCCTCGACGCCATCCGCGAGATCAGCAGCGGAATGAATCCGGCCGGCATTCCCACGGAATTTTACCTCTCCCCGGAGACGGCCGATAACGACGCGGTTCTGGCGAAGATGGGAAGAGGAAGCCTTATTATCAACGCTACGGGCCTTGGAAAAGACCGTCCCGGCTCCCCCCTCTCCGACGCCGCCGTATTTCCGGAGGACGCGCTGGTCTGGGAAATCAATTACCGGGGCGACCTGCTGTTCAAGCATCAGGCGGAAGCTCAGGCGAAGAGCCGCAGCCTGAACGTCAACGACGGATGGATGTACTTCATCTACGGATGGACGCAGGTGATCGCGGAAGTCTTCCATCAGGAGATTCTGGGCGAGAAGTTAAAGAAGATGGACGCCATCGCTGCAAAATTCAACAACCGGGCATAAAGGAGGTACCCATGGCACATTTTAACGATTCGGAAAAAGCAATGGATTTCGAGAGAGGTTTTGTCATTGATTTTGATCTGCAGACGGGATTATCGAAGACCCTAGACACCGGAAAACGCTATCTGGGACAGATGAAGGGGATGTTCGCCGACCAGAAGGCCTATGAGGAAAAGCTGAAAGAGGGCGATCCGCTCATATATGAGTTTCACTCCATGCCGGCGCCGGAAACCGACGGGGATTTTGCTTTCGGCTGCTCCATTCTCAATCCCGGAAAGGTCGGTGACGAGTATTATTTTACCAAGGGACATTTTCATACCATCCTTGACACCGGCGAGATCTATTACTGCCTGAAGGGGCACGGATATATGATGATGGAGAATCCCGAGGGAGACTGGCTGGCGCTGGAGCTGACGGCGGGGAAAGCCGTCTATGTACCAAAGAGGTATGCGCACCGCAGCATCAATGTGAGCGCGGACGAACAGCTCGTCACTTTCTTCGTCTTCCGCGCGGACGCGGGACATGATTACGGCACCATCGAGACGAAGGGATACCGCAAGCTTCTGGTGGAGCGGGACGGCAAACCGACGATTATCGACAATCCAAACTGGAAATAAAGGGGATTACCGCTATGGCAAATTATAAGGTACTGGTCACCGCCCGTTCTTTCGGAACGGTCGATGACCTGGCAGTAAAGCTTTTAAAGGATCATCACTGCGAGGTAAAGAAACTGGAAGCGGCAGACGGACCGATTGCGGAGCAGCTCCGCAGAGAGCTCCCGGACGCGGACGCCGTCATCGCCGGTCTGGAGGATTACGACCGGGCGCTGATCGAATCCGCCGCAAAGCTGAAGGTCATCTCCCGCTACGGCGTGGGTTATGACAAGGTCGATCTGGAAGCGGCGGCCGAGCGGCAGATCAAAGTGACCGTCACGCCCGGCGCCAACGGCGATTCGGTAGCCGATCTTGCCGTGACGCTCATGCTCTGCTGCGCGAGGAATATCGTGGTCATGGACAACGGCATCAAGGGTCGAAATCAGACGCGCCCTTCCGGCGTGGAGATGTGGGGCAAGACGCTGGGCGTCGTAGGCGCCGGCCGGATCGGTAAAGGCGTGGCGAAACGCTGCACCGGCTTCAATATGAAGATTCTGTGCTATGATCAGTATGAGGACGAAGCGTTCAAGAAGGACTGCGGCGCGGAATATGTGGATCTGGACACGCTGATCCGGAACTCGGACTTCATCACCATCCACTCGCCCCTGACGCCGGAGACGCGGAACATGTTCGGAACAGAGCAGTTCAAAGCCATGAAGCCGGATGCGATTCTGATCAACACCGCCAGAGGCGGCATCGTGGACGAAGACGCGCTCTATGAAGCGCTCAAAAGCGGTGAGATCCGCGCGGCCGCTCTCGACGCGACCGTGGACGAACCGCCATACGACAGCCCTCTGTGCACGCTTCCCAACTGCATCCTCACCCCGCACGCGGGAGCAGCCACCAAAGAAGCCGTCAGCAAGATGGGACTGATGGCGGCGCAGAACGCCATCGACGTACTTACCGGCGGAAGCTGCGCGTATGAAGTGAAATAAATAAACAGACCGATTCGGACAGGGGCGTTCGCGCAGGGCGGACGCCTCTGTTTTGCGTCGCGGCGGACGTCCCCAGGCAGTGCCCTGAGGACAGGCGGCACGGTTGATGCAGCGGCGGGAGCCGGCCGGGATTCTGAAACGCGCCTGGCTTGTAAAACCGGGAGAGTTATGGTAGTATGGAGATACGCCAATCGGGAAATTAATGCATGATTTCAACTGCACCCAGGCAGATGATATGAACTTTGCACTGATGGCAGAAAGGACGAGATATCTGAAAGAAGACCCGAGGAGTGAGTGAGATGTGTAAAATTATGGAAGATATGAGAAACGAATCTCTAAAAGAAGGTATAAAAGAAGGTGCAATAAATACTGCAAAAAAAAATGCTGGCAGACGAAATATTGACACTTGAGAAAATTGCGGAATATGTGGGACTTCCACTTGATGAGGTAAAAAAACTGAAAGCTGATAAAACGTTCTGAACGTTTTGGACAAATATTCCAGTACCTGATCGCAATACTTTATAAAGGATGACAGGATACGGAAGAAAGCAGGGGGAAGGAAGCGAAGAATGCCGAAGAAAATACAGGATTTAAAGCCGGACACGGTGTTGAAGAATTACTGGCGGGACAATGAACAGTTTGCTGATATTTTTAATGCCGTACTGTTTAAAGGAGAACCGGTTCTCAAACCGGAAGAACTGGAAGATGCGGATACGGAGGAATCCTCTGTACTGGAACACAGAGATTATGCGGAGAGCCTCAAAGCATCAAGAGATACGATAAAAGTAAGCAAAAAGTCCACCGCATTCGGAGTAGAACTTGTGATGCTTGGAATGGAATCGCAGGAGCACATCCACTACGCAATGCCCCTGCGGGTTATGGGGTACGATTACAGCACTTATAAAAAACAGTATGACGACAATGCCCGGAAATATCAAATGTCAAAAGGACTGGAGGAAGCGGAATATCTGTCGCGTATGAAAAGGACCGACCGATTCGCACCTGTCATTACGATGGTCGTCTATTATGGCGAAAAACCGTGGGACGCAGCGGTATCGCTTCACGGAATACTGGATATTCCGGAAGAGATGAAAGCATTTGTAAATGACTATAAGGTGCTGCTCGTAGAGGCCCGGGAAAACAACCTGATTCTTCATAATGTGAAAAATGTGGCTTTTTTCAACATGATGGAAATCATCCTCGACAGAAACCTGCCAAAGGAGGAAGCGCGAAAAAAAGTCATAGACTACGCCAGAGAACACAACGTAGATAAATCCGTAATTATGACCGTAGCAGGAGCGGCAAACTGTAAGATTGATTATAACGCATTGTCCAGGAAAGGAGACTTTGACATGTGTACTTTGTTCGATGAAATTGCAAGAGAAAATGAAGCCAGAGGCGAGGCAAGAGGCGAAGCGAGAGGAGAAGCAAGGGGCATTATCGAGGCAGGTTTTGATTTCGGACTGTCTGAAACAGATATTCTGGAAAGGCTGCAGAAGAAATTAAACATCTCATTGCAGGCCGCACAGGAATATATCAGACTGTTCGGCAGACAGACGGTTTAAGAAGCTTCTGAATAAGCGCCAGGCCGGAAGGGACATTTTGCGTAATGCATTGTCCCTTCCGGCGCTTTTTTCTGTCACTCTTCATCCGTTACTGTTTGCATTCACGCCGCACGGACGCCTGATGCGGGCAGAGGAGCCTTTTGGATTGTGCGGTCAGGGACCCACTTTCGGTTCCTCGAACCAGGAGGGCTCCTTTTCTCCGTCTTCGTCTTTTCCGGCCGTCTCCACGGCGCTGGCGATCAGTTTCACCATCTCCCAGATGGAGCGGAAGCAAAGCGTACGGTCTTCCTCCATCCAGGTAATCCGTCCCTGCCAACTGCTGTTCTGGCGGTGCTGGACACGGACGATAAAAGTTCCCAAATCTCCCTGTACGCCTAAAAGTTCTCTGTCTTTCATGAGTTTTGTCCTTTCTTTCCCGGATGCGGTCTTCTCCTGACGCCCTGCTGTGAAGGTACGGGTGTTGGTCGCCGGATAGGGGAACCTCAGAAAATCATATAACTGTTCCATTCCAAAAAGCATCTCGTCCATATTGGAAAACGGCAGCGCCTCTCTGCTGTAAGAATGATAAAGCCTTCCGCACGGATGTCCCTCCTTCATCCTGTCCACGCACAGTACGACTCCGTTGGGCGCACCCACATACCATTGTGATTTCTCCATATCTTATAATCCTTCATTCCCCGCGCCGGAATATACGTCCCGCCCGTCCGGATCACAGATTACACTGTTTACATAATACTGTACCTCCGTCCGCTGCCATCCGACCGCAAAGCGCTCGCTGATCCGTTCCTGGACAATCGTGCAGTTTTCCAGCGTCGTGTTGACCAGCAGGACCAGATACTGCCCGCCGCCGTAACGGCTGACCGCGTCGCTGCGCCGTACAGACTGCAGAACCGCATGTTCGAGTGTCCAAGCAGATCCGCCAGATGGCAGATGTCCCGCTCCGCGTTATAATAGGTAAGCGCGAACAGGTGGCGGAGATTATGCGGATATACCTTCTCTCTGGACACGCCTGCCGCCTCGCAGAGCGCCTTCATCTCGTGCAGGACGTTGCTCCTGTCCAGAGGCCGGCCGCTGCGGGTGACGAAGATGCTTCCCTGAGTGATTCCCCACTCGCACGCATAAGCGGCCAGTTCCCGGCACAGCTTCCGCGGAAGGAGCACCATGCGGCTCTTCCCCTTCAGCGAGACCCGGGCGTGCCGGACCGGCAGAGATTCCACCGTGATAAAGGGCAGCTCGCCGATGCGGATCCCGGTTGCGCCGATGGTCTGCATCAGAAGAAACAGCCGCTGCTTTCCGCTCTCCCGCGCCGCCTCCAGAAGACGCAGATACTCTTCCCTCGACAGATCACGCCCCTGCTCCCGGAAGGCTTCTTTCTGCACTTTGAAATACCGTACCGTACATTCCGCGTGTCCGTTGACCGCCAGAAAGCGATTGACCGCCGCCAGCATGGAATTTGCGCTGGCCGCCTTGTAGTGCCCTGCCAGATAGTTCTTATAGGCAATCACCTGCTCTTTCACAAAAAGCCGTTCCTCCCCCGCATAACGAATAAAATGTCTTACGTCCTGTACGTACTTGGCAACCGTCGCCTCGCTCTTCTCGTCTTCTCTCAGCCGCTGTTCAAACATCGCTGTCAGTTCCTGATTCATCTTTTCCTCCTGTATTCATGGCTCCGCTCTTTGCAGCTTCCGGCTGTCCCCGGAAGTCCTGCGACCGGTCTATCGGTTCCTTCTCTATCATAATTGATAAAAGCCATGTTTCAGGGCAAAAAATAAGGCCGCCGATCTCTGCCCGCCGCGCGGGAGGCGTGCTGCGAAACCGCAAGTTTCCATGCGCGCCTCTGCGCATAAAAATAGAGGAAAGCTCCGTCTTTGAACCGAACGGAGCTTTCCTCTATTTTTATATTCTGATTTACATAGCGTTTCTTTACTGCCTCCCGGAAGCAAACCGCTTATAATACCGCGCCGCTTCCTCCTCAGACAGTCCGAAGCACTTCTGGAGCTTCCCGTGTATCTTCTCTTTCGTAGCTCCCTCCTCCAGATTGTCCAGTATGAAGATCCGGATGCCCTCCTCGAGGCCTTCCCTCTGGCCCTCTTCTTTCATCGTCTTCGCAAACAGTTCCTCGTCAAACTCTGTCAGCAGCATCAGTTTCACCTCCGATTTCTTTTTCAGCAGATATTCTTTCAGCAGGTTTTCTTCTATACATCGCTCAATCGACCGCTCGACCGCTTCGACGAGGCTTCTTCCTTCTCTGCGGTATTCGCGTATGTACCGTACCAGCGCCACATACCCTTCCAGCGCCGGACAGTTCTCCAGCAATTCCTGATTGTGGCCCGCATTGATGTTCAGCATGTGCGCCGTCCACTCGTAGCCCTCATGCGGCGTCAGGAATGCGTCGGACAGTCTCAGCTCCTGCCGGTCCGGCACTCCTTCCTCTCCGTTGTAAAACACGTAATAATCCGGAGCCGGTATTTTCACCAGTTTTTTACCGTACAGGCGGATCCCTTTCGAGGCCAGAATCCCGTCGATGTTATGGGCGTAATAGATCAGGCCCCTCAGCGGCATGTTGTAATTCAGCGTGCTCTGGTGTTCCCACAGCTCCAGTTCATTCTGAAACAGTACGGACACATCGTTTTTTCCATGCATGTAGATCACGTCGGACAGAGTGACGATCTCCTTTCGTTTGCTCCCGGCCGCAGCCGAACATCAGCAGCGACCGGTTTTCATACCGTTCGTATCATTAAATATCCCGGAAATTTTTATCTTTTGTAATGCCGTTCCATTCATTTGCATATTTCTCTTCTGTACATTTTGCCCGCCCGTTAATTACAGGTTTTACTGCCTCCCGGAAGCAAACCGCTTATAATACTGCGCCGCTTCCTCCTCCGGTAGCCCGAAACACCTCCGAAGCTTCCCGCGTATCTTCTCTTCCGACGCTCCTTCCTCCAGATTGTCCAATATAAAGATCCGGATGCCCTCCTCCAGGCCTTCCTTCTGGCCTTTTTTGTGGCCTTCTTTGCGACCTTCTTCACGGCCTTCTTGGCGGCCCTCTTCTCGACCTTCTTTGCGACCTTCTTGGCGACCCTCTTCTCGACCCTCTTCTTTCATCGTCTTCGCAAACAATTCTTCATCAAATTCCGTCAGCAGCATCAGTTTCACCTCCGATTTCTTTTTCAGCAGATATTCTTTCAGCAGGTTTTCTTCTATACATCGCTCAATCGACCGCTCGACCGCTTCGACGAGGCTTCTTCCTTCTCTGCGGTATTCGCGTATGTACCGTACCAGCGCCACATACCCTTCCAGCGCCGGACAGTTCTCCAGCAATTCCTGATTGTGGCCCGCATTGATGTTCAGCATGTGCGCCGTCCACTCGTAGCCCTCATGCGGCGTCAGGAATGCGTCGGACAGTCTCAGCTCCTGCCGGTCCGGCACTCCTTCCTCTCCGTTGTAAAACACGTAATAATCCGGAGCCGGTATTTTCACCAGTTTTTTACCGTACAGGCGGATCCCTTTCGAGGCCAGAATCCCGTCGATGTTATGGGCGTAATAGATCAGGCCCCTCAGCGGCATGTTGTAATTCAGCGTGCTCTGGTGTTCCCACAGCTCCAGTTCATTCTGAAACAGTACGGACACATCGTTTTTTCCATGCATGTAGATCACGTCGGACAGCGTGACAAGTTCCAGTTCCTCCGCATCCTTATAAGCCGTTCCATTCAGGGCGTTGTACAGAGACAGCGCGTTCCGCTTATCCGAAAACAGATCGTGGAACAGGTTATCCTTATGGTCCCTCCTGATATGCATCTCTCCTGACATATAAAAATCTCCTTTCGTTTGTTGCCAGCCGACAACCGCGGCCGGTTTCCATAACAGTTCGTATCATTTATTCCGGAAATTTTTATCTTTTGTAAATGCCGTTCTGTTTCCTTTTCAGCAGCTCTTTTTCTATAAATATTATAATATTTTTTGCAGCATACGGCAACTGTATTCTATAACCCGTAATTTTATTATCAGGAAGAACAGCCGCTTTTCACGCTCAATCTCAACGATTACGTCACAGCTTCCAGACGCATTCGAAAAGGCATTTTTAACCGTCTGTCCCTCCGGATTGTTCAGGGTAGTTTCGTTCGTGCAATTATGTGTAATAATTTATTGGATTGCTATAGACAAAAAGTATATAGATGTTGAGACCGGAACCGTCGATTGGCAAACCCGAGCTGGCTTCCGCCGACCTTTTTTGACTGTCCGGTTGTGGTAGATTCCGAATCTCCGCCGCAGCGCCGTCTTCCTGATCAGTAAACCCTTGTTTCCATGATCTTTTTCAGGTTTATGGTCGTATCAAAATACGGATCCTACGCTTCCTCATGGCTGTCCCCCTTTGCCCGTCCCGGTTCCCGTCTGTAAAAAGCTCCGCCTCCATCTGGAGACGAAGCTTCCTACTCATCGTTACTATAACACAGAATCCGAAAAAGTCAACGGCTCCGCATTCAGTTTCGGACCATTCTCCTTGACTGAATCTTGAAGTTCAGCATCCTGGTGCCGCTGTACTCACCCGTACCGCATATAATCACTGTGGCCGTGCCTTTTTCCACATTGTTCACGTAACCCAGGATCTCAAATTCGTCTGTACCAAGAACTTTCCTTCCGGCTTTCACTTTCAGCCAGCTCTTATCCAATTCGATCTCCCGTCCTGTGTACTCGAATTTCTTCGGAAAGCCTTCAGCCCTCTTGTTCAAAGTAACCGATGTGACGATCTGGCTCTTCTCAAGTTCACGATAAGATATGACAATCGGCTCCGCCGCCGTATACAGACTTTTTTTACCGGAAGTAATCGTCACCGTGCAGGCGTTTTTGTCGATCTCCAGCTTGTAATCTCCGCCGGCCGACAGCTTCTTGCCGTTGCTGTCATAGACCGTCACACTCGGTTTCTTCTTCTTAACGACGTCGGATACATAGATCCGGCCTTCGTTCGCCAGCGCCTGCAGATCCTCCGGACCGACTTTGAAGCTTCTGGTCAGGGTTCCGGTATAGTTTCCGCGTCCCTTCACGGTGATCTGCGCGTCTTTATCGCCGCTCAGTTTGCCGTTGTTCTTATAGCTGACGGTATAGTCCACACCTTTCACCAGCACACGGTCGCCCGCCTTGAGAACGACGTCCGGTTTGGAACCGCCTTTCTTGTAAGGCGCGGATTCCGGCGCGCTCAGCCAGCCGTCCTCCAAAACGTCCGCCTCAACCTTGAACTTCTTCTTCAGGATGCCCGTGTAGTCTCCAATTCCGACGAAGGTAGCGGTCGCCGTACCCTTCGCGCCGGTATTGGCAAAAATGACCTCATAATCGACATGTCTCTCCAGCACGGCGCCGTTCGTTTTCTTCGTTGACAGGCTGACCGCCGGTTCCGTTCCGCCGTAGACCATCTTATCCATCGTCGCGTACATTTTGGCAATGCTCTGCGCCGCGGCGGCATCTTTCGCAACAATCTCATAGGAGAAAGTAAATTCTCCTGCGCAGCTTCCCTTGCCGGTAATCTTCATGAAATAGCTGCCGATCTTGTTCGGACGGCTCTTCAGCTTCTTTCCTTCCGAATCCTGATATTCCAGCGTATAGTCCCGTCCGGACTTCAGAACGCTTCCGTCCATCAGAACGACCGGTGTATAAGCCGTCTTCTCCGGATAACGTTTTGCCGCGATCAGATTCTTCTCTGTCAGCTCCGGCTTCCGGATCGTGAAAGGAACTTCCATCTTGTTGGTATAGAGGCCTTTGCCCTTGACGATCACCACAGGCGCTTTCCGCCCGGCTTCTTCCGCAACGGCCGCTTTCACGTTGTTCTTGTAGCTTACGGTATAATCGACGCCCTTGATCAGTTTTGTATCGTCGTGATACACCTGAGGCTCCGGTTTGACCGCCGCTCCGGTATAAAGCTGATCCGGTATCGGATCTACCGTAAAGCCTTCGCGGTGAATCACGGATTCCCCTGTGACCGTAACCGTCACGGACGCGCTGCCCGGATTATGGTTCTTGTCTCCGGATACCGAGACAGTGATCACGGCAGTTCCTTCCGCCATACCGGTGACCTCTCCGCCGGGGCTGACCGCCGCCACCTGCTCGTTGCTCGAACGGTACGTCGGCATTCCGATTCCGCCGCCGATGATAGTGACGTTCGTCTTCTGCCCGATTTTGATTGTAGCCTCTCCAAGCGCCGCGCTCAGAGACTGGTCTGCTTTCTGAATCGTAAATTCTGCCTTCGTCAGAACCGCCTGCTCCTCGCCGGTTCCCAGCACAATGACCGACGCGGTTCCTGCGTCTGTATTGTTCTCGTACTGCAGCGTGTACTCCGTATCCGCCGTCAGCTGCGTCTTATGACGGTATACCCGGACTGCCGGCGTCACCGCACTGCCGGTATAGGGGTAACCCGCCTTCGCAAGACCGCCGATCCACACTCCCTCCGGAATCACTCCGTCTTCCGGAATGTCTTCCGGCAGCACATCGCCGTAATCTCCCGCAGGGCCGGATGCCGTGACGTCCACGGCGGTGGAATACTTCATCTTCCAGCCGTCCGATCTGGCCGTCACTTCCGCCGTGACGACGGCTTTCCCTTCCGCCACGCCGGTGATTCTGCCGTCCGCGTAGGTGACAATCTCCGGTTTCCCGGACACATAAGTGACATCCACCGCGTCTTTCACGTTCTCCGGCAGGGTGAACAGTTCCCTCGCTTCATTCGGCCTCACAAGCGCTCTTGCGGGAGGCTCCGTGACTTTCGCAAAGGGATTCACATAAGTATCCGCCGGACAGAGACGCTCCATCGCCACACGGAGATGTTCCGTGGCCGTTTTCACTTTGGAAAAACTGTCCGCCGCTTTCGCTTCCGCAATCGCCTCCTGCAGACGTTTTCCGGACACCTCGCTTGTGTTGCTTGTATCAAGGGCTTCCGCCTGCGCGATCAGAGCGTCCAGCTCTGCCCGTTCCAGCACCGCCACCTTCACTTTGTATTCGGCGGACGCCTGGAGCATGCCCGCTTTCGCCTCCGCGGTCAGCGTCACCTCCGTGGCCGCGGACGGATTGGAAACGGTCCCGTCCGGTCGAATGATCTGCGGATGACTGCTCTTCCAGCTTACCTCGATCCCGTCCAGCCTTACCGGAAGGTGCAGATCGTACTTGATACCGTCGGCGTCCGTATTCCCGCTGCCGAGGATATTCTTTAATGTAATCTCCGCCTGCAGCTTCTTCCCAAGCAAAGTGTTGAATTCCGTTTCTGCCTGGCTCTGGATCTCCTCCCCGTTGAGTGCGAGCCCATACACCTTGACATCGTCCATCAGGCCGTCGAATTCCGAATCCCAATAGTTGACGCCCAGGTAAATATCCGAACCGGCCGCGCTCAGAGGATCGTTGCTTGCCGAAGTCCCCAGTTTTACGCCGTCCAGATAGGCCGTCACTGCCCCGGCCGTGCCGGTCAGCGTCACCTGATGCCATTCCTGCGCGGTGATCTTCGGCGAAAACAAGGTCGTATGAGTTCCGAAGTTTTCTCCATTCGCCCAGATCTTATATGTGCTGCCCGCGTCTCCCGAGAGCGCCAGCCACCGTTCCTTATCCTTCGTTCCCCCATTCAGGAACAGCACGCACTGGTTCGACGCCTGATCCTGATTCGGCTTCAGCCAGAAGGATACGGTATATTCGCTGCCGAGCTTCGTCTGGCTCAGTTTCAGGCCGTAATCCTTCAGGGAAACCGCTTTCCCGGTATGACCGGCATCTGCATATGCAGCGGTTCCGTTTGTAGTCAGTCCTTTTACGAAAGCCTGCGCACCCTGGCCGCCTTTTCCGTTATTCAGATTCCCTTCAAACTCAAAGTGCGCCGTAAGGCTGTCCTCGACGGTTCCCGCCACGGTAACCGCAGTCTCTGCGGTTTTTGTCACGCCGTTCAGCGTTACAGTGACGGTGATCTTCGCCGTGCCGTCTTTATGGGCCGTCACTTTGCCGTCCCGGTCCACGGACGCGACATCCGGGGCACTGCTTTCAAAGCTTACGGACGCGCCGTACTCCCGGACCACCGCCGGCATCTGCACCTCGATGGTCTCGCTTCTCTTGACCGGCATTGTCAGGCTCTTTGTTACCGTAATGCCCTTTTCCTCCAGAATCTGCTCCGGAGCGCGGTTATCGTACAGTTGATAGAGTTCGCCCTCTGTGAGCGTCCGGTTGTAGACTCTGACTTCATCTACCAGACCGGGAAATGCCGGATCCCAGTTGTTGACGCCCACATAGATATCCTGATTCGGCCCTGTAAGCGGATGATTGGTATTGCCTGACGCCACCTGCACTCCGTCCAGCCAGGCGCTCATGGTGTCCTTTGTCCCGGTCAGCGTCAGGCAGTGCCACTTGTCTGATGAAAGATCCAACGTGCCAAGCGTTGTATGCTTAGCATATCCTCCTCCATTAGCCCACGCTTTGCACGTTGCTGAATTTGCCGCATTTCCTGCCACCGAAAACCAGGTCTCCGGAGCATGGTACCCCAGAAACAGTACGCTCTGATTTTCAGCCAGCACGCTGTTCGGCTTCAGCCACATGGATACGGTAAACTCATCGCCTAAATCCTTCTGGTTTAATTGAAGGCCATAATCAACCAACCGTACCGCTTTTCCGGACTTCCCGTTTTCTTCATAAGTAACATTCCCGTCATATCCGCCGAGACCTTTAGTAATGGCTGACGCCTCCTGATTTTCCCCCCGGCTGTTTACCAGAGTTCCATCATCAAAGGAATAATACCCGGTCAGGCCATTTTCCAGATCCGGCTGCGCCGCCTGCGCCGCAGGCGCCGGCCAGGCGAGGGAACCAAGCAGCAGCGCCGCCGACAGGAAACCGCATAATAATCTCTTTCCTTTCATATCTCACTTCTCCTTTCCGGCAGACGCCTTATTGCCCCCGGTAGTCCGCTTCCACTACATGGATCGTCAGTTTCTCCGTATACTTCTTCCCTTTAGAATCCTGATAACTCACTTCCAGCTTCTTATCGCCCGGAGTCTTCATATCGATCTGATCCGCGTTGATCACAGTAACGTCCTCGATCTTCTCCGTCGTTCCGTTCCCCCGGCGCAGCATTACGCGGATGTCATCCGTCTTCAGCTCTTCTCCCGCCGTATAGAACCGCACCGTCTTCTGTACGCTTCTGGTGCTTCCGTCCACCGGATCCTTTTTGACCGTCTCGTCCGTGGACACATAGAAGACCGCTTCCTCCGGCTGCGGGTTCTGCACGAGCACCGGCCTGCCGTCCCGGTTCACCATATAATATCCCGGATACTTCACGCTCTCAAAGCGGACGCCCTCTCCCTCTGCGCCCTGCTTCGTCTTGAACGTCATGCGCAGCGCCTCGTCGTCCGACCCCCAGACATCCTGGGAGAGTACCAGCGGAATCGTTCCGTCAGACTTCCTGTCGCCCGCCGTGACATACAGTCCCGGCTTCGCGTCGGACTCGAGCGATACATATTCGCCCTTCCTGGGATTCGCCTTTCCCGGATTGACCTCCCACTGCGTCACCACGCCGGACTGGAAGTAATCAATCAGCAGTTCCTTGCCGGTAATCGGATAGAACGCATCATCCAGCACGTTCTCAAAATCCTTGATCGCCAGATAATTGCCCTTCTGGTCCGTGATCGTACTGACCGTCCCGGTCAGACCCGTCGCAGTTTTGCGGATGGGGTCAATCGTGCCGTCCTCATTGATCGTAATCTCTTCCACGCACGCCACGCGCCGGAAACCGCTTCCGTGGGGAAGGCTTCCATCGTGGTAGACGAAGTAGGTCTTGCCCTTGAAGTCAAAGACCGCCATATGATTGGTGTTGCCGGTCGCCGACGGCTCCATCAGCACCCCGCCGAACGTCCAGTTGTTGCTCATGATGTCGTACGTCGTCGCGTACGCCATCTGCTCCCGCCAGTCGCAGGCAAAGAACATATAGTACGGACCGGTATATTCGCCCTTCTCATTCTGCTGCCGGTAATAGTACGGCGCCTCGGTGTAGAAGTGTTCGTCATTCTCGCCGAACCAGACCTTGTTTTCCTTGCCGACCTTATTGCCGTCTATTCTGCCGACCACAATATCATATTTTTTATTCTCTTTTTCACCATCGTCCGCATAGCCGCAGGACAGGCTGTTCGGATTACCATCTCTGTCTTTTACCGAAATCATATCCTCGTTCAGCTCGCAGACAAAGAAACGGGTATTGCCCCAGCCGAGATAGCGGTGTTCCTCACCCTTTTCATCTGTCTCGATCCAAACGGTCGGGTCAATATCCTCCCATCCGTGTACACTGTTCGTAGTATCGATATTTCTCACCAGCGGCTTTCCGATATCCTTAAAAGGACCTGTGGGACTGTCCGCTACCGCCACACCGACAGATTTTCCGCCGCCGTGTTCAGCAATTGTCTCCGTACAATAATAGAAATAATACTTACCATTGTATTTTGCCACCTGCCCTGCCCATGCGCTGACGTCATCTTTCGCCCATGAAATCGCTTCCCGGCTTCCGCTCATAGCCATACCTTCATACTTCCAGTCCAGCATATCTGTGGAAGAGTAGCAGTGCCAGTCCGGCATCTGATAAAACTCTCCCGGCGAGCTGTCATGTCCCACATAGCAGTACACCGTATCTCCGTCCACCAGAATCGACGGGTCGCCGCCGTAGAGGATATTTCCGTCCCCGTCAAAGCCCAGCATCGGATTGCCGCTCTTGCTCTTATCGATGACTTTCCTCTGGTCGTACTCTTTATCGCCCCATTTCATCTGAAGCGCCGTGTACTCCTGTTCCGTCACCGGCATCACATAGCCGTGGCGGTATTTACTGGGCATACGGAACTTGCCGTCCGCAAGCATCGTAAATTCCCCGGACGCCAGATCCGTAGTCACCAGCGGATAGTAGCCCTGTCCCCTGGCAAAACGGTCCACCAGCAGGCACCACTGCTCCTTGCCGTCCTTCGTCCGCTCGTTCAGCTTGAAGATGATCGGTCCTTCCACCGCGCCCTGGCTGGCCGGCAAATCAGTGGACAGCATACCGGACGGAATCTTCGTAAAGTTCCCCAGCACGGAATCCGACTTGTCAATCTCTATCGTTCCGGCTGTCTCATTCTTCGTATAGCGGTAATAGGTTCCGTCATGTTCGATCATCGTGGAATCGATTACCTTGACTCCCTCTCCTTTATGATAGAGTTTCGTCTCTGTGAAGGTACGGAAGTCTCTGGTCTTGCAGTAATAGATGGCATGGTTTTCATAGTCCTCAACAATGTTCTCATTCCCATCCACCTTCAAGGTTGTCGAAGACCAGTAAACAACGTACTCTCCGGTACTCTTGTCATAGATGAACTCCGGCGCCCAGGTGCAGCCCGCTCCCTCCGGCGCGATCTCTGCAAGCCACGGATCGCTCCAGTTCACAAGGTCGTCGGACTCCCACACTACGATGCTGTGGCTTCCGTCTGCTCCGGCTCCCGGCCAGGAAGTTGCCTTATTATTGGCGATGCTCAGATCCGTGGCGATCATATAGAACCGGTCGCCCTCCGCCGATCTGGCGATAAAGTGATCCCGGAGCCCGCTCTCGCCGAAGGTACTGGTGAGAACCGGCTGGTTGTCATTCAGATCTTCCCAGTAAAGTCCGTCCTCGCTCATGGAAAAGTAGGTCTGTTCTTTTGTCCCGTCTTCCTCGGTTCCGGTGAAGTGGACGAACAGATAACCGACATAATCCTCTTCCGCAAGCGGCTCCGGTTTCGCCTTCACGGTCAGCGGATAGGTCTTGGTGACGGACTGCCCGTCTTTGGAAAATACCGCCGTCAGCGTCACTTTCGTATCTTCCGCCTGTCTGGTCACGACGCCCGCCGGCGCGTCCGTATATCCGTCCTTCGTGACGCTCTTCGGGGAAATGATGTCCTCATGATCCGAGGACCACGCAACCGTTACGCCATTGATCTCCGACGGAAGGCTGATATTGCCTTTGATGCTGTCCGCATTGGGAATCGAGAAGCGGTCCGCCACGCGCTGCAGTTCTCCCGCCTTTGCTTTGCGCTCCGCCGCTTCCTGTTCTGTAAGCATTTTTACCTCTTCGTCGGTCATTGCCCAGTCATAGACCTTGATGTTGTCAAAGTACCCGCGGAAATACTGATCCGCGCTGTAGAATGATTTGCCCACATAGGCCTTGAGACCGGTTCCCAGATCCGACAGCTTAATCCCGGTATTTCGCTTGATCGCCGCCAGTTTTCCGTCCTGATAGACGCTGATGGAAGACGGAGTCAAAACCATCTTCACATTGATCCAGGTCCGGCTGTTGTTGGGATATTTAAAGCTCTTTTCCGCCGCCTGCTCCGCCGGACTGCCGGACTTTGTGACCGCAAGCTTCATATGCGTCGGATCGGTCTTCAGGAACAGATATTTCTGGTTATCCTGTCCGATGGTAAAGGTAAAGAAATTGCCGCTTCTTGTCACCGCGTTTACATCCATGGAAATCGTCAGAGAATCCTTCCCGTCGAAGAACCCTTCCGGGAACTCCAGAAAACTGTTGCTTCCGCCTATGGATTTGCCGCCGTCCAGATAGAGCACCTGTCCGTACTCTTCATCCTCGACATAGGAGGCCCCTGCGGACAGTTTCGCGTGGTTCTTACCCGAGCTGTCGGCAGCCGTGCCGGTATACGCCTCGTCGAAATTGTATTCGAGAATCGGTTCCTTCGTCCCTTCTTCTCCTTCCACGATCAGCTGAATGCTGACGGAAGTGTCCGCGCTTCCCCTGAACTCCTCCTCTGAAATGTTCAGGATCGGCATGCCGTCCGTATCGAAGAAGATCGGTTTCACGTAGCAGTGGCGGCATGGGTCAACAAGCGGATCCCCGGTATGTAAGCCTCCTCCGGTCGAATGCGTTTTCATCGGTCTTGCATGGTATACGATAACCGGCTGTCCGTCCTTGTCGATGGTGAAGGAATTGTGTCCCGGCCCGGATACCTCATTGCCAAAATCCGCGCTGGTCAGAATCGGGTACGGCGTCTTCGTCCAGCTCGCCGGTTTCGTCAGATCCGCCGTCGCATCCCCTGTCAAAACGCCTACGCAGTACTCAGAGCCGGTTCCCGATCCGGAAAATGCCAGATAGACCTTCCCGTCATTCTGAATCACGGCAGGTCCTTCGTTTACCGTAAAGCGTCTCTGCTCCCAGACATACTCCGGTATCGCTATGATGCCGCACGCACTGGTGAGCTGCGTAGGATCCTTCTCGTCAATGGTTGCGATAAACAGTCGGGACGGTCCGCCGGTAAAATCCGCCCAGACGAGATAATGTTTCCCATTCGCCTCAAAATATGTCATATCCAGAGACATGGCCTTCAGGCAGTTCGCAACGTCCCCATTCATTGCTTTCACAAGCACCGGTTCTCCCCAGCTCCTGGGATTCATCATATCGCCTTCATTATTACATTTAATCATGAAAGGCCTGATGTCAAAAGTCGTACCTGTTCCCGTGTTCAGGCCTGCTGTACTGATAAAATACCAGGAATCCCCGATCTTATGAAGCTCCGGCGCCCAGATGAATCTTCCCAGCGTACTGCTGGAGCTTTCATCCCAGATCGTCACTTCCTCCGCATCCGCCAGACCGCCGATGGTCTTCGCCCTGCGCAGCACCAGACGGTCGTAACCCTCCGGATCATCGCCGCCAACCATAGGATAGGACGCGGTAAAGTAGTAATAACCGTCGTCTTTATTGTAGGTAATGAACGGGTCCGCCCGCTCCTCGATCAGCGGCGCGTCCGCCTCCGTATAGAACACCGAACCGCCGACGCTTCCATGGATGGTATAGGTCCCGGGTCTGGAGGTATCGATCCGCTCCAGATCTCTCTGGTTCCAGCCTACCGTCAGCTTGCGCGTCTGTCCGTCCGAATACATCGCTGTCGCTTTGATATTGGCCTTTTCCAGCGCCTCCTGGATCTCCGCCGGCGTCGTGTTGGCAGAGACGGTAATGCTCTGCGGCAACTCGCCCTCCGTTGTTATTCCCGTATTCTGCGGATTGGAGAATTTCTTCTTCAGCGTCTCCGCTTCCGCCTCTCTCAGGGCAACCGGCGACTCCCACACGGCGTCCGCCGGACCCTCGGTCTCCGGGAAGGTGTGAACAATCTTCTGTGCGCTCCCGAACTCAGCAAAATCCTTCGTTTTGATGATAAAATCACCGGTAGCGGTTCCCGCGAAGATCTTGTAGGTCGACTCTGCCATATCGTATACGCAGGAAAGCTTCCGGATACTGCCGATCCCATTCAGCGTATAAGATCTCTCGTTGGTGTAGGAGATCAGATCCTTGGAATCATACAGAAGGATCGTATTGCTTTCTCCCTTTGCCGCGATCATGCCGAAGGATGTGCCCTCCGCTTTGCGGAAAATCTGCGGGGAAACATAGACGTTCGTCGGTACATTGTCGTCCTTTGCATTGCCCTGCGGTACATACATTGTGGTCTTCGTGTACAGGATGGGCTGGTCTCTGCGGAGCGGCTGATACTTACCGTCGTCTCCCTTGACCGCAATCTTCATGCCGCCCATCTGCCCATTCGCCGGACTGGAGCTGACATAAGTAAGCGCATCCGGGCCCTTTGCAAGGACTTTCAGGGTGAACTCTTTCGTCGTGCTGTTCCCGCTCTCCCCTTCCTTCGAGGCGATGGTCGCCGTCAGCGTTACCTCCTGATCTGCATCTGTCCTTGTCACCTTGCCGTCATTGCTGATTGCGCCCGTATTGTTGGAACTCCATGTGACGGCAGTTCCCTGAAACTCTGTCGGAAGAATCAGATCCTCCGAGACATAGCCCGCGTTCAGTGTCAGTTCCGACGTTTCTTCCACTCCCTGATTGAGATAGTCGTCGTACTGCTTCTCAATCTGCTCTTTGGTCAGGGCTTTGTCGTAGATGCGAAAGTTGTCAATGGTTCCGTTGCAGTATTCTCCGCCGCCCCAGTTGGCCTTGCCGATCTGGAGGATGCTGCTATTGCCAAGAATTGCCGACAAATCACGGACGTCCGTGCTCTCAACCTTCTTTTCTCCATTGACATAAACAATTGTAGCGTCGCTCTGCATAACAACATCTACATGTGTCCAGTCGTTTATAATATTTGTCTTTACAACCTGCGGACGGCCATTTAAAAAACGCTCTGCATTCAGATCTCCGTTCTTTTCCCGCATGATACCGATATAACTCTCTTGTCCGAACTTTGGAGCTGTATCGTTTGCCGCCGCATACATCACCCAATCCGTGCCGGTTCCTCCGTATGCCGCTTCATAAGAGACAGTCATCTCCGTAAGGCCTGTCAGGAGACTCTTCCCGTCTGTCCCCGTTACGGCTAGGAACTGCTGCTGTCCCGCATCCAGCTTCAGCGCCTTCCCGCCGCCCGGATAACTGTCAACAACCGAGTAGGTTCCGGTTGCTTTCGCATTCCCGGATGTAATATCCCCGCTGCCTGACAGATTCTCAAAATCAAAGTCCACCAGAAGCTCCAGTTCTCCTTCCGCAGCCGTCTGCCGCGGGGCCTTCTTTTGGGTGTCTTCTTCCGGTTCCGCCGCCGGCTTTTCTTCCTCCTCCGGCTCCTCGGAGGGCTTTTCCGATTCTTCGTCCGCTCCGTCTGTCTCAGACGGCGCCTCCGTATCCGGCTTTGCCTCCGGGCCGGATACCGTTTCTGAGTTTCCTCCCGGAACCTCGTCAGCCGGCTCCTCCTTCTTCGGTGTCTCCGGATCCGCGGACGGTTTTTCCGAATCCTGCCCAGGATCGGTCTTCTTGTCCTGTTCCCCGGAATCTGCCGGATCCGCCTCCGTCAGTCCTCCGGTTTCCGTGCCCGCTGCAGCCGGTCCCCCGGTATCTTTCGCCAGTCCCGCTGCCGCCGACGGAAATACCGTCGATGCCAGTACGGACACGGCCATGAAAAACGCCAGGACTCTTCTTCTTTTCATAGCATCCTCCTATCCGCCGGAGCCCGCTCTGCTGTCTGCGCAGGCTCCGCCATATAATTTTGCTAATACCAGTTTAGCTTTTTTTCATTTTGGATAATACGGATAAATCTACGAATTTCTTTGGCTATTTTACGGATTTAAACGATGAATTTTTTATGTTTCCAAAAATATTTATTTTTTTACGAAAAATGTTAAGAAATTTAAGATGTTGTGAATATTTCACAAAAAAAGAGTAAAAAAAGCTCCGTTTCTGAACCGAACGGAGCTTTTTCCTATTTTTTACGCATCCTGATATACACACTGTTTCTTTACTGCCTCTCAAATGCAAACCGTTTATAATACCGCGCCGCTTCCTCCTCCGACAGCCCGAACCCCCTCCGGAGTTTTCCAAGTATCTTCTCTTCCGCCGCGCCTTCCTGCAGATTGTCCAATATGAAGATCCGGATCCCTTCTTCGAGACCTTCTTCACGGCCCTCTCTGCGACCCTCTTTACGGCCTTCCTCATGCCCCTCTCTGTGACCCTCTTTACGGCCTTCCTCACGCCCCTCTCTGCGGCCTTCCTGGCGGCCCTCTTCTCGACCCTCTCGGCGACCCTCTTCACGACCCTCTTCTTTCATCGTCTTCGCAAACAATTCTTCATCAAATTCCGTCAGCAGCATCAGCTTCACCTCCGATTTCTTTTTCAGCAGATATTCTTTCAGCAGGTTTTCTTCTATACATCGCTCAATCGACCGCTCGACCGCTTCGACGAGGCTTCTTCCTTCTCTGCGGTATTCGCGTATGTACCGTACCAGCGCCACATACCCTTCCAGCGCCGGACAGTTCTCCAGCAATTCCTGATTGTGGCCCGCATTGATGTTCAGCATGTGCGCCGTCCACTCGTAGCCCTCATGCGGCGTCAGGAATGCGTCGGACAGTCTCAGCTCCTGCCGGTCCGGCACTCCTTCCTCTCCGTTGTAAAACACGTAATAATCCGGAGCCGGTATTTTCACCAGTTTTTTACCGTACAGGCGGATCCCTTTCGAGGCCAGAATCCCGTCGATGTTATGGGCGTAATAGATCAGGCCCCTCAGCGGCATGTTGTAATTCAGCGTGCTCTGGTGTTCCCACAGCTCCAGTTCATTCTGAAACAGTACGGACACATCGTTTTTTCCATGCATGTAGATCACGTCGGACAGCGTGACAAGTTCCAGTTCCTCCGCTTCCTCATAAGCCGTTCCATTCAGGGCGTTGTACAGGGACAGCGCATTCCGCTTATCCGAAAACAGATCGTGGAACAGGTTATCCTTATGATCCCGCCTGATATGCATTTCTCCTGACATATAAAAATCTCCTTTCGTTTGTTCCCGGCCGTATCCGCACATCAGCCGCGGTCGGTTCCCATAACAGTTCGTATTATTCATTCCGGAAATTTTTATCTTTTGTAACACCGTTTCGTAACAATTCCAGGATCATCTGAACGGTTTCGCTGTTTCATTTTTTTCTGGAGTTCTTCTTTATTATAATATTTTCTACAGCGCACGGCAACCTTATCCTGCATCCTGCAATCATTTACTGCAAAATCGAGTAGGGAAGATTCATCTTCCCCTACTCGCGCACCGGGCGTCCGTCAGCTTGCTGACACATTTCATCCGGACGCCCGTGTGCATAAAAAGCAGCCGCCTTCTACGCCCGCGCCGATTTTCAGGCTGGATTGAATTACAAGGCACACCGGTTTCCGTCCGACAGGAGCCAGAAACCGGCAGATGCACAAAAAACAACCAGAATATAGTCCGCATGATCCGCCGGACAACTCACAATTGAAAGACGATTAAAAATATGTTATGCTTTTAAAAATAAATGCAATGGTCCGGCATCCGTGAAGCCTGCTTCCCAGACCGAATGCGGCTCTGTAACTCACTTGGGGGAACTTATGATAAAAGTATTTCTTGTAGAAGACGAAACCATTATCCGTCAGGGAATCAAAAATAATATCGACTGGAAATCCAACGGTTTTGAACTTGTAGGCGAAGCCGGAGACGGGGAATATGCATATCCCATGATTTTAAAAAGCCAGCCCGATATTCTTCTGACCGACGTCAAAATGCCCTTTATGGACGGATTGGAACTGAGCCGCCTGGTGAAAAAGGCGCTTCCCAGAACAAAGATCATCGTTCTCAGCGGCTATGATGAATTTGATTATGCAAAGGAAGCCATACGAATCGGTATCAGCGATTATCTGCTGAAGCCGGTCACCTCGGCAGGCCTCGTAGAATCGCTGCGGAAAGTCGCGGAACAGGTTCTGGAAGAACGGGAAAACTTCCGGCTCCTGGAACGATATTTCGTATATTATAAAAAATATATGGATTTCCCCGACAAATCGGATTACAGCGGCGTAGACCGCAAACTGATTCAGAATTTCCTGAAAACCGGAAACGTGGAAGAATGCGGACGTTTTATCGACGAATATTTTGAAGCGATTGGGGAAAGCAACTACATGTCCCTGCTCCTCCGGCAGTATATGACCATGGACATCTTTTACTGCGTACAGGAATTTATAAAATCGTTAAATGTTCCCGAAGAAAATATCCCTTCCGAACTGATGGATCTGAAGCAGGTCACCAAAGCCGCCGAAAAAGCCGACAGCACCATCGATTATTTAAAATCCCTTTTTACCGCCGCGCTGACTCTGCGTGACAAAAGCTCCGGCGACCGTTACGGAATCCTCATTCGGGAAGCCAAAGACTACATTGCCGAAAATTATCAAAACAGCGAATTTTCCCTCAACATGATTGCCGGCCATATCGGAATAAGTCCCAGCTACTTCAGCTCGATCTTCAAGCAGAGTACCGGACAGTCCTTTGTCGAATATCTGACGAAGACCCGCATCGACCGTGCCTGTGAACTTTTAAAGTGCACGAACCTGCGCACGTCCGAGATCGGAGAAAAAGTGGGGTACAACGATCCGCACTATTTCAGCACCGCTTTTAAAAAGATCATGGGACAGTCTCCGAAAGAATTCAGAAACAATATAGCTCAGGAACCTTAAATATCACATAAATAGCTGCACAGTATGAACAGGAAAAAATTTCGGAAACTGACGCTCAAGATGCGTCTGTCGCTTCTTTTGTTTGTGATTGCAATCCCTTTGACCTTCATGATTCTGGAAATTCTGAGTATGATTCAGAATTATTCCGATTCCTATAACCGAATCATGTTAAATCTGAAGATTGCCAATGAATATAACATTACCTTCAAAGAGGACATGGAATATTCCATGTACCGGGTTATGATCGGCCTGATCGACGCGTCCGAGTTCGAAGACGGGGATATAGTGGAAGGAACGACCGTCTACGCCACGGTGTTGAAAAATCCCATCAGCATGATTGACTCTGCCAGATATGCGTTCGGCAGCACCATCGAACGGGTTCCCGGAACCGACGGCGATATCAAAATCCGGGGCATTCTTTCCTGCCTGGATACGCTCGAGACGGCCGTCAACCGGATGATTGAAAATTCTGCAATGCCCGGAACCTACGACGAAAATGTATCCATCTGGGAAAACGATATCAAAGGCCTGTGTTCCATGATGCAGGAATACATCACTCAGTACACCTATTATGAACTGGTACATATGGAGGAACTCCAGAAGGATCTGGAAGCGCGGACAAAGCAGAATATCGAGATCTTTATCGTTCTTCTGCTGGGGATTCTGGCTCTTGGTTTCAGCCTCTCCACGATGATTACGAAATCCGTGACGATTCCGATTCATTCCCTGCAGAAAACCGCGCAGCGCTTGGGAAGCGGAGAACTGAAAGCCCGCGCCGAGATGTATGAACTGGAGGAAATCAATGTCCTGGCCCGGACCTTCAACAAAATGAGCGACGAAATCGCCGAGCTGATGGAGAAGACAAAGCAGGAGCAGATAAACCTTCGTGAAGCGGAACTCAAGCTTCTCCAGGCACAGATCAATCCTCACTTCCTCTACAATACGCTGGATTCCATCGTCTGGATGGCGGAAGGCGGCAACAGCCGGCAGGTGGTGGAGATGACGACGGATCTCAGCGATTTTTTCCGCACGGTCCTTTCCGGAGGAAATGATTACATTACCATCGCGGAAGAAGAAGGTCACATCAGAAGCTATTTAAAGATCCAGAGGAGCCGTTACGAAGATATCCTCGATTATGACATTGACATTGAACCTGCCATTAAAGACCGGATGATTCTCAAAATGATCCTCCAGCCTATCGTAGAAAACGCGCTGTATCACGGGATCAAAAATAAAAGAGGCGGCGGAAAGATAACCATCCGGGGATATGCCGCAGACGACGGCGTTCTGTTTGAAGTCGAAGATAACGGAAGCGGAATGGACGCGGAAACCCTGGCCGTCCTTCGCAAAAAGCTTCAGGGCAGGGACGACCAGCCAAATTCCGGGAAAAACAGTTTCGGCATGTACAATGTCGCGCAGCGGATCCGGATGTATTACGGATCCAGATCGGACATTACCGTCACATCCCAAAAGGGAATCGGGACGTGCGTCCGCATCTGTCTGGGACGGTTTGACGAAACAAACCCCAAAAATACAGAAAAAATATAATAAAAATCCTGTTTTCGGGCAGAACTTTCGGATATATCTCCCAAAGTTCTGCCTTTTCAGTGGGAAAATTTAAACCTTTTTCTAAAAATATCCCATGGAAACATTTACTTTTTTCGTTTATAATAACCATGTAATTAATATTTTTCATTTTTTAAGGAGGAAAAAATATGAAAAGAAAAGTATTATCCGCTTTGCTCATCGCAGCAATGACCGCAGCAACCGTAGGATGCGGCGGCGGTCAGCAGGCAGCAGACACCCAGGCTCCGGCTGAGACCGAGGCTCCCGCTGACGACGCGGCTCCGGCTGACGACACAGCAGCCGACGATGCGGCTCCGGCTGACAACGCAGCTTCCGGAGAACTGATCACGGTAGGTTATGCACAGGTAGGCGCAGAGTCTGACTGGAGAACGGCCAACACCGAATCTTTCAAATCCACCTTTACCGAAGAGAACGGCTACAAGCTGATCTTTGACGACGCACAGCAGAAACAGGAAAACCAGATCAAGGCAATCCGTTCCTTTATTCAGCAGGAAGTTGACTATATCGTAGTTGCTCCGGTTGTTGAGACCGGCTGGGAGACGGTTCTGGAAGAAGCAAAAGAAGCAGGCATCCCGGTCATCCTTTCCGACCGTATGATGGACGTATCCGACGACACGCTCTATGAAGCATGGGTCGGCGGCAACTTCGTAAAAGAAGGCGAGACCTGCGGCGACTGGCTTGCAAAATACCTGGAGGAGCAGGGACGCGGCGAAGAAGAGATCAACATGGTAACGATTCAGGGTACCATCGGCGCATCTGCTCAGGTTGGACGTACGGAAGGTATGGCAAACAAGCTGGCAGAGCATTCCAACTGGAAGATGCTCGAAATGCAGTCCGGCGAGTTTACGCAGGCAAAAGGACAGGAAGTTATGGAGTCCTTCCTGAAGAGCTATGACGACATCGACGTCGTTATCTGCGAGAACGACAACGAAGCATTCGGCGCGATCGACGCTATCAAGGCTGCCGGCAAGACCTGCGGACCGGACGGCGACATCATCGTAGTCAGCTTCGACTCTGTAAAAGCTGCTTTTGAGTCCATGATCGCAGGCGACCTGAACGCAACCTTCGAGTGCAACCCGCTCCATGGACCGCGTGTAGCCGAGATCATTCAGAAACTGGAAGCCGGCGAGACCGTAGACAAGATCCAGTATGTGGACGAGGCTTACTTCGATACCAGCATGGATCTGGAGACCATCCTGGCTGAAAGAGCATACTAATCATTGTTACATAATTGATCAGAATCACATATTGATTGAATGATCAGGAGGCGCGGGTCAGGAGGCTTACATTCTCTTCCTCCGCGTCTCCTTTTTATTGTCCAAAATATATCCGAAACAAAAAGGAGGCACAGCTTTTATGGAAAAAGATTCTGTTCTCGAGATGAGACATATCTACAAGACATTCCCAGGTGTAAAAGCTCTGCAGGATGTGGACTTCACACTGAAAAAAGGCGAGATCCATGCGCTGATGGGGGAAAACGGCGCAGGAAAATCCACCCTGATCAAAGTCCTGACAGGCGTCGAAGAATTTGAAACAGGTGAGATCATGATTGATGGCTGTGACCATCCGATCATCAACCGCAATCCGCAGGAAGCACAGAATCATGGAATCAGCACCGTATACCAGGAGGTAAACCTCTGCCCGAATCTCTCCGTTGCAGAAAATCTTTTCATCGGCAGGGAACCAAGAAAAGGCGGACTGATCGACTGGAAAGCCATGAACAAAAGAGCTGCCGAACTGCTGGAAGATCTGGATATTCATGCAGATGTAACACAGACCATCGACAACTATTCGATCGCGATCCAGCAGATGATCGCCATTGCCAGAGCCGTAGACATGTCGGCCAAAGTCCTCATTCTGGATGAACCTACTTCCTCTCTGGATGACAGCGAGGTGGAAAAACTGTTCCAGCTCATGCGCCGGCTTCAGTCCGAAGGTGTGGGAATTATTTTTGTCACCCATTTCCTGGAGCAGGTATATGCGGTCTGCGACAAGATCACTGTCCTTCGGAACGGACAACTGGTAGGACAGTTCACGACCCAGGAACTTCCAAGAGTACAACTGGTCGCCAAGATGATGGGAAAGGATTTCGACGATCTTGCCGCCATCAAACAGGACAGCGCCGCTGAAAAAACGTACAGCGAGGAAGATATCGTTATCAAGGCAGTAGGGCTTGGAAAGAAAGGATACATCAAACCTTTCGATCTGGTCATCCACAAAGGGGAAGTCGTAGGATTTACCGGACTTCTGGGATCCGGACGTTCAGAGACGGTCCGCGTCATCTACGGAGCGGAAAAACCGGACGAGGGAGAACTTCACGTAAAAGGAAAAAAACTATCGGCCAAACATCCGATCCATTCCATGTACGAAGGCATGGCATATCTTCCGGAAGACCGGAAAAACGAGGGAATTATCGCAGATTTGTCCGTCAGGGAGAATCTGATCATCGCATTGCAGGCAAAACGCGGCATCTTCCATCTGCTCAGCAGAAAGCAACAGGAAGAATTTACGGATAAATATATTGAAACGCTTCAGATTAAGACAGCCAGCCGGGAGACGCCCATCAAATCTCTGTCCGGTGGAAACCAGCAAAAGGTCATCATCGGCAGATGGCTTCTCACCAATCCGGATTTTCTGATTCTTGACGAGCCTACCAGAGGAATTGACGTCGGAACGAAGACGGAGATTCAGAAACTGGTCGTGAAGCTGGCAAAAGAAGGCATGGCTGTCGTATTCATTTCTTCAGAGATCGAAGAGATGCTCCGGACCTGCGACCGCATGGTCGTTATGCGCGATACCAGCAAAGTCGGAGAATTAAGCGGCGAAGAAATGAACCAGACAACAATTATGTCAACCATAGCAGGAGGACAGTAACTATGAATAAAAGTCTGAAAAACATCACATCACAGCGGTTGTTTCTGCCCGTCTTCTGTCTCGCCCTGGTACTGTTAATCAACCTTTTTACCAGACCGGACTTTTTCTCCATCGAGATCAGAGACGGCGTCCTGTACGGTTTTTTGATCGACATCATCAACCGTGCGTCGGAACTGGTGATCCTTGCAGTCGGTATGACGCTGGTCGTATCCGCTTCCGCAGGAACCGATATCTCTGTAGGCGCGATCATGGCTGTCAGCGCCGCCGTCTGCTGTAATATCCTCACCGGAGGCGAGCGCGCGGCTACCGCTTATGCCAACCCGCTGATTCTCGGCTTTCTCGCGGCGCTGGTTGTCGGCGCGCTGATCGGCTGCTTCAACGGTTTTCTGGTGGCAAAGCTGGAAATCCAGCCCATGGTCGCCACCCTGATCATGTTTACGGCAGGACGCGGTATCGCACAGTTGATTACAGACGGCCAGATCACCTATGTCCGTGTGGACAGCTATAAGGTGCTCGGATCTTCCTTCCCGGGATTTCCGGTTCCTGCGCCTTTTATTATATCCATTATTGTGGTCATTCTGACCCTGCTTCTCCTGAAGAAGACCGCGCTCGGCATGTATATCCAGGCAGTCGGTATCAACAAGAAAGCTTCCAGCCTGACCGGTATCAAATCCGTCATGATTATCTTTCTGGCCTATGCGTTCTGCGGACTTTGTTCCGGACTGTCCGGGCTGATTGCTTCGAGCCGTATCTATTCGGCGGATGCCAATAACATCGGCCTTAACATGGAACTGGACGCCATTCTGGCGGTAGCCATCGGAGGCAACTCTTTGGGCGGAGGTAAATTCTCGATTGCCGGTTCCGTGATCGGCGCCTACACCATCCAGGCGCTCACCACCACTCTGTATGCAATGCACGTTTCCTCGGACCAGATTCCGGTATACAAGGCCATTGTTGTCGTCATCATCGTCACACTGCAGTCTTCCGGTTTCGCAAGATGGAGAAAAGCGCTCGCTCAGAAAAAGGAAAGCAATACGGCAGAAAAGGGGGCGGCATAAATGAAAAGCAAACGTAAATTAAATCAGACCAGTTTCCTTCTCATGGTCACTATCGTGCTGTTCATCGTCATGTACGTGATCGGCTGTATCCTTTTCAGTGATCAGGGATTTTCAAAGACGCAGAATTTCCTGAACCTGTTTATCTCCAATGCCGGACTGATCGTCATCGGTATCGGTATGACGGTGGTTATGATCACCGGCGGCATTGATATCAGCGTCGGCTCCTTTGTGGCGATGGGCTGCATGATGCTGGCGTGGATGATGGAAAGAGGCGGAATCGGAGCGGTTCCTTCCGTCCTGATCGTACTGGTCACCGGCATCGTATTCGGACTGGTACAGGGCTTTCTCGTGGCTTATATGGATATTCAGCCGTTTATCGTCACGCTGGCCGGGATGTTCTTCGCAAGAGGTATGACGGCCATCATCTCCAAGGACATGATCAGCATCACCAATGAAACGTTCATGGCATGGGCGAAGATCAAAGTCTACCTTCCGATCGGCGGCTACGTCAACAAGAAGGGCGTTATGATTTATCCCTACATCTACCCGACCGTAGTGATTGCGCTGATTCTCCTCGTCATCGCCTTTATCATGCTGAAATTTACCAAGTTCGGACGCAGCATCTACGCAGTCGGCGGGAACGAACAGTCCGCGCTGATGATGGGTCTGGATGTGCGGAAGATCAAACTGAAAGCGTACGTGCTGGACGGCTTCCTGTGCGGAATCGGAAGCGTGCTGTTCTGTCTGAATACATTGGGCGGTTTCGTAGAGCAGGCAAAAGGATTCGAGATGGATGCCATCGCCTCCGCAGTCATCGGCGGAACGCTTCTGACCGGCGGCGTGGGCAATGTCATCGGCACGCTGTTCGGCGTTTTGATCAAGGCCACCATCGAAGCGTTCATCACCTTCCAGGGAACCCTTTCCTCCTGGTGGACCCGTATCACGATCGCAGCTCTGCTCTGCTTCTTCATCGTGCTTCAGTCCGTACTCGCCATGCTGAAAAAGAAAAACTGATAGGAAAAACAGAGAGGCGTCCGCCGATGTGGCCGCCTCTCTGTTTTTCTGTACGCAGGGAAGAAATCTTCCCTGCGCGATTCTTTATCCGTCCCTTTGTCTCTAGCGGAACTTATAAATCGTCGTCGTATGATACGGCTGTCCCGCCTCGAAGACCGGGCTTATGAATCCCGGAGTATTGACGCTGTTCGGGAAATACTGCGTCTCCAGACAGAGCGCGCAGCGTCTGTCATAGTGCGCGCCGCCTTTGCCCGTCTGCGGCGTGATGCAGTTGCCCGCGTAGAACTGCACGCCCGGAAGATCGGTCCACACTTCCATCACGCGTCCCGCCTTCGCGTCTTCCACTTCCGCGATCTTCTCTACGGTTCCCGGAGACGTATGAAGCGCCCAGTTATGATCGTACCCCTGCACCATCGTAAGCTGCTCGTAGTCCGCGTCGATCTCGTCTCCGATCCGCTTCCCGGTCCGGAAATCCATGGGGGTCCCCTCCACAGGCAGGATTCTGCCGGTCGGAATCGCTCCCGGCACGATCTCGGCAAAGCCGTCCGCGAAGATCGTCATCTTCTCATCCTCGATGCTGCCCGCGTCATGGCCGCCCAGATTAAAGTAGCTGTGATTCGTTGCATTGATCAGCGTCTTCTGATCGCAGACGCCGTCGTAGATAATCTGAAGCCCCATGTCCGGAAGCAACATATAGTTGACGGAAATCTTCAGCGTCCCCGGAAAACCGTTCTCCATGTCCGGACTCGTGTAGGAGAACCGCACTGCCTGCTCCTCCTCCAGAACCTCCGCCTCCCACAGCACTTTATGAAATCCGTGATGAAAATCCGTATGCAGATTGTTGCCGTTTTCATTCGCCGCCAGACGGTACGCCGTTCCGTCAATCTCAAAGGAAGCGCCGGCGATGCGGTTGGCGCTTCTGCCGATCGTCGCGCCGAAGAAGCAGCCGTTCTCCTCATAATCCGCCAGACGGTCATAGCCAAGAACGAGATCCTTCCTGACTCCCTTCGCATCCGGCACAATCAGGGACACCAGAATCGCGCCGTAATCCGTCACGACCGCCTCCATGCCGTTCTCCGCGCGGATCGCATATAAATACGCCTGTCTGCCGTCCCCTGTCACTCCAAATTCTTTCCTGCTGATACTCATAATTTCTCTCCTGTCGCCGTTCTCCCGGTATCCGACGCCCGCAGCAGCTTCCGGCGGTTCTGTCCTCCCGCCCGCTCCTGAGCGCATCGCCCGGATTTTTGCCGTATTACAGTTCCACGCGCCCTTCGAGGGCGCGCAGAAGGGTCACTTCATCAATGTACTCCAGATCTCCGCCCACCGGCACGCCGCTGGCAATCCGGCTGACTTTGATGCCGGTCGGTTTCACCAGCTTGCTGATGTACATGGCGGTCGTTTCGCCCTCAAGGCTGGAATTGGTCGCGATAATCACCTCGTCCACGTCCTTTTCCAGACGGTGCATCAGCTCCTTCAGACGGATATCCGCCGGTCCGATCCCCAACATGGGCGATATAGCGCCGTGAAGCACATGATAGACGCCCTCGTATTTCCCGGTCTTCTCATAGGCGCTCATATCTCTCGGATTCTCCACCACCATGATCGTCTTCTGATCCCGCGCGGGATTGCTGCATACGGGGCAGAGCTCCCGGTCTGTCAGCGTCAGGCACTGGCTGCAGTAACGGATCGTCTGTTTGGCCTTTACAATCGTATCCGCCAGTTTTTCCACCCGCTCTTTCGGCATGTCGATAATGTGAAACGCCAGACGCTGGGCCGTCTTGCCGCCGATTCCCGGAAGGGACGCGAGCTGCTCAATGAGCAGACTGATTTGACTGCTGTAGTATTCCATCAGAAAGGAAAGCCTCCGCCCAGGCCGCCGGTCAGCTTCGCCATATTGGCGGCGCCGGCCTCATCCGCCTTTCTGAGCGCCTCATTGACCGCCGCCATGATGACATCCTCCAACATCTCCACATCCTCCGGATCCACCGCGTCCGGATCGATCTTTACCTTTGTCACTTCCTTCTTGCCGGTTACGGTCACTTCCACCGCGCCTCCTCCGGCCGCCGCCGTAAATTCGGCGCTCTCCAGTTCCTTCTGGCTCTCTTCCATCTGGCGCTGCATCCTCTGCGCCTGCTTCATCAGATTGTTCATATTCCCCGGCATGCCGCCGCCCGGGAAGCCTCCTCTTTTTGCCATATCTCTGCTCTACCTCCTATGAGAGTTCCGTCATGGATCTTCGATCACGATCTCCATATCAATCAAACCGGACAGATCGACGGCCGGTTCTTCCGCCCTCGGATCGCTGTCCGGCGTGCTGATCTGCACTTTCATCTTCACCTTCAGTTCCCGCTCGATCAGCTCCTCCACCCGTTCGGCCAGTTCCTTCTCATCCACCGCATGATTCCGGCATAACACAATCTGCACGCCGGCGTGCTCCGGCAGTTCCCGGCACTGCGCTCCCTTCAATACGGATCTAAGCCAGGGACCGGCTTTTTTCCTCAGCTCCTGAAAACGGCCGATGAACGTCTGTACATCCTCCGCAAGCGCCTCCTGCGAAAGCTTCTCCGGCTTCGCCTCTTCTTTTGTCTGCGCGGATGCCAGAGTGTGCTCCGAAGAGGGCGCCGCCGCCGGAACGCCCTCCTCCACTTTCTTCTCCAGCAAAGCGAGCCTGTGCAGGATCGAATCATAATTCTGTTCCATAGCCGGCCGACAAAGCTTGATCAGCGTAATTTCCGTCATGACCCGTTTCTGCGTTGTCTGGCGAAGCTGACCGGACAGTTCCGAGAATACCCGGATATAGCGCATCAGCGTGTCCATATCCGTAAGCGCGGCCTCTTCCTTCATACGGGCCAGATGTTCGCCGGACACGTCGAGCATCTCTTCCATGCCCTGATCGCTTTTCAAAAGCAGGAGATTCCGGAGATACCAGATGAAATCGACGACAAACTGTGAAAGTTCTCTGCCTCTGAGAATGATCTCCTCCAGTTCCCGGATGAGGCCGGGCAGGTCGAGCGCGCAGAGCCGACGAAAGAACGCTCCAAACACTTCCACATCTACGGCCCCGAGCACTTCCAGCACATGCTCATAGGTCAGCTTCTGACCCAGATAAAAAGCAATGCACTGATCCAGAAGACTCAGCGCATCACGCATGGACCCGTCGCCCATCTTAGCCACATAGGCCAGAGCCCGTTCTTCTGTCTCCACCTGCTCCTGCTCCATCAGCTCCTGAAGCCTGGCGGCAATCGTCTCCGTGGTAATCCTGCGGAAATCATATCTCTGGCATCTGGATGCAATCGTGACCGGAATCTTGTGGGCTTCCGTCGTCGCCAGTATAAAGATCACGTACGACGGCGGCTCCTCCAGCGTTTTCAGCAGCGCGTTGTACGCGCCCGGAGTCAGCATATGCACCTCGTCGATGATATAGACTTTATACTTTCCTTCCGCGGGCGAATAGGCGACCTCATCCCGGATCTCCCGGATATTGTCCACGCCGTTGTTGGAAGCGGCGTCAATCTCGATGACATTCATGGAAGCGCCGGATGCGATCGCCCTGCAGGAAGCGCACTCCCCGCAGGGATTCCCGTCCGCCGGGTGTTCACAGTTGACCGCTCTGGCGAAGATCTTCGCGACCGTCGTCTTGCCGGTCCCTCTCGTCCCGCAGAACAGATAGGCATGACCGATACGGTCCGCGCGGATCTGATTTTTCAGAGTCGTCACGATGTGATCCTGTCCCCTGACGTCCGTAAATTCCGAAGGACGGAATTTACGGTATAATGCTGTATAAGACATGCTTAATCGCCAAAGCTGATGCCGACGATCTTTGCTTCCTCAATGATGCCCGCATTCGGATCGACCATCTTCAGCTTCCCAGCCACCTCGCCAAGAGGCACTTTGCAGGTCTCGCCGTGAACGATTCCCACCATATAGCCGTATTCTTCATCCATGATCAGTTTTGCTGCTCTGGCGCCCAGTCTTGTGGAAAGCACACGGTCATAGGGCTTGGGCGAACCGCCTCTCTGCGTGTGTCCCGGAACCGTCACGCGGACATCCGCCCCGGTTTTCTGACGGATCAGGTCCGCCAGCTCATAAGACACAGACGGATATGCATAATTTGCCATTTTCGCCTTATATTCTTTCTTGGACAGTTTCGCGTCCGCTTTGGAGATCGCTCCCTCCGCCACTGCCAGAATCGTGAATCCTTTCTTCGCCCGGTTCCTCTTCTCGATGGCCGCGCAGACTTTGTCAATGTCATACGGAATTTCCGGAATGAGCACAATGTCAGCTCCGCCGGCGATTCCTGCGTGAAGCGTCAGCCATCCGACCTTATGGCCCATGACTTCCACGATGAATACCCGGTTATGGGACGCCGCGGTCGTATGGATGCAGTCAATGCACTCGGTCGCGATATCGACCGCGCTCTGGAAGCCGAACGTCATATCGGTTCCCCAGATATCGTTGTCGATCGTCTTGGGCAGATGGAGAATGTTCAGCCCCTCCTCGCTCAGAAGGTTGGCCGTCTTCTGCGTCCCGTTGCCGCCCAGAATCACCAGGCAGTCGAGATCCAGCTTCCTGTATGTCTTTTTCATGGCCTCTACTTTATCCAGCCCGTTTTCGTCCGGAGTTCTCATATTTTTAAATGACTGTCTGGAGCTTCCCAGAATCGTCCCGCCTTTTGTGAGGATCCCCGCAAAATCCCGTCCGGTCATATGGCGGTATTCGTTATAGATCAGTCCTTTATATCCTTCTTCAATACCGTAGATCTCCACATCTCCGCCCAGTGCGTTGTAAAGTCCTTTCGCCACTCCTCTCATCGTTGCATTCAATGCCTGGCAGTCGCCGCCGCTTGTCAAAAGCCCTACGCGTTTCATAATAAGTTCTCCTTTTCTCTGATGATTTCCGATTTACCCCGGGACCCGCGCCGCGTCCTGACCGGCAGGCGCCCCGGCCGCATTTGCATTTATTATAACCCAACCGGAAATATTTCACAAGTGTCTGCCGGTTCCCTGCGAAAAACTTTGCGGCGCCCTTCAATGGGTCTTTCAGGATGGTTTGTCCGCATTGGGCTGAAAACCGGTGTAGATTTGAAAAGCAACGCGCCTCACGAGCATACTGTCACCGTCTGGTAAGGAATTGTGATCCCGTTTTCCCGGAATCCTTTTACCAGCGCGGCCCGGATATCGCTGCACGCCTGAAAACTGTCGTCCAGGTTTTTCGTCCATACGGTCGTCTTTAATATAATGCCGTTGGACGTATAGGATTTTATGAATACTTTGTTTTCCTCGGTGTTCAGCGTCTGTTCATTCTCGATACAGATTCTCTGCATCAGCCCCATGGCCTTGTCAATATCCGAATCATAGGAGATCTCGATCTCCATAAAATTGCCCACGTTTTCAATAAAATTGGTATTGGTGATCACCGCCGAATCCATGACCGAATTGGGAACGATGCAGCACTCTCCGTTAAACTGCCGGATAATCGTATGCCGGATCGTGATGTCCTTCACGATCCCCTCCGCGATCACACTGCTGCCCTGAAGCACCCGGATCTTCTCATCCACATTGTAGGGCCGCGACACGGACAGGGAGATACCGCTGATCACGTTCGCCAGCGCCTGCTGCGCCGCGAAGGTCGCAATCGCCACCATCAGGGAGCCGCTTTGCAGAAGCACCTTGCTGATGTCCCTCGTCACCTCGAACTGCTGCAGAAGACTGTAGATCAGCACTACGCTGATAATCACATTGACCGCGCTTTTCGTGAAACGCAGATGAACCGAATTATGCTTTCTCTCCATCAGCAGAAAGACCAGACCCACCATCCGGTTCAGAAGCACTTCAATGATAAAAAAAACGCCGATTTTCAACAGACTGCTCATAGGATCCTCCTCCTGTTCCGCGCTTTCGGTCTGTGCCGCCGCTTTACCCTGCCGGCCTCAAGGCCGCCTTTTACATGGTGATCCACCCCAGCACACCGGCAATGGAGCTGAGCAGAATGATCACGATACAGACCGGAGCCAGATATTTCATAAAGACATTATACATTCCTTTCCGCCTGAACGCCGAAGACTGCTCCACTTCCCGGGCGATCCGTTCCAGTCCTGCCACGCGGGTAACCAGCAGACAGGTAGCCAGAGCGGCCAGCGGCATCATCAGTGAATTGGTCAGAAAATCAAAGAAGTCGAGAATCGACATTCCCAGCAACGAAACAAAGTCCCACACGCCGAAACCAAGCGACGAAGCGGTTCCGAAGCAGACAATGATGATTCCCATCAAAACGGTCGATCTGCGGCGGCTCCATCCGAACTGATCCTCAAAGGTGGAGACTCCGGATTCCGCCAGAGAGATGGCGCTGGTCAGCGCCGCCAGCAGTACGAGCAGGAAGAACATCACGCCCGCCGCGGTTCCGAAGCCCATGCTCGCGAACACTTTCGGAATTGTAATGAACATCAGCGACGGCCCCGCATTCAGAGTATCCGGATCCCCGCCGGAGAAGGCAAAGACCGCCGGAATGATCATAAGCCCCGCCAGCATGGCAATGGCGGTGTCGAACACTTCCACCTGCGTTGTCGAGCCTTCAATATCCACTTCGTCTTTCATGTAGGAACCGTAGGTGTACAGGATGCCCATGGCAATGGACAGCGAGTAGAACATCTGCCCCATGGCAGCGACCACGGTCATCCATGAGAAATTCCCGGGATTGGGAACGAGGAAATATTTGACCCCTTCCCAGGCGCCCGGTCGGGTCATGGAATAAAGCGCCACAAACACCGCCAGCAGTACGAGCATCGGCATCATCACTCTGGAGACGCGCTCCACCCCCTGCTGCACGCCGGCGAAAAGAACCGCCGTCACCATCAGGCTGAACAGCAGAAACCACAGCACGCCGGAGATGTCCGCGATAAATCCGGGAAAGTAGCTTTCCTCCGCCAGCGCCCCGGTATTTCCCCGCAGGTATTCAAACAGGTATTTCGTTACCCAGCCGCCGATCACGCTGTAATACGGCACGATCAGCATGGGAATCACCGCATTGATCCAGCCGCCCGCCCGGAAAAAGGCGCCTTTCCCAAACGCCCCGAACGCCCCCACGGGACTTCTCCTCGTCATCCGGCCCAGCGCCGTCTCCGACACAATCAGCGCATAGCCGAACGTCAGCATCAGAATCAGATAGACCAGAAGAAAGATACCTCCTCCGTACTTTGCCGCCAGATACGGAAACCGCCAGATGTTCCCCAGCCCCACGGCCGAACCGGCCACCGCCAGAACGTATCCCAGCCTGCCTGAAAAGCTGCTCCGTGTCTTTCCTTCTTTCTTCATTCCCCCGGAAGTTTTCCCCTCTTTCATTTTCTGTTACCCTCCTTTGTATCAATTCCTTCTATCATACCATCTTTGCCGCATTCCGGCAATCGCGGATACGGCGCCCGCGTATCATCCGCTTCCGAATTTAATATATGCCCCCTCGCATCTTTTTCAGAAGCTGTTCCACATCAATCGGTTTGGGCAGGAAATCGTCCATGCCGCTTTCCAGAGCCTCCTCCCTGTCCTCTTGAAAGGTATTGGCGGTACACGCATAGATCCGCACCGAAGCCGCATCCGGCCGGTCCAGGCTGCGGATCTCGCGGGTCGCCGTACAGCCATCCATCACCGGCATCTGCATATCCATCAGGATCACGTCGAACTCACCCACCCGCGAATTGCGGAACAGTTCCACCGCTTCCTGTCCGTTTCGGGCATGCACCGCCTCAAAGCCTTCCATATCAAGAATCTCCAGCAGCACCTCCGCGTTCAGCTCCACATCTTCAGCTACCAGGATCCGCACCGCGCGCTTCCCTGCCGGTTCGTCCGCACGCTCCGTATCCTCCTCTGCGCACTTCTCCGGCTCCGTCTGCAGATGCGCCGGTATCTCTTTCACAATCCGGGACGGAAGCGACACGGTGAAGACGCTTCCCACATTCAGCTCGCTCTCCACGGTAATGTCTCCGCCCATAGCGTCGATCAGGAGTTTGCTGATCGTCATGCCCAGACCGGTCCCCTTGATTCCGCTGGTATTTCTGCCCCGCTCCTGGCTGAACGAATCGAAAATCTGACCGATATAATCCGCGGAGATACCGATACCGGTATCCTCACACCGATAAATCGTCATCACATGCTGATCGTCCGTCTTTCTCTGGCAGACCGTAAAGCGGATGTCATTGCCGGCCGGCGTGAATTTGGCGGCGTTTCCCAAAATATTCATCAGAATCTGTTTAATGCGGGTGGCGTCTCCCAGAATGCAGGGTTCCGTAACTTCCTGCTCTACGGTCAGCTTCACTCCCCTGCTTTCAATGTTATCCATCTGCATGGCGATCACTTCATCCACCAGCGCCGACACCAGCAGCGGCTCGCTGACCAGTTCCACCTTGCCGACCTGCAGTTTGGATACATCCAGAATGTCGCTGACCAGCGACAGCAGGTATTTGGCGGTGCTCTGCGATTTTTTCAGCCATTCTCTGACCTGATCCGTCTGATCTTTGTCGTCGATGTGGGACAGCATCAGATAGTTCATGCTGATCAGCCCGTTCAGAGGCGTGCGGATCTCATGGCTCATATTGGAGAGAAATTCTCTCTGCGAGCGCGCTTTCTCCGCCGTCCTCACCGTGCGGATCTGATAGCGCATAAGCGCCAGAAGCATGCCGATCACCGTCACGATGCAGACGATCAGCATGACCATGCTCATGGCGACAAAGATCCGGCTCTGTTCCCGGAAGACCGCCTCGTTCACTGACATGATAAAATACAGATCCATATCCTCCCCAAACGGCATAAAATAGAACAGTTCGCGGTCCCTTTCTCCTTCATGAGAATGATAGAAACCGAAAGTCTCCAGCGCCTGCAGCTTCTGACGGACCTCCTCATTGGTCAGCTCCGAAGACTTCGACTCCGACAGATGCGTATACAGATTCATCTGTTCATTCAGATAGACTTCTTTATTAATATTTACAATATAGTTTCCCTCCATGTCGATCAGAGCGCTGTGCCCCCGGCTGTTCCCGTTTTTGATAAAGCTGTCGATGACCATATGGTCCTGAATAGAGGAAATGTCGCTGACTCCGATCAGCGCAAGCATCTTTATTCCTCCCACCTCACAGCCCCTCAGCCGGACTCCGTAGAGGATGTTCCCGTCCCTGAGTCCTCCGGCCTCGAACCGGTCGCCGAAGCGCGCGACCACTTTCTCCCTGCCGCCATCAAAATAGGACAGAAAATCCCGGTTCATGTTCACGGCGTCCGGAACCGTAACGCCGCATTGGTCCGTATAAACTGTGCCGTCCTCCGCCAGCAGATAAATATGTGAAAATCTGCTCGCCGCACACTCCAGATTCATCCGCTCCTCTACCTCTTCGACCGTTTCGCAGCCGTAACCGGCAATACGATCCTGAATCTCACCCAGATCCGCCCAGCAGATCTCGAGATACAGCCGGATCGCCGCCTTATCATGCTCCGCAATCTCACTGATCGACTGAACAATGTTATCGGAGATCGTTCGGTTCAACTGCCGGATATAGAAAAATGTAGCAGAGCTGACGATTGCCAGCGTCGATGCAATCAACACAAGATAAAAAAAACGATGCTTTTTTTCCACGCTTCCACCCTCTGTTCTCTTCTCAGCCATTACTTCGCCGGATTTTAAGCTTATCGAAAACGGATCTTCCTCCTCGCGGAGCCTTCCTGCCTATATTATAGCAATTTTTCATGAAAAATCCATATCAAATGAAGCATCGAGTAGGGGAGGTTTCTTCCCTACTCGCGCATCGGGTGCCTGTCAGCTCTGCTGACAATCTTCCTCAGGCACCCGTATGCATACGAAAAAGGCTGCCGCATCCTCTGTCCGATGCGGCAGCCTGCGGCTGTCTCTCTCTTACTGAACTTTTAACACAAAGGGCTCCCCGACCTGCTCATAATCGTTGCTGATCCGCCCGCTTTCCTCCGGAAGCTCCACGGCATTGAGCGTCATCGTCACTTCACCGGCATCCTCCTCGATCCTGCCGTCGTCTATGATCTCCTCATTCGACAGGTAACCGGACTTTGCATCCGAACTGCGCAGGCCAAATTCCACCTGATGCCCGGCGGCGTCCTTTGCGATCACCTGCACCAGATAACTGGTAGGACCAGACTGCCGGAACGTGATTCTCTGCTCCAGGCGGTTCATCGTAAGCTCCTCCAGCGTGACCGTCACGCCGTCCGGAAGGGTAAATTCCTGTCCGATCGGTATCCGTCTCGTATCCGCCGTCAGCGCGGCGCCGTCGGCCCTGAAAGCGAAATCCCAGTTCCCCTTGACTCCGCCGTCCATGCCCAGCCGTTCGATCCGGATCCGGAAATCGTTCTCCGCAGACAGATCCGCCTCCGGAATATCATAGGTCATCTCCACACCCAGAACCGTCTGTGCCTCATCCAGAAAATCGGCGCTTCCTCTGGCGCCCCCTCCCGGCTGCTTTCCATTGACGTACAGCGTCTCCACGGGGGTCAGATACTGCTCCATCGACTGTCCGTCTTCCCGCCGGATCGTATAATTGACCGTCAGGCTTTCCTCGGATACCACCGCTTCCTGAAGCGTAACCTCATACCCCTGATCGGATACCGACGTATGAATCACATCCCGGTAGTCCGCCAGATCCCCGGACAGTCCCAGCGCGTTTTCGATGCTCCAGGTAATCTGCCGGAGCGTCGCATGCGCCTCTCTGCCGAATACCGCCGTCCCGGCGAGGAGCGCCGCGGCCGCGCAGGCCGCCGCGGTCTTCCTGCCGATCCTTCTTCCCGCCGCCTTCTTCTCTTTTCTCACTTCGCACAGCACCGTCTGTTCATATCTTTTCATCTCCATATCCTCAGGGCGATCCATGAGCCGCTCCCGGTCCGCCGAAAAATCGGTCCTGATTTCGTTTGCCAGTCGATACGCTTCTCTTTTCATGTTCCTGCCCTCTTCCTTTCTTCAAATTTGCTTCGGATCTTCTTCTTTCCCCGGAAGATCCGGACGTAGACATTCCCCCGGCTCATCCCCAGCGCGTTCCCCGCTTCCTCCGGCTCTTCCTCCATCAGAAAAATCCGCTGAAACAGCTCCCGGTCCGTCGGGGAGAGACAGTTTAGAATCTCTTCGGTCTCTTTTGAGAGTTCCCTCTCCGTCAGCTCCAGAAGAGCGGCGTCTTCTTCCGGGATCTCCAGTTCCATCTCTTCCAAAGACACGGTTCTCTGTTCCCTCTGTACTCTGCGCAGCGTGTCGATGGCTTCCAGTCTCGCCACGCCCGCCGCCCAGTTTACAAAGCTTCCTCTGCGCTCGTCAAAGCAGTCGATGTTCTTCCAGATCCCGAGAAAGATATCGTTCATGCACTCGTCTACTCTGTCCGGCGCGGCGAACAGTCTCTTCTTCACGATGGATTTCAGAAGCCCGCCGTAAGTTCTGATCATATAGACGAGTCCTTCTTCCCGGCGTCTTCGGATCAGAGCCACAAAATTATCTTCATTTGCTTTCATAACAGTTACCTCAGAATATCAATCTTATATGGAACGTCCGCGGTTCCGTCCGTACGGATTTCGTAAGCTTACAGGACATCTGTCCGGCAGGGCCGGCCAGGTCAGCCGCCCTGACCGGTCCCTTCACTGTATATTCCGCAGGAAAACGATGCGATCTTACATTTTATCGGGAAAATTTTTCAGATTTTGAAGAAATTCAGATATTACCGGTTATTTGGAGAAATCTGCCGGCGTTACCGTGCATCGGGCCGTCTGCCCAGCTCCCAGAACGCCACCGCACTGGCTGCCGCCACGTTCAGCGAATCCACTCCGTGCGCCATGGGAATCCGCACCCTGTAATCGCAGTCCGCGATCGTGTCCGCCGCCAGTCCGTCTCCCTCCGTGCCGAGAATCACCGCCAGCTTCTCCTGCGCAAGCAGTTCCGTGCTGTCAACAGAGACGCAGTCCTCCGTCAGCGCCATCGCGGCCGTCCGAAATCCCAGCCCGCGAAGGAACGCCAGCCCGCCCTGCGGCCAGGAGAGATCTCTCAGATACGTCCACGGAATCTGAAACACCGTCCCCATGCTCACTCTGATCGAACGCCGGTAGAGCGGATCGCTGCAATCCGGTGTCAGCAGCACCGCATCCATATTCAGCGCGGCGGCGGAGCGGAAGACGGCGCCGACATTGGTGGGATTGACTACATTCTCCAGAACGGCAATTCTGCGCACGCCGCCGCAGACTTCTTCCGCCGCCGGAAGCGGCGGCCTTCGCATGGCGCAGAGCATGCCTCTTGTCAGTTTATAGCCCGTGATCCGCGCCAGCACGTCCATCTGCGCCGTGTAGACCGGAATCTCCCCGCACCGCTTGAGAATCTCTTCCGCCTCCTTCTGCAGATACCGTTCCTCCGCCAAAAAAGACAACGGCACGCACCCGGCGTCCAGCGCCCGCTCGATCACTCTGGGACTTTCCGCGATAAAAATCCCCTTCTCCGGTTCATGGCGGTTCAGAAGCTGTATTTCCCGCAGTCTGGCATATACGTCGAGCTCGGGAGCCTCAAAATTTTCGATTCTGATCACACGCGCCATCTTCCTTTTCCTCCTCTGAGTGACCGTACGCATGGAAAAAGAGACGCTGCCGCGGCAGCCTCCCTTCCTTATCTGCATTATAATCCGTGCATCCCGCTTTGAACCTTAGACCGGAACGTTACCTGTACAGTTAACTCAGCCCAGGCACCCCTGCGGCACACAGAAGGTCCCGCTTAGTGCTGCTTTGTTCCCAACCTGACACGGTTCACGGGTTCCTGTTGCGCAGGACCCGGACATCAACGCCACTTGTACAGGGCAGCTTCCGACCGACCGGCCCGGGGCGGGATATCACTCCTGCTATGGCGGATTGCAGGTACAGGGCACCGCCGCCTCCCCAGCTGCACGGAAATCTTATGACAATTTTTGAATGCCTGTACAGTATATCCTGTTTTCAGTCTTTTGTCAAAGACTTTTTCCTCCGTTCCCGCAGTTCGCGGAAAAAATCGGACAGCATGGCCGCACATTCTTCCTCCAGAACCCCTTCCGTCAGTTCCACCTGGTGATTGAACGCAGGAACATCGAAAAGATTCAGAATCGAACCCGCGCATCCCGCCTTGGGATTACGGCTGCCAATCACAACTCTTGGAATCCTCGCCTGCACAATTGCCCCCGCGCACATCTGGCACGGTTCCAGCGTAATGTACATGGTGCATTCTTCCAGTCTCCAGTCTCCCACCGCGCGGCTGGCCCTGCGGATCGCCTGAAGCTCCGCGTGAGCCAGCGTATTCCGGTCCGTATTTCTCCGGTTGTACCCTCTGGCAATGATCCGGTCCTCTTTTACGATCACACAGCCGATGGGAACCTCCTGCAGCTTCCAGGCTCTGCGGGCCTGCCGAATCGCTTCCTTCATATATTTTTCTTCATCCGTCAGAGACATCCTCCACACTCCTTTTGCAGCTTCCGAACCGGGGACAGCGGATACACTTCTCGCCGCCTCTGGGATAGACGGTAAAACGGTTTACGTCCACCGGATCATCCTCCCAGTCCGCCACGTAATCCTGCGCCCCCGGACGGCGAACCCAGATCCCGCCGGTATCCGAAAAACGGATCCCCTTCTCGAGAATATTTTCCGGATCCATCGTTCCCTGCCATTCCAGCGCTCCGTTCTGGCTTTTCAGCTCTCCGAGATAGATTCCGACCGTCCGCTCCCGATGGTAAAAATAGATATAGGCCTTTCCTGCGTCCTGCCCCTGCGGGCAGTATTTTTTCAGGTGGATTCCAAGCCTGCAGCTTTCCCCCCGTATCTCCGCTTTCACAAAACCGGCGGTTCCCGCCTGCACACCCCGCTCATAAGCACAAAGATATGCGATTCGGCGCCTGTATTCCTGCATAGAACATCCCTCCTCGTCTCTATCGGATATTTCTCTATCGGATATTCTATGCCTGTCCGAAAACAGTTATGCCAAAATCCGCCGCCTCTTTTTCCCGGCAGACGGCCGGTCTTCAGGCCTCCCTGCAGGCGGCCGCCCGATTGGCAAATTCCGCAAACTGAGCCAGCGTCAGGGCCTCCCCCCGCACCGACTCCGGAAGCCCCATCTCCGTCAGAATCTTTATCGTCATGTCCTTGGAAATTCCCAGCTCCGGCACATGGGAGAGCCCGTTCTGCAGCGTCTTTCTTCTCTGATTGAACGAAGCCCGCACCACGGCGAACAGGAGCGCTTCGTCCGCCGCTTTCACCGGCGGTTCGGCGTATGTCTTCAGACGGATCACCGCCGACCCGACGCCCGGGCGCGGCATAAAACAGTTCGGCGGCACATAAGCCGCCACATAGGGCTCCGCGTAATACTGAACGGCAATCGACAGCGCGCCATAATTCTTGGAGCCGGGTCCTGCCTGCATCCGCTCGGCCACTTCTTTCTGTACCATAACTGTAATGCCGGCAAGCGGGACATGCTTTTCAAACAGCCCCATGATAATCGGCGTCGTGATGTAATAAGGAAGGTTCGCCACGACCTTCACCGGTTTTCCGCCGTTTTTTTCCTCCGCCAGTCTGCGCAGATCGACTTTGAGCACATCCTCGTTTACAAGGTCTACATTCGGATAGCCGCTCAGCGTATCCTGGAGAACCGGTATCAGCGCCCGGTCGATCTCGATCGCCGTCACCCCCCTGGCCCGCGACGCCAGATACTGGGTCATCGTGCCGATCCCCGGGCCGATCTCCACTACATAATCTTCTTCGCTGATCTGTGCCGCTTTCATGATCTTATCCAGCACATGACCGTCGATCAGGAAATTCTGTCCGTATTTTTTCTGAAACACCACATGATATTTATTCAAAATCTCAATGGTACTCCGGGGATTTCCCAGAGTGGGGACGGGTCCTGCCATCTTACGCTCTCCTCTCCAGCCGGTAAAAACGCATCGCATTCTCTTCGGTCGCACGGATCACTTCCTCCCTGCTGATCCCCCTGAGCTCCGCGACGGCCTCCGCAATGAACGTCAGGTTGCGGGAATCGTTCCGTCTGCCCCGAAAAGGCGCGGGAGAAAGGTACGGACAGTCCGTCTCCAGAAGAAGGTTCTGCAAAGGCGTCTCTTTTACAATCTCTTTTAACTTTTTTGCGTTTTTGAAGGTCACAACGCCTCCGATGCCCAGATAAAATCCCATCCCGACATACTCCCGCGCCATCTCCGGCGAACAGGAACAGCAGTGAATCACTGCCGAAAGCTGCGCGCCATATTCCTGTTTCAGAATCTCCATCGTATCCGCCGCCGCATCCCGGCTGTGAACGATCACCGGAAGCGCCTGTTCCTTCGCCAGTGCGAGCTGGCGGAGGAACCATTTCTTCTGGACCTCGGGCGGCTCCTTTTTCCAGTAATAATCAAGGCCGGTCTCCCCGACCGCCACAATCTTCTCCTGCCCGCACTGATCTCTCAGCCAGGCGAACGTATCCTCATTCAGTTCCCCGACCTCGTCCGGATGCACGCCCGCGGACCCGTAAACGAACGGATACCTTTCTGTCAGTTCCATCGTTTTTTTTGTTCCTTCGAGACTTGCTCCCACATTGACCACTGTTCCCACGCCGCTTTCGGCCAGCTTCAGAAGCACTTCCTCCCGGTCTTCGTCAAAAGCCGAATCATCATAATGTGCATGACTGTCAAATATCATATCCATCCGCTTCCTTCATTTCGACATTTTGATAACAGTATATCCGTTTTTGACATTCATTGCAACCCGCTGCCGCAGGAATTGTGTCCGCGTATAAAAGTCTTTTCTTTCCCCAATACTATTCCCGTGAAAATGTTTCACAGCCTTTTACAAACCGCAGACAGCATCTGCCCTTCCGTTTCAGGAAAGCAGGTGCCGGACTTTACTATGGAGGTATCTCTATGACATCAAAAAATCTTTGCTGCTGCGCAGAGCAGATCGCCATGGCTGCCGTTCCAAAACAGGAATGGTGCGAGCCCTATGATCTGTGCACGGCTCTGAAGGAAGGAACCATTTTCCCCTGTCTGAATCTGACCTTTTATAAGGCTCCTCTGGGGGAAAGCAGCCAAAAACCGGCAGGCGACAGCCCGGACGCCGCGCAGCGGAACCGGGAGACCGCCATGACCCGCCTGATGGAGGTGGGATTTGCCATCAACGACCTGACCCTGTACCTTGACACGCACCCCTCCTGCGCCAAAGGGCTCTCCCTGTTCCGTCAGCTTTCGGAAGAACGGCTAAAGCTGCTGGCGGACTTTGCCGGGGATTTCTATCCGCTGACGCAGCTTTCCATGGTCACAGGAAATACAGACCCGAACGAATACGGATGGACCGAAGGACCCATGCCGTGGGAAGGAGCGTGTATCTGATGTTTGCCTATGAAAAACGACTGCAGTATCCTGTAAAAATCAAAAACACCAACCCGGATATCGCCAAACTGGTCATCAGCCAGTACGGAGGACCCGACGGAGAACTGTCCGCCAGCATGCGCTACCTGTCCCAGCGCTACACCATGCCGGTGAAAAAAGTGGGCGGCCTTCTGACGGACATCGGCACGGAGGAATTGAACCATCTGGAGATCATCTGCGCCATCGTCTATCAGTTGACGCGGGATCTGACCGAAGAGCAGGTGAAAACCGCCGGCTTTGACGCCTATTATATCGACCACACCAAAGCGCTGTGGCCCCAGGCGGCCGCCGGAGTGCCCTTCACCGCTCTGGAATTTCAGTCCAAGGGCGACGCGCTGGCCGATCTTTTCGAGGATCTGGCCGCCGAGCAGAAAGCCCGCACGGTCTATGACAACCTGCTGCGCGTCATCGACGATCCGGATGTCCGCGCGCCGCTGAAATTCCTGCGGGCGCGGGAGGTTGTTCATTTCCAGCGATTCGGAGAAGCGCTGGAGATGACGAAGGAGACGCTGAACCAGAAGAACTTCTACTGGACCAACCCGGAATTTGACCGGTAAATCCGGTTCTGCAACCGATGCGGCATCCATGCTCCGCGCAGGCGCGGACAGGCACGGATGCCGCATCGCGTTCTTTTGTCATTCTCTTCCGATCGTATCCACAATCGTCATCCTCCGGATCCGTCCCGCCGGCCCGAGAACCGACAGACACGCGGAACCGGTCATAACGGTCAGAATCACCAGCAGTTCCCATCCGGGAACGCTCCATGCGTCCCCCCATCTGGCGGTCACGAGCGTCCGGAACAAAGAGCGATTCAGAGGAAGTCCGAGCGCGCATCCAAAGATCACACCGAACACCGTATACGCAGCCGCCTCCCCGATTACCATCCGCAGAAGCTGCCGCACGCTCATCCCGACGGCGCGCATGGCGCCGTATTCCATCATCCGCGCCGATACGCTCATGGCAATGCTGTTGATGATGTTGAAAAATCCGATCAGTGCGATCACGGCCAGGAAACCGTACAGGAACACGGACATGGAATAAAACGCGCCCTTTGCCTCCCGGTTGCTGATCCGATTATCCGAAAATAAAACGTCCGTCCCGCATGCCTTTTCCAGCGCCCTGCGCACTTCCTGCACCTGCGCGTCCGCCGCCTCCGGGCGAAGCTGCACGTCCAGCGCCATATACCCGTTCTCGTCCGTCAGTTTCCGGAACAGTTCCTCCGAACAGATTACCATATCCCAAATCAGATCGGTCTTACGGTCCAGACCATAATTGTAAGGAACGTCGCCTACAACTCCGGCCACGAAAATCTCCTGCTCCTTTCCGTCTACCGCAATCTTCACACTGCTACCTGCGGTCAGTGAATTTCTCTCCCGGAATACGGCGAGTACTCCCTTTCCGTCTACCGCACCCTGAAAATCCCCTTCCAGAAGCGCATCCTCCGCCCACCGGAACTGTTGTTCGCCGTATGAGAGTAGAAGCAGACAACTGCCGTCCTCCGCCCGCGTCACCTCTGTCAGGCTCCTGCCAAACGCGCGTTTTACCCCAGGATACGTTTCGATGTTCTCCGCAAGCTCCGACGGAATCTGATTGGAGGAATCCTCCGTACGAATCGAGAGGTCCGGCGCCGACGGGCGCAGCGGCGTGAGCGCGTGGTGCATGAAATCGACCGCCGTACTGAAGGCGAGAAAAAGGATGATGCTGAAGGCGAAGGAACCGGCCACCAGCAGAAAATTCTTCCGGCTGCCCAGCGCATGGTGAATCCCCAGCGCCGTGTCGACTTTGAAAAGCCGCGTACCGGCCGCTCTTCTTACCGCCTGTACGGTTCCCGCATTCCCGGAGACCGCCGTCAGCGGAGACACCCTCGACGCACGTCCCGCAGGCACGCCGGCCGCCAGAAAGACCGTGAGGAATCCGGTCGCCACGCCGGATACAATCCCCAGCAGACTGACGCCAAACACCGGAAGCCCTTCAAAGAGCCCCGGACTTAGAAACCGCAGCATCCCGCATAACACCCATACCACAAAGGTTCCCGCCAGCACGCCCGCCGGAACCGCCGTTTTGCACCAACCATACGCCTCTCTTCTCACATACCGGATCACCTGTTTCCTTGTCGCCCCGAGGCAGCGCAGCATCCCGAAAAAGCCGGTGCGCTGCGCAACGCTGCTGTTCATGCCGGCCGTGATCATCAGGATTCCCGCGATCACCACCAGAACGGCCAGAACCGCCGCCACCAGATAAAACTGCATCAAATACGGATCTTTACTCTGAAACATCAGCATGAGTACCTTTGCATTCTGCCGCGCCTGTTCCGGCTGAAGCCCAAATTCCCCGCGGATCTCGCGGATCGTCCGCTGGATATTGCAGAACCGCCTGAACTGCACAAAATACAGGAGTTCCTGATCGGCCCCGGTCTCCTCCGCATGGAGCGCCAGAAATCCGTCTACATTCAGAAAAATACAGAACGCGTCCAACTCCGCCGTCAGCGCCGTATTTTTTGCGATTCCGGTGACAAGGTACCGCCGGACACCTCCCCCTGGTACGGTCAGTTCCACCGTCTCCCCGATCTGCGTCCCCAGGCGGGTTCTGATGTTTTCGTTGATCACCGCCTGCTGCGCCGTCTCCGGAAAGGTACCTTCCAGAACTTCCGCGTCCGGAATCATTTCCTGAAATTCCATATCGAACCCGCAGACGCCGGTTTCGACCCCTTCCACCCGGTATCCGTCTTTCAGATGATAATTCAGCGTCCCATAGCGCGCGATCCGCCCGATCTCCGGACGCGCGCTCAGAAGCGCCCCCTGTTCCTCCTCGATCTGAAACGCCGCGTGCCAGCTTCCGTCCGTCTTCCTCGCCTGCATCAACTGAGAGCGCATCTCCATATCCGCCATGCCGAAAATCACCGTGACCAGAAAGACAGCCAGCGCGATGCAGAGCCTTGTCATCCGGTTCTGTCTTCTGTGCCTCTTTGCAGAAAGTCCGACCAGATCAAGATAATGCTTCATTCCGCCGCACCTCCCAACTCCTGCAGCCTTCCGTCTGTAACCCGAAAGACGCGGTCCGCCGACGCGGTCAGATTCATGTTGTGCGTGATCATCAGCACGGTCTGCTGATAATGCCTGGCCGCCCTGCACAAAAGGTCCATCACGTCCTGGCTGCTTCTGGAATCCAGATTCCCGGTCGGTTCATCCGCGAGGACCAGCGCCGGATGCGTGATCAGCGCGCGTCCGATCGCCGCCCGCTGCTGCTGTCCGCCGGAGAGCTGCCCAGGCAGATGTCTCCGTCTGTCGGCCAGCCCGAGTACCTCCAGCATCTCCTCCACCCGGCCCCTGTCCGGTTTCCTGCCGTCCAGCAGAATCGGAAAAATGATGTTCTGCTCCACGTCAAGCTCCGGAATCAGATGAAAAGACTGAAAGATAAAGCCGATGTTCTGCCGGCGGAAGATCGTCCGCTCATTGTCCCCCATGGCGAACAGATTCTTCCCGTTGAGAAACACGTTCCCCCCATCCGCTTCATCCAGCCCGCCGATGCAGTGCAGAAGCGTGCTCTTTCCGGAGCCGGAAGCTCCCACCACGGCGCCGAACTCTCCTCTCTGCATGGAAAAGGAAACGTTTTTCAGCGCTTCCACCCGCGCCTCTCCGGTTCCGTAGGTTTTGCTCAGATTTTCTACTTTTAACAGTTCCATTTGTCATGTCCCGCCTTTCTCTGATGATTTCTGTAAGACAGAACCATCTTAACCGTTCTGTCTTACAGTCTCGTGAATGCGGTCTTACAGTTCTGTAAGGAAGGTCATCCGAAAGGCGCTTCCCTCCCCCGGGCTGCTTTCCACGGACAGATTCCCGCCCTGGCCTTCCACGATCGATCTGGCCAGGGAAAGTCCAAGTCCGGCTCCCTTCCGGTCCGCAGACGCGCTGCTGCGGTAAAACTGTTTGAAAATGTGATGGAGCTCCTCCTCCGCGATGCCGCATCCGTTATCCTGCACCGTCAGGCGGAAGACTGCCGGCGTCCTTTCCCAGCAGATTCGGATGACGCCGCCCTCCCCGGTGTGGTCGAGGGCATTTTTCACCAGATTTCCCACCGCTTCCTTTGTCCATTCCGGATCGCAGAACAGCGTTTCTTCCATCCGGCCCTCGATCCGTATGTCTTTCCCCTCGCGTTTCGCCCGTTCCAGCAGATCCCCCGCAGCCTGCTTCACAAGCTCCGAAACCGGACACCGCTTTTTCTCAAAGACAATATTCCCCGTATCCAGCCGCGCCATTTTCAGCAACGACTGAATCAGCCGCTCCATCCGTTCCACGGCCTGCATTGATTTGCGCGTAAAGTTCCTCACCGTCTCTTCGTTCCCCGGTTCCTCCTGCATGATCTCCGTATACATACTGAGTGCGGCAAGCGGTGTTTTTAACTGATGGGAAATGTTCGATATCAGATCTCTGAGGAAAATTTTCGCCCGGCGCTCCGTCTCGCTCTTTGCCTGCAGAGACTGCGCAAGCTGCTCAACGCTCCCGAACAGCCGGCAGAGCGAACCGGTCTGTCCGGCGGGCAGATGCGTTTCAAACCGTTGTTCCGCATACTGCGCGATTACCTGTTCCGCCTCTTCATACACCCGCTCCCTGCGCCGGAAAAAAAGCGCCGCCCCGATCAATATCACCGCCGCCGTTCCCGCCGCCACCGCCAGCACAGGCAGAAAAAACGCGGCCGACGTCTGTTCCGACAGCAGCAGAAAATAGCCCCGCGCCTGACCCGTATGACCGGTCATGCGAAGCAGCTTCGCCGCTTCTTCCGTCACGTCTGTGCTGTTCCAGGCAGCCGCCACCGCCGCGGGCGGAATCTCCTGCTCCAGCAGATACGATACGGCCGCAAGCTCCCGCCCCGCCAGGAATCTCTGGATACTTCTCACCTGAAAAATACTCAAAGCCCCCAGAAGAACGATCTGCAGTCCAAGGCTTCCGGAAAGAAACAGACAAAAAATCCGCGTCTGTCTTTCATGCAGAAATTTCAAGTTCCTCACTCCTTCCACTGATAGCCCACGCCCCGGACCGTAACCAGGTGTTTGGGCCGGGACGGATCCTCCTCCAGCTTCTCACGGAGGCGGCGCACATATACGGAGAGCGTGTTGTCGTCCACAAAATTTCCGTATCCGTCCCACAGCCTGTCCAGAAGCAGGCCGCGGGTGAGCACCCGCCCGCTGTTCTTCAGCAGCAGGCAAAGAAGCCGGTACTCGGCCCCGGTAAGCTCCAGCGGCACCCCGTCCAGAGACGCTCTGCCCTCCGGCAGATTGACCGCCAGGCCGCCCGAGCGCAGAATACTCTCTTCCGCGTGGCCGCGGGCGCTGCGGCGCAGCAGCGCCCGGATGCGGGAGCAAAGCTCCCCCAGTTTGAACGGTTTGGTAATATAATCGTCCCCTCCGCAGTCCAGCCCACGAATCACGCTTGTCTCCTCGTCCGACGCCGTCAGAAAGACGATCGGAATCTGAACGCCGGAACTCCGAAGTCTTTCGCACAGCGTTATTCCGTTCCCGTCCGGCAGCGTCACGTCAAAAAGAAGAAGGTCAAAGCCGGCGTTCTCCCTCACCCGCTCTTCGGCCTCCCTGACCGTCCTCACCGCCTCCACGTCAAAACCGTTTTTCTTCAAAGAATACGTCAGCCCGTCGATCAGGCTGCCGTCGTCCTCAAGAAGCAGCAGTTTCTGCAAATCCTATACCTCCCTTCGGAAAAGAACAAACTTTGTGTATATTATACACGATTCCGGCAGGACAGCCGCTTACAAAAATGTAAGATTGCATCTTTCCCGGAACCCTGAATCTGCAGCGTCCGAATTCCACACAGGCCTGCCGGCCGATTTCATCCGAACATCCGCGTGCACAGAAAAAGCCTGAAAGCAAAAAGGCTTCCGACCAAATCGGAAACCCTTTCTTTTCAGGCTCTCTGCCTCAAGCACGAGACGGGATTCGAACCCGCGGCCCTCGCCTTGGCAAGGCGATGCTCTACCACTGAGCCACTCGTGCATATATGTAAAACCCTTGCGGGTGAAGCGGGTGATGGGAATCGAACCCACGTATCCAGCTTGGAAGGCTGGTGTTCTACCATTGAACTACACCCGCATATATGTAAAAACCCTTGCGGGTTGTTTGCCTGTATCTAAAACCCTTGCGGGTATTATTTTCTGCTGCACCCCTTCGCAACAATAGGTATTCTACTATGGGTTATTTTAATTGTCAAGTACTTTTTTTAAATTTTTTTACTTCTTTTTTTACTTCTTTTTGACTTCATTTTTTTATTCCGCCGCATACCCCTTTTCAAAGTCCACCAGATTCATAAGCTCTCTGCCCGACAGATACCGTTCCAGATTCTGGCAGCACACATGAAGCACCTTATTTTCCGTCTCCTTCGAGTACCCGAAGCTCTGCCCGGCAATGTGCGGAGTCAGCAGCACCCGCTCGATGTTCCACAGCGGATGTCCCTGCGGAAGCGGTTCCGGATCGGTCACATCCAGCGCCACGCCGCCCAGATGGCCTTCCTGAAGCACCCTCACCAGCGCGCCCATATGAATCAGGTCTCCCCGCCCGACATTGACAAGAAGAGCCGTCCTCTTCATCCTGCGCAGCCGTCTCTCATCCAAAAGCCCCCTGGTCTCTCTCGTGGACGGCAGGCATCCGATCACGATATCCGCCTTCGGAAGCGTCCGGTCCAGCTCCTGCGCGGTAACCATGGCGTCGAAACAGTCCGGATAATTCCGATCCGTCCGCCGCATGCCCGTGACATGGATTCCGAAAGCCTTCAGCCTTTTGGCCGTGCCGGTCCCGATGTCCCCCGCTCCCAGGATCAGCGCCTCCTTATCGCAGAGCAGCATCTCCCTGATAATCGGTTTCCAGCATTCTTCCTTCTGCTGCAGGGCATACTGCTTCAGATTCCGGCACATGGACAGAAGCACCGCCACAATATATTCCGGAATCACCGTCTGGAAACAGCCTCTGGCATTGGTCAGCTTCACATTCGGGGGGAATCCTTCCCGCATCGTGTACACGTCGGTTCCCGCCCAGCTCATCTGTACCCATTTCAGTCTCGGACACTTCTGAATCTCCCGGATCCCCGGCTCTCCGAAGATGATCTCCGCCTCCGCAAGAAGCGGCAGCCTCTGTTCCCTGCTCATCTTCGGATCCACAAATATCCACTCGCAGCGTTCTTTTCCCGTCCCCCTGAGCATCTCTTTCTGATTCCTGTCACAGGGAAACAGCACCGCTGCTTTTATCCGATTACTGGTCATACCAGTCCCTCCTCACCGTCCCGGACGATTCTCTGTCTTCTGTCCGATAGCCTTCCCGCAATTTCCGTATTCTATACCGCTTCTGAGAAAAGCACCGGCCCTGCGCGCAGACGGCAGGAAACCGGTACTTTTCTCACAGATTTTGTATGATGTTATCTCAGGCAGTCCACAGCCGCTCTTTCGATGGGGAAGCCCGCTCTGTATCTGCCGATAAATTCGTCAAAGCCTTTGACGTCTTGCGGATTCGGATCCATCTTCTCGCCTTCGTCTCCGCCGAAGACCTTATTCTGCAGATAATCCTCCAGCGTCTCGCCCGCCTCTTTCTGAATCATGTAGGAGGCCAGAAGCGCGATCCCCCATGCGCCGCCTTCGCCCGCAGTCTTCATTACCGACACCGTAGCGTCCATAGCGCCCGCCAGAATGCTCTGTCCGACTCCTTTTGTCTTGAAAAGTCCGCCGTGCCCGGTGATCCGGTCCACCGCCACCTTTTCTTCCTTCATCAGAATATCAAGACCTACCTTCAGCGCGCCCAGGGAAGTATAGAGGTGTGCGCGCATGAAGTTCGCCAGATTGAACCTGCTGTCCGGCGTGCGCACAAACAGCGGACGTCCCTCTTCAAAACCGGTGATATGCTCGCCGGAGAAATAATTGTACGCGAGCAGTCCGCCGCAGTCCTTATCTCCCTCCAGCGCCTTATTGTAAAGCGTCCCGAACAGCCTGTCCATATCCACTTCCATGCCGAAGCTCTCTGCAAACTCCTTGAAAATGTTCACCCACGCATTCAGATCGGAAGTGCAGTTGTTGCAGTGAACCATGGCGACCGCGTCTCCGCTCGGAGTCGTCACCATGTCGATCTCTTCATATGCTTTCTGCAGCTCTTTTTCCAGCACGATCATCGCGAATACGCTGGTTCCGGCCGACACATTGCCGGTACGCTGCTTGACGCTGTTCGTCGCCGCCATACCGGTGCCCGCGTCTCCCTCCGGCGGACAGAGCGGACAGCCTGCCTTCAGCATACCGGTCGGATCCAGTTTCCTCGCTCCTTCCTCGCTCAAGACGCCTGCCGAATCGCCGGCAACGAGTACTTTCGGAAGCAGCTCCTCGACCTTCCACGGAAAGCCTTTGGGCGCCACCAGCTCATTGAATTTATCGATCATGGACGTATAATACGTCTTTGTATTGGAATCAATCGGAAACATACCGGAAGCGCTGCCCACACCCAGTACCTTCTCCCCTGTCAGCTGCCAGTGGATATAGCCGTCCAGCGTGGTGATGAAATCCAGTTCCGGTACATGCTCTTCCCCGTTCAGAATCGCCTGATACAGGTGCGCAATGCTCCATCTCTGGGGGACATGGAAGCGAAACGCCTCAGTCAGCGCTTCGGACGCCTGCTGCGTAATCGTATTTCGCCAGGTTCTGAACGGAACCAGCAGCTCTCCGTTTTTATTGAAAGCAAGATATCCGTGCATCATGGCGCTGAAACCGATCGCTCCCAGTTTCTCCACCTGGACTCCGTACTGTTTCTTCACATCCTCTGTCATCTTCCGATAACAGTCCTGAAGTCCCGTCCAGATATCCTCCAGTGTATACGTCCAGATTCCGTTCTCCAGACGGTTCTCCCAGTCGTGGGCGCCGGACGCAATCGGCGCATTGTTCTCATCCACGAGCACCGCCTTGATTCTGGTAGAACCAAACTCAATGCCAAGCACCGCTTTTCCGTCTGTAATTGTCTTCTTTACGTCGCTCATGATACAAATCCTCCTAACATACTCACAACTTTAAGAGGTCACAGAGCTGAGGTCTCCTCTGTGACGCTCTTCCTTTTCTATATTTTAATCATATCATATGAAAAGACGGATTACAAAAGGATTTTCGGCAATTCCGCCTGCGCTCTGGGAGTTTTCGGCAGAAAAGAGTACATCTTGGACAAAGCCGATGTCCAGATGTACTCCTCTATTTTCAGATGTTCTCCTTCTTATATAATCAGTTCCGTCACAAACACGGCCAGACAGGCGGCCGCAGCCACACTCACGAGACTCCGGTTGCAGAACGCAAATACCGCTGCCGCCGCTACCCCCGCCAGCGCACTGACAAGACTCTCCGTCGCGTACAGTATCGCCGGAAACGTCATGGCGGTCAGACAGGTGTACGGCACATAATAGAGAAAAGACCGTACATACCGGTTTGTAATCTTTTTATGAAACACCGTCAGCGGTATGACCCGGATCAGATAGGTCACCGCAGCCATGACGGCGATGTACAGATAGACCGTCATTCGTCTCCTCCTTCCTCCGGGAGTGGAAAAAGAACCGCGCCTGCCGCGGACACCGCCACCGTACAGAGAATAATCGACATTCCGGCCGAAATCCCTTTAAATGCCGGTACATAATAGAGAAGGCAGCTCATAAACGCCGACAGCAGTACTACTGACAGAACCGAAACTGCCTTTTTCGCCGCAGGAATCACCACCGCCATAAACATTCCGTACAGCGCTACGCTCAGCGCGCTGTTGACAGAGGCAGGCAGCACGCTTCCCGCCGCCGCTCCGCAGGCCGTTCCCGCGGTCCACCCAAGGATGGGAAGACTCTGCAGACCGATCATATAGGGAAAGGACAGTTCCTTTCCATGAGACATCGCCACCGCAAAAATCTCATCCGTGTTGGCAAAAGCAATCATCAGACGCTGCCTCATCGTCACCTTTTCCGACAGTTTCTGCGAAAGCGACAGACTCATAAGCGCATACCGCAGATTGATAATCAGCTGCGTTGCCGCCATCTCCAGCAGCGTTCCTCCCGCAATCACAATCTGCAGGCCCGCAAACTGTCCGGCGCTGGTCATATTCGTCAGGCTTGTGAGCGCCGCCTGAAAAACGGAAAACCCTCCGCCCATGGCCATGATTCCGAAGCTGAAGCTTACGGAAAAATATCCCAGCGCAATCGGGATCCCATCCCTGCATCCGCTTTGTATCTCCTGTTTTGTCATCTCTTTTTATCCTGAATTAAATTCTTCTTAATATCATGGAGCAGATCGGCGGAACCTTCAGATAAAGGATTCCTTTTTTCACATGATAGACCTCTCTGCCGAGACTGAAGCCGTTCTCCAGAGTCAGCATCAAACGCTCCATAAAAGCTTCCCGTGGTACGCCTGCTTCCCACACGGGAATATTGATCTCTTTCTCTTCCTTATCGTTGTTGATCACCACGACGATCTGATCCTGTTCGCTGAATCGCCCGTAACTCAGGAACTGATAGTCCAGCGCCAGGAAACGGGTGGAGCCATGGGTCAGCACCGGATTCTCCCGGCGGATGCAGATCGCTTCCTTATAAAAGGAAAGCAGACTGTGGTCCTCTTCTCCCCACGGAAAAGTCCTCCGGTTATCGGGATCCGTGAAACCGCAGAGGCCCGCTTCGTCCCCATAATAGATGGTGGGCGCTCCCACCCAGGTCATCTGAATGACAACCGCCTCGCGGAACACCCCTTTGTTCACGCCCTCCGAGGCCGCATCGGAGCCAAGATCCTGCACGCGCCCCACCTTGTGGCCCGTTCTTGTCAGGAAACGGGAGTGATCATGATTGGAAAGCTCATTCATGGCCGTCTGCAGGGACGGAGCATAGAAGTTCGCCATATGATGCATCATGGCATTCTTGAACGCTTCGGCGTTGCCGTACATGTCCTCCCGGTATTCGTCGCTGTGCTTCTCCATCCCCGTCAGAAACCAGGTTACCGGCTCCATAAACGCATCATAATTCATCAGCGTATCCCACTGATCGCCCTGCAGCCAGGCATTGGCATTGCCGTAGTGCTCCGCCAGAATCAGCGCGTCCGGATTCGTCTCCTTGACCACCTTGCGGAATTTGCGCCAGAACTCATGGTTATATTCCTCGGAAAACCCGAGATCCGCCGCCACATCCAGCCGCCATCCGTCCACGCAGAACGGGGGCTCCAGCCATTTTCTGGCAATATACAAAATATAGTCCTCCAGCTCCTGCGACTGCTCATAGCACAGCTTGGGCAGTGTATCGTGTCCCCACCAGCCGTCGTAATATTCATTGTAAGGCCAGCCGTGCTCATAGTTAAACTTGAAGAAACTGCGGTAGGGACTGTCTTTGGAGATGTAGGCGCCTTTTTCATAGCCCTCCACCTGCTCGTACAGCCGCTCCCTGTCCAGCCATTTATTAAAGGAACCGCAGTGATTGAAGACGCCGTCCAGGATGATCTTCATCCCTCTGCGGTGCACTTCCGCCACAAAGGCCGCGAAAAACTCATTGCTCGCTTCCAGATTCTTTTTATTTACGACCCGCTGAATATATTTGGTGGCGTGGGAATTATCATCGTCTCCCTCCGCGAGACATTCTCCGCCGTCTTCCACGATCACCCCCAGATGGGGATCAATATAGTCGTAATCCTGACTGTCATATTTGTGATTGGAGGGAGAAACGAAGATCGGATTCAGATAAAGCACTTCCACACCCAGATCCTGCAGATAGTCAAGCTTATCCCAGATCCCCTGAATATCTCCGCCGTAAAAATCGCGGACGTCCATCGGCTCCGGCGGACGCTTCCAGTCCGTCACCTTGCGGACGCCTTCCCCTATATAAATGTATTCCCTGTCTTCCACATCGTTGGTCGTATCTCCTTTGTAGAAGCGGTCCGTATAAATCTGATACATGATCGCGCCCTTTGCCCAGTCGGGGGTTTTAAAACCCGGCACGATACCGAATGAATTGTATTCCTGAAGGTTCTCCGATACACCCAGACTGTTGTAAAAACATCTCTGATTTCCTGTCCGGATCTCAAAAAAGTAATGAATCGGTTCTGTCAAGGGTTCCGTCGTATACGTATAATAATCAAATACCCCCTCCTTATACGCTTTTTTCATAGGTTCCTTATGACTTCCACAGATAAAAAACACGTAATCCACATTGTCCATCCAGGTGCGGAATTTGATCGTCACCCGATCTCCGATTTCCGGTTCAAATGGATTGCGATAGTTGGCGCTCTCATCACTGAAGAGCGCGGACCTTTTAAGTACAGGCCTCATGTTGACTGCATATTCCCGGCTGCGTTTTGCCTGTGCGATTTGTTTTAAATCCATGCACTCCATCCCTTCAAAAGTTTATTGTCTGATTATAATATAACAGATAGCCGACTAACACAAGACTTTTTTCAAATAAGGACGAAAGAACAAAAATTCCCCGTATGCACAGTAAAAAAGACAGCGGGGGTTCATGCTGTCTTTTTTAGGAGAAGGTATTTTTGTTTCTTATGGGGTGTAGCAAAAACAATATAATGTATTGGGGGTTTTTACGGGTATTATAATACCACATTCCCCCGGAGAAGTGTGCACAAACTTCACAAAAAACACCGTTGCTTTTTAGCTGTTCTGCACAAATAACGCCTCAAATTCTTCCCGGTTGATCTTCTCTTTTTCGAGCAGCAGCGACGCGCAGGCTTCCAGTACTTCCCTGTGCCCGTGGATAATCTCCCTTGCGCGTTCGTAGCATTCGTCTATGATCCGCTTGACCTCCTGATCAATCTCGCCTGCCATATGTTCGCCGTAGCTTCTTGTATGTGCCAGATCACGGCCAATGAACACCTCTTCGCCATCGTCTCCGTAGTGGATCAGGCCCAGCTTCTCCGACATGCCGTATTTGGTCACCATGGCCCTCGCCAGCGAAGTCGCCTGCTTGATATCCTGCGAGTCGCCCGTGGTGACATCCTCAAAGATCATCTCCTCGGCCACACGGCCTCCCAGATCCACGATAATCTCCTGAAGCATCTGGCCTTTTGTGCGGAACATCTCGTCACGCTCCGGCAGCGGCATGGTATAGCCCGCCGCTCCCACGCCGGTCGGAATAATCGACACGGTATAGACCGGCCCTACGTCCGGAAGCAGGTGGAACAGAATCGCATGGCCCGCTTCGTGGTAGGCCGTCACTCTTTTTTCCTTATCCGAGATCACGCGGCTCTTCTTCTCCGCACCGATTCCCACCTTGATAAAGGCTTTGCGGATATCCTCCTGTATCATATAAGCGCGGTTCTCCTTCGCCGCCAGAATCGCGGATTCATTCAGCAAATTCTCCAGATCCGCTCCCGTAAAGCCAGCCGTCGTCTGAGCGATCTGATGCAGGTCCACGTCGTCGCCCAGCGGTTTGTTCTTGGAATGGACCTTCAGAATCTCCTCTCTTCCTTTCACATCCGGCCTGCCGACGCCGATCTTGCGGTCAAACCGTCCCGGACGCATGATCGCCGGGTCCAGAATATCCACCCGGTTTGTAGCCGCCATCACAATGATGCCCTCATTGACTCCGAAGCCGTCCATCTCCACCAGAAGCTGATTCAGCGTCTGTTCCCGCTCGTCGTGGCCTCCACCCATGCCGGTTCCCCGCCGTCTCGCCACCGCGTCGATCTCGTCAATAAATACGATGCACGGAGCGTTCCTCTTGGCGTTGGCGAAGAGATCCCGCACCCGAGATGCGCCCACGCCGACAAACATCTCCACAAAATCCGAACCGGAGATGCTGAAGAACGGCACGCCCGCCTCTCCCGCCACCGCTTTGGCAATCAGCGTCTTGCCGGTTCCGGGAGGTCCTACCAGCAGAACGCCCTTGGGAATCCGGGCGCCCACCTTCGTATAGCGTCCGGGATTGCGCAGAAAATCCACGATCTCCTCCAGCTCTCCCTTCTCTTCCTCCAGTCCTGCCACATCCCGGAAGCCCACGGTCTTCTCCCCGCTTCCGGTCATCTGGGCATGGCTCTTGCCGAAGTCCAGCATTCTGGCATTCCCGCCTCCGTTGCTCCTGCCCATTGTCATCACGATAAAGAAGATCATCAGCCCGCACAGAATCAGCGACATGCCGTACGTTTCAAAAAAGCCGGGCTGTTCCATCTCCAGCACCTCGTAGGGGACGTCCGCCGCTTTGAGCGTCCGCTCCGCCTCCGCCGTATCCAGTACGTAAGTATGCCCTGTCGTTCCGTCTGACAGGCGGTATTCCACCGAACCGGTAGGCGTCTCCTTGTTCGGCTGTATGCCCGCGCCGACAATCTCGCCGCCGGCTATCATCTCCTCAAGTTCCTGCCAGGTATAGGCCGGCCGCTCCTGAAGCCTTCCTTCAAAAAACACCAGCACCAGGCAGATCAGCACCAGGAACACCACATAGGTGCCGATTCCCTTCCATTGTCTGTTCAAAATATCTTATCCTCCTGTTAATCAAATTCCACCACGCCGATATACGGCAGGTTCCGGTAAAGCTGATCATAATCCAGCCCGTAACCGACCACAAATTTATCCTCAATCTGAAAACCGGTATAATCCACTTCCACTTCCGTCACGCGCCTTTCCGGCTTGTCCAGCAGCGTACAGATTTTAAGACTTGCCGGTCTCCTCTGACTGAGAAGGTCTTTCAAATGACTCAGCGTTCTTCCCGAATCAATAATATCTTCGATCAGGATCACATCCCTGTCGGTGATAGCCATATCCAGATCCTTCGACAGCTTCACCACCCCGCTGGACTTGGTCGCCGCGCCGTAGCTGGAGCACTGCATAAAATCCATGACGACCGGTACAGTTATTCTTTTTGCCAGTTCACAGGTAAAATATACACTTCCTTTCAAAATACAGATCAGGCAGACCGTCTTCCCCGCATAATCCCGGCTGATCTCTTCTCCCAGTTCTCTGATCCTTGCATCCAGCACCTCTTCACCGATCAGGAGATCAATATGATGTTTCTCCATCCTTCGTTCCTCCATTTTCTTTCATCTGTACTTTCAATATGCGCTTCGTCTCTTCCGTCACTTTGCAGCCTTCGCTGATCCGCATACCCACTACCCAGATCACATGGCTCCCGTCCGCGAGAAGAATGCATCCGTCCCTCTCTTCCCTTGGAACTTTACAGTCGATCAGATAATCCTTCAGTTTCTTATGGCCGCCTCCGGAAAGCTCCAGATAATCCCCGGGCCTTCTGGTACGCAGAACCACATTGTTCTTAATTCTATCATAATCAAACCACTTCGTATAGCGATTTACAGGAATTTCCCCAATTTTCTCACATTTTTCCACGGTCAGGCGAAAATCACAGCCCCTGTAATGATATTCGCCTCCCGGCGCGCAGCAGACCGCATCCTCCGTTCTTTTCCCACCGTAGCCTTTCTTCAGAAGAAGCTCCCCATAGCCGAGCACCGCGAAACAACCGCCCGGAAGCGCCACCCGGCTCCCTCTTCTGCCTCCGGCCAGCGTCCGCACCTGTTCCTCGTGCACGGACTCCGGACTGCGGACCTCCCCGAAGAGACACTCCATGCACCGAAAGACCACCTGCTTTTTCATCACCGTATGCATCCGCTCATATTCCGCAAGAGAGACGGAAAAACCGTCCTCCCGCCTGCGGACGCTTCGTTTCAGTTCCTTCTGGAGCTCCGCCTCCAGAAATTCTTCCAGCTCCAGAAGCTTCTCTGCCGTATCCGCCATGCGGACCGCGCTTCCCGGCCGGATCTCCTCCATCGGCGCCAGTACCTGGCTCCGTATCCGGTTCCTCGTATATTCCGTTTTCTGATTCGTCGAATCCTCCACCCAGCCGATTCCCCGTTCCAGAAGCCACGACTGAATCTCCTCTCTTGTCACGCAGAGCAGCGGTCGTATATACGGCGCCCGCACCGGCGCCATACCGCGCAGTCCCCGAAGGCCGCTCCCTCTCATCAGATGAAAGAGCATGGTCTCCGCCTGATCGTTCCGATGATGCGCCAGAGCCACCCGGTCAACGCCCTCTTCCGCCAGTTCTCTCTCGAAAGCTCCGTACCGCACCAGACGCCCGGCTTCCTCCAGCCCGATCTTCTCCCTCTTCGCCGTCCCGGGGACGTCCGCAGACACCACCCGCAGAGGGATGCCGCGCTCCCTGCAGAAATTCTCGCAGAATGTCTGGTCTCTTCCCGACTCTTCTCCGCGTATTCCGTGATTTACATGCAGCGCCCGGACCGTAATCCCCTGCTCCTTTCCATACTCCCACAAAAGCTGCAGGAGGGCCGTGGAATCCGCTCCTCCGGAAAACCCCGCCAGGACGCACATCCCGGGCCGGAGCATCTCTTTTTGTTTCATATAATCATAGATTTTCTTTCGCATGTCTTTCCGGCTCCTGTTCTCTACCGTTTCCAGATCCCGGCAACCAGGATCGTCATATCGTCCGCCGCTTCCCCGCAGGCCTTCACCTGCTCCATCAGCCGTTCCGCCATTTCCGCCGGCGTTCCCTGCGGCAGATTCCGGATCAGGTGTTTCATCGTCTCTTCCTCCTGCCCGTCCGGAAGCGCGCCGATTACCCCGTCCGTCATTAGAAAGAGAAAATTTCCGTCGTACATCCGCACACGGAAAGGCTCGAGCGCCGGCTGGCTGGTGACGCCCGCCGGCAGTCCGGCCCCATGGATACACTCCACGCTGTTCTCTTTCTTGAGGAAGCTCACGCTCGCCCCCACCTTCAAAAATTCGCATACGCCGGTATACAGATCGATGGAAGCGATATCGACCGTTGAAAAAACCGGCTCCTGCGGCTGCAGTACGATGGACGAGTTGATCATCCGCACCGCGGTTTCTTTCGTGAATCCCGCTTCCAGAAACTGCTCCAGAAGATCCAGAACCAGCTCGCTCTGCGTACACGCCTGAATGCCGGAGCCCATCCCGTCCGATACGCCCGCGTAAAACTGCCCCTCCGGAAGCCAGAAGACCGCAAAATTGTCCCCGGACACCGCCTCCTTCTGCCGGGTTTCCTTCCGCACCCCGTACAGTACATTATACGCTACCCCTTCCACAAATAACACCGTGACCCGTTCCTGACTGACAAAGGAACGGCTGTCTCTGGCCGGCATCATCTCGCAGTCCGTCAGCTCGGACAACGCCTGCGCGATCTTTTTCACCGGCACGCAGATTTTCCTTCTGGTATTCATCGTCACATAGATCTGGCGTTTCCTGCCCTGCGGATTATAAAAGAAAACCTTATGTACCTGAACGCGCAGCAAACGCAGGCGCCTGCGGATCTCCTGCTCCAGATCCGCGTCCTCCCTGGTGCTGTAGATACGCTCCATCGTCCCCGCCAGAATCTGGCTCATCTCCCGGAGCTGCCCCGCAGCCGCCATCCGGCTCTCCGCCAGACGGTTCTGCATGATCCTCTCCCCGCGGCTGCCGGCCTCCGCCGCCATCTGAGGCACCATACAGAAGCTTCTGGAAAGCTGCGCGAAGCTTTCCTGATAATCTTCGATCCACTGCCTGACCGGATGGACGATCTCCGTATCGGAAAGCTCTCTCCGCTCCGTAAAGACCCATTCGCGCACATACCCCGCCAGAACGACCGCCGAGAAAAAAGCCAGTCCTTTCATAACGCTGACCGCCATCCTCCACCGGGGTTCCCCGAACATATATTCCACCGTCAGTTCCATCGCCGCAAGGCATGTCCCGGCTCCCAGGCCGAGCAGCCACTTGTCTCTTCCGTCCTCCCGCCTGCCGAACAGCATCAGCAGACACCCGCCAAAGACCATTGACAGGAGATACTTTGTCCACTCCATCGCATCATTCCTCCTCTTATAATTCCGCATCGGTATCCGCGGACTGATTTTGTATGGGAATTATAGACAGAGGTCTCTGCAATCTTTGTCATTTGGAATCGGCTCGAAAAAAAATTTTTTCGACACGTAAAAGGATGAGCTTCACAGCCCATCCTCATCTCATTCATTTTTCCGTTTAAAAAGGATCTCATCCGGATAGACAAGCCCCAGCTTCTCTTTGGCCACATCTTCCACGTACTTCTTGGTCTTCGTATAGGCCTCCAACTCCTCGATCTCCTCCGCACGTTTTATCTCTTCATCAATCGCCGCCTGAAGCGCTTCTTCTCTTGTCTGGTATGCGTAGTTCTTCTGTTTCAACTGAAGACCGCCGATTGTGCCCGCACCAAAGACAGCCAGAACGATCAGAATGATCCCCCAGGCTCCCAGATGCGCTCTTCTTCGACTGGCCCTCTGCCATTTCGTACGTGCTGCCATAACCTTCACCTCTAAGAGAATAAGATTATTATAAACTCTTTCAGCCTTTTTTTCAATTTCTTTTTATAGAATCTCACTGCCATTCTGAGAACTTGTACCACTTTCCTCCACAGAAGGCGCAGCGGCCTGAGGAAGAATCCAAGGCAGACATTCAGAACTCCGGCGATATGTTCGACCATCCAGCCGCTGACCGTCCGGTGATACAGAAGCATACCCGCAGCCACCGCAACGAGCGCGTAGCCGCGTACCGCGCCGTCGTTCTCCCTGTACAGAAGTTGAAAGACCAGAAGAGCCGTTCCGGCCCAGTAGAGCACATCTTCCAGTGCAACCGCCAGAACGCCGTGGGGCACGACTCTGCGAAAGATCCGCAGCAGGTCGTAGAGGATCAGAATCAGTACTCCCCTCAGCACTGCAAGTCCAAAAAACTGCAGTTCTTTTATGATTCCCGGACTCATACGATTATCGGAACAGCCGGTTCAGCAGAGACTCTCCGCCTTTTTTAAAATCTGAGACGTCCGAATACTGGATGCTGTCGATCCTGCCTTCCAGCTCGATCTCTCCCTTCTCCAGCGTCAGACGATTCACATGCAGATCCGCCCCTTTGATCTGCATCATCCCCAGCTCCGTTTCCAGAAGAACTTCCGATATATCAAAAGAGATGACATCCGACACGCCGGTGATGCTTCCCGTCCGCCGGTTCATCATGTTGACCTTATGCGCTCCTCTGCCCTGAGGATGCTCTTCGGTGGTTCCCATCTTCACCATAGAAAAAGACCTCCTGATATATTCTCTTACAATATATTAGAAAGCCTTCTCAATTATTCCATATTATAAATATCTGTAAAGCTCTTTCGCTTCTTCTTTCCTGACGGTATCCTGTACGCTCATCACTTCTGCTCTCACCGTCCGTGTTCCAAACTGAATCTCAATCACATCCCCTTCCTTCACATTCAGGGACGCCTTCGCCGCCTTTCCGTTCACCAGCACTCTGCCGGCATCGCAGGCCTCATTCGCCACAGTACGCCTCTTGATCAGGCGGGAAACTTTCAAAAATTTGTCCAGTCTCATTCGTATCTTAATTCAGAGCGTCCTTCAAAGCTTTGCCTGCCTTAAACTTGGGTGCTTTGGAGGCTGCGATCGGCATGGGTTCGCCGGTGTGCGGATTGCGACCTTCTCTCGCCGCTCTCTCGATCACCTCAAAAGTACCAAAGCCGACAACCTGAACTTTCTCACCTTTCTTTAATTCTTCTGTAATTACATCAACAAAAGCTTTTACCGCTTTTTCTGCATCTTTTCTCGTAATATCCGCATTTTCCGCAACTGCTGCCACTAACTCGGCTTTGTTCATAGTTATCTCCTCCTGACACTTTCTACATTGATAAATAATTGATACACATGCATCATTAGTTATAACGTTTTTCCGGATATTTGTCAAGCGGAATCCTTATATTTCCCCGGCCCTGCGGCGCCTTTTCGTCTCTTTTTCTGCTTTTTTTATCTCTTCCCAGCGCTTTTTATTCTCTTCCGGAGAACCGTATTCTTCCTCGCCGAAAACGTGCGGGTGGCGCCGCACCATCTTCTCCGCCAGCGTGTTCACCACATCCTCCATGGTGAACCTGCCCTCTTCCTTCGCAATCTGCGCGTGCAGAAGCACCTGCAGAAGCACGTCTCCCAGCTCCTCGCAGAGATTCTCGTCGTCCTTCTGCCCGATTGCCTCGATCACTTCCTCGCACTCGTCCCGCAGACAGGGAATCATGCTCTCATGCGTCTGCGCCCTGTCCCAGGGACAGCCGTGATCGCTGCGCAGCTCCCCGATGATATCCAGCAGCTCCGGATACGTATACATTATTTTTTCCTCCTTACCGCAAAGGACGCGGCTTCACGCCGCGTCCCTTCTGTAACCATCTGTATTACAGCATCTGATTGATCATGCCCAGAACTTCTTCTCCGAGCGCGGCGCTCTTCGCATCCGCGTCCGCAAGAGACGTTCCTTTTACTCCGTAGTAGAACTTCACCTTAGGCTCCGTTCCGGACGGTCTCACGCACAGCCATGCGCCGTCGTTCAAGTCGTAGTAAAGAACGTTGGAAGCCGGAAGTCCGGTCGGCTTCACTTCGCCGGTCGCCATATCCTTGATGGTATCCAGCTTGTAATCTCTTGCGGATACGACCTTGTAAGAGCCGATCGTCTCCGGCGTGTTCTTTCTTAACGTCTCCAGAATCTCCTGAATCTTCGCAAGACCTTCGATTCCCTTGAGTTCAATGGATTTGACCGCATCCTTGTAATACCCGTACTTCTCGTACATGGCAAGCATGGCATCCCACAGCGTCATATTCTTCGTCTTGTAGTAAGCCGCCGCCTCGCAGAGCGCAACCGTCGCGGAGATCGCGTCCTTGTCGCGGGCATAGGTTCCGATCAGGCATCCGTAGGACTCCTCCAGTCCGAACAGATAGGTGCCGTGTCCGGTCTGCTCGTTCTTCAGAATCTGCTGTCCGATAAATTTGAATCCCGTAAGCACCTCGATCAGCTCGCAGCCGTAGTTTGCAGCCACCGCGTCCACCAGATTCGTGGTGACGATGGACTTGACGACCTGTCCGTCCGCCGGAATCTTTCCCGCCGCCTGCTTCTGGCTTAACACATAATCGCACAGCAGGGAACCGGACATATTGCCGGTCAGCGGAATATATTCTCCGGACTTCGTATCCTTTACGTAGACGCCAAGACGGTCCGCATCCGGATCGGTCGCCAGAACCAGATCCGCATCCACCTCTTTCGCCAGCTTCAGGCCCAGTGCGAAAGCCTCCGCCGCCTCCGGATTCGGATAGCTGACAGTAGGAAATTCACCGTTCGGAAGTTCCTGTTCTTTTACTACATAAACGTTCTCAAAGCCCAGCTCCTTCAAAGCACGTCTTGCGGGAAGGTTGCCGGTGCCGTGAAGCGGCGTATAGACAATCCGGATATCTTTCTGCATCCGGTCGATGGCGTCCTGATTCACAACCTGCGCCATAACATGTCCGATGAATTTGTCGTCAATCGCCTGTCCGATAATCTCATATTTGCCCGCCGCCTCGGCCTCCTGCCGGGTCGTCGTCTTAACTGTGGAAAGATCGGTGATCGCCAGAACTTCCTCCGTCACGCCCTTGTCATGGGGCGGGGTAAACTGCGCTCCGTCCTCCCAGTAGACTTTGTAGCCGTTGTACTCCGGCGGATTGTGGCTGGCGGTGATATTAATTCCTGCTACGCAGCCCAGCTCGCGCACTGCGAAGGACAACTCCGGCGTGGGACGCAGCGACTCGAACTTATATGCCTTAATCCCGTTGGCTGCCAGTGTCAGAGCCGCCTCCTCCGCAAACTCGGGAGACATCCGGCGGGAGTCGTAGGCAATGGCAACGCCTTTGCCCTGTCCGCCCTGTTTGATAATATAATTGGCAAGGCCCTGAGTCGCGCGGCGCACCACATAGATGTTCATCCGGTTGACGCCGGCTCCGATGATGCCTCTAAGACCCGCCGTACCAAATTCCAGATCCTTATAGAAACGTTCCTTGATCTCGTTCTCGTCGCCCGCGATCGCTTTCAGCTCTTCTTTCGTAGCTTCGTCAAAATAGGGATTGGAAAGCCACTCTTCATAGATTGCTTTGTAGTCCATTTGTCCAATTACCTCCCTGGATTTGTATTTTATTCAGGATTATTATACAATATCTCCCTGGAAAAGGAAACTCTTTTTTCCCTCTGAGAGAGGAATTTTTCCAGTTTCTCCATATGTTTGCCCGGAACCCACGCCTTATTCGTATTATAATAATAATTCGCAAGTTTCCAGAATTTCTCCGGATACTGCATGCGCAGGCTCAGATACGCCCTTTCCTGAGCGCACAGAGGACGCACCTGCTCGTATGACTTCAGGATCCGGCTGCCAAGGCGGTAATCGTAGTTCTGCTTTTCGAGAATCTTTCTCAGAAACAGATACAGATCGTTGACCTGCACATCCAGGGCAAATTTTTCAAAATTGATGACTGCCATCCGCCCGTTTTCCACCAGAATGTTGTGGTGAATATATTCTCCGTGGCAGTAATGGCCTTCCGCCAGCGCCTGCCGTCTCAGCTCCTGATAAGAAGATGCGGCAAGACAGCGTTCAACCTCCTGGGCTTCCCGCAGGACGGACTGACAGCAGGACAGATACGCCGACTCAAACTCATTCTTTTTATTCTTTTTGCGGATAAACGCGTAGATCTTGCGCAGCTCCTGATTATGGCGGGCCAGCTCCTTCGTCACATCCGAAGCCGCCAGACGGCGGCAGTCTTCCTCCGTCGTCTCGCAGAATCCCCTCATGTCCTTATGCATACCCGCAAGCAGAGACGCCGCCTTTACGATCTCGCTCTCGCTTCTGGTATCGCATTCTCTTCCGTCCAGGGATTCTTTTACTACATAATGATCGTACTCCCGATATACCGTAGCCAGCCTGCCCTCGCTGTCCGGTTCCATCCGATCGACCAGATAACCGCAGTCTCTCAGATGCAGCAGAAGCTCCTGCTCTTTCTGAAGCTTATAGGTACTTCCGGAAAACTCCCTGATCAGACGCCTGCCCACACTGGTGTCCAGAAGAAACGCCCCTCTTGTGCGCCAACTGGCGTTCACGGTAAAAGGGTACTGCTCCAATACCTGCAAATCTCTCTCGTTCATAGAATCCCCCCACGCATCGGTCGTCTCGTACCTTCTATACATATG
>CAJUNR010000016.1 GCA_910587765.1 uncultured Lachnospiraceae bacterium
CCTATGCCCGACAGGGGATTGATAAAATCCCCACCGTCCACATGGGGCCAGCCGACTGCCAGATGGAGAAGAAGGGAATCCAGACCAACATCGGTAACCTGAACCGGGACATCAGAGCCGCCAACTCCCTTATGCAGTCCATCCGCCAGATGGTACGCCATTTAAAGGCTGGATTGCCGATTTAAAGGAAAAAAGGCCGTGCTGCTGGAAGCGTTGGAGCAGGCCAGGGAACCGACACTCCCGGAGCTGCTTTTTCAGTATCTGGAACTGCGGGGCGGGGAACGTGCCGACTGGACTTCCAGAGGGAAGCTGAAAGGAACCGTTGCCGACTGCAATAAAGTGCAGACAGCTATGGATTTCCTGCGGAAAAAAGGAATCTCCACCGTGGGGAGTCTTGACACCCGGCTGGACGAAATCAGCAAGACCGCCGTTTCCGCCATGGGGAGCATGAAAAAAAGAGAGAAGCGTATTAAAACCATCAACATCATGCTGTCCTACATTGACAAATACGAAGCGAACAAGCCAGTCCATGCAGAGTATACCGCCATCCGGTATTTGAAAGCCAACCTGAAAGGCAACTCCTACTCCCGTAAAGATTTATAGCAATCCAAAATAATACCGCACCTACTTGACATAAGGTTTATGATAGAGTCAAGAGGTGATTATTATGCTTAATAACGAAACACGCAAACTACTCATTGATGCATGGAATAAAACTCACAATGCAAAAGAAATCGCAGAATACTTTTCTGTGAATACCAGCACTGTTTACCGCCTGGAAAAAAGAATGCGGGAAACCGGATCTGTGGAAACCAGCGTGTCTTTACGTGGACGGAAGCCAGCCCTGACCCAGACGGATATTCAGGATATTGACCGGCTGATACAGGAGCAGTCGGATATCACAATCCATGAAATACGGGAAAAACTCCAGTTACAGGTTAGTGATGAAACTGTCCGCAAGGCCGTTGTGAAACTCGGATACGTTTACAAAAAGAAGTCGCTCCACGCTTCGGAACAGGAGCGTCCCCGATGTCAGGGCCAAAAGGGAAGCGTGGAAAAAACATATACCGGGGAACGATATCCATCATCTGGTATTTCTGGATGAAAGCGGGGTCAATACTAATATGGCAAGGCATTATGCACGTTCAAAAACATTTGAAAAACACTTTAATACCCACTTTATCCCCAAAACAAACAGCCTGTACAGCGGAGTGTTACTCTTCCAGTCCTCTGAAAAAGCCTGCGGAGAACAGTCCCGTCAGGCATACCACGGCTCCAGTGGGAATCAGCACCAGAGAAACCGCCCCGCGAAATCCATCGAACAGAAAACCGTAGACGATCTGTCCGGCCGGCTGGGCGCACATGGTGATCGCCGACGTATAGGCCATGACCTTCCCGATCAGATGATCCGGCGTATTCTGCTGAATCATGGACACCGCAAAAACAGAAAAAATACTGATCGCGGCCTGCATACCGCAGAAGGCAAGAACGCTCACGGCATATCTGACGACCGCGCCGAACGGGCAGAGAAACACGATCCCGGCGGGAAGGATGCAGGCGCCGATCGCCGCCAGTACATACGATAAGCCGCCCGCTTTCAGCTTCCCCGTGAGAAACCCCGCGGCAGCGCTCCCCAAAATAGTCGCAACCGCCAGCGCGCTCTCCGCCCCGCCGTAATATTTCGCGTCCAGCCCGAGAACCGTCCGCACAAGAAAAGGAAGGCCTACCAGCGCCGCCCCCATGACAAAGAAACGGGAAAACGCCGCCAGAAACAGCAGCTTTACAATCCCGGTCCGCTCCTCCCTCAGAAAGCGAACGCTACTGAAAAAGTCCTCTTTTACCATGGACAGAACCGTTCCCTCGAAAACCCCGGCCGAACGTTCCAGTTTGATAAAGCATTCAAAAAATGCTGTAATCCAGAAAAATACGACGCTTGCGTACATCACAGGCTTCAACCCCAGCGCCGCATAGAGAATCCCGCCCAGAAGAGGCGCGGTCAGATAAGAAACAGACGCCACCTGATTCACAACCGCGTTTCCCCTGATCACATAATCGCCCGACAGCATCTGCGGGATACACGCCTGCACCGTCGGCGTCTCAAACGCGCCGAGAACAGAGGGAACGAAAAGCAGCGCTCCGATCACCGCTACGGCATTTTTCTCCGACAGACAGACTGCCGCGCATAACACAGCCAATCCTGTCAGCGTATCCAGCGCCGCCATCAGATTTCTCCGGTCCGCCCGATCCGCAAGGATGCCGCCAAGCGGCGACAGCAGGATCGCAGGAACCGCGGCCGCCGACAAAATACCCGCGAACACAGCCGCCGAACCGATCGCTTCCAACACATACATGGACAGCGCCAGGCGCAGGATATAATTGCCGAACAAGGAGCTGGCCTGACCCAGCACAAGGAGGGTAAAATTCTTCGTAAACAGCCTCTGTCCCATCTGTTACTCCTCCCCCTCTTTCCGGCAGTTTCCCAGGATTCTCTGCGTCCTTCCATACATCTCCTCGTCTATAATCGGAAGCCCCATGGCCGAAAGAACCTCCGCAATAAACCGGCATTTGCGCCGGATTCCTTCCGCGTCGGCCGGAAATACCGACGGCAGCAGCCAGAAATTGACAAGCGGAAGCAGCTCGGAAAGTTCCCGGGCATATTTTGTCTGAATCGAACCGTCAAGCCTCCCTTCCTCAATCAGTTCAAACCACAGAGGGGTCAGCACCCGCCGGTTCGCCTCCACCGCGGCCGCGAGAATGCGCGGATCCTTGAGGACGGGAACCGCCTGCGTACTCAGCGCCTCCCGCTCTCCGTCCGCCCGGTCGAACGCCAGCACTTCCCGGATCTTCTGCAGTCCGTTTAAGTCCGAACGCCTCCTGACCGCCTCAAACGGATTGTTTTCCAAAAACATCCGTTCCCCCAAGGCATGCATGACCTCTTCCTTACTTTCAAAAAAACGGTAAAACATCCCTTTGGCCCCGCCCGCCAGCTCCATGATATCCGCAATGGCGGTTTCCTCATAACCTTTGGACAAAAATAATTCCTTCGCCGCGTCCAGAATCTCTCTCTTCCACTGTTCCGGCGCCTTTTTTACTGGTCTTGCCACGCTGTTCCTTCCCCCTTTTTAGTTATTGACTTCAAGTCAATAACTATTATACAAGAAGCCAGGGGAAGTGTCAAGCGGCGGATTCGGAAACCCGTTCAACAACACTGATTTACTTTTATATCATCGCAATAAAATCGCAAATGATTTCCGCAGCTTCTTCCGCATTCGTCGCAATGGCCGGATGTCCTCCGTGTTCGAATATCCGGATTGACGCGTCAGGGATGAAGGCTGCCATTTTTCTGTATTCCTGCTCAAGATTTTCTCTGCACATTTCATCTTCCCGGCTGCCTGTGAACAAAACAGGGACTTTCATCTCTGTTAACGGCTTCTGAAATAACGGGCGTTTTTCTCTTGCGCACTGCAGCAGAGCTTTGGTATCAAGGTCAATCACCGTTTCCCAGTCTGTGCCCTGGCACCATTCATAAAACCATCTTGACTGTATATTTGCTTTTGCCGCTTTTCTCTCGGATAAAAGGCGGTCAGAAAAATTTTCATTAAGAGTTCGTCCGTCAAAGCTGTCTGCAATCACTGCATAAAATAAATCCGGACGCTCCAACGCTGCGTTGACGGCAGCCCACGCACCGCCGCTTGTTCCAACAAGCGCAGCCTTTCCGCACTGTAAGTATTCAACAAGTGCAATCGTTTGCAAAGCCTCATCATACCACATATCCGCCGAAAACTTCTCCACTCTGTCGGACTGTCCGTTTCCCAGAAAATCAATCAAAATACATCGGAATTTTTCAGCATACAACGGTATAAGAAGTTCAAACATTTTAGACGAAGCCGTATTTCCGTGCAGGAAAACAATCGGCCTGCCCTGCCCATACTCGGTAAAATAAACCGATTTCCCCTCATATTCAAAATACGCCATTACTCTTACTTCCCCCTTTCCGGTTACGGTTTTCTTTATTCAGACTCTTTTTTACGTTTTCGTTTTCTCACTATATGGAGCGGGTGCTCAATAGATGTGCAATATGGCTACATTACAAATCCGTATTGATGACACTTTAAAAAAACAGGCAGATACATTATTTTCCAGTCTGGGATTGGATACATCAATCGCAATTCGCATTTTTTTAAACGCAGCTATTGAAAATGCAGGGATTCCTTTTTCTGTACAACATAAGTCCATTCCTTATTCGCTTCAAGAGGTCGTCTACGATACCAGATTTCAAAGAAATCTTCATGGTCCTTTTGACAATGCCGAAGATGCGGTTGCCTCCATGCTGGAGGATTAACTTATGTATAGAATTGTTTATACCAATCGTATGAAAAAAGAGGCCAAACTGATGAAATTTTCGCTCGGTTAATATTTTTTCATTGAATCTCTCTCATTCAGCAATTATCATTCGTCCGGCACTAATTGAAATTCTTTAAGGAAATCTTTATATTCCTGTTCCAGCAGCTTCCCATAAGGATCACCCATGGCATTCGCCGCCGCAATCCCCTTGATATATAAATTTCCGTACCGGCTTGACTGCGGCACCTTCTGAAGTTCCGCCCTGGCCCAGTCCCACAGACCGGCCGCTGCCTCCGCATCATTTGCCGCAACTTCAAAACAGGCTTCCAGAAAATCCCTGAACAGCCGCAGCGTTCTGATCTGTCCGTAATCCGCGGTTTCTATAACCTTTTTACAGAGGCGCCGCGCTTTCTCATAATCGCCCATATGCAAGTGATGCCGGATCAGGTTTTTGTACCCGGAAAAAATCTCTCGCGCACTGCTGTTTTCCGCCGAGAGGAGCTCTGCCAGTTGTTCCTGATAGAGCCTTTCATTTTCCTCATCCCTTCCCAGAAATGTATTGAAATCAATCCGTGTCCTGCGGTTGGAAGCGGACCATTCTGCGGTATCTTTTATCCACTGATCCACCAGACGTTCCATCACATCTTTGTATTTCATTTCCATGCACAAATAGATACCGTCCAGCAGGCTGCTGCCCGCCAGATCCTCCTCCATTTCTCCATCCGGGTCATAGCCGCAGGCACAGTCAAAATTCGCGTTCTTCCCCCGCTTCAGCAAATCGGTATATTTGCCGTCCGTATTGTACTTTCTGATCAGATGCGTCAGCACCTGCAGCGTACTCCCGATCCCCTGGAATGAATTGCGCTCTCTGTCTTTCAGTTCTTCGCCAAAGAGATAGACGACCGTCTCTTCATCCTCAATATGGCAGTAGAGCAGATAATACGCCAGCCGCAGGCGGTTCGTATAATTCTCATCATCCGTACCCCATTTTCCGTTCTGAAATTCCTTATAGCAGACTGCGCTGTCATCTCCCTCTTTCAAGGCTTGATAGACCGCCTGCTGCTCTTTTATTTTGGATTTTAACTGTTCCATCCACATAACGACACCTGAGCAATCCTTTCCGACATTTTGTTTTCCACCCGAAACGGGAACGGCCTGAAAGCGTCCGTGTTCCCGGCAAGAGGACGATTTACCGCATCATGTTCCATAAAACGGGCTCTTTTCTCCTATGATTTTTATTTTAGCATATCTACTTCTGATAAGCTATATTTTTCGTTAAAACGCCTGCAGCGCCCGTGTGCATAAAAACAAGGAGTCCACCAGACAACTTCGATGAACTCCTTATTTCCATCACAGAAACAGCTCGCATTCTTTCCTGTCAGAACAGACTTTTTTCATTGCCAGCGACGCGGCCGCCACCATTCCGGCATTGACTTTTCTGGCAGAAACAGGGCACTGTACGACACAGCGCATACAGGAAATGCACCGATCCGCATCCGCTTTTTTGAGGTTGCCCCGGTCAATGGCCTGCACCGGACACTGCTCCGCGCACAACCCGCAGCCCGTACAGTCTTTTGTGGCCTTCGGAACCAGGCCGACGCCGCCGAATTTTTTATAAGGCCGATTGCCCGGTATGTGCGGCGCATCCTCCGGCCTCCCGGCTTTTATCTTTTCGAGAATTTTTTTCGCAGCGTCTCTTAATTGCTGCGCGTCTTTCTCATCCGGCCGCCCGGCCGCGAACTGATGTATAATGGAATGTTCGGCCACGGCAGCGACGGCCGCCGCCGGAACGAAACCGCATTTTTCCGCGAGATCCGCCATTTCAATCAGGGTATCCTCATAAGCACGGTTCCCATACACGCACAACAGCACGCATTTTGCCGAATTGCCGCGGATCTGCGACAATCTTTCCGCCGCGGCCGCGGGCACGCGTCCCCCGTAGGACGGCAGCGCGAGCAATACCGCATCCTCCGGAGCGAAACTGCATTTTGAGAAATCACAAGCCGGGTCACACAGATCCACGATTTCCACGGAACTGCTCCATTCCGACGTCATGATCTCCGCGGTGCGTCTGGTCCCTCCCGTCGGACTGAAAATGATCTGTACATAGTTCATGCTCCATCTCCTCTGTTGTAATTTCCGTCTTTACATCTCATCGGCGGAAACATCCGCTGGCATCTCTTCCGTCCAGACTTCTTTCGCCATCTTAAACGCTGCCCATGCCTTCGGCCATCCTGCGTAGAAGGCCGCGTGAGTTAAAATCTCGGCGATTTCCTCTTTCGTAATGCCGTTATTTTTCGCACTCTGCAGATGATATTGGAACGAAGAGTCCACCAGTCCCTGCGCCATCAGCGATACGACCGTCACAAGGGAACGGTCTCTCAACGAAAGCTTTTCTTCCCTGTTCCACACCTCGCCAAACAAAACATCATCGTTTAACTGTGCAAATTTGGGGGCAAACGTCCCCAACTGATCTCTTCCCGCCGTCTGCTTTACCATGATCTCATCCTCCTATTTTTCAAAACTGTCCGCCCATTTTTTCAGCGCCGTTTCCTCCAGCTTTCCGTTCAAAAGCTTTCCGTTCCTGACCGTCGCCGACGGTACGATCTCCTGCAGGGTTTCCGCCGTTTTTCCAAGCCCGCTGCCGCCGGAAGTGGCAAAAGGCACAATAATTTTTCCGCTGAAGTCATAGGACTCGAGAAAGGTTCTGATAATAGCCGGCGCCGTATACCACCACACCGGAAATCCCACAAAAATCACATCGTGTCCCGCGATATCCGCCGAAGTATCCGCCAATGCCGGACGGGAAGACGGATCGTTCATCTCCACACTGCTGCGGCTCTTTTTGTTCATCCAGTCCAAATCCGCGCTGGTGTATGGGGTCTGGGGTCTGATTTCATACAAATCTGCGCCGCAAACCTCCGCCAGTTTCTTCGCCGCCCCTGCGGTCACGCCGCCTGCGCTGAAATACGCTACCATTTTTTTACTCATACCTGTACCTCCTGTAAAATCATCGGTTACCATGGGAATCCAAACATTGTTTCCTCTTCACGTCTTATTCTGACATAATGTCAATATCTATATTATAGCTTTTCTCTGACATCGTGTCAATATATTTTTATTATTTCATTTATCAGGATGAAACTACAGGTTAGTTTTCACACCAACGCTGGTTTCAGCCTGATGCGGGCAGATTTTCCTGAAAGACCCATTGAAGGGCGCCGGTCCTTAGGCGCGGTCTTTCACGCGCCTTAATACCCCAAGGGCATAAATACCCCAAGGGCATAAATACCGCTGCGTCCCTTCATTAAGTACCCATGGGGCATAAACGCGAGCGGGGTCTGGAAGGATGATCTGCCCGCAACAGGCGTCCGGGCGGTGTAGATGTGAAAAGTAACAAATACAGGGGGAAAGACAGAAACGGCGCTGTCCCCGAAGTATGTGCGGAAAATCTACCCCAAAGCCACATCCAGCGCCATCATCACCGTGAACCCGGCAGCAAACAGAAGCGTTCCCACGTTGGAATGCTCTCCCTCCGACATCTCGGGGATCAGTTCCTCCACCACCACATAGATCATGGCTCCGGCTGCGAAACTTAAAAGGTACGGCAAAAACGGGACCACGAATCCCGCCGCAAATATCGTCAGAAGCGCTCCGATCGGCTCCACTATACCGGAAAGCGTTCCGTAGACAAACGCTCTTGCCTTGCCGACCCCCTCCGCGCGCAAAGGCATGGAGATGATCGCACCCTCCGGAAAATTCTGTATGGCGATCCCCAGAGAAAGAGCCAGCGCACCCATTGCGGTGATCCCGGCCTCCCCGGACATCCACCCGGCATAGACGACTCCCACCGCCATTCCTTCCGGCAGATTGTGAAGCGTCACCGCCATCACCAGCATCGTCGTCTTCCGCAGACTGCTCTGCAGCCCTTCGGCTTTTCCGCTGTTCATATGCAGATGCGGAATCATGCGATCCAGAAAGAGCAGAAACAGGATCCCGAGCCAGAAGCCTGCAACGGCAGGCACAAAAGCCCACCGCCCCATGGACCCGGACTGTTCCATCGCCGGAATCAAAAGACTCCAGACGGAAGCCGCTACCATAACTCCGGCCGCAAATCCGGTAAGAATCCTCTGCAGCATCCTGTCCATTCTTTTTTTCATAAACAGTACACATGCAGAACCAGACATCGTTCCGACAAACGGGATCAGGATCCCGCGAATTACTTCTCCCTGCATTACGCCTCTCCTTATATTCCATCTTTTTGACATTCACCTTTATTGTGTCCGGAAATAAGAAGATTATAGAGAAATAAAATATCCCAATGATTCCTTTCTGACAAGATTGGATCTTGCTGCATCCCGCTTTCATACCGATTCCCGGAGTCCCCGCATCGCACGGAAACTTCCGTAGAGATCCAGCAGACCGAACCCCCAGCTTTTATTCGGATAACTGTAAGTTCCCGGTCTTCTTGCCCCTCGGATCAGGAATCTCTGAATGGCTGCTCCGTCCATCGTCGGCACATTGTTCTGGACAATCCCCCATTCCATCAAAAGCGCCGCCGCACCTGCAGTCAAGGCCGCCGCCGCACTGGTCCCGGTCAGCGTACTCCCCCTCCCAAAACGATCAATGGCGGACACATTGACCGCGGGAGCTGCGATATCCGGTTTCTGGTTCGCGTTCCGTGTCTTTCCCCTGCCGGAATCCATCCACACACTCTCTGTACTGCCCTCATAACCCGCCACGGTCAAAACCCGAAGAGTATTGCCGGAGCTTGTGATGGTCGTATCCGGATCCGGCCGCAGAAAATAAGTTCCGTCGCTGATAAAGCCCGTTACCGGCAGCCAGATATGAAAACTGTTTTCCAGATCTCCCGAAGAGAAGATCCGAAGCCTCCAGATCCCGGGCGTAGGTTCTCGAAAGGACATTAAAAGCCTCTCATCCCCGGACACCACCTCTGACAGTTCATACTGCACATCAAGGATCGTATTCTCAAATACGAAATCAAACCGCTGTTGTTCCAGGATCCGCGGGAAGATCCGCGGAACCTGTTCTCCGGACGGCGATGTGACCTCCGCCGCGAACATCCCCGGGGCGTTGCCCCACAGATTCAACTGGAACCCCTGCTCATTTTCTCCTACACGAAGCTCCACATCCAGATATCCCGTATCCTTTGGGACGACTCCAAAAAAGTGATGTCCCTTGTTTCCCTCGTTGCCGGCAGCCACCACTACCACCCGTCCTGCTCTGCTCCCAAAATCATCCAGATACTGACCCAGCGCCGTGTTTCCCGTATGCCCTCCTGAGTTACTTCCAAGAGCAATACATATGACCAGAGGACGGCCCTCCCTGGAAGCCAGAGTCTCCAGATATCGGATCGCAAGCATCATATCCGTCTCCTGATACGCAATACTGTCCTGAGGAATCTCCTGAAGCTGACGAATAAACGGTTTTGCCTGCTTCAATTTGACAAATGCAATGGAAGCCTCCGGGGCGGCTCCGATAAAATTTTCGCTCTCCACCTGAGAACCTGCCGCAATAGACGCCACCTTTGTTCCGTGTCCGTCCGGATCTGCCCCCGGAAGCTCTGTTCTTCCTTCTTCCAGAAGCCGGTCGATCTCCTCAGCCGAGTAACTGCTTCCGTAGAGAAACCCTTCCGGCGGCGTCCCGCTTTGATCGGTCTGATCCCACAATCCGATCACCCTGGTTCTTCCGTCCCTGGTCCGAAATACCGGATTATCCAGAGCGATCCCGGAATCCAGAAAACCCAGAATCACTCCGCTGCCCTGAAGCTTCAGCGCCGGCTGATTCTGAATTGGCAGGATCCTTGTATATTCCAGACTTTCCGTATCCATCTGCGTATAACAATTGGGAATCGCATAATCTCCAATGGGAACATTCTGCACATCCCTGAGGACCTCATTCCTGTCCACATAAAAGACACTGAAATTACGGTTAATGTACTGAGTGCACACGCCAAAAGGATGATCACTCTGTCCCGATAAGCGGACGTCAATTTTCCATATAAAATCCATATATTCATCCGATAATATCGCTTCCTTACAATCCATAGAACTGCTCCGCACCAATTTTTCCTTATATAGATATGAAAAAGGCAGAAGAGCTGTGAACTCTCTGCCTTCCCGCATCCATACATCTTCGTAACAGTTCGGATTACCCCTGAACGGTTACACACCTTCCTATCTGCCCTGATATTCTTCCCAGACCGCTGCTCTGATCCTTTCCGCATTTTGCTTAAAATTCGCTTCCGCCTCTGCCACCGCCTGATCAAAAAGTCCGCTCTCTCCGTACAGGAAGGCTTCCAGTTCTCCCAGAACCGCATTTTTCATCTGCTCTGAGAGTGTTTTCTCCAGCTTCCTCTGTTCAGTATCCAGCCGGTCGTACTCCTCTTCTTTTTTATGCCAGTTTCCTTTCAGTTCTTCGATCCGGTCGCTTCCCTCCCGAACACTGAGATCGTATTCCCTCTGCAGCGCCTCCGCGCGCTCTTTCCATCTGCACAATTCGCTGTCGTCAGCAACCGTTTCCGTCCTCATGATTCCGAATAAACCGGCAACAAATCCCAGAAAACCTTCTCTCCGGACTTTTCGGGCCGTGTACCTGATCTCCGGCTTTTCCTTTTCCATCTGTACCCGTGTCTCCGCATTCCTGCGCACCAGCTCCCGAAACGAGGTCTCCGCCTCTTCTTTCGCCCTCATCAGGCGTTCGATCTCTTCATTGAGACAGGATTTCTTTTCTTTGATCGCTTCCCGCTCCTTCCACAAAAGAGGATCCGGTTCCGGAAGGAGCTCCGTCCGAAAACCCTCCCGGCCGTTTTTCGACTTCGCACACTCCTCATACCCGACATCCCTTCCAAGAAGCAGTCCGGCCACCGCCTCCGTGCACATCTTCTCCCTCTCCCGAAGCGTCTGAAAGAACACCTCCGCCTTCCGGTTCACGAATCCCGCTGTTTCAAGGGAACGGACCTGCTGGAAAAGTTCCTCGCAGGATGCCGGTTCGTCAAGCTTCTGTACAATCTCCGCCTGCAGGATCTTTAACCTCTGCTGCGCGTCTTCCAGCAGCATCTCTTTGTAATCTGCAAAACTGTCCGCCATGCATTCTTCCAGCATCCCTGCCAGTTTCTCCAGCCAAAGCCTGCGGTTTCTACTCACTCTCTCCCGAAAATCCACATCGGATCTGCACTGTAACTCCATATCTTTCTCCTTCATGTACCCCTCACTGTCACCCGGTCGTTCTTTTCTTATTTTACATCAATTATAAGAAAGTTTCCACTTTTTTCTTTCGAAGGTTTAACCAAACTCAGCGCAGACCAAAAATGCCTGCCACCAGAACCCACAAAACCATGGCTTCTTCGATCAGGGCAAATCCCACATAAACCGCGTACCAGCGCGATACCGCTTCCTGCAGTTCCGGCGTGATTTCTTCTTCCGGAACAAGATCCAGTTCTTTGCTCAGGGCTTTTGCAAAGCCAACTTCCGCGACTCTACAAAAATCAGTACGAAACGCTTCCGGTGCTTCCTCCCGCAGATGTGGGTACATTTTCTCCAGAACAGACGGTAAAATCAAGAACTGCTTATGACTCCACCACTGAAAAAAACACAACATCCCCATCATACAAAATAATCCTACGAAATCATTTTGTACCCTCTGATAAAAGCATACATAATAGGAAAAAACTGCACCGACAAACATCCCTGCCAGACACAAAGGCGCAAGTATATAGCGAAACGTCACGTGAAATTCTTTCATCATTCCCTTTATAGTCAAAAACACTAAAAACAATCCGCAGAACAGCAAAACAAGAATCCAGATAGAAAGCCTGCCGGCAGCCATAAACTCTTCGGCCAGCAGAAGAGCTCCTAAAAGAAATACTGCATCGAACAGAATCAGTTTCAGACAGATTCTCATCATCTCTTTCAAGCCATCCAGAAGCATCCGTATCCTCCCCTTCCTCCGTCACGTCCAATCACACTCCAAAAAAGCCGAAAAAACCATGCTTAAAAAAGCAGGACAGAAGCCCCAAGACCTCTGTCCCCCTGATTCTCTTCCGTTATCGTTTCTCTCTGCTGGCCCACACGAAACCATGCCCCGGAACTGCCACATTGACCAGTTCCATCGGTTCGCCGCTCCAAAGATTCACAAAAGTTCCGGACTCTTCCATCCATGCGGTCCTTGTCTCATCGGCAAAATTGAAGATGCCGATAAACCGCTCCTCCTCATTCTCCCTCAGGATACAGAGGATCGAATCATCCTTCACATCATAGGTATAAACCGCCGCGTCGCTTCGGAAGACCGCACGCTCCCTGCGGATCCGTTCCAGCTTCGAGAGACCCGAGAAAATCCGTTCCTGCGGCGTCCCCTTTTCGGTATTTTTCGCCGCCAGATACCACGGAAATCTTCCCCGGTGGAGGTATCTGGAATCTTCCTTTTTGGCGTCGTCTTCCTTATACGTATAGTCGTTCACCTGACCGATCTCGTCCCCGCTGTACAGCATGGGAATGCCGGACTGCGTCAGCATATAGGCATGAAGCATCAGATCCGCGGTAACGGCCGCCTCCAGCTTCTCTTCGTTCTTCTCGTACAGCGCGCTCTCCACGCCGCACATGGAAGCCGTCGTCCCGCAGAACCGGGCGTCCTGCGTCACCGGATCGTCGTTGTACAGTTCGCCCCGGCTCACGCTGCCCTCAAACCGTCCGGTGAAATACTGGTTCAGGAAGCGCTTGTGATCCACCTCCCGCATGCCCCAGGTTTTCAGCGTATCGTAATCCAGTCCCCAGCCGATGTCATCGTGACAGCGCAGATAATTGAGGAACAAATAGTCTTTGGGCAGACCGTTTACAATATCCATCTGCTTTTTCAAAAGCCTCACGTCTCTGGTGGCCACGCTGTGCCAGGTCGTCGCCATCGTCGTCACATTGTAAAGCATATGGCATTCCGGCTTTTCCACCGTTCCGAAATAAGGCACCACCTTCTCCGGCTCCATAACCACTTCTCCCAGAAGCAGCACGCCCGGGCAGACGATCTCACAAATCATCCGCATCATGCGCACAATCGTATGAACCTGCGGAAGATTCCGGCACTTTGTCCCCAGCTCTTTCCAGATATACGGCACCGCGTCAATGCGGATAACGTCCATCCCCTGATTGGCCAGATACAGGAAATTATACATCATCTCGTTGAACACCCGCGGATTCCGATAGTTCAGATCCCACTGATATGGATAGAAAGTGGTCATCACATAGGATCCCATCTCATCCAGATAAGTAAAATTGCCCGGCGCCGTCGTCGGAAATACCTGCGGAACTGTCCGGTCATACTGCTCCGGTATGGACGGATTGTCATAGAAGAAATAACGGCTCATATATTCCCCGTCGCCTTCCCTGGCTTTCTTCGCCCACTCGTGATCCTCGGAAGTATGATTCATGACAAAATCCATGCACAGGTTGATCTTTCTCTTATGGCATGCCCTTGCCAGCGACGAAAGCTCTTCCATCGTCCCCAGCTCCGGCTGCACCTTCCGGAAATCCGCCACCGCGTATCCGCCGTCCGAACGTCCTTTCGGGGACTCCAGAAAAGGCATCAGGTGAATGCAGTTGACATTACAGGAAGACAGATAGTCAAGCTTTTTCCTGACGCCTTCCAGATTTCCGGCAAAATTGTCGATATACAGCATCATGCCCAGCATATCGTTTCCCCGGAACCACTGCGGATCCAGCTCCCTCTCCCGGTCCAGCTTTGCCAGCTCCTCGTCCCGGTCCGTCGCATAGGTATACATTTGATCACACAGTTCCGCGAACATGTCACTGTTATCGTACAGCTCCATATAAAGCCACCGGAGCTCATCATGATGCTTTTTCAGTCGCTCCTGAAAAACCGTTTCCATCTTCATGTAAAAATCTCCTTTCACGGCTCAACCCTCTTAAAATACATCTGATACGCCCGGTATTCTCCCGTCTGTTCCGGCAGAGGGATTCCCGTCTCCATCAGCGCATCCGACGCGAATACTTTCCGGCTCTTCTCTTCCCGGTACCAGCAGCCTTCCGGCAGCCCTTTCAGGCGGATATACGTCACCGGAAGATTCCCGTGAACCTCCTGTATCACCGCCGACGCCAGCACTTCCGTACCGTCCTCGGAGACAAATTCCCAGGCGCCGGCCGCTTCTTTGAACGGATCGGTCAGCCGGTAATACCGTCCGTATCGAATCAGCATCTCATGCCGCTTATATTCTCTTACCTGTTCCCGGATCTGTTCCCGCTCCACCGGAAGAAGCAGCCCCGGATCCAGTTCGTATCCGAACGTGCCCGCCATGGCGACGATTCCTCTCGTATGGAGCGGCGTCAGCCGGCCGGTCTGATGATTCGGCACCGCCGACACATGGGATCCCACCGCCGACACCGGATAGCCGAACGACGTTCCGTACTGGATAAGTACGCGGTCGAGCGCATCCGTATTGTCGCTGCACCAGATCTGCGGCGTGTAATAGAGCATTCCCGCGTCAAACCGGCCGCCGCCGCCGCTGCAGCCCTCCAGCAGCAGATCCGGATACCTCTGCAGGAGGCGTTCCAGAAAATCGTACAGTCCGAGCACATAATCGTGCATCACCCGTCCCTGATCCGCCGTCTCCCGGGAAAAGCAGTCGAAAAGACTGCGGTTCATGTCCCATTTTACATATTCGATCTTTCCCTGATCCAGTATGCGGCATACCTTCTCAAAGATATCGTCCACAACCTCTTTGCGGGAGAAATCCAGCACCAACTGGTTTCTGGCGCGCACCGGGCCTCTGCCGGGCACGGACAGCACCCAGTCCGGATGCTCCCGATAGAGCGCGCTGTTCTCATTGATTCCTTCCGGCTCCAGCCAGATTCCGAACTTCAGCCCCAGCGCACGGATCCGTTCGATCAGGCTTCCGAGGGACTCGCCCAGCTTTCCTTCATTGACAAACCAGTCGCCGAGGCCGCCGTTGTCATCGTTTCTCTCGCCGAACCATCCGTCGTCCATGACCAGCATATCCATGCCGAGATCCGCAGCCTGCTTCGCCAGTTCATAGATGGAGTCCCCGTTAAAGTCAAAATAGGAAGCTTCCCAACTGTTCAGAAGAAGCGGGCGCGCCGCGTCTTTGTATCTGCCCCTGCACAGATGATCCCGGATGCAGCAGTGCAGATTCTGTGATAATCTCGCCAGACCCCCGCGGGTATAGGTCAGCACAACCTCCGGGACATGAAAGACTTCCCCTGTCTCCAGCGGATAGGAGAACTGTTCGTCCGGCAGGCCCAGAAGGGCCCGGGTCTGGCCGAACTGGTCTTTCTCCACCTCACCTTTGAACCCCCCGCTGTACACAAAGGACATGGCGTAGCAGCTTCCTGCATCCTCCGTTGTCTCATGCCCCGCCAGGATCATCATCGGGTTGTACTGATGGCTGGAAGTGCCCCTGCGGCTGCCGATGACATGCGCCCCGTGTGCCACCGGTATCCTCTGGACATTCCGCTCCATGGCGTGGCGGCCGTAGAAACTGATCAGATCGTACTCCCCGTCCAGCCAGTCCAGACACGCCGCCTGCGCCTTCTCCAGATAAATTTTTCCGCCGCCCGAGTTCCTGATGCGCGCACTTCTGGTAATGATATCCAGATCCGGCAGTACCCCATACAACAGTGTGACCTGTATCTTTGTCACCGGATCCTCCATAAGAATCTCAAGCGTCTCTCCTTCGTCCTCCCTGGCATAGACCGCCGGAAGACCGGATATATGATACTTTCCTTTCAGAATCCGATGGCTTTTGTAACGGAAATCGCATCCGTAGGAGCCGTCCGCGTTCTTCACGATCACGGCCGGGCTCCGATAATCGCCCGTCCCCTGACAGGGCAGCTCCTGGGGCAGCACATCCATGGAATACGTGCGGTCCGTTCCCGCATCATACGGATTTCCGGAAAACCCTCTGTCCACATAGCGCAGCAGATAATCCATGCACCCGTCCGTCCTGCGCCCGTAATAGAGGTGCAGGAGAAAGCCGTAGCCGTCCACCTTCATCTGATAGGTTGTATCCTTCGTGTGCAATATGAATGTGTTATCTTTTTCGGAAAAAATAATACTCATGTTGCCTCCTGATAACAGGACCGGCTCCCTGCTTCCGCGGTCCGGTCCGTTCTCTTTTTATGCAAAATGGCAGATTCGGCCATGCACAGTTCCAGGAGCTATGCATGGCCATACAAACTGCCTTTTTTGATTTTCTGCCGATTACTTCACCGCGCCGTTTACAACGCCGTTCAGAATCTGCTTCTGACAGATAATGTAGAAGATCAGAAGCGGCAGCAACGCCAGCAGATACGATGCAAATGCCAGGTTATAATTGGTACCGAACTGTGTCTGGAACGACATCTGTGCCAGCGGCAGCGTATTCAGTCCGCTTCCGGACATGATAACCAGCGGAGTCATGACGTCGTTCCACACGCTCAGAGCGGTGATCACGGCCACGGTCGCATGCATGGGCTTCATGATCGGGAAGATGATCTTCCAGTAAGTCGTCCAGGTAGTCGCGCCGTCCACGCGCGCCGCCTCCTCCAGGGCGATCGGAATGTTCACCAGATATCCGGAGTACAGCATCAGGTTCATGGGCATATAGAACACCACATAACAAATGATAACGCCGAAGATGTTGGCGATTCCCCACTGAGCCGTCTGCTTTACGAGCGGCATCATCAGGATGGCAAAAGGAACGAACATACCGCTGACGATGTACAGATACGCGAGGTTGTACCATTTGCTCTTTGCCTTGTTTCTTCCGATGGCATAACCGACCATGGAATGCAGAATCACGGACAGCGCCACCGTGACGCCGGTGATCAGAAGACTGTTTTTAAGAGAGTTCCAGAAATCGGTCACCCTCATCGCTTCCGCAAAGTTGGAGAAACTCCAGGTCTTCGGAAGAGACAGGATTCCGGAGATACTGTTTGTCATCTCCGACGGCTGCTTGAACGCAATCACGATGGTCATGTAAAGCGGAAAGATAATCGTGATCAGTCCAAGAATCAAGAGGATCGTAACAGGCATATTATATCTTTCTTTTACTTTCAGGTCCTTCATTATAACTGCTCCTCCTTACTGCTTGTAAACTGAAGCTGTGCCACTGAGAACGCTACGATGATGACAAAGAACAGCACCGCGTTGGCACTCTGGAAACCGAACTGTCCGCCCGCCATACCATTGTTGTAAATCAGGAAGGAGATGGACTCGGTACTCTGGGCCGGACCGCCTTTGGTCAATGCCATAATCTGATCGAATACCATCAGGAAGTTCTTGCCGGACAGCACCATGTTGATGCTGAAGAACGGAATGATCAGCGGGAAAGTCAGGCTCTTGAAGCGCTCCCAGCCGGTTGCTCCGTCCAGGGAACCCGCCTCGTATACGTCCTCCGGTACGGTAGACAGACCGGATATGTAGATGATGGTGTTCATGGCAATGGCCTGCCATGCACAGACGATCACGATGCCGACCCACGCCCAGGTGGAACTTGCAAGGATACTGGTGGTGTTGAACAGCGCCGGAATGATGTAGGTGAAGAAGTAGTTGAAGATATAACCCACAACCAGCGCGCCCAGGATATTCGGTACGAAATACAGACCTCTCAGGGTGCTCTTGAACTTAATCTTGCTGTTCAGGCCCAGCGCCAGAATCAGGCTGATGACGTTGGTCACAATCGTCGCCGCCACCGCCATCTTCAGGGTGAACAGATAGGATTTGCCTACGCGTCCGTCCTGAAACAGGTCGATATAGTTGCGGAGGCCGACCCAGTCATAGGTGCCGTATCCTCTGAAGTTCGTAAAGCTGTACATCACACCCTTGATCAAAGGCAGGGTATTAAAGGCGAAGAACAATGCGACGATGGGGATCGTCATCAGCATAAACGTTCTCTTTCTGTCATTGGCATTTTTCATGTCTTCTCACTCCTCTCCCTTTACTGATTGCCGTTCTGCGCGTTATAGTCTTTTACCATCTGGATGATATCGCGGTTATATCTCGTCCAGTCGGAATCGAATTTTGCCAGGAATGCATCCAGATCCTGTTCGATTAAGAACGTCTGAATCTGTGCGTCCACTGCCATCTCGGACGGATAATAATGATCCTGATAGTCCGCGATCTTGCCGGATGTGATATACTCCGTCATACCGTCCAGATTCGGAGCCAGCGTAAAGCTTCCTGTCTTACAGGGAACCGCGCTCTGATCGTCCAGATACATCTGTACGTTCTCGTCCGCCAGAAGGAAATTCAGCACCTCATAAGCAGCTTCTTTTTTGCCTTCGTCCATACAGGCTTTTGTAACACAGAACTGAAGGTCCACGCCGGAGTTCAGTATCTGACCGTTCGGATCGCTGCTTCCCGGAGTCACGAAGGAATCAATGTCCATATCCGGGTTCACGGATTTGATCTGGGGAACCGCATAGCTTCCAATGGCGAACATCGCGGACTCACCGTTGGCGAAGGCCGTACAGGCGTCGTTGTAGCCGTAGGCAAAGGGTCCTTCCTCTCCGTAGCTCACCAGCGTCTGAATCTTCTCCGCCACCTCTCTGTACTCGTCGGCAAATACGGTCTTGCCCGCGTTCACCTGCTGACATACGTCCGCCGGCGCCAGGTCCACGGCCAGCGAGTTCCACGGCGCCAGACAGGTCCATGTATCCTTAAATCCATAGTAGAACGGAAGGATTCCCTCTGCCCGGATCGTATCACAGAGCGTGATCATCTCCTCCCAGGTCGTGGGGATCTCCCAGCCGTGCTCCTTGAACATCTCGCGGTTGTACAGGATACCCGCCGCGTTCGCCACATAGGGCACGCCGAAGGTTCCTTCTGTGGGGACAAATTCAAGTCCTTCCAGGATGTCCCTGTATCCCTGATTGATGTCTGTGATACCCGGATAATCGGATACATCTGCCAAAATGTCAGCATCGATGAAATAAGAGTAGTTGATGTCGCCGCCGATCCCGAGGATATCCGGATAATCCTCCCGGATAAATCTGGTCTTCATGATCGTCATGGCATCATTGGGAGAATCGATCTTCAAGCGGATATCGTCGTGCGTCTTGTTGAACTCTTCCTCCAGTCGTTTGAACACATCCACTGCCTCCTGCTTGTACTGTACAAGCTCGATCACGATCTTGCCGTCGTCGGCCTCACTGCCGCCGCAACCGGTCAAGAACATGGATGCGGGCAATGTACATGCCAGTAGAAGGCTTATCATTTTTTCCCTCTTTCTCATCCCATTTTGCTCCTTTCTTAGTTGGATGTAACACTGATTTTTTGTGACTTTATTATAACATCCCAAAATGCGTCTATAAATACCCTATTTTTTTCTCTTTTATACCATTATGCTGTTTTTTATGATATAAGAAAAATCATATGGCATTTTGGTATATTTTCCGTTATACTAATAAAAACAGAATCTGTACAGACTGCACAAAAAATATTGGAGGCAACTTACATGAAGGACATTTTATTCTCCATATTTCCCAATGAAAACTTTGTAGACCTGAATCTTTATCAATTTGGCTGGGAACGCTGTGCACCCTCTCACAGTTTCGGACCCGCCGCGCGCGCTCACTATTTATTTCATTATGTCATCTCCGGCACCGGCACCCTGAACGCGGACGATTCCTCCGGAAACACAAGGACTTATCAGATCAAAAGCGGACAGGGTTTTATGATCTTTCCCCAGCAGATTACCACCTACATCGCGGACCGGGACCTTCCCTGGGAGTACGTCTGGATCGAATTTGACGGACTGCGGGTCCGCGAAGCCATCTCCATCGCCGGCCTCACCATGGATTCGCCGGTCTACCGCGCTCATTCCCGGGATCTCCGGGAGACGATGATGCAGGAGATGCTCTATATCGCCCAGCACGGCGATATGGCCCCGTTCCATCTGATGGGGCATCTGTATCTGTTTCTCGATTCTCTGACCCGTTCCATTGCTCCGGTGCGGCTCATCGCTTCCAAACCGGGAAAGCTCCGGGATTTCTATATTCACGAAGCGCTTTCCTACATAGAACAGAATTTTCAAAATGATATTTCGGTGGAAGATATCGCAGACAACTGCGGGCTGAACCGAAGTTATTTCGGGAAGATTTTCAAGAATACGGTCGGCCGGACTCCTCAGGACTTCCTTCTGAATTACCGCATGACAAAGGCCGCGGAGCTTCTGAAGCTGACGCATCTGTCTATCGGCGATATCGGTAAAGCCGTAGGATATGACAATCAGCTCCATTTTTCGCGGGCCTTTAAAAATATCTATAATCTGTCTCCGCGGACGTGGCGGAACCAGAATCAGATGAATATGTAAGCATCCCGGGAGCCCGAATAGCCGCCCGGCGTCAGAGGTTCCGTATCCAGCGCTTCCACGCACTCCGCAGCTTCGGGCGGTGAACTGCCCCGGATTACGGGTTCCGGTCCGGAAGCCGTCCACGACGCCGTTCTCTTTGAACCGAGGATCCTTGACTTCTCCTGCAGCGGCGAACAGGAGGAGATCTGCATCTCCCCCAATCAGCTCGTGGAAGTGGTTCACTGCTGTAGCCCGCGGACGGCGTCGTCCGTCAGTCGTGCGCGAACGGATTCCGGTAGCCCGCCAGCCCCTGCAGTTCCTCCTCGATCCGCAGAAGCTGATTGTATTTCTCCGTCCGCTCTGCCCGGCAGGGCGCTCCGGTCTTGATCTGGCCGGCCCCGCAGGCCACCGCGATGTCCGCGATGATGTCCTCGCAGGTCTCGCCGCTCCTGTGCGAGATCACCGTCCGGTAGCCCGCCTTGTGCGCCATGTGGATCGCGTCGAACGCCTCGGTCAGCGTTCCGATCTGATTGACCTTGATCAGAATGGCGTTCGCCGCCTCTAGCCGGATCCCGCAGGCCAGCCTTTTCACGTTGGTCACAAACAGATCGTCGCCCACCAACTGGACTCTGCCGCCGATCTGCTTTGTCATCTGCTGCCAGCCCTCCCAGTCGTCCTCCGCCAGTCCGTCCTCAATCGACACCAGCGGATACATGGAGAGCAGTTCCTCATAATAATCAATCAGTTCCTCGGAAGTCCGGCTGACCCGCTGTCCGTTCATGCGTCCTTCTCCCGGAAACTCATAGCGTCCGTTCTTCTCGTTGATCAGCTCGCTGGCGGCCGCGTCCATGGCAAATACAAAATCCTGCCCCGGTTCGTATCCGGCCTCCTCCACCGCTTCCTTCAAAAATAAAAATACTTCCTTCGCATCTCTGATATCCGGAGCAAATCCGCCCTCATCGCCCACCGCCGTGGTCAGCCCTTCCTTTTCCAGAATCCGCTTCAGACTGTGATACACTTCCGTCCCCATGCGCAGACCTTCCCGGAAGCTTGACGCTCCTGTCGGCATGATCATGAACTCCTGAAAATCCAGCGAATTTTTGGAATGTCTCCCTCCGTTTAAAATATTCATCATCGGAACCGGCATGGTATCGGTACGGATTCCGCCCAGATACTGATAGACCGGGATGCCCAGCGCTCTGGCGGATGCCTTGGCGACCGCCATGGACACGGAGAGAATCGCGTTGGCCCCCAGATTGGACTTATTTTCCGTGCCGTCCGCGTCGATCAGAAGATGATCCACATATCCCTGATTCAGGGCGTTCTCTCCCAACAGCACGTTGGCGATCTTCGTATTGACATTTGACACCGCCTTCTCTACGCCCAGTCCCAGATAGCGTTCCTGCCCGTCCCGCAGCTCCGCGGCTTCAAAACGCCCGGTGGACGCTCCTGAAGGGACCGACGCCCGCGCCTGATACACGCCGTCCAGCAGCACTTCCGCCTCCACGGTAGGATTCCCCCGGGAATCCAGTATTTCTCTTGCATGAATATAGGTAATCGGCAGATACTGATTCATAAAAAAGAACCTCCTCACACTTTTCTCTTAGTATGAGCAGGTTCCTTCAAATTATTCAATATTCGATAGATACTGGGACATCATATAGCCCTCTTCGTTGTTCTGTTCAATGCAGCGGATCTGCACCCATTCTTCCGCCGGATCCCCCAGCACTTCCACTTTCTCATCCTTTTTCACCTTGGTGAGAATGTCGCTCTGCGTGTTGGTATCGCTGCGGACATTGATCGTATTGCCGTTCACTCTCATGACCAGAGCCTCCGCTTCTTCCGGAGTTTCCCCGGGAGTTTCTTCCGGGGCTTCCACCGGCTCCGGATCTTCCTCCGGCGCTTCGGAACCCTCGTCCTCTCCACCTTTTACAATCAGTTTGTTTCCGCTGTCTTCCTCCTCCTGCTCCGACTGAATCCGGTCACGCTCGCTGTCTTTATCGCTCCCGAGAATGCGGAACGCCGCGATTCCGATAATAGCAACAATGATCACGGCAAGAACGATTCCCAGTATAATCATCTTCCGGCCGTCGTCCTCCATATCCCAGTCGTAACGGTCGTCATCTTCATCCTCGTCCTCATCCTCGTCGTATTCGTCCTCGTCATCCTCATCTTCGTCGTACGCATCCTCGTCTTCGTCCTCTTCCTCCTCGTCCGGTTCTTCCCGGACGATCGGGACCACCTTTTTTTTCGGCTTCTCGGGCTCCGGTTCCGGATCCGCCACGAAGTACTCAAACTGGTCGTCCCCGCTCTTCACCGGCGACGGCTCCGCAGGGATCCCCGCCGCCTTTGCCGCATCCGCATATACCGAATCCACCCATCCATCAGAACCGGCGCCTGTGATCTGTCTGGAAGCGCCGAGAAGCAGCACTTTCCAGCTTCCAAGATACGCTCCCACGCTTTCCGGCTGGCCTTCCGTGATCGACGGCAGAAGCTTTTCCAGCTTCTCCAGTTCCGTCTGAATCTTATCCTCCGCCAACCCGTAGATGGCTGAAATCTCCGCCGCCGAGAAATCATCCTTAAACGACATCGTCAGCATGATCCTGTGAAGCAGCGGAAATGCGTTCGGCAGCTCCGCCAGCGTCTTCACTCCGCCCGTCTCCGCCGCCTTCTCCTGTTTCTCAAGAAGCCTGTGGTAATGCTTGCGCAGTTTCTGATAAAATCTGTGCAGGAACCAGCGCTCTGTGTCCGAAGTCTCATACGCCTCGTCCAGCGATCCGAACAGGTCCTTATAAAAATCTTTCATGTACTCCAGCACCTGATCCTCCTTCTGGATAATCAAAAGACTTCTGCAGTACACTTCCTCGTAGGTCGCATCGTACAACCGTCTGTAGCCCTGGGCGGAACCGCTTCGCAGCTCCCCCAGCGCGCGTTTCATCTCAAGTACCATATAAACTCCTCACCTGTTTGGTAACCGTTCAGATAACCCCCTGAGCGGTTACCCTGTTTATGCTTTATTTCAACAGTAGAGATTTTCCCGTCATCTCTTTCGGCTGTTCCATCTCCATCAGTTCCAGAAGCGTCGGAATAATGTCCGCCAGGCAGCCGCCCTCCCGTAGCCGGTACGCAGGATCCGCATTGACCAGAATAAAGGGCACCGGATTGATCGTATGCGCCGTAAAGGGCGCCCCGGTCTCATAATCTCTGAGCTGCTCCGCATTCCCGTGGTCGGCGCAGATGAACATCTGTCCGTCCACCGATTTCAGCGCTTCCACTGCTCTTCCCACACACTCGTCAACCGCTTCCACCGCCTTGACCGCGGCTTCCTCCACACCCGTATGGCCTACCATATCCGGGTTGGCGAAATTGATGATAATCACGTCGTATCTGCCCGACCGGATCGACTCGCACAGCTTGTCGCACACTCCGTAAGCGCTCATCTCCGGCTGGAGGTCATACGTCGCGACTTTCGGGGATTTTACAAGGATTCGTTCTTCCCCTTTGTTCGGTTCTTCGACGCCGCCGTTGAAGAAGAAGGTTACATGCGCATATTTCTCCGTCTCCGCGATTCTCGCCTGGGTCTTCCCGTTCGCCGCCAGATACTCGCCGAACGTATTGTGAAGTTCTACCTTGTGGAACGCCACCTGCTTGTTCGGAATCGTCACGTCATACTCCGTAAAGCAGACGTATGTCAGGTCCAGCTTCTTCTCTCTCTCAAAACCGGCAAATTCATCGTCACAGAATGCCCGGGTAATCTCTCTCGCCCGGTCCGGACGGAAATTAAAGAAGATAATGGAATCTTTATCCTGAATGGTCGTCAGCGGCCTGCCGTCCTTCGTCACAACAATCGGTTTTACAAATTCATCGAAAACTTCTTCCTTATAGGAATCGTTCAGCCCGCATACCGGGCAGTCGGTCTGCGCTCCCTCTCCTTTTGTCAGCGCTCTGTACGCAAGCTCTACCCGCTCCCAGCGGTTATCGCGGTCCATGGCATAATAGCGCCCCATCACAGTCGCCACTTCGCCGACGCCAATCTCCTTCATCCGGTCTCTCAGTTCCTTGACGTATCCTTTCCCGGAGGCGGGGGGAGTGTCGCGTCCGTCCAGGAAGCAGTGCACATATACCTTCTCCAGTCCATGGCGTTTCGCCAGTTCCAGAAGGCCGTACAAATGGGTGTTGTGGCTGTGTACGCCTCCGTCCGACAGAAGGCCGTACAGATGAAGCGACGACTGGTTCTTCTTCGCGTTCTCCACCGCGGCCAGGAGCGCCTCGTTCTCAAAAAAGGTTCCGTCCTCAATCTCCCTGGTGATTCTTGTGAGTTCCTGATAAACAATTCTGCCGGCACCCATGTTCAGATGCCCCACTTCGGAATTTCCCATCTGTCCGTCCGGAAGACCTACGGCCAGCCCGCTGGCGTTGCCCTTCACAAACGGGCACTCTGCCATCAGCTTATCCATCACCGGCGTCTTCGCCTCCGCCACTGCATTCGCCTCCGTCCGGTCATTCAGTCCATATCCATCTAAAATCATTAACACAGTAGGTTTCTTACTCATACCTTGTCTCCTTTTCGTGTTCTCTAATCCTCTATTCTACACGAACCGCTCAAAACATGCAAGTGACGAAGCGGTTTTTCAGACTTTTTTAGTGATTCAATATTGCTTTTCACACATGCCGGCACTCAGCCCGGTACGAGCAGATCTTCCTGAAAGACCCATTGAAGGGCGCCGGTCCTTAGGCGCGGTCTTTTCGCGCCTTAGTACCGCTGCGTCCCTTCATTAAGCGCAAGCGGGGTCTGGAAGGATGATCTGCCCGTGCCGGGCGTCCGGGAAGCATGCCAGAAAAGCAGTGATTCAACAAACAAAACACCGGGCAGGAAGTTTCCACACACCTCCTGTCCAGTGTCCTTTCTCATTCTTTTTGAGCAGTCTTTACGGTCTATTTCCAGTTGACAATCTTACCGAAATCCGGTTTCAGAGCCGCTCCGCCTACCAGACCGCCGTCGATATCCGGCTGTGCGAACAGTTCCGGAGCCGTAGCCGCGTTGACCGATCCGCCGTACTGGATACGGATCGCATCCGCCGTCGCCTGATCATAGATCTGTGCGATGCACTCACGGATTCCCTTGCAAACCTCCTGCGCCTGCTCGGTGGTAGCCGTCTTGCCGGTTCCGATCGCCCAGATCGGCTCATAAGCGATGACCGCCACGGCCGCCTGCTCTTTCGTTACGCCCTGGAATCCCACCTTCACCTGCTGGCGGATGAAATCCATGGTTACGCCCTGCTCTCTCTGCGTCAGCGTCTCGCCGCAGCACATGATCGGAGTGATTCCGTGCTCGAATGCCTTGAGCATCTTCTTGTTGACCGTCTCGCTGGTCTCCGCAAAATATTCCCTTCTCTCGGAATGGCCGAGCACCACATATTTCACACCCGCGTCGGTCAGCATGGCCGGAGAAATCTCGCCCGTATATGCGCCCTTCTCCTCAAAATACATATTCTCGGCGCCGATCTGAATGTTGGAACCCTTCGCAGCCTCCACCGCCGGAATAATGTCGATCGCCGGCACGCAGAATACCACGTCCGCATCCTCGGTAGCCACCAGCGGTTTCAGCGTATTGATCAGCTCTACCGCCTCCGTCGGCGTCATATTCATTTTCCAGTTACCAGCAATAATTTTTCTTCTTGCCATCTCTGTTTATCTCCTTTATAAAATGATCTCTTGTTTATTTGTCATCCGCCGCCGCAACGCCCGGAAGCTCCTTGCCCTCCAGAAATTCAAGGGAAGCGCCGCCGCCGGTGGAAATATGGCTCATCTTATCCGCAAAGCCGAGCTGATTCACAGCCGCCGCGGAATCGCCGCCGCCGATGATCGTCGTCGCGTCGGTCTCCGCCAGAGATTTTGCCACCGCGATCGTTCCTTTTGCCAGAATCGGGTTCTCAAACACGCCCATGGGGCCGTTCCAGACAACCGTCTTCGCGGATTTCACGGCATCCGCATACAGTTCCGCCGTCTTCGTGCCGATATCAAGACCCATTTTGTCGGCCGGAATCGCCGCCGCGTCCACAACGGACACTTCAATCTCGGCGTCGATGGGGCTGGGGAACGCCGCGGCAACCGTAGTATCAACCGGAAGCAGAAGCTTCTTGCCGAGTTTCTCCGCCTTCTCCATCATCTCTTTACAGTAATCAATTTTCTCCTCATCCACCAGAGAGGTTCCGATCTCATATCCCTTCGCCTTCAGGAAGGTATACGCCATACCGCCGCCGATGATCAGCGTATCGCATTTCTCGAGAAGGTTGGCGATCACGTTCAGCTTGTCGGCCACTTTTGCGCCGCCCAGAATCGCCACAAACGGTCTCACCGGATTCTCCACCGCATTGCCAAGGAAATCAATCTCCTTCTGCATCAGATATCCGACCGCGCACTCTCCGCCCTTTGCGCGGACAACCTCGGTCACACCCGCAACCGACGCATGCGCTCTGTGGGAAGAACCGAATGCATCGCACACATAGACGTCACAGAGATCCGCCAGTTCTTTGGAGAATGCTTCGCCGTTTTTCGTCTCTTCTTTTCCGCGGAAACGGGTATTCTGAAGAAGCACCACGTCGCCCTCGTTCATGGCCGCCACTGCTGCGGAAGCCGCCTCTCCGGTTACATTATAGTCCGCGACAAAATTCACCGGTTTTCCCAGCTTCTCGGACAGTCTCTTCGCCACGGGCGCCAGAGATTCCCCTTCATTAGGTCCGTTCTTTACTTTTCCCAGATGGGAACAGAGAATGACTTTTCCGCCGTCCCCCATCAGTTTCTGAATGGTGGGAAGCGCCGCCTTGATTCTCGTATCGTCCGTGATCTCCCCGTCCTTTAACGGAACGTTAAAATCGCATCTTACCAGAACGCGTTTTCCTTTCACGTTGATATCATTCACTGATTTCTTATTCAATCCCATTTTACCTGCCTCCTGCTTTTTCTAATCGCACAGGAACTCTTCCCTGTTGCTTATCACACATCAGCCACTGTCAGCCCGATGCGGACAGTAGCCTTTCCTGTGCATAATATCGGAAAAGGGCCCGGTCCAAAGACCGGACCCTTTAAGGTCTTCATTGACTGCGGGCGGTACGCCGCCGCGCATCGTTCACTGCTTATGCAAGCTCAGCGAAATACTTGATGGTGCGGACCATCTGAGATACATAAGAGTTCTCATTGTCATACCAGGAAACAACCTCTACCTGAGTCTTTCCGTCCGGAAGCGGAGAAACCATGGTCTGCGTTGCATCGAACAGGGAACCATATCTCATACCAACGATATCGCTGGATACGATCTCGTCCTCGGTGTAGCCGTAGGACTCGGTGGTAGCCGCTTTCATTGCCGCGTTGATCTCTTCCTTGGTCACTGCCTTGTTCACAACTGCGAACAGAAGCGTGGTGGAACCGGTCGGAGTCGGAACACGCTGTGCAGCGCCGATGAGTTTGCCGTTGAGTTCCGGAATGACAAGGCCGATTGCCTTTGCAGCGCCGGTGCTGTTGGGAACGATGTTGATCGCTGCCGCACGGCTTCTTCTCAGATCGCCTTTTCTCTGCGGTCCGTCAAGCGGCATCTGATCACCAGTATAAGCATGGATTGTGCACATGATGCCGGACTCGATCGGAGCCAGATCATTCAGTGCTTTTGCCATGGGAGCCAGGCAGTTGGTAGTACAGGATGCAGCAGAGATAACGGTATCTTCTTTTGTAAGCGTTGTATGGTTTACATTGTACACGATAGTCGGAAGATCATTACCGGCCGGAGCGGAGATGACAACCTTCTTAGCGCCTGCAGTGATATGTGCAGAAGCTTTCTCCTTGGAGGTGTAGAATCCGGTACACTCCAGAACTACGTCCACGCCGATTTCTCCCCACGGAAGCTCGGTTGCGTTTGCTTTTGCATAGATCTTGATCTCTTTTCCGTCAACAACGATGGAATCTTCCGTTGCGGATACGGAATCAGCTTTCTCATATTTACCCTGAGAAGAGTCATACTTTAACAGGTGCGCCAGCATTTTCGGAGAAGTCAGGTCGTTGATTGCAACTACCTCATAACCTTCTGCACCAAACATCTGTCTGAATGCAAGACGACCGATACGTCCGAAACCATTGATTGCTACTTTTACTGCCATGTTTCCATTCCTCCTAAAAGTTGAATTTTTATGTTTGTTCTTCCAACTCTTACAAAGATTGTTAAAAGAACATCAACCATTACATATTTTACCTAATTTGTCCTAAAATATCAATACCAAATGATATTTTTTTCGTTACGCCCTCCCTCTGCACAAACCTGCAAAAACAGGCTGTACAGATTCACTCACCGGCCTCCTGTTTTGCTCTGTTTTTTCTACATTTTACCTAAAACATCTTTCCGGGCCGGCGGTTCATTTTTATCATTTGCCTTCTTTACATTCCGCTTTCCATCTTTTATGATGGAAACAGACAGGTTACACAGGAGGAAATTTTCTTGAATACTTTATCGGATTACCACGTACATACTTCGTTTTCCGGGGACTGCAGCGTCCCGCCGGAGACCATGATCGAGGAAGCGGCCAAAGGCGGCATCCGCCATCTGTGCCTGACCGATCACATGGATTATGACTATGAAGAAGGGGGCGTCTTCTTTGAATTTGACCCCCAGGAATACTTCCGCCGGCTGCTGCCGATCAAGGAAAAATATGCCGGCCGGATGGACCTCGCCATCGGCATCGAACTGGGACTGCAGCCTTATCTGAGCAAAAAGCACCATAATCTGGTCTTTTCCTACGCGTTTGACTATGTGATCGGTTCCATCCATCTGGTCCACAACCGCGACCCCTATTTCCCTTCTTATTTTGAGGGACGAAGCGAACAGGAAGCTTATCTGGAATATTTCCAGTGCGCGCTTCAGAATCTGCAGGCCTACTCCAATTTTGACGCCTTCGGACATCTGGACTATGTCGTCCGCTACGGCCCTAACCGCAACCGGGATTACTCCTACGGACGGTACCGCGAGATTCTCGACGAGATTCTGCGCGCTCTGGTGAAGAAAGACATCGCTCTGGAAGTCAACACCGGCGGTTACCGGTATGGTCTTGGCACGACCAATCCCTGTCAGGAAATCATCTGCCGCTACAGGGAACTGGGCGGCAGGCTTATCACTCTGGGCTCCGACGCCCACGATCCCGGTTACCTGGCCTACGGTTTCGGACAGGCAGCCGACCTTTTGAAAGCCTGCGGCTTCCGTTCTTATTATATCTTTCACAACAGAAAACCGGAGGAAATCGGGCTGTAAGGCCCGGCCTCCTTCCGGCTGCAATTCATTTTGTGCGGAAAACGTACACGGCTTCCCGCACGTTAAAGCGCTTCCCGTATCGTTCCGCCTCCCGCCACATATTCGCCCTCATAAAAGACCACGGCCTGTCCCGGCGTCACGGCGCGGACCGGCTCGTCGAACGTACACTCCGCCTCGTCCTCCCCGGTCATCCGCACGGTGCACATGGCGCCCGCGTGCGCGTACCGAATCTTCGCCAGAAAACGCCGCTCTCCCCGGGGCCGCTCTGCCGCCATCCAGTTCAGATGATCCGCCCGCAGCGTTCGGCTGAACACTTCGTCCGTCTCCCCGATGACGATTTCGTTGGTATGCGGACGGATCTGCAGCACGACCACAGGCCGTCCCATCGACAGCCCCAGGCGCTTCCGCTGTCCCACCGTATAATGGGTGATCCCTCTGTGCTTTCCGATCACGGTCCCGTCCGTCCACACGAAATTCCCCTCCGGAATGCTCACCTGCGCATGTTCTTCGATAAACCGCGCATAGTCCCGATCCGGCACAAAGCAGATCTCCTGACTGTCCGGCTTCTGCGCCACCGGAAGACCCAGCTCCCGGGCAAAGCCGCGGATCTGCTCCTTCGTATAGTCCCCCACCGGCATCAAGGTGCGGGCAAGCTGCTCCTGCGTCAGGTTATAGAGCGCGTACGTCTGATCTTTGGCCGCGGTGACGGACCGCCGGATCGCGTACCGGCCGTTCGGCAGCCGCTCTACCCGCGCGTAATGCCCGGTGGCGATACCGTCCGCCCCGATCTGCATGCTCCGTTCCAGAAGCGACTCCCACTTCACATACCGGTTGCAGGCGATGCAGGGGTTGGGCGTGCGTCCGTGCAGGTACTCGTCCATAAAATAGTCAATGACTTTTTCCCGGAATACTTTCCGGAAGTTCATGACATAGTGAGGAATCCCCAGCTTTGCCGCCACCCGCCTGGCGTCTTCCACCGCGCTCAGGCCGCAGCAGCCGCCGTTTTCCTCGGTCTGCACGGGATCCTCCTCCTGCCAGATCTGCATGGTGACGCCGATGACCTCATATCCCTGTTCCTTCAGAAGCCATGCCGCTACGGAGGAATCCACCCCTCCGGACATGCCGACGGCGACTCTCTTCTTCTCCATGTTTAATACTCTTCGCTTTCCTCTTCTTCCCCTTCGTGGATGTCGGATTTCGGTTTCTCCAGGCCTTCAATCCGGATGCCGTTCTTCTCCGCATAATCCCAGAGCGCCGCATGGATGGCTTCCTCTGCCAGAAGGGAACAGTGCACCTTCACGGGAGGAAGCCCGTCCAGAGCTTCCATCACCGCTTTATTGGTCACCTGCAGCGCCTCATGGATGGTCTTGCCTTTTACCAGCTCCGTCGCCATGCTGCTGGTAGCCACCGCCGCCCCGCAGCCGAATGTCTTGAATTTCACGTCCCGGATCACCTGGTCGTCGTCGATATCCAGATAGATCCGCATAATATCTCCGCATTTGGCGTTCCCGACGGTCCCCACACCGCTGGCATCCGCAATCTCGCCTACGTTCCTCGGATTCTGGAAATGATCCATTACTTTATCGCTATACATCGCATTTTCCTCTTTTCTATAAAAATATGGTAAATCTGAATAAAGATCAATCTACCGTCTGCGCATATAATCTTCATACAGCGGAGACATGCTTCTTAATTTCTCCACAATCTTTTTGATAGACTCCACCACCTCGTCCAGCTCTTCCTTCGTCGTCTCGTCGCTGAGCGTCAGCCGCAGGGAGCCGTGCGCGATCTCATGGGGCAGGCCGATCGCCAGCAGCACATGGGACGGATCGAGGGAACCGGAGGTGCAGGCAGAGCCGCTCGAACCGCAGATGCCGTCCATATCGAGCATGATCAGAAGGGACTCGCCTTCTATGAACTGGAAACTGAAATTCGCGTTGTTGGGCAGACGTTCTGTCCGGTGCCCGTTCAGCCGGGTGTAAGGCACTTCCCGGAGCACCCGCCCGATCAGATAATCGCGCAGCTCTCTTTCTTTCGCCGTCCTCTCTTCCATGGTCCTCACGGCGCGCTCCACGGCCGCTCCGTAACCCACAATCCCGGGCACGTTCTCGGTCCCCGCCCGGCGTTTGCGCTCCTGCGCCCCGCCGTGGATGAAGCTTCGGATCTTCACTCCCTTGCGGATATAGAGAAAACCGATGCCCTTGGGCCCGTTCAGCTTATGGGCGCTGGAGCTGAGCATGTCGATGTTCAGTTCATCCACGTTGATCGGAAGCTGGCCGTATGCCTGAACCGCATCCGTATGGAACAAAATGCCGTGCTCCTTCGCGATTGCCCCGATCTCCTTCACCGGCTGAATCGTCCCGATCTCGTTGTTGGCGAACATGATGCTGATCAGGATCGTCGTCGGACGGATCGCCTTCTTCAATTCCTCCAGCTTCACGGTTCCGTTCTCGTCCACGTCCAGATACGTCACCTCATACCCCTGCTTTGCAAGCCACTCTCCCGTATGAAGCACCGCATGATGCTCGATTCTGGAGGTAATGATGTGATTTCCCCTGCCGCGGTACGCTTCCGCCGTCGCTTTCAGTGCCCAGTTGTCCGATTCGCTCCCGCCGGCGGTAAAATAGATCTCCTCCGTCTTCGCGCCCAGCGACTTCGCGATGATCTCCCTTGCCTTCGTGATCGCCTCTTTGCTCTTCTGGGAAAATCCGTACACACTGGAAGGATTCCCGTAATTTTCGGTAAAATACGGAAGCATGGCTTCCACTACTTCCGGCGCCGTCTTCGTAGTCGCCGCATTGTCCAGGTAAATCAATCTCTTCTCTTCACCCATCTTATCCCTGTCACTCCTTTTTCTCACAACATGATCCCGGGATCCGGTTCTTCTGTTCCACCTCCCGGCTCTCTCTCACCAGATCGCTGATCTTGATCTCATCCACCGTCCGGTTGATGCTGTCATTGATCCGTCTCCACACATATTTGGTCACGCAGACGTCCGAACCGCTGCAGCCGCTCTCCTCTGCCAGCCCCGGACAGTCCACCGGATCCAGACTCCCTTCCAGCGCCCGCAGCACGTCTCCCACCGAGATCTCATCCGCCGGCCGGCTCGGAACATAACCGCCGCCGGCTCCGCGCACGCTGGTCACAAGCCCCGCCTTCTTCAGCCTGGCGATCAACTGCTCCAGATAACGCTCCGATATGTGCTGTCTGGCCGCGATATTCGCGATCGACGCCGGCTCCTTTTCTCCGTGCATCACCAGATCCACCATGGCCCGCAGGCCGTATCTGCCTTTTGTCGACAGCTTCATCCTATCCTCCGATTGAAAGTTCCGCTTCCGCCTTTTTTAATTCCGACTATTTTACTCGGATTTCATTTCCGATCATACCATCTGCGCGAAGTTCTGTCAAGCATCCTTCCTGAATATATTGCAAGAAAAAGAGTTTTTTATGAGACAATTTTCCATATTTCTGAAAGGAACGCTGATCCTGACCATTGCCGGCCTTTTAAGCCGTTTCCTCGGCTTCTTCTATAAGATATTCCTGGCACAGGCTCTCGGTGCGGAAGGAATAGGCATCTACCAGCTGATCTTCCCCGTTTTTTCCGTCTGCCATGCCCTGACCGCCTCCGGCATGGAAACCGCCATCTCCCGCTTCACCGCCTTTGCCGGCAGAGAGGAAAAGGATTCCTGGCTCTACGCCGGGCTTTTTATGTCTCTTGCCGCTTCGGCGGCCGTCGGACTGGTCCTCTGGGGACAGTCCGGTTTCATCGCCCTCCATCTGCTCCACGAAAGCCGCTGCGCGCCGCTTCTGCAGATTCTGGCGGCCGCTATCCCCCTGTCCGCCGTTCACTCCTGTTTTGCCGGAGCCTGGCTTGGAAGAAAGAAAACCGGCATCCCCGCAGCCGCGCAGCTTCTGGAACAGATCCTGCGCATCGGCAGCGTCTGGCTTCTGTGCAGCATCCACATTCAACAGGGGAAAGAAATCACCCCGGCTCTGGCGGTCTTCGGACTTCTGGCCGGAGAAGCCGGGAGCGCCCTGTTTATGCTGACTTTCACAAGCGGTAAACGTCCGGACTTCACCCATCCGTCCGTATACCTGGAGAAATGCCGCTCTCTGCTCGGGATGGCGCTCCCTCTCACCGGCAGCCGCCTGAGCCTCACGCTCCTGCAGAGCGCGGAAGCCGTGCTGATCCCCCTGAATCTTCGCAAAGCCGGTCTGACCACTGCCGAAGCGCTCAGCATGTACGGCATTCTCACCGGCATGGCCCTGTCTTTTCTGATGTTTCCCAATGCGGTCACGGCCTCCATCTCCGCCATGCTGCTCCCGGTCATCTCCGAAGAACAGGCCAAAGGGAATCAACGCGTCATCTCCTCCACCATCGAATACACGATTCAGTTCGGCCTGATCATCGGCATCCTCTGCATGGGCCTCTTTCTGCATTTCGGGGGCAGCCTGGGGAGGCTTCTGTTTCACGAACAACTGGCAGGCGAATTTCTGGTCACCCTGTCCTTTATCTGCCCGGTCCTCTACCTGACCGGAAACCTGAACAGCATTCTCCACGGCCTCGGACAGACCGGCGTCACCTTTTTCAATCAGCTCGTATCCATCCTGGTCCGGATTCTGTTCGTCGTGCTCTTTGTCCCCGTCTACGGGATTCAGGGCGTGCTCTGGGGACTGCTGGCCAGCCAGCTCCTTCTCTGTCTGCTGGGACTTCGGGCCGTCGCACCCCATGTCTCCTTGTCCCTCGGACTGGATGACCTCGTACTCAAGCCCCTGGCCGCACTCTTTCTGTCCATAGGAGGGATTGACCTGTTGAAACGCATCCTGCCTTTTATCCGCCTGGGCGCGGAGGTTCTGGAACTGATCGTCAGCATCGGCATGGCTGCCGCCGCCTATTTTATCCTGTTGTTCTTTTTCGGCGTCTGGAAATTCTCCGAATTTGCGCGCCGCAAAAAAGTCTGACCGGACGCCGGATGCGGGCATGAGTATGAACAGAACTTTCCATGTTACTTTTCACACGTTAGCCGATGTCATCCCGATTCGGACAGATAATTCTGAAAGACCCATTGAAGGGCGCCGGTCCTTAGGGCGCGTCTTTTGCGCCCTTAGTACCCAAAGGGCATAAATACCGTTGCGTCCCTTCATTAAGCGCAAGCGGGGTCTGGAAGGATAATCTGCCCGCATCCGGCGTCCGGGCGGCATGGGTATGAACAGCAACCTTTTCCATAATATTTTCGGCGCGCAGCCCCGTTCTTCCGTTTACAACCCGGGACTTTTATATTATAATTTCAATAGTTGTCCGCACGGACACACCCGCAGAAAAAACAAAGGAGAACATCATGGGATTTACATTCAATAGAAAATTACCGATTCCAAAAGAAATCAAGAACAATTACCCGCTCTCTGCCGAAAGTACGGCAGTGAAAGCACAGCGGGACAAAGAGATCAAAGACGTGATCACCGGAGCCGACGACCGGTTTCTGATCATCGTCGGTCCCTGCTCTGCGGACAATGAGACGGCCGTCATGGATTACCTGCACCGTCTGGTCCCCGTTCAGGAAAAGATCAGGGACAAGTGCATCATAATTCCGCGGATCTATACTAACAAACCCCGCACCACCGGAGAAGGCTACAAAGGCATGGTGCACCAGCCCAACCCGGAGACCGCACCGGATCTGCTCGAAGGCCTGATCGCCATCCGCAAGCTCCACATCCGCAACATCGAAGAAACCGGCCTCACCGCCGCGGACGAGATGCTCTATCCGGAAAACTGGTGGTATCTGGCGGACCTTCTCTCCTATGTGGCGGTCGGCGCGCGCTCCGTGGAGGACCAGCACCACCGTATGACCGTCAGCGGTTTCGACATCCCTGCCGGCATGAAAAATCCCACCAGCGGTCATATGAGCGTTATGCTCAATTCCGTGGTGGCGGCGCAGCACGCGCACTCCTTCATCTACCGGGGATGGGATGTGGACACCGACGGCAACCCGCTGGCACATACGATCCTCCGCGGCGCCGTAAACAAACGGGGCGCCGTCCTTCCGAACTACCACTACGAGGATCTGCGCCTTTTAAGCGACCTGTACGCGCAGACCACGCTCCAGAATCCGGCCTGCATCGTGGACGTGAACCATTCCAACTCCAACAAGCAGTACCTTGAGCAGATCCGCATCTCCAAGGAAATCCTCCACAGCCGCCGCTACAGCGACGACATCCGCAGACTGGTTAAAGGTCTGATGATCGAAAGCTACATCGAAGACGGCTGCCAGGGTATCCACGACCGGGTCTACGGCAAATCCATCACCGATCCCTGCCTCGGCTGGGAGAAGACGGAACGCCTGATCTATGATATCGCGGAGAACTGCTGAACAGACGGAAGATGATCCGGCCGTTGCTGTTCCTGCCCCCGCACTGCCCATGAACGGATCGCGGTGGATGGTAAGTGAAAAAATATGATCGGACGATGCATGGGAAGCTTACCTCTGCCGGTAGAATCAGGACAGGAAAACACGAAAGCGAATCAAGCAGCTCATAGGACATTATGGCGATTCCTAAGCAGACAATAAGGTTGTCGGAAAGCGATATTTTTCAGCATTTCCGACAGCCCTTCAAAACATCTCAAATCGTTTCTCCGATATACCCCAGAATGATCTCCGCCGCCTTCTCCGCGAAAAGACGGTCGTTAATATGAGCGTCCACGTCTACGACCGGAATCTCCGGCTCCATCCATTGATGAACCGCCCGATGAAGCGTCTCATTGGTATCGGACTCATACAGCGCCTCCCCTTCTTTATTGACTGCCGACGTGCCTCCAAGAGGATGAAGCACCACCGCTTTTCCTGCGGACGTTTTCAGTCTGTCGGCCACAAATTTCACGCACCGCACCGTCTCCTCCGCGTTGCTGCGGTAAAACACACAGGAAGCGGTATGGTAATAGAGCTTCCGCCCGGCATACGCCGCCGGATCCCCGCCGTCCGGATGGACCATATCAATGCCGCCAAACGCGACGACCTGCGGGATTCCCATCTCACAGGCGGCTTTCATGCGGTTTTCCACCTGAGGATCCGTATACTGCCCTCTGGCCACCGGCATGGTAATCTCGCTTAGCGTCAGATCGGCGACAACGTCGAAATAATTCTGGCGGACGAGGGAATCCATGATGTTTCCCCCCGTGCCGTTAGCGTGGAACACCAGAACTTCACAGCCCTTTTCCTCGAGCAGCCTCCGCACACGCTCCACGCAGGGAGTGGTCACGCCCCACATGGTAATGCCGACCCGCGGACGACCGGCAGCATACACGGGCATACAGTCCGCATCCGCCATCGCGCAGACGCAGGCCGCCCCTTCTTTCATCGCCATGCACAGCACCGAGTTCAGCCCCGAGATATCCACCAGGGGATTCATTACCATCGTATCCTGGATTCCTTCAAAATAATACTGACTGCCTTCATTCGTCGCACAGGTGGAAATCAGCACCTTGGGAAAACCCAGAGGCATCTCCCGCAGCACACGGCACGCCATATACGTCCCCCGGCCTCCGCCCATGCAGATCATCCCGTCTATCTTTTTCTCCGCAGCCAGACCGGCAAGTAGACGACCGGCTCCCGCGGACATCCGGTCCAGACCGTCCGCAATACCGCCGCCCGCGTACCGGTCTTCGGCCGCGGCAGCGACCGCCTCCGCGGAATAATCGGCCGCGAAGTCGTTGGGCCTGAGACTCATATCCACAGAAAGTACATCCGCTCCCAGCTTTCTCACCTGTTCCGCCAGATAAGAAAATTCTTCCCCTTTGGAATCAAACGTTCCGCACACTGCAATTGTCTTTCTCATAACAGCCACCTGTCCGTTTTCTGCGCCGTCAATCCGTCACCTCCGGTTTCCCGTGCGTATGTTCGTAGAGGAACTCGTTGCGTCCCCTGCCGCCGTAACGGCTGCCAAATTCCGCACAGTTCATCGACTCGCTCCATACGGCCGCCACCATGTGATGTCTGCCCCTTTGGGTCGCCACCAGATCTCCCGGTCCTACGTTATACAATACCCCGTCGTCCATAAATACGCCGTTTCCACGCATGATCAGGAAATATTCATCGTATTCGTGATAGTGATTGGGGAATGTCGTAAAGAACGGAAAATCCACCGGATCGCCGTGGTTAAACGGACGATCGGCATTCGCGCAGGAAAAACCACCCATCTTTACCTTCTCATCGTCCGCCCAGTCTCCGGAAAACACCGCAATCTTATTGGTATTCCACCAGTTATCGTCCGCGTGGCATTCCACCGTGATCGTGCCGCTTCCGCAGAAGCAGAACTGTATGACATCCTGGCCGAGCCTCCTCCACAGGTCCTGCCTGCGGGAACCGTCGTCCACCGTCACATAACCGTTCAGAAGCCATACTCCGCATTTGCCGTAACCGGTCTCGATGGTAAAGGTACTCCCGACCGGAATGTCATAGATCTCCCATTTTTTCAGTACGGACCATTCCGGAATCTCGTTATATTGAAAATTATGAATTACCGGCATCTCTCCACCTCCGTCTGTTTTGTCCCGCGGTTACATAAGCACCGCGGTAATGTCATGATCGGCGATCATATATCCCTGCTTCTGAATCTCGTCAATGCGTTTCAACATATCCTCCGGAAGCGGCCCTTTCTCGGCGGAGGCAATGTTGCTCTCCAGATGCGCCAGCTCCCTGGCTCCCATGACATTTGAATGAATCCCTTCAAACGAAAGCGTATAGCGGATCGCCATCTCCACCATTGTCATACCGGCTTCTTTCGCCAGATCGTAAAGGGCATTGATCTTGTTTCCCGTATCCGCCTTCTCCGGAACGCCGGACTCGATCAGGGCTTTCGTAAATTCTCTGTTCTCAAAGATCAGTCCGGGAATCCCCTGGCCAAGGCATCCGCCCACAATCAGTCCGCAGTCCGCCTCTTCGCACGCGGGAATCAGTTTTTCCACGCCGACTTTTGAGAGAAGGCTGATGCCGCCTGCCGACAGAACCGTGTCGACTCTCCCGGTCTTCACCACTTTTGTCAGCACCGAATGATCCCAGCAGCTCGTGCCGATTGCCCCGGCGATTCCTTCTTTTTTCAGATCTTCAAGAACGGTCTGCGCCACGCAGTCTCCGGTCTCGAATCGGCACTTCCACTGACGTTCCGTCTCGTGATACATCAGAAGATCAAAATGATCGATCCGCAGGACCCACATGCTGTGCTTAATGCAGCGCATGATCTCGTCGTAGTCAACATACGCTTCATCTCCCATTCTGCGGGAAATCAGTTCGTTCAGATGACCCACCTTCGCACAGACATAGGGTTCATGGCCCTTATGACGGGCCAGCGCGCGGCCCACGATGGCCTCCCCTTCGCCGTATCCGTACGATTCCGCAGTATCAATCAAGTTAATGCCGTGAGCCAGCGCGTAATCAATAATGCTGTCGGCTTCCGCCATCGGCACGCGGAACTCTCCCGTAAGCTGATACCCTCCCAGTCCGAGCGCGGATACTTCATAACCTGTTCTTCCCAACCTTCTTTTTATCATCTTCTTCTCACCTTTCCGTGCTGTCATTCCTCTTCGCCGCCGCACCAACGGACCGCGTTTCTCATCATCTTTATCATCTCCGGATGCCGCAGCGTCTCATTGCCCGCGGTGGCGTGCCCCGGGCAGAGCACCGCTACGCGGCCGTTCCCCGGTTCATGGCACCAGGCCGCCGGCTGTCTGGGGCTTCGGTCCGACGTACTAAAGGCAAGCACCGTATTGTCCTCATGAAAACCGCCGATTTCAAAGTGCTCGTCAACCGGCGTATCAAACGCCTGCACGCCCCTGACAATCGGATGATCGACCGGTTCCGGCTCCACATGCATCGGGCCAAGCTGCTTATGCCCGGCAAAATATCCTCTTGCTCCTTCCAGCATCACCGGATGATCCGGCGGAATCCCCGGAAGTCCCGAATGAATCAGCAGAAGACCCATCCCTTCCTCCCGCACCCACCGCATCCACTGATAAGTAAACGCGCTCGTCTCATACCAGGAAGGCCTGTCGTATACAATCCCGCTGTTGCCCATTTTAAAACTTACGATCAGATCCGGCGCATTTGCCATCAGGCAGATGGAATCCACACCGTCCATCACGCACACATGCCACTCGTCGTAGTCAAAGATCAGCGGAACAATCGGAATAAATTTATCTTTCGGATGTCCGAAATCGTCGACGAATACGTACGCATTTTTCTTCACAAATTCATCCTCCTTCATTAATGCTGCCGCAGACGCCCTACGGTTCTGCCCTGCCTGCCCAGCGTATGGCATTCGCGATCAGTCTCTGTTCCATGACATGCTCCCTGCTGCCGCTTAAATGCCCGAGCGCAATGCCCGCCGCGCGCCCTTTTCCCGACTCGGACGCCCACGCGCCGATCGAACTGCCGGCAGCGTCGGATACTAGGCGTCCCAGAACCGCCGCGTCGGAACCGTTCTCCAGTTCCACACGATATTGTTCGTCGCGCACGGTAAATTCAGATATTCCCTCCAGAATCGGATGTTCCCCCTCCGGCACAAACGTCACGTCCGCAAACGCGTTAAACGGAGACGCTCCCGGAAGCCCCTTGTCCGCCAGAAGATTTTCCATAAGATTTCCTTTATACGACACGGCGCTTCCTTTCAGAACCTGCGTCCGCAGAGGATGGTCTCTCGGAATCATACTCGTCCCTGCATGGACTGCGACATAGCCGCAGCCCTCCCTGAGGACAAACTGTGCGATCTGACAGGAAATGTCCGATTCATAAAAATTATCGGTCTCCTGTCTCCAGTTAAACTGCGCGTCTCTGAAATTGACGATCACATCCGGCGCGGTCATCATACATACGGAATCCCAGTTTTTCAGCACGCACACCTGCCATTTTGAATAGTCAAAATATCTCGGCAGAAAAGGAAGAATTTGTTTTGAGGAATGAATAAAATCATCCAAAAATACAAAAGCCATTTTTTTCATACTACTTCATTTGCCTTTCTCTCCGCTCCGTTTCCCGTTTCCCGTCTCCCGCTATCCTGCAATGCCGGGCAGCCATGTGCAGAGCCCCGGAAGCAGAAGCATGAGAACGATCAGCAAAAGCTCCGACAGAAAATACGGAATGGAATATTTGATCGTCTCCCAGGAACTGCATTCCGCAATCGACGAAGACAGATAAATCAACTGCCCCACCGGCGGCGTTGTATTCCCGAGATTGATCGCCACAAGCGCAACCACCGAATACCAGATCAGATCAATGCCGGCCGCTTTCACCGCAACTACGGTAAGCGGCATAATGATATTGATCAGCACCGACGTGTCCAGGATAAATCCGAGGACAAAGAAGATCAGTGCGCAAAGCGCCGTAAGTCCCAGCTTGCCAAGCCCAAGTCCGGCGATCCAGGAAGAAAGCGCGGAGGTAAGCCCGGCGTAAGCGATGATCCAGGTGAAAATCCCCGCGCAGCAGAGAATCGCCATCACCTTGCCGCCCGCCACCGCCGAATCAATCAGGGATTTCGCGAGATCCCGCCAGTGAAACTCCCTGTAGACCACGGTAATTGCCACCGCCAGAAATACAGACAGCGCGCCGATCTCCACGACCGTACCGATGCCGAACATCAGACAGACAATCGTCAGCACCGGGAGCAGAATCGCTCCGAATCCTTCAATAAATGTTCTCCCCGCGTACTTTACGCCTCTCCACTCATGGCAGGGGAAACCGCTTTTCCTGGCCCACACAAAACTGATGACAAGCTGCAGAAATCCCATCAGAAGTCCCGGAATCATTCCGCCGAGAAACAATTTACTGACGGAACATTCAAAGATAATGGCAATCATGATAAAACCGTTGGACGGAGGAATGATCGGGCCGATCAGCGAACTCATCTCCGTGATCGCGGCCGCATAGCCGGCCGGATAGCCCTCCTTCTTCATCATCGGAATCATCACGGCCCCCACGGACGCCGTGTCCGCCGTGGACGAACCGGACACGCCCGCAAAGACCATGGAATAGAGGATATTAATATGGCTCAGCCCGCCGTGAATATGTCCTACAAGCGCGTCCAGGAACTTACAGAGACGGTCGCCGAGGGAGGTATTGTTCAAAAGCTGCCCCAAAAGAAAATAAAATATAATCGCAATGTACGCCGTGCTGTTGAGCGAACCCATGATGCTGCTCACGATCGTTGAACCAGCAAGCTTTCCGGGGAAACAGATCCCCCATGTGGCGCACGCCATAACCATGCAGAGAAACACCGGCCACTGAAATACCAGCATATATAAAAACAGGGAACCAAACAGTATCACCGCCGTTTGAATCGCAAAGGTATCCATCTGTTTTCTCCTTCCTTCGTTATTTACCGCTCTTCTTTCTCTTTGATAAAAAGAGCAAGAACATTTTCCGCTACCTTGAAGACCGCAGCCATCAGCAGCAGGACGCCCCCGACGCCGATGATTCTGCACTTCAGCGATTCGTCATACCCAAGAAGCGACAGCGTCATCCCTTTGTACAACTGCGCGTTGTAATCCGCAAGCTGGATCATCTTCACTCCCGCGGCGATCATGATCAACTGCGACGCCCACCAGAAAAATCGTTTCACCCGCTCCGGATAAAGCCGGTCGAACAGATCAAGTACGAGATGCTGGCCTTTTGCCCACGCGACCGAAGCGCCCAGCAATGTGTTGGTAAGCAGGCACAGCAGCGACAGATCATTCACCCACGCGACCGGAATGGTGAAAAAATACCGCGCGCTCAGGCCGATGCAGTTGAAAATAACCATTGCCAGCACCAAAAAACCGCAGATCCACGCAATCAATGTATAGACTGCGTTGTCGATTTTCGTAATCGTTTCCCTCACTTTTACTAAATTCACCTGATACCCCCATTTGAAATCCGATCCGACAGGTACCTGCTTTTATTCATCCAGATCCCGGATCTTCTGATAGAGCCCTGCGGTCCACAGGGTTCCGTCGTTTTCCGCCGCAAAATCTTCCGCCGCTTTTTTCCAGCTTTCCAGATCCGGCTCGACAAACGTCACTCCCGCGTCGATCAGTTTCTGCTTGTATTCTTCGCCCGATGCAAGGAACTGCTCCGTGTGTTCTTCACAGGTCTGCGCGCACGCCTCCTCAATCCACGCTTTCTGCTGGTCGGTCAGCCTGTCCCATGTGGACTGCGTGATGAACATGACGTAGCATTGATTGATGTACTCGATCTCCGTATAATACTCCGCGACTTCGTGCATACTTGCCGCATAGGAATTTAGTACATCATTGTCCTGCGCTTCCACCAGACCGTTTTCAAGCGCGGAATAAAGCTCGCCGCCGCCCATGACCACCGGCTCGGCGCCGAAATAATTCCAGGAGGCGAGCATACAGTCCGAATTTGGAACACGGATCTTCAACGCCTTCGCGTCCGCAACCGAAGCAACCGGCCGCGTGGAATTGAGATTGCGCGGCAGGCAGTATGTACATACGCCGATAATGTGGAAATTGTTGGACTGCTCCAGCGACTGCTTCATTTCCTCAAACAGACTACTTTCCACAAATTTGCCGATGTGGTCCAAATTGTTAAAGACATAGGGCGCAAGGACCACCCGGAAATCTTCGCCGCCTTCCAGAGATCCAAAGGAATCAAAAGAACTCTGCATCAGATCAAGCGTCCCCTCTTTGATCATCGCGTAATGCTGGGACTGATCGCCCAGCGCCGACTCGCCGATGTATTCCACTTTGATCTTACCGCCCGAGAGCGCTTCCACCTTTTCCTTGAACATCATCGCGTTCACCGCGCTCTGCGCCGTTGACACCGCCGCGTTGCCGTATCTTAGAGTAATGGTTTCTTCTTCATCCGCCGCTTCCGTCTGTGTTGTCTGCCCCGTATCCGCTTTGGTATCCGCGGCCGGTTTCTCCGAACCTGAGCAGGCGGTAACGCCGAATAATACGCCGGCCATAACAATCACTGCAATCAATCGTTTCATATCAGAACCTCCTTCTCTTTTCTCTTAATCATAAAATTATTTGTACCTGACTGCCTTGTATCCTCTGATACACTCGGTAATCGCGACTTCCGTCGGAATGCGCTCCGCGCTGGACGCGCCGACAAACCCGTCGATGTCCGTCGTCTTCGTCAGCAGATATTCCACATCCTCCGGAGTGGAAAGCGGTCCGCCGTGCGCGCACACGATCACGTCTTTTCGGATCGACTTTGCATAATCCGCCAGCTTCTGACAGCTCTGAACCGCCTGCTCCAGCGTCTGGGCCACGTTGTCGCCGACTCCGATCATGCCGCCGTTTGTCCCTCCGCAGTGGATACACAGCACATCCGCGCCCGCATCCAGCATTTTCTCAATGTGCACTTCATTATAGACATACGGCGCCGTCAGGAAATCCATATCATGTGCCAGCCGGATCAGTTCCACCTCATTCTGGAACGCGTAGCCGACATTCTCAAGTTCTGCAAGAAAAGAATCATTAAAACATCCGGTACAGGGGAAATTCACGATTCCGGAATATCCCATCCGCTTCAGATCCTCAAGAAACAGATCGATAAACCGATAGGAATCATGCGCGAACACCCCCGCAATCACCGGGGTATGCTTCACCAGCGGCAGCACCTCATATCCAAGCTCCACGATCATATCGTTCGCGTTGGAGTACGGAAACGCGCCGGACACGGAAGCGCGCCCCTGCATCCGGAAGCGCCCGGTATTATAGCATACAATGAAGTCCGCCCCCCCTGCTTCCTCGCACTTTGCGCTCAAACCGACGCCCGCGCCGCACCCGATGATCGGAATCCCCTGCGCAATATTCTCCCGCATGGATCTGAGGATCTCCTCCCGCGGTACTGGTTTTTTACTGACTATCATCTCTTTCCTCCTTTTTCTTTATTCATCTATGTCTTCAGATTTCGTAGTCAATCTTGACCCCGTCCTCCTGAACAGACGCCATATAAGCGCGGATCTCCGCGTGATACGCGTTCTCCCCGAACGCAAGAAAATCCTCCCTGTTTTTGAACGACACGCATTCGCAGAGGTCATAGGAGTTCTCCGCCCCTTTGAAATCCAGGCCGACCTCGATGTGCGCAATCTCCGGAACCCGTTCCTTCAGCGTCAATAACTTTTCCGCCGCTTCCCGCCTTCTGGACGGATCCTTTAATTTGAATAAATAAACATGCCTGATCATTTTCCCTTTGTCATTTCCCTCCTTTTAGTTTTGTTAATTAACTTAACTATATTCTACTATAATTCCATTGTGAATACTATGGTAAAAATACCTAAAATAATAGCCAGTATTTTGTGTATTACTCACAAAATACTGGCCGATTTTCTCAAATAAATCCAATATGCATACGGACACGTCCGCCTGGCCCGCCGCCCGCGGGAACCGATTCGTCATTCCTTTCCGATCTGGATATGTTTCAGGCACCTGTTTGTCACAAATTCGCCGATCCCTTTCATAATCTGCTCCTGTCTGGAAATGGAGGCGTCATAATCGAAGACAATCTCCGGACGCATATCTTCCGGTATCCCCTGACAGGAACTCTCCCCCAGCACATCCAGAATCCGCGGATGGCGCGGAAGATCGCCGCCGAGAATGATCTTGTCCGGATTGGCAAAACAGATGTAATGGGACAGAAGCTTTCCCAGCTCTGTGCACGCATGATCAAATACGGAAAGCGCCAGCGGATCCTCCTGATGATACGCTTCGAGGACATCCTCCACCGTTATCGTCTCCATATGATTCAGAACCGAATCCGGACAGCGTTCCCGTCTCTGCTTCACCGTCTCCACAATTCCGTCGTTGGAGAGAATATCATCCAGTCTGACCGGACGTCCGTCCGCATCCTCCCCGATCCTGCAAAGGCCGATGGAACCGGCGCGGCCTTTTGTCCCGGTAAGAAGGAGGTGCCGGTTCACCTGAAAGACCGATGTGATGACATTATCTACATAGACATAAATATAGGACTGCGTATTCAGGTTTTCCTCGTTTTTATAACGCCAGTCATGCACCGCGTACAAAAGCGCCTGTTCAATCCACACCGGCTTGTCGTATTTCTTTTCCACCTCCGCCTTGAGATTAAAGGCATCCGGATTTCCGTCATAGTTCAGATAGTTTTCCGAAAAGATACCGTCATAGCCGATGCCGATGGCAATGATCTTCTCCGTAGGCATCGTCTGCAGCAGGCCGTCCACCAGCTCGATCATCCCTTCATAAGCCTCGCGGCTTTCGATTCTGTGATCGTACTCTTTTTTCACTTTGCTGATGCAGTCGGAAGTGATATCGTAGACCGCGACTTCCACAAATCTGGAATTCAGATAAACGCAGAGAACAAAAAAATTATTGGGAGTCAGACTGACCCCTTTGATCTTTCTTCCCGTCTCGCTTGTGACCGTCCCTCCGTCCTGCACCAGCCCTACCCGGATAAATTCATTCACATTGATCGTTATCGTCGCTTTCTTCAAACCTGTCAGTCTGGCCAGGTCTACTCTGGAGATCACTTTATTATCCCTTATGAGCTGCAGCAGAACCGCCCGGTTCCGCTGCTGAATCGTCGACGAGTTGATGCCAAGCGCTTTGATTCCGGATGTCAGCGCAAAGCTCATCCTGTTGTTTCCCTCTGGCATAAAAACCTCTCCGTTTTCCGTAGATATTAAGATTTCACATGTATCAGTGTACAATACTTATCCGTTTTTTTCAACTTTATCCGCAAGAATCCCGCCGGAGGAAACAATGGTCATACCACCTTGTCATCGGACAACTTTCGCCAGTGCGATCGAAGCCAGCTTGCTCTCCGGGGAGTCGGAGCGGGACACCAGAATGATCGGCACTTTGGCGCCGACGACGACCCCGGCGTCCTCGGCACCCGCAAAATACAAAAGCGCCTTGCCGATTCCGTTCCCGACCTCATAGGTGGGAACCAGCAGCAGATCCGCCTCCCCCGCCCCGGGCGCCCTGTAACTCTTGTGCCGGCAGGAATCCCTGGAGACAGCCAGATCCAGTCCTACAGGACCATACACCGTCATATGGTACTCGTCCCATCGGGCCGACCGAGACAGCCGGACGGCGTCGGTCATGGAGACAACTTTCGGATCGACGGTCTCCGCACCGCAGACACAGGCGGCGTAAATCCGCTCATAGCCAAGGCTTCGCAGCACAGCCGCGGCATTTTCCAGAATCGCTTCCTTCTGTTCATAGTCCGGGAAGGTATTGATTCCGCCGTCCGTGAGAAACAACAGTTTTTTGCAGGCGGGGACTTCAAACGCCATTATATGGGACAGCAGACGGCCCGTCCTCAGTCCCCTCTCCTTATCGAGCACCGCGCGCATCAGATCCGCCGTCGGCAGCATTCCTTTCATCAGAAAATCAGCCGCGCCGTTTCGGATCTCGGCAACTGCTTTTTCGGCGCAGTCCCGGTCGGTGTCCGCTTCCGTCATCCTGTAATCCGCGGGATCTTCCCCCAGTTCTTTTAAAAATCCCGCAATTTCCGAAACATGCCCCACCAGAACGGCGTCCGCGATCCCTTCTCTGCGCGCCGCCGCAGCCGCTTCCACCACGCCCCGGTCATGCGCGGCTGCAACCGACACGATTCCTCCGGGCGTTCTCTTCGCCAGTCCCGTAAGTTCCTGTAAAGAAGTGATCATCCTGCACCTCCGCTCTCATATTTTCCGGCCGGCTCTCCTCTGAGCACTCTCAACGCCCCTTGCGCCAGCGCCTTCATCTCCTCTTCCCCGGGAATGCGGATTACCGGGGCCAAAGCTCCCACATAAGAAGAAAGTTCTTCACAGAAGCGGTCGGAATACGCGATCCCGCCGGTATAAACTACCGCGTCGACGTCAAAGCGCAGCGCCGCCGCCATCGCCCCGATATCTTTGGCGATCTGATAGGCAAAAGCGTTCCAGATCTTCGTATACTCCCTGTTTCCCTCACAGACTTTCTGTTCGATGCTCCTGAAGTCCCGCACGCCGAGATAAGAGTAGATTCCCCCCTGATGAAAGAGCAGTTGTTCTACCTCCTCCCTCGGTCTCTCATAACACATCTGAATCACGTCCGCCGTCGGAATACTGCCGCATCGGTCCATTCCCATGGCGCCCTCATTTTTGATATTATAGACGTCTGCGGCCCGGCCTTTTTCGTGCGCCGCGACCGACACCCCGCCGCCCATATGAGCGATTACAAGATTCGCCTCTTCATAACGTTTGCCCAGAAGAGACGCTGCTTTTCGGGCCACGCTTTTATGATTCAGCGCATGGAAGAAGCTCTCTCTTTCCATCCCGGCATAACCGGAGATCCGCGCCACATCCGAAAGTTCGTCCGTGACGACCGGATCCAGAAAATAGGCTTTCATGCCCGTTCCCCGGCTGATCTGACCGGCGATAAACGGCCCCGCGTTGCATGCGTGCTCCCCGTTGATCCCCGATGAAATATCATCCAGCACCTGCTGATTGATTTCATAGGTTCCGGACGGAATGTGCCTGCAAAGGCCGCCTCTGGAGCAGACGGCGGAAAAATCCTCAAGGCGGTAACCCGACTGCGCCAGCACCTTTTTGATCACATTTTTCCTGAAATCCACCTGATCCAGAGACCTTTGAAACCCCTTCAATTCCTCTTCCCGGTGCCTGACGGTTTCGCAAAATTCCTCCCTGTCTTCTTCAAACACGGCAATTTTGGTCGAAGTCGACCCCGGATTGATCACTAATATCTTCATTTTCCCTTCACCGCTTTTCCCTGGCTTTCTCTCCAAGTTCCAGACCCGTCCGAAACGCTTTCTCATTCAGCGGAATCATCCGGGGCTTCTTTCCCAGCTCGCCGATCATCGTATCATGAACCGTCCCGGCCGGCACTGCTTCCGTAAAACCGACGTACGCGCCCAGCATGATTACATTCAATACCCTGGGGTCGCCCAGGCGGATGGCCAGTTCCGTAACCGGTACCTCAATGATCGTAAGATCTCCGCGCTCCCCGGGCCTGGTTACGAGAGAACTGTTTGTGAACAGCAGGCCGCCTTTTTTTAATTTATGCAGAAAGCGGACTCTCGACGGCTCGTTCAGCACAATCAGTTCATCCACCGCATCCCCCAGCGGATCTCCGATCTCTTCATCGGAAATCACCACGTAACAATTGGCCGTACCGCCTCTTTGTTCTGCTCCGTAAGACGGAAAAAAGGTCACGTTTTTGCCTGTAAGCCGGCAGGCGCTGTATGCAAGCAGTTTTCCCGTCAGCATTACGCCCTGTCCTCCGAACCCGGCGATCATCAAATTTCTCTCCATGAACTGCCTCCTTATGTCCTGTCTCTGATCACTCCCAGCGGAAACTCGGCCAGCATCTTTTCTTCCAGAAAGTCCAGCGCCTCCAGCGGGCTTAACCCCCAGTTCGTCGGACAGCTTGTGACAATCTCGACCATCGAAAACCCCCGGCCTTCCATCTGGCAGGCAAACGCCTTCCGGATGGCCGCTCTTGTCCGGCGTACATTCGCCGGGCGGTTGCAGCTCGTTCTTTCGAGATACGCCGGCGCTTTCAACTGATCGAGAATCTCACACATATGCATCGGGTATCCGTGTTCTTCCACCTTCCTCCCCTCCGGCGCGGTCGTCGCTTTCATACCGGGAAGCGTCGTCGGCGCCATCTGGCCGCCCGTCATTCCATAGATACCGTTATTCACAAAAATCACGGAAATATTTTCCCCTCTGTTCGCTGCGGACATAGTCTCCGCCAGCCCGATGGACGCCAGATCCCCGTCGCCCTGATACGTATAGACCAGCCTGTCCGGCGCCGCCCTCTTCACTCCCGTCGCCACCGCGCAGGCCCGCCCATGCGGGGAAGTCGTACAGTCATAAGTGACGTATTCCATTGCCAGACCGCAGCATCCCACCCCCTGGACCGTAATCGTCCGCTCAAGCAGCTCCATCTCCTCCAGGACTTCGCCGATCAGCTTAAAGATGGTTCCATGCATACAGCCCGGACAGAAACCGGATACCATGTCTCTCTCAATCCCCTTTGTACGTGAATAGACTTTCTCCATCTTCCCTCCTGTCATCTGCCGCAGGCAGACCTGAAATGATTTATTATGTACTCAAATCCTATGATCTCTCCGCCGGAACGCAGACAGGTGTCGACTCTGCACCGCCCGGAAACGGCAAGTTCCACGTCATACAAAAGCTGTGCAGGAATCGACATCTCCACATCCAGTATCCCTTTGACTTTTGAATAATCCAGCCGGTCAAACGCCTGATAAGGAAACGGCGAGACCGTCTTTGGCCGGATCATGCCGACTTTCCAGCCCTCTTCCCTGAGTTTCCGAATCGACGACCGGGCGACCCGGGCAGAGGTTCCGTAGGCGGTGAGAACGTATTCCGCGTCTTCCAGCAGATATTCTTCTACCTGCACGTCCTTTTCCCACGTCTCGTACATGGCCGCATTCGCCCTGCAGCGCTCTTCCTGACCGGCCCATCCGCCCGGAAGAATCAGCTTCTTCTCCTCCCTGCGGTGGCCGGCCAGCGCCCAGGACGAGCATTGCCTCTTCAGCTCCGCCAGTTCTTCCTCACTTTTCATCTCCGGCAGCACCACCGGCTCCATAATGGTTCCCAAAACGCCGTCGGCGAGAATCAGCACCGGATTGCGGTCTCTCTGTGCGTAGTCAAACGCCGCATACGTCATGTCGGCCGCCTCCTGCACCGTGGACGGGGCAAATACCATCATCCGGAACCCGCCGTTTCCGCTCGCCTTCGTGGCCTGCAGGTAATCCTGCTGAGCCGGCTGAATGGCGCCGATGCCGGGACCGCCCCGCTGGACATTACAGTATACCATCGGAATCCGCGCGGACGCGCAGAAAGAAATCCCCTCGCTCTTTAAACTGATCCCGCAGCTCGAAGAGGAGGTCATGGCCCTGGTTCCGGTCTGCGCGGCTCCGTAGACCATATTGACCGACGCGATCTCGCTCTCCCCCTGGATAAACTGACCGCCCACTTCCGGAAGACGTCTGGCAAAATATTCCGGTATTTCATTCTGCGGAGTGATCGGATATCCGGCAAAGAACCGGCAGCCTGCCCGCACCGCCGCTTCGGCGATGGCTTCGCAGCCTTTCATAAATTTCTTTTCCATCTTTCTCCTCCTTATCTCCAGACTTCGATCGCCGCATCCGGACAGACAAGCCCGCAGACCGCGCATCCGACGCAGTTGTCCTCCTGTTTCACATACACGTACTGATAGCCCTTCTGATTGACTCTGCTGCCAACGGCCAGCACTTCCCCCGGACAAAATCGGACGCAGTATCCGCAGCTTTTACAGCTCTCCGCCCTGATCTCAACTTTTGACATTGCCCTGCCCCGCCTTTCTATCGTTCTCTCTCTTCTTCCCATGGATAGAGGATACTCCGGTGAATGCGCACCAGCGGCAGCGCGGTCCTGCTTTCCGCTTCTTCCCACAGAAAATCCGGAACACACGCAAATTCAACGGAAGCGTATCCGTCTGTCATCTCTCTGGTTTTCTCCAGCCCGTCCGCATATTCTTCGGCGGTCATATCTGCGCCAAGATACGGATTCGCCGCCACATGGATACAACGAAGCCTCGCGCTCCGAAGCAGACGGGTGAGGGTATCCTGAATCAGGAACGCGCTGCCGCCAAACGCTCTGTAAGGGTTGATCACATAGATCACTGCCGCGTCACGGTCCGCATAATACGCGGAAAACCCGCCGACCATCCTCGCGGCCTGCTCTCCTCCGCCCACATCCAGGATCGTATAAGCATCCGGATCCTTCAGGGCAGGTTCGACTCCTCCGACGAGTACCGGAGCGTCCAGGTACTGCTCCTGCGCATGCACGGCAATCCCGGCGTCTTCCAGACGCCTTCTCTGATCGCGCATCCGAAAGAGCGGTTTGCTCTGATCCATATCAAAGACCTGGACCGCCTGACCCGCAGCCGCAAGGGAAAGCGCGGTCTGAAGCGCCAGCTCGCTCTTTCCGCTTCCCGTCTCCCCGATGAACATCAGCTTATGACGGCCCTTTACCCAATCCGTACCTGACAAAAAATCCGCCGCCATCCGTCACTCCCCGATCACAACCTGCGCCGGATTCAGCGATTTCACACTGGTCTTGTTTCCCGTAACCTTCAGCATCTCGGGAACGTGCTCAATCCCGTGAAAACGGTGCGTAATCATCGGTTCCACCTGAATTTTCTTCTCCGCAATCAGCCGGGCCGCTTCTGCCATGTGCGCGGTCGTCGTAAAAGCCGGCATTGTGATCTGCTTCCCGTAATCGCGGAAGATGCCGATCGGAAACTCCACCGATGGCCCGTAGATCGCAAGAATCAGACACTCTCCTTCCGGTTTCAGAGCCTTTGCCGCCTGCTGAAGCGCCGCCGTCCCTGCCAGACCCTTCTTAGGATTGCCGCCCGCCGCGTCGATGACGATATCCGCACCCCGTCCGTCTGTCAGCCACCTCACCTCTTCCACGCAGTCCGTCTCCCTTCCGTTGATCACCGCGTCCGCACCGAGCTCCTTTGCCAGCTTCAGGTTCTCCTCCTTGATATCAACGATCATCACATACGCTCCCCGGGCTTTCAGAATCTGCATGGTATTCATTCCCAGACATCCGGCTCCCCAGACCGCCGCTTTGCACCCCGGCTTCAGCGTCGTCAATGATTCCACCGCACAGACACAGTCTCCCAGCGGCTGGAGGTTCGCCGCCTCCGCGTCGGACAATACCTCCGGTACAAGCGTCAGCCCGGATTCCCGCAGAAGAACCCTTTCCGCCATCAGTCCGTCGGTCTCAACTCCCGTAAGCAGCGTATCCTGGCAGTACCTCCATTCCCCTCTTCTGCACGCTTCGCACACGCCGCAGGTCACCTTCGCCTGGGTCGAAACCCGGTCGCCGACCTTGAAGCCGGAATCCGCGTTGACCGCCGTGACCCTGCCCACCATCTCGTGCGCAGGCAGGCGGACCGCGCCCTCCGCCCTGATTCGCTCCAGAAATCCGAACGGATCCGTCTCCAGCGCCACCAGATTGGCTTCGGTCACGCTACACTGAGCCGTAAGCACATCGACGACCACGCAGCCGGGGCGCAGCGCCGGCTCCGGAATCTCTCTCATCTCAAGTCTGTCAGGTCCTGTAATATACCATGCTTTCATATTCTGTCACCTCTCTGTTTCTTTCGCTTCCTTTTTACTTTACGGATACCACCGTATTCTCAAGTATGCCGATCCCTTCCACTTCAATCCGGAGCCGGTCCCCCGGACGGCAGGGGCCGGCTCCGGCCGGCGTCCCCATCGCCAGTATATCTCCCGGATACAGAGTCATCGTGTCGCTGATAAACTCAATCATGTACGGAATATCGAAGATAAATTCACTGCTGTTTCCGTCCTGCCGGAGTTCTCCGTTGACCCAGCTTCGGATCCGGCAGCAGTTTGGATCCATCGACGTCTCCATGCACGGACCCGTCGGCCCATACGTGTCGGCTGCTTTCAGCTTGAGATCGTCATGACCAAATTCCGCCATATTCGTGATGTCGTTCGTACACGTATAACCGGCAATATAATCGTACGCGTCCGCTCTCTTCACCCTGCGGCAGTTCTTTTTGATCACGACCGCCAGTTCCCCTTCAAACCAGTAATCGGCATCCGCTCTTTCTTTCAGTTCGATGGAGGCTCCGGCCGGAATCACGGCTCCGCTCGGTTTCATAAAGGTGATGGGATATGCGGGCGCTTCTCTTCCCAGCGTCCTCGCCGCCCCCTCGAAGTTGAGTCCGACGCCGATGTATTTCGTAGGCTCACATGGAACCAGCAGTCGGATCTCAGAGACGGAAAACTGTTCGCCGGTATACTCCGGCCTGTCCTCCCTCCATTTTGCACAGAACGGAGAATACGCGATTTCTTTTACCGTCTCCCCGTCCATCCTTCCGTACCGAACCAGACCGTCCTTTTCAAATCGTACTATTTTCAAATTCCTTCTCCTTTTTCTCTGTTTTACTGTAGCAGTTCAGATTCCCCTTGAACGGTTACGTTTTATTTATCATATCACGCTTCCCGTCATTTTTCAATAGTTTTGTTAATTAATTTAATTTTATATCGAATACCTGTATTGTCTGCACCGAACGCTTCCCGGGAGCGGACCGCATGCAAAAAGAGCCGGAGCAAAATGCATTCCGCCATTTTGCTCCGGCCCCTCTTACTGCCGCCGCTTATTTACTTTAAAGAAACGCGGATAAAAGCGTTTCCTCAGATACGTTTCCCTTCCAGATCGCAGATCCGCGTACAGACATTCTCCAGCAGCGGCATACTGTGGCTCACTGCCAGAAGCCCGATCTCCCTGCGCTCCACCTCTTCCACGAGGAAACTCCAGATCTGGCTCTGGGTGATCAGATCGAGCATCGTGCTGATCTCGTCTGCCAGCAGAAACCGGGTGCGTTTTCCCAGCGCCCGGGCGATGCAGAAGCGCTGCATCTCCCCGCCGGAGATCTCCGCCGGAAAGCGGTTCTTCCAGTCCTCCTCAATGCCAAGCCCCTGTATCACATCCTCCCCGATTCCGTCGCCCTCTCTGAGCACCTCCCGCATGCGCAGGCGGGGATTCACCACCTGTTCCGGGTGCTGCCAGATCATCTGCACCGGACAGTAGTTCCCGTAAGAAGCCAGCGGTCTTCCGTCAAGCAATACCTCTCCCCGGTCCGGCTTCTCGTAGCCGGCCAGTATCTTGCAGAAGGTCGTCTTGCCGAAACCGCTGGGCGCCACGATGCCCACCCGCTCGTGACTCTCGATCCGCAGACTGAAGTCATCCAGAATGTGCCTTGTCCCCTTTCCGTTTCCGTCTCTGTATTGAAAGGTAATATGTTTTGCTTCCAGTACCATATACTCTCCTGTTTCCGTTCACAGACCGGCGTCACACCGCATGGACGCAGCGGACTCTTCCGCCGCGGATCTCTCTGACCGGAATCTCTCCTTTACATTCTTCCGTACATTGACCGCACCGGGGGCCGAACGGACACCCCCCTGGCAGCTCTTTCACATAAGGCTGCGTTCCGCGGATGAACTGAAACCCGTTCTGGGGCAGCGCACGCCAGAGCGCTCTGGTATAGGGGTGACGCAGCCCCTCTTCCGAACGAAAATCCGCGGCATCCGCCTCCTCCACCGTTGTCCCGGCGTAAAATACCACCACCCGGTCCGCCACCTCCAGCGCCTGTTCGAGATCGTGCGTGATCAGAAGCACCCCCGCGCCCTTGTCCGCCAGCTCCCGGAAATGACTCATCACTCTGCGCACCATATCCATATGCAGCCCCGGTGTGGGCTCGTCCGCGATGACCAGGCGGGGATTGCCCATGAGCGCGGTCGAGACCAGGATTCTGCGGTTCATGCCGCCGGACAGTTCGAACGGATACAGATCCTGCACCTCTTCTTTCAGATGATATCCCTCGAAGATCCGCCGGAGCTTTTCTCCCGACGCCTTGTCCTTTCTGCCTTTGCGTATCTGGGGGCCGATCTTCATGAGCGGATCCAGAAACGCCACGCTCTGGGGCACCAGTACGATCTCATTTCCCCGCAGCGCCTTCTGCCGCTCTTTCGTCAGCGGCGCGCCGTCATAGAGCAGTTCCCCGCCCGTGGACGCATTGTAGGGAAGGATCCCCAGAATGCCGTGCGCCAGCAGACTCTTTCCGGAGCCGCTGGAACCGACGACGGCGACCATCTCCCCCTCATGGACGGTCACGTCCAGATTGCGGATGACCGGAAGCCCGGTCTTGCGAAAGCCTTTTTCATATTGTTCAAACGACACCGAAAAATCCCGGATGTCGAGGATAATTTTCTTCTTTTCCATAAATACCGTACATCTTTCCTGTTTTCAGGGAAACGCCGGCGAAAACGTTTCCCGCGCCGGATCAACACTGCAGGGCAGTATGCTCCCCGGCAGCTCCCGGCACATCCGGCGGACAGCGCCGCCCGCCTGCGGTCGATCAGACATGCGCGCTGCCCGGATCCAGAAGCTTTCTCAGGCTTTCCCCCGCCACGTCGAACAGCATCACCGTAAACACCAGAAAAAGCCCCGGGAACAGCGCCAGCCACCAGCGTCCCATGGCCAGATATTTCATGCTCTCCGAGAGAATGATGCCGATGGCCGGCTGTTCCGGCGACAGCCCGAAGCCAAGGAACGTGATGCTGGCTTCGTGCAGGATCGCGTGGGGAAACGTCAGAATCAGTCCCACCAGAAACTGCGGAAACAGATGCGGGAACATATGTTTCCATGCGATCTCCCAGGTACTCACTCCCAGCTTTCTGGCGGTTCGGATGTAGAGCGCTTCTTTTAACTGCATGACCTCTCCGCGGATGACCCGGGCAAGGGACGTCCAGTGCGTCAGCGCCACGCCGACGACCACGCCTTTGAACCCTTTCCCCAGCGCATAGGAGATCAGGATCAGCAGCAGGATATGCGGGATTCCCATGACCAGATCAATCACCCAGGTGACCGCCGCGTCCACCGTCCTCCCCATCGTTGCCGCCAGCGTACCCAAAAACAACGCCAGAACAGAGCTGACGCCCGCCGCCAGGATTCCGATCCGGATGCTCATGGACAGTCCGGTCAGCGTACGGACGAACATATCCCTGCCCATCCAGTCCGTGCCGAAGAGATACGGCAGGCCGGGTCCCAGATTCTTTCTGGAAAAATCCGTCACCAGAGCTTCCTCCGAGAACGCCCACCCGGCGGCTGCCACCGCGCCGAGAAACAGAACCGCCAGTCCGAAGAGCAGTACCGCCGTCATTCTTCCGTTCACTTTTCTCATAAGCCGGCACCTCCCCTGCGGATGCGCGGGTCAATGACGCCGTACAGCACATTCGCGATCAGATTCCCGCCGAACACGAACAGCGCGCTGATCACCGTAATCCCCAGAAGCAGCGGAACGTCGCTGCCAAGTCCCGCCGTCACCGCCGCCTGTCCAAGCCCCGGATAGGAGAAGGTCTGTTCCACCAGAACGGAACCGCCGAAAATCTCGCTGATCGACGCGAACTGCAGCGTCAGCGCCGGCAGCAGCACATTGCGAAGCCCATGATTTTTCACGATCTCCAGCGTGCTCTCCCCTCTCGCCCTGGCGAAAAGCACATAATCGCTCTCCATGATCTCGATCATCTTCTCACGGGTATGCAGAGTGATGCCGGCGATCCCCGTGATGCTCAAGGTCACGGCGGGAAGGATGGCATGCCGGATCCGGTCCGCAATCGTGACGCCGCCGGCTTCCACGCCGATGGGCACGCTCAGCCCGATCGGCAGCACCTTCAGCCATACCGCAAAAATCATCAGCAGCACCAGCGCCAGCCAGAACGCCGGAGTGCTGGCGATCAGAAGAGAGTAACCCTTGATGATTTTATCCGCAATGCTCCCTTCCCGGATTCCGGCCGCGATCCCCAGAACGAATCCCACGGCCCCGGACAGAACCCAAGCGATGGTCATCAGCCACAGGGAATTTACGAGCTTCTCGCCGATGACTTTCGTCACCGGCTGCCGGTACAGGAGGGACACCCCCATATCCCCCCGGAAGAAATCTCCCGCCCAGGCAAGAAAGCGCTCCGCCGGCGGTACCCCTACCCCCCAGTAGGCATGAAGCTTCGCGATCTGCTCCTGGCTCATGGAGCCAAGCGCCGCCTGACCGATATTGGCCTGCAGCGGATCGATCGGCGATATCGATACGAGCGTAAACGCCGCCAGACTGACAAAGAACAAAAGCAGAAGCATGCGCACGGTCTGTTTTCCTATAAAAATAACATGTCTTTTCACAAAACTGTTTCCTCCTCCGAATCCGGCAGGGGGGATTCCCCCTGCGGATCCGCCGTTTCTACTCCCAGTACCACTGGTCTACATTATTTACAATGGACCAGCCGTGCCCGTGCGGATGCAGCTTCTGCTCCGCCACATGCAGATTCTCGTTTGCCCAGTAGAGGTGGTCGATGTTGCAGAGCCAGATCCACGGAATGTCCCCCTCCTGCGTGATTCCGCCGGCGCCGTCCCACTGCGCCTTCTTCCACAGTTCATAGGACGCTTCCAGTGAAGTGGCGGCCAGCGCCTCATCCATATACTGATCGACCTTCTCGTTGGAATACGGCGAGTACTCCGCGCTGCCGTCCTCCAGCGTATGGTAAATATTATAAAGCTCCATCGGCGTATGCGCGCCCCAGCCCCACATCAGCGGTTCCGCCTGGGCTCTTGTATAGGCCGTATCCCAGCCCACTCCCTCGATGGAGGCTTCGATTCCCAGCTTCGTTAACTGGTTCTGCAGATCCGCCGCCAGCGCCTGGCGGACCGAATCGCCGGAAGAATACAGAATGTTCAGCTCCGCGCGTACGCCGTCCTTCTCCCGGATGCCGTCGGAACCGACGGTCCAGCCTGCCTCCTCAAGAAGCGCCGACGCCCCCTCCGGGTCACAGGACACTTCCGCCTCGTCGTTATACCAGGGCATCTTGTCGCAGATGCTGTACGCCGCCGTCCCGTAGCCGTTCAGGACATTCGCGATCATCTCTTCCCGATCGATGCCGATATTGATCGCTCTTCGGACGCGCACATCGCTTGTAAAATCGTTCCCCACCGCGTTGCCTTCGGCATCCGTGGAAGCCGGCGCCGCCGGCAGATTGATGCCTCTGTTGTCCACGGTCTCGTAGGACAGAAGTTCGTATCCGTCGATGCTCTGGCCGGCATAGGAAGCCGCCGTGTAAGCCAGATCCACCTGCCCCGCCATGGCCGCCGCATAAGCCGCGTCCTCGTCCATAAAGAGAATCGTCACTTTCTTCATCCTGGGCGCCTCCCCGTAATAATCCGGGTTTGCCTCCAGAATAATCTGCTGCCCCTTGTCCCACTGTTTCAGCAGATAGCGGCCGGAGCCAATCGGCGCCTCTCCGTAAGCAGGACCGTAGGCGTGCTCCGGTACAATCCCCACAATCGCCATCGTATAGGGCCAGATGGAATAGGGACGCTCCATCCGAAATTCCACCGTTTTCTCATCAACCGCCGCCGCTTCTTTCAGCATCGTGAAATCATTGACGGAACTGCTCTCCTTCACCGTATTATAGGTATACGCCACATCCTCCGCCGTCAGCGGCTCTCCGTCCGTAAACTTCACGTCGTCCCGGATCGTGACGGTCCAGGTCATCCCATCCTCGCTGACCTGCATGTCCGTCGCCAGGTCATAATCAATGGACAGATCCGTCTTTGTCACCGTGAGCGTACTCTGAATCAGCGGCTCATGCACATGCTCCCCCGCGCCCCAGCCGTACGCCGGGTCAAATCCGGACTCGGGCTCCGAAGTGGGGCCCATGGCCACGACGACCGAATCTTTCGTCTCCCCTTCTGCGCGTTCTGCCATACCTGCTTCTGACTGCTCCTTCGCCGGCGAACCCGGCGCCCCCGTTGTCTGTCCCCCGCATCCGGTTATAACCGACAGAACCATCGCCGCCGCCAGAAAGAATGCAACTGTTTTTTTCCTCATAAATATCCCCTTCCTTTTGTCTTTATTTGTTATGATTTTAACAAATGAAAAAGAAGGCCGCAAGCCGGGTAGGGGGATATCTCTTATTCCGTTTTCGTATTCTGCTATCACGTACAGGAATACGGGGAGCCTGCTTCTCCTCCGTCGATTTTTCCTTTGATAAATTCCACAAACCGCCGCGTCCACGGTCCGGGCACGTCTTCTTTTCTGCAAACATACCCGAAAATCACCGGTTCTTCTTCCCCGTAGAGGGACAATCCCGGATATTCCTGCGCCTCCTCTTCCGGTCCCAGATATGCCCCGCTGATATTTCCGAGCTCCGTACCGCGCAGCAGATCGTTCATCACATAGTCGCTGTTGGTGATCACCGCCACCTGTATGTTTTTCTCCGCCTTTTGTTCCCGCCGGAAAAGATCCCAATAATGGTTCAGCGTAAATTCATCTTCATAGCACTGCACCAGCCGGATCTTCTCCATCGGTACCTCTTCTATGGCCGGTTTCTGCCCCATCGGATTGTGCGCGCCAAAATAAAGCATGGCCCTGCGCCTCGCCAGTTCCCGGAATTCCAGATGATTTCGTTCCAGCTTATACCGAAAGGACAGCATCTGCGGTTCCATCATGTGGACAAAGCCCACATCCGACCGGCCGCTCCCGCATCGCCGCAGCACCCCCTCCGTGCTGGCCGTCATGATCTGAAAACGAATCTTCTCGTCTTTATGCATCTGGTAAAACTCCGTAAAACGCGCGGACATCCAGGAGCTGGGATTACAGGCAATGGACAGCTCTTCTCCTTCATCCAGCCGGGCATATTCCGCCAGCCGGTCCATATTTTCCATGGCTTTGCTGGCGTATCCATAGACCTCTTTTCCCTTCTTCGTCAACCGGATTCCCCGATTCTTCCGCTCAAAAAGCGGAAATCCCAGTTCTGTCTCCAGCGACCGGATCACTCTGCTCACATTCGGCTGCGTCGTATACAAAACATCTGCAGCCTTGCTGAAAGACTGCAGATCCGCGCACACAATCAGATATTGAAGCTGTTTAATCTCAATCACAAAATCTTTCCCCGTTCTTCTTCAGGCGGAAACCGCCATCCGCGCTCCGGCAGCCCCGCATTTGACCGCCCTGACCAGAAACATGGGCGTAGACGCATAATTCGCGCGCTCGGTCGAATCCCACACGCGCTCCCACACCCGTTCGTCCGCCTGTACCTGACCGCCCGTACAGGTCCGCAGCACCCGCAGATCCCATGCCGGACGCATCGTCCGGCTCATGGGAACCTGTCTGGCGATCTCCTCCATGGCATCGATATCCGTACACGTATAATGATCCTCCAGCCGAAGGGCCTCCACCCGCTCCCGGTCCTCCTCGTATTTTCTTCTCATCCGTTCATCGAACAGATGATGATACCAGTTGGCGTCGAAATTCAGAAGCTGCCCGCCTTCTTTCAACACACGCATCCATTCCGCGTACGCTTTCTCCGGTTTTTCCAGGTTCCAGGTCAGATTGCGCGAAATTACCGCGTCAAACGTCCCGTCCGGAAATTCCAGCTTCTGAGCATCCATCCGCCGGAAATGAATCTGCTTTGCCAGCGCCCCCGCGTTCTCTTTTGCCTGCCGGAGCATGGCCTCGGTGTAGTCCACCGCGGTCACCTCATAGCCCTGCTTTGCCAGAAGAATCGCAAAGAAGCCGGGACCCGTTCCCACATCCAGAATCTTCAGATGCTTCCCCTCCGGCAGATGCTTTCTGATCTCCCGGAACCACACTTGGTCCTGCCCTGTGGCAAGCTCATGGCGGTTCACCTCGGAATATCCTTCCGCCCTGCCGGTCCAATACTGTTCAATCTTTGCCAATAACATGTCCAGCCCCCCGTTTTTTCTGTCTGTTAAAATTATAACGGTTTGCCGCAAAGCACACAAGCCGGGTAGGGGGATGTTTTTGTCATTTAATTTTTGTCCAGATCCGCCGTGATCTCATAATAATCGCAGGGATGCGCCGCAAGACCGGTCACACCCTCTCCGGATACGATGGACATTTTCAGATGGGAGGCAAATACAAAGCTGTTGTCGTCAAGAATCACCTGCGTCATCTGCGTCGCCAGCTTCGCGCGCTCATCCGCGTCAAACGTCTGACTCATCTGCTCCTCCAGCGCCTCCAGCTCGTCGCTGTGGTATCCGCCGCGGTTCTTGGAGGACGCGTCCAGACAATGCGTGGTGAAGAAGAACTCCGGATCGCCGGTGGGCGCGGTCACAAAAGCGCTGGTGTAGATGTCCCAGTCCCCGCTTTCAATAAAATCCAGATGATTCGCCGTACAGTTTACCTGCAGATCAATGCCGATCTCCTTCATCGTCGCCTGTACGCTCTCTGCCAGAAGCGGAAGCTCCTGACGGCTCGGATAGGTCAGCCAGCGAAGCGTCAGCTTCTGCCCGTTCTTGTCCGCGTAGCCGTCTCCGTCCGTATCCGTCCAGCCCGCTTTCGACAGAAGCGCTTTGGACTCCTCCGGATCAAAGGGCTGCGCTTTTACCGTATGGTCTCCGTAGGCGAAATTTGCCGGAAACGGTCCCACGGCCGGGCTGCCGTTGCCGTTCATCAAGACTTTGGTAAAGTTTTCTTTATCGATGGCTCCGGCAACCGCTCTGCGCACATCGTCGTCCTGCAGCGCTTCCGTCTCATAGTTTATGGCTCCGAAGAAAGAACGGGAGGTCTCGCAGGAAGAGATCGTGTACGGTGCGCTTTCAAAAAGCGGCAGACTCGCATAAGGCAGCCCGTATGCGCCGTCCAGCTCCCCGGACTGCATGGCCATCGTCATCGTATCGCCGTCGGAGATCGTCTGCACATAAATGGTATCCAGATGAGGCGTACCGTCCCAGTAGTTCTCGTTCTTCACCAGTGTCAGACCCTTGTCCGTCTCCACCAGCGCCGCCCGGTAGGGACCGGTGCCGGAGACATTGCCGTCGTCCGTAATCCCTGCTTCCATGTCGATGATGCAGCCGTACGGCTCCGCCAGATAATTGATCAAAGCCGGCACCGGCACCTGGGTTCGGATCGTCAGCTTCTGTCCGTCCGCAATTATTTCCTGAATCTTCAGATCTCCCGCCGCGCGCTCATGCACTTCGGTCAGATGCTCCAGACATTCCTTGACCGCCTGCGCGTCCAGAGCGCGTCCGCTGGTGAACGTCACGCCGTCCCGCAGCGTGATCTCCCAGGTCGTCCTGTCCACATTCGTATACTCTGTCGCCAGCCAAGGCTCCGCCTCCATGGCATCCGAATATTTGAACAACGTCTCCCCGATGCCGTAACGAATGCACGCCCAGCCGGAATAGCCGTTGTGCGGATTCACGTCGGACTCGTCGTTCTCCGCGTTGAAGGTGGTATCCCCATAATAAAACACCTTTTCTCCTTCTGCCGCCGGCGCTTCCTGAGAATCGCTCTCTGCATCCTGCATGCTGTCCGCCGTATCGCCTGTCGACGCAGAGTTTCCGCCCCCGCAACCTGCCAGAAGACCTGCACTCATCGTCACCGCAAGCAGCGACACCCCGATTGTTTTCCAAAAATTCCTGTTTTTCATGTTCCTGCTTTCCTTTCCTGCACACCTGTTTGTTTCTGTATCCTCTGTTCCCCGCCTTTATAGAAGCGCTGATAAATCATCGCTTTCATCAGAGTATTCCTAAAAGACAGCGTCTACCAGCATCTTCGTATACGCTTCCTTCGGATGCATAATCACCTCGTCCGGAACGCCCTGTTCCACGATACTTCCTTTGTACATGACCAGTACCCGGTCGCAGAGCTTCTGCACCAGCGCCAGATCATGGCAGATCAAAAGCAGCGAAAGTCCCTGCTCCTTCTGAAGCTTCTTTAAAAGCTCCGCGATCTGTGCCTGCACCGTCACATCCAGCGCACTCGTCGCCTCGTCGCAGATGATCAGTTCCGGCCCCGGCGCAAGCGCTCTAGCGATGGCCGCCCGCTGACACTGGCCACCGCTGACCTCATGAGGATAGCGGAACGCAAATTCCCGATCCAGTTCCACCATATCCAGAAGCTCATACATCCGTTCCTTTGCCCGGGCTTTCCGCATACCCTGATTGCGCATGCTCTCCATGATGCCGTCTCCCAAAGTCCGTCTGGGGTCAAAAGAATCCTGCGGGGTCTGGAACACCATCTGAACCTTTCTATAAAACTCCCGCTCCTTTCTTCCTCTCAGAAACAGCGTCTCCGCTCCGTCCAGCAGAACGCTTCCTGTATCCGGCGCCGTCAGATGCGTGATGATCTTCGCGGTCGTACTCTTACCGCAGCCGCTCTCCCCCACCAGCCCCAGGCATTCCCCTTTGCCCACGTCAAAGCGGATATCATTCAGCGCCGCAAAAGGAACTTTATTTTTATAAAATGTCTTTTTCAGTGCTTTTACTTCCAGTATTTTCCGCATCTCTTTCCCCTCTGTTCAGACGAAGGACCGAACCAATCAGCCTCTTCGTATATGCTTCCTTCGGATGACGGATGATCTCCTCTGTCTCTCCGTATTCTATCAGTCTGCCCTGATACATGACCGCGATCCTGTCCGCCATATGTTCTGCCATCCCGATATTGTGGGTGACGACGACCATCCCTGTCCCGCAGAGGTCCCGCATCTTCATCATTTCCTTCACCACCTGCGCCTGAACCGTCACATCCAGTGCGCTGGTGGGCTCGTCGGCAAAGAGCAAAGCCGGCTTTAAGATCATGGCCATCATGATACCGACCCTCTGATTCATGCCTCCGGACAATTCAAAAGGATAACTGCTCAGAATCCGCTCTCCGTCATTCAAACGCATCCTGTCAAAAATCGCCAGCGCCCGTTCCCGCACTTCCCCCCGGCTCACCTTCTCGTGCTGACGGACACTCTCATACAACTGATCCCCGATACTGCGGATCGGACAGAGCGACGCCCCTGTATTCTGGAAGATCATTCCCATAGCCGGACCTCTCATCCTGCGGATCTCATCCGGTCCCGCGTCAATGACATTCTGTCCCTTATAATAGATATTGCCCTTCGTCACGGCTCCGCCGCTGCCCAGAAGACCCATAGCCGCCCTGATCACTGTGCTCTTGCCGCTTCCGGACTCCCCCACGATCCCTAGAATTTCGCCCGCTTCTACCTGAAAGGAGACATCCTGTACGACCGCATTTCCGTTATAACACACTTCCACATGCTGCACATCCAGCAGCGTCATACGCTCACCTCCCCCTCTGCCGGGGATCAAGAAGATCCCGCACCGTATCCCCTGCAAGATTAAAGATCATCACGGACAGAAAAATCGCGGCGCCCGGCGCCAGAATCACCCAGGGTGAGGTCTGCAGCATGCTCCGCCCGTTGCTCATCATGGACCCCCACTCCGCCGTCGGCGGCGTTGCGCCCAGTCCCAGGAAAGACAGGCCGGCGATCTCCATAATCATCGTTCCGATATCCAGCACGGCCGTCACAACAATGGGGCCGGCGATGTTCGGCACGATATGTTTGAAAATGATTTGAAAGGTTCCCGAACCGGACAGTTTCGCCGCCGCTATAAACGGCATCGTCTTAACGGACATCACCTGACTTCTGGCAATCCTCGCATATTTAGGCCAGGAGATACAGGCCAGCGCAGCCACCGCGTTCAGAATGCCGCCGCTCATGACACTGGCCACCGCGATGGCGAACACCATTCCCGGAAACGCCAGAAAAATGTCCGACAACCGCATCAGGAACGAATCCGGCTTCCCGCCGTGACAGCCGCAGAAAATCCCCACCGCGCTGCCGATCACCGTGATCACCGCGACCAGCAAAAGGGCGGAAAAAATGGTCGACTGCGATCCCATGATTACGCGGGAGAGCATGTCCCTTCCGTAACGGTCGGTTCCCAGAAGGTGCGCTCCGCCCGGAGGCAGCAATGCGTTCCCCAGATCCTGTTCGTATGGATCATACGGAACCAGATACGGCGCAAACACCGCCGTCAGAATCACGCCTGCGGCCAAAGCTCCAAAAACAATCATTTTCCGCTTTGTACGATCTTTTACCACTTTCCGTTTCCGCATTGTACGCTTCTGTTCTTCCGTCATGTTCACGCATCCTCCTCTCCCAGCCGGATCCTCGGATCCAGGTAATGATAGACGATATCTGTAACGAGGTTCACGCACACGTAGATAATCGCCATCCAGATCACATACACCTGAATGACCGGATAGTCCCGCATGGTGATGGCGTCCACCGCCATCTTTCCCACGCCGTCCCACATAAAAATGGACTCCACGATGGCCGTACCCCCCAGCAGGGAGCCGATGGACAGTGCCAGCAGCGTCACAATCGTCAGCATCGACGCCCGCAGCACGCTGAAATACAGAATCCGCTTCTCTTTGACGCCTCTCGCTCTGGCGCCTTGGACGTAATCTTGATTCAGTTCTTCCAGCACCGTCGCCCGCACCTGCCTGGTGTATCTGGATGCCATGGACAGCGCCAGCGTCAGTGTCGGCAGAATCACGCTCTTCCAGCCCGCATTATTTCCCATAACCGGAAGCAGCTTCAGCTTCAGCTTCAGAGAGAAAAAATAGATCAGAAGCAGCGACACAAAAAAATTCGGCAGCGAATTGCCGATAAAGCTTAAAAACCGAATGATATAATCCAAAATACGGTTCTGATTCACGGCCGAAAGGATGCCCAGCGGAATCGACAGAAGCACCGTCAAAAGAATCGACGTAACCGTCAGACAGATCGTCGCCGGCAGCTTCGACACAAACATGGCAAACACCGGCTGCCCCGACACAAAGGACTCCCCCATATCGCCCCGGACGGTCTTCCCAAGCCAGACCACATACTGCTGCGGCAGAGGCTTGTCAAGTCCCAGCTCCGCCCGGAGCGCGTCTTTCTCTTCTTCCGACAGGACGCCGCCGGTGTTGTTCTCCATCACGTCGATAGCGTCCGCAGTTCCCGTATTCATCAAAAGGAACGACAAAAGCGTGATTCCCAGAAGAATCGGAATCAACTGCAGGAACCGTATTATGATGTACTTTTTCATCCCTTTCCTCCTCTGTATTTTTACTTCCGCAGAATATTTTACAAAAAAAGGGAATGGCGTACAACCCCGCACGGGGGATGTACGTTCATTCCGTTTTATTATCATTTCATTCCGTTTTATTATGTCCGAAACATGATATCACGCCCGGAAACTCTGTCTGCAGCGGACATTTCCGGCAAAGGAGTCTGCCGGCGTCTTCCCCGGCCATCTACGCAGCTCCGGCGTTTTTCTGTGCACAGATCATAAAAAGCGGCGTCGCTTCCTCATGAACCTTCTCCTCCGCGTCCCACACCAGGTCTCCCGCATTCGGAAGCACTTTTCTTACCTCCATGCCCAACTTTCTTAAAATCTCCTCGTCCCATTTTGGACGATACTCCTTCGACAGCGGCAGCGTTTCCGCAAGTTCTTCCAGATACCGCGCCTTCCGGCTGCCGATCTTGTCGTGGACGGCATGAGGATAAAGCCTGCGATAGTTCTCATGCGCGGCGTCATGACGCGCCTTCTGTTCTTCGTCAAAGAGATAGAGATACCAGTTGGCGTCAAAATAAACCATACGCCCTCCCGGTGTCAGGACGCGCTCCCACTCCCGAAGCGCCTCCTCCGGTCTCTCCAAATTCCACAGTACATTTCTGGATACCACCAGATCGAAGCTTTCGTCCGCGAAAGGCAGATGTCCTCCGTCACATAAAATAAAATTCACCTCTGCCCCATACACTTCTGCATTCTCCCGGGCATGCGCAAGCATCTCTTCCGTCACATCCACCGCGCTCACCTGATGTCCCTCCAACGCCAGATTGATCGCAAAAAAGCCCGGACCGGTTCCCACGTCAAGAATCCGCATCTTTCCTTTCGGCGGCGCATACCGCAGAATCAGCTTCCGCCATGCGTCCTTTTTCCAGTTATTCAGTTCTTCGATATTCTGTCTGGAATAGCTTTCGGAACGGACACCCCAGTAAGATTTCAGCCCGTCCAGAACATTCTCCGACCTGTACTCCATAGTTCTTTTCCCCTGTTCTTTTGTCTGTTCCGAAGATATCACATCCGCGCCAGATCCACAAGCCGGGTGGGGGGATATTTCTGTTTTCAGCCGGATGCGGACAGCGCCCTATACGCAGTTCCACTCCACGCGCTCCGCCTCAAAGCGCTCCGGCAGCACCAGGTTCTTCATCATCCTGTCCAGCGCCTCCTGCGGCACCTCCCCGGCGCGCGCCCGGTTCCTTGCCGTCTGCTCCTCCCAGCCGGTCTCCAGATAGACGATCCGTACAGAAGCGTGATAATCCTGAAACAGGCGGATCTGTTTCTCCCGCAGCGACGGCGTCAGATTCGTGGCATTCCACACGAAGGGCTGCTTTTTCCGCAGATATTCCTTCGCCTCCTCGCGGGCGGCCGCCGCCACAGGCCCCTGCGGTTCCCGCGGCGCTACGTGCATCCTCCTGCGGATTTCATCCAGGGAAACCATGGGAAACTCCCCGAAGCGTTCCCGGATCCAGGTGTCTTTCCCCGTGCCCGGAAGCCCGGACATGAGAATCACCTCTCCCCAGGTATCGTCATACAGCTCCTGTTCGGGCTGAATCTTTCTGCCGGACAGATACGCGTGCTGCGCGTACGCCGAAGAGAACGGAAACGGTCCCCGCAGACAGGACAGTTCATCGGCAAACTCCGCGCAGAGGCGGACCATCTCCACGGTCTCCTGCCGGTCTTTGCTGATCCGCCCCCCGGCATCCGCTTCCACCAGCATACACAGGAGCGCGATCGTAAAATCCTCCGCCAGTTCCCCGTTGGCCGCGATTTTGTAAAGCCTCCTTTTCGGATCGTCCTGGCTCAGAATGTGGATGGGCACCGAGTGGTAACGAATCAGGCTGCAGACGGTCTCCCGGAAGCAGAGCTGCTCCCTCGTTCCTCCCAGTCCGTAAGTCACGCGCAGAAGCTCCCTCGCCATCCGCGCGCCCACCCCCGTATGATTCGGAGAGACCAGACAGCCGTTCTCCAGCCTTGTGCAGGGAATCTTGCCGATGTCGTGCAGAAGCGCCGCCAGAAAGACTTCCCAGCGCTGCCGCAGCGGAAGACCCCGAAACGACGCCATCCCCGCAAGTCCTTCGCAGACCATCTGCGTATGGCTCCAGACGTCCCCTTCTCCATGCCACTCCGGGTTCTGATAAACCTCCGACATTTTTTCAAAAAGGCTCCGGGGGCCGGCGGCATACAGACCGTTCCAGTCGATCCGCCAGTCGGAAGGCCCCGGCACCAGAGACAAAAGTTTCTCCCACTCTGTCATGTATGCTCACTTCCTTTCCCTTATCGGTTCCGTTATTTTCTCCGTCCGCTCGAAACAGGGAAACGCATATCCCAAAGGGCTGCGGACGATCCCCGCCCGTTTTCCCGAAAACACCGCTTATTCCGGCAGTTCCGGAAGGAAAAGCATTTCCACGTCCACGGCAAGCCGGTTCGGCACGATGGGCCGGTCGAGCCAGTGGGAATCGGAACCCAGAACGCACTGCATAAAGCCGGCCCGCACATATTTCAGACGCCCGGTCACGCATCCGTCCTGCTCCACTTTGATATACAATCCTTCCATAAGGCCCGACCCTTCCGTCTCCCGGCACTGACGGTCCGCGTCCAGCCCTTCTTTTTCGCACCAGGCTCGCAGACGGTCCATGTGTCCCGGACGGATATAGCGCGACGGCCCTATCAGGGACAAAAGCTCCTCCTGATTCTCAAACGTTCCCTCGCTCAGCACGGGCACCGGCACAACCGGCATCCGTTCGGTCAGCTTTCTTCTCGACGGCGTATCCAGAAAGCGGCCGCTCTCCCGGTCCAGAATATCAAATTCCAGAAAATAATGGGGCAGCGCGTCGTAATACACGCTGTGCTTCGCATACATCCACTCCCCGTACATCACATAGCGGCTGCCGAGCACACGATAAAAAAGATCCCGGTGTACATTGGCCCACTGTTTCAGCAGATTGTAGTGCCGTTCCCGGTAACCGCCGGTCAGATAATGCCCCCTGCTCTGAAGAAGCAGTTCTTTGTCCGGACCGAACGAGACGGCGGAATTGGCGCCGTCACATTTTTCTTCCACAACCAGATGCTTTCCCCGGATATCCGAAAAAGGGATCTGACTGAGATCCTCGTCTCCCGGCTGCAGTCTGGAGCCGGACAGATGAGGAGTCCGCGGATATTTGATCAGTTCTGTATTCATCATTCTTCTCCTTTCCAGCGTTCACACCTGCACCGGTTCCAGCCTGATGCGGGCAGATTTTCCTGAAAGATTAAGTACCTTGTTTCATCCGCACGCCTGTATGTACGGAAAACCGTCAAAAGGTGCGGCAGTCCTTCGACCCCGCACCTTCCTCTTTCATCCTCTCGGATGGACTCTGCTGTATTCCGTTTTGTTCTCCGGCTGAAACTCCGCGTATACCTGAGTGGCCGCCAGATCCGCATGTCCGAGAATCTCCCGGATCGTATGCAGCCCGGCTCCGTTGGAAGCCATATGAGCCGCGCAGGAATGCCGCAGCATTCTCGGCGTAATGTCCTTTTCAATCCCCGCCTTCTTCGCATAGCTTTTTAATATTTTCCAGAACCCCTGCCGGCTCATGGGCGCGCCGGCGCAGTTCAGAAACAGAGCGTCCGTACTCTTCTGCTTCAGGAAATGCTCCCGGCTCTTCTCCATATACTGCAGCAGAGCCAGTCCCGCACTGGAACCGAAGGGAACCATCCGTTCTCTCTCCCCGTCCCGGCAGATGATCCAGCCGTAACGAAGATTGAGGTCGTTCACGCTTAAATGCACCAGCTCGCTGACCCGCATTCCCGTGGCGTACAGAAGCTCCAGCATAGCCTTGTCCCGATATCCCTTGGGATTTTCCAGCGCCGGCTGTTCCAGAAGCTGCTCCATCTCCGAGACGGTTAAGATGCCCGGCATATGTTTCTCCACCCTGGGCGCTTTCAGCCGGAACGCGGGGTCTTCGTCAATCCTCCGCTTCCGCACCAGGTATTCAAAAAAAGCTTTCATCGAAGCAATGTAGCGGGAAATGGTGGAGGCCGCCATGCCGCCTCTTTCTAGGGACAGGACGTAGGCATTCAGAAGAGTTGCCGTTATGTCGCCTGCACAGTCCACCCCCTGCTCTCTGGCATACAACATCATCTTCGACAGATCACTGTGATAGGACAGGACCGTATTACGGGAAGCTTTCTTCTCATCTCTCAGATAGGTAACAAAATATTGTATCTCCTCGTCCATTCTTTTCCCCTCAATACTATAAACATGCTTACAGTATAACCGGGAACGGCTTTGATTTCAATCTTTTTTCTTACATTTTCCGCAGAATCTGCTGCAGGATCAGGGGATTCAGATAGACCTCCGTTACGATACCGAAGATCAGAAAGAAAAGGCCTCCGACCGCGAGCAGAAAAAATCTCTTCCGGCTGGTTCCGCGCCGGAAAAGCCAGAGTATCACCCAGCCGAACGCCGGCAGATAGAAGAAGATCTGCGGTATCACTCCCGCCACACAGATCAGCACTCCCTTCAGTCCAAGCCTGACGGTCGAGACGCTGATCAGCGTCCCCCAGGTCATTCCAAAAAAGAACAGGATTCCTCCCGCCGTCAAAGGAGCGGCAAAAAGCGCCGCCGCACAGGTCAGAAAAAGATACTGTCCCAGACGGCAGCTCCCCACATACCGCAGAAGCCGCCTGCAGTCGATGTGCAGCAGCGCGTACTGGTTCAGAAAATATTCGCTGAAAATGCCCGCAAACCCGGATTCGTCCATCGTCTGTACGAACAAAACTCCCGCCAGGAGTCCGGCGAAGAAAAAAATCAGACCGGTTCCGGGACTGATGCTTTTTCGGTAGAACAGGATGTCTTTCATCAAAACCAACCTCCCTGCTCATTTTATGAACGGAGAGGTGGTTGTATTACAGATTTGTACACTTTTAAAAACGAACGCCGGGGCTTTCCGTTTACAGATTTGTACACTTTTTAAAGACGGCCTCCGAAGCTTTCAGAACCGCGTTCCGCATGCCGTACTCTTCCAGCGCCGCCACACCTTCGATCGTCGTCCCCGCCGGACTGCACACCCTGTCTTTGAGTACGCCCGGATGTTCTCCCGTCTCAAGTACCATCGCGGCGGCCCCTTTCACCGCCTGCGCCGCGAACAGATACGCCTGTTTCCGCGGCATCCCGCACCGGACCGCCCCGTCCGCAAGCGCCTCAATAAACAGATAGACGTAGGCCGGCGAACTGCCGCTTGCGCATACGACCGCGTCCATCAGCTTCTCGTCAATATACTCCGCCCTTCCGCACGCCCCGAACAGCTTCTCCAGCACGTTCAGCTCCATATCGGAGAACTCCTCCTTCCTGCAGCTGATTCCCGTCATCCCTTCCCCGATCATCGCCGGCGTGTTCGGCATCACACGAACGATCCTTTTGTCCATTCCCAGGTTCAGTTTCAGCTCCTCAATGGTCTTTCCGGGGGCCAGAGAGATAATCACATGCTCCGGAGTCAGCATATAACGGATCCCCTTGAGCACCTCGTCATAAAACTGCGGTTTCACAGCCAGAATCAGAAATCTGCTCCTGTTGGCGCATTCCGCGTTGGAATCCGTATACTCCACCCCCGTCTTCTCATAGATTCGTCTCTTCGTCTCCAGAGTCTTCGCGCAGAACAGCATATCCTCCTTAGGAAACGCTTTCAAAGCTCCCATAAGAATCGCCGTCCCCATATTTCCCATGCCGATAAAACCAATTCTTGACATCCGCCATTCCTCCTGTTATCGTTTGTGATTTCCGCCGTCATATCTTTCGTATTTTCACAGATCTGCCGGACCCGGCCGGCCCGGTCCGCTTATGTTTTGAAAAAGGGATGCCGTTCATACGACATCCCTTCCGTTTTCAAATTTCAAATCATATCATTACTTCGCGTAATCCGTGACTCTGCTTTGAAAAACCTTTATTTTTTAATATTTTTGGATGACTTTTTCTATAATAAACCACATTTACGACATCTCTACGACAGCATTTGTAGTTTTTGAATTTCTTTCTTTTTCTCTTCATCCATTACATGAACATACAAATCCATAGTAACGGAAAAAGACGAATGTCCTAATATTTTTTGAAGAACCTTTGGGTTCATGTTCAATTCAATACATCTTGTCGCAAATGTGTGGCGTAATGCATGCATATATAACCGCTCAAACACCACTCTGTCATTTTCTTCAACGTGATTTTCTTCATATTCTATTTTTCTATCTTCATTAATCTTTTTAACTACTCTATTCATCAGATTAACAAATGTTGATGTTCCTACTGGATTTCCATTTTTAGTCGTAAAAACTAAGCCTTCCCACCTCTCTGACCATTTGTTTGATCTTAATTTGATTTTCCATTGCTTTTTCTTTTGATTTTTTAAAATCAGTATACACTCTTGTGACATTGGTATGTCACGTACACTCTGCTTAGATTTTGGTTGTCCAAAGTAAAATCCACCCTTTTTACTATCTTCAAGCAAAGTGCGCCTAATGTGTATAAAGCCACTATTATAATCAATATCTTCCCATTTTAGCCCTCCAATTTCTCCTGCTCTCATTCCTGTCTGCAAGACAAGTCGATATGCATTTTCGTACATTGTTCCAGAAGCATATTCAAGGAATTCTTTTTGTTCTTTTAAAGTAAGAACCCTTCTATCTGACTGATCTCTTTCTTTACATTTCACAGATTCAACAACAGGATTTTTAATAATATAATCATTTTCAATGGCTGATTTAAAGATTGCATGTAATGTTATTCTTGTTAATTGCATCGTTCCATATGCATATCCTGAATCATACATATCATTCAATATTTTTTGACAATGCATAGGTTTTATATCTACCATTTTCATATACCCAATTTTAGGTTTTATATGGTTGATATACTGAGTTCTGTATCCGTTTAATGTATTATCTCTAACTATATCCTTTTTACAATTTTCTACCCAAAATTCATAAAATGTGTTTAATGTTATATTTGTGTCCACATAAATATTATGGTTTTTGTTATGGTTCTCTTCATTTAGCCAACGTCTTGCATGTGTTATTTTATCAAAATACTTCTCTACTCTTTTACCATTAATCGCAGTATATTTTGCAGAATATCTACCATCCTTTCTTTGTGTCAAACCTACACCAAGTTCTTTACCTCTTAGATCTTTCCCCATAATGCTCCTTTCAGAAAAGACCATCTGTATAATATGTACTATATCATACCAGATGGTCTTTTTCAATAATTTTCAATAATTCATATCTCATTTACAGAATATATAAATTTTTCAAATTCTTTCCTCTTAACCAATACGCATCTACCATTTCTCAAAACAAATGAACATTTATCTTTTTTAAGTTCTTCATATATTTTATTTTTTCCTATCCCACTATAAGCACTTGCTTCTTCTACAGTCAATAATAGTTTCTCCCATATTGGGACTTTCCTATTTTTGTTTTCATTCATAATTTATCCTGTACTCCCAAATCCACCATTTCTAATATCACTCACATCATCATCGTATGTAATTCCATATTCAACAAAAATCCCCTGTGCAATTCCAGATCCAGATTTGATCTTTAAGATTTTAGCTTCGTTGGTATCATTAGTAAGTTTCAAGAATATATGCCCTTCATTTTCGGAATGATAATAATCACTATCAATGATACCTACTGTATTATCCAGATGTAGTCTGTACTTAAACCCAAGACCGCTTCTTGGATAACATTTAAATACCCAGCCATCATCTATTTTGCATCTCACTCCTGTTGGAATTTTAATAGTTTGATTAGGCTGTAACGTAAAATCTAATGGTGAATAAAAATCATAACCTGCGGAACCAGATGTTGCACGTACTGGCAATTTTATATTATTGTAGATTTCAGTAATGATATCATCTGGCCTATTGCCAAAAGTATCAATCCAATCACTCATAAACTGTTTTAAACCAACTTTTTCAAATTTTGCTACTCTTTTTATATTTATCACTCCTCCGAATCAAAATTTTCATCTAAGTTTTTTGCGCAGTCTGGACAGAGCCATTGGTTCAATTCAGTTTTTACAAAGCCTACCTCCTGTGCAATTTTCATTGCCACATTACGATTGATTTTCAGTCTGGCAATGTTTTCTTTATAATCATTTAACAGACATTTACATTTATCACATCTAATTGAATGATAGACCATTTTTTCGACACCCAATATATCACCCCTTACTTATTTCCTTTAATCCCAGACTTTTCAGTTCGCTGTTAATTCGCCTGTTTATGCTTTTTAGCATTACACTATAATCACCATATTCAGCACAATAAAATGCTGCATATCTATTCCTTGTTCCATAATCATACACATCTACTCTTATTTCACCAGTTGATTCTACACAGCTTAGTTCACATTCTAATGTGATAAAATATCCATTTTTACATAATGGAAAACGGTAGGTATATACATTATCTTCGCTATCACTTAGCGTTCTGTTATATTTAAATTCATTTTTGTTTAGCCATTCTTTTGTGATTCTTGGCTTTATGTAAATTTTATTTGCTATATTTTCTAATCTCACTTCATCCATCCTTTTTATATTCCTTATATTCGCATGGGATACATTGTCCCCAGTAATATGTTTTATCTTTTATCTTGCAATATATTTTCAATCTTGCCTTATCAGATTCGTCTATGATTGAATGAATGCATTTTTCACATTCACTTGTAATAATCATATCTATTTTAATCACCAATATTATTTATTAAATATTTTATATAATTATCCCATTCTCCTATTGAATGAATATAATTCTTTCCTGATAATCCTTTTAATGCCATATCTGATTTTATATCTTCCCATTTCCTGTTTTTAGTTACTAAAGATTTTAAATAATTATTTGTACTATGTGTTAATTCTATCACACGTTTTTGACCTATTTTTTGTATAATGCTTTTGTATTCCAGTAAATCTTTATCTGGTATTTTATAATCCTTATTTTTGGGCAAATTCTTTGAACTGAATGGGTTTATAGATGCACCGCTAGTTTTTGGTTTTAGATATGGCTCTAACATTTCCATATGTTTAGTTTTGAATTTAAACATTATTTCAGAATCTGAACTTGAAATATCAAACATAATGTCATTACCAAGCGACTGTTTTATAGCTTTTATAATATTATTTCCTCTTATTTTTGATGGTATATATGCTTCTAATATTGACCTTCCAAAATAAAAGATTCTAATGTTATTATAGCATGAGATATAACAATCAATATCTTCATAAGTGCCATCTAATTTCCTTGAAAATTGATTTGTATTTTCATCATAATCACACTTGATACGATATTTCCCTTTATAGTGTGATATTAAGTAATTAGCCATAGTACACCTCTAATATTCTTCATACATTGTTTCATCACTTGTTTCTGGTGCTTCTCTTTCTGCATTAAGAACTTTGTCTAAGGCATCTTTCCTGTTTAAAAATACGATATCACCTATATCCGTATAATCAAAAAGAAAAGCTTGCTTGTCTCTTTTATCAATTCCAACAAACCAAGTATCTTCTACCGTCCGCACTGTAAGTTCAAGAACATCATATATTCTTGATTTAGGCAATATTCTTGCATAATATACGATATCTTTCTTTTTTAATTACATTGGTGTGCCTTTCATATAAAAATCATTTCAATAAATTGATAATACTTTATCATTTCCACAATCTCATATACAATTCCTATAGGTAATATTTTATTTTCTACCATGATATCTAACTAAAACCGTTAGTTTTCCAAATTTTTGTCCTGTCAAATCCTTTGTGAATGAAATATAATTTCACCTTTTCTCAATGATTCTTGTATATCAATAATATTTTGATTAGAGCTTCCACACCATTCCAAACTAATATCACGTAACGATTCAATATACCTTCCATCTATAAGTACATCACAGTTTTTAATAATCTCATATTTTGATGGATCACGTATGATATCTCCAAACAAATAACCTGTATATATCCATATTGTTTTTTGTGGAAAAGATTTTCGGATACTATTTACAAGTTCTAAAACATCCTCAAGATTACAATCAAAAAGTGGATCTCCACCTGTCAGTGTTAGACCAGAAATATAATCTTTACCGAGTTCTCTAAATAATTCTTCTTTTGCTGATTCATCAAACTGAATGCCGCTATCAGCATCCCACGTCTGAGGGTTTTGACATCCTCTACATTTATGAGAACAGCCTGAGAGCCATAATACGACTCTCAAACCTTCTCCGTTGTTCATATCCGGATAAGTAATATTGTGATAATTCATTACATTGACACCCTATCCTTTATTTCTGAATTTTTAGCTTCGTTATATCTTGTTTCTCCATGGACTCTCGTAAATCCAAGATATCCATTCATCCGATCAATCTTTGTAATCTTGCCACTGCCACACTTAGGACAAACATCCATCTCTACTTGTTGATATCCACAATCTTCACAATAACACATTGCAAGATTTACACCTTCATAAAACCCTTTCTCCATTGCTCTAAGAACCAAAGTTTTAATTGCTTCTATGTTATATCCCAAGTTGTAACGACAATACTGAATTTTACCACCATTGAAATATTCCCAGAATCTTTCCTCTTTGTCTTGTTTTTCAATGGGAGACATTTGTTCAGAAACATGACAGTGGAAACTATTACTTACATATGGCTTATCTGATACACTTTCTATGATTCCATATATCTTACGGAACTGTTCTATTTGCAGACCACATAGACTTTCTGCTGGTGTTCCATAAACAGCATATAGAATATGATCTTCTTCCTTAATTCTGTTTATATATCGTTGAATATATTGCATTACTTCTAATGCAAATTTACCATCTTCACGAATTGATTTACCATTATATAGTCTCTGTAATTCGTTCAGTGCCGTAATGCCATAACTCATTGTCATTGGTGGAAGAATTGATTTAATCTTATCTTCTGGTTTTAAATGACCGCCATATAAACCACCTTCACAAAAAGCTATTGGATTTACACTTGCCCTTAATTCACCAATATAATCATAAGTACGTTTATGTAATCCTCTTATCAGCTCAAGATAATATTCTAAAACATCATAAAAATCTTTTGATTCCTGTCTTGATTTTGCTAATATCATTGGAAGATGAAGTGAAACAACGCCTAAATTGCAACGGCCTTCAAATACTGGCTTATCATTTTCGTCTTCTGGATACATACCTCCTCTTTCATACCAAGGTGATAAGAATGCACGGCATCCCATTGGACTTACTACTTTATTATATTTCTTATACATTTCGGGCACATATCCATTACCCGTTAGCGACAGCCAATCAGGGTACATTGTTTTGCTACTACATTCAATTCCTGCATTAAACACATCAGAGCTTGTATATTTTTCACTTCCATCACCATGTAAATTCTTATCATATAAGAATACAATCTTTGGGAATAATACAGGACGCTTAAACCCTTTCTTTCCTTGACCCTCTTTATGTACATTTAGCAATGTAATAGCAGCCATTTTTCCAAATTTATCTGTTGCTAATCCAATAGTCATGGTAACAAATGGATAATCGCCCCGTGACGAACCAACAGTGTTCAATTTATATTCAATCCCCTGCCAGCCTTGCTCAAAATCGCGCTGTACTTTCTTTATTGCATATTCTTCTGCCTCGTCTTGAATTTTTAGTTTGTTTTTATCATAATATTGGGACACAATATCAAAATACTCTTTTTTATATTTGCAATACGATTTTTCTGCATATGGAGAAAGAATTCTATCTACTTCTGGGACAGTGAAGCCACCATATTGTTGTGCTGCAGTTGAAAGAATAATATCACCCATAACATCAAATGCTGTATCAAGTGTGTTCGGCTCGTTATACCATATATTACCCATCTCAAATCCATTTTTCATGATCTTTCCAACACGCATCAGATCACAGTTAAATGTATCAAGTCTTGAACTTCTATCGTGAATGTAAATATACCCATCTTTCATTGCCTGTTTTTCATTTAAAGTCAGAAAAAATTTTTTATACAATTCGCTGCTTAATTCATTATATATAAGACTCCGTTTGGTTGCTACTAAAGCAGAATCTGTATTGGCATTGGTTTTATCCCCTATATATCTGATTGCTTGGCTTCTCTCATATACCTTATCCATCATATGTACGAAATCTTTTTTGTAATTTCTGTATTCCTTATACATTTTCGCAACCATAGGATAGTATTTATCTAATACAGATTCAACAATATTATGCATTTCACAAATTTCAGTATCATCAAGATTATTTTCTACTAATTTATCCCATACTGCATTGCAAATTATTTGGTAATCATTATTTGAAAGATTCACCATTGCACGATTTGCCGCCTTATTACAAGCGTCAATTATTTTTTGTTCATTATATTCTTCTATAGTTCCATCCTTTTTTATAATTAACAATAATCATTCCTCCTATATTTGCCATCTCTCAGCATCATTTATATCATGTCTCATTCGTCTGTCTCTTCTGTTACATAAAATTTATTTAAACTGTCTTTAATATTTTTCGCGGCAAGCGCATGGTCTGTTTCAAGAACATGCATTTCTTTTTGTGCTTTCTCAAAAATATTTGCAAGTCTTTTATACTTCTTTGCCATTGCAGTATGATATTTTAAATTGGCCTTACTTTCTGCGATATCTTTACCTTTTTTCTCATTAAATGTATCGTGCTCATCACAGATTGATACACCTTTGTATGATGCGTTATATGGGATATCAAGCTCTGAAATATTCATGTCATATGCGTTCATAATTAAACTTAGGACAGCATACATTGTGGGTTTTGCACACTTTGATACAACTTCATCTGTTACTCCATTTTCAGAAGCATCCATAATAGCAACAACAACTTTCTCTTCTGGTTTAATAATAAAATTTTTTTCTCTCATATTTTTGTCCTTTCCTTTTATAAATTCAATCTGCATTCATATAATGACATGTAAGATATAATACTAATTCTTCTCTATCTGTAAAAATACGTGTACAAAATTCTTTCAACCATGGATGAAGACTTTTCTCTTCATCATTTTCACATAATCCTATAATTGGAATTCGCAAATGATATGCTATAGCCATTTCACATGCAGATCCTATACTTTTCGGATCATTAAAATTTACGATTACTACATCTGCTTTTCTTACTCTATGTAAATCATATTCCATAATTTCACGTTCACTCAGATAATCATTTTTATCCAGGAAATTAAAGTGGTCGTTAGGATTACAACAAATTACTTTTCCCTCACTAATTTGTTCAATTTGATTTTTCAGATCAATTCTCCATTCATTGCCTTCATCAAATCTTTCTTCACCAAATAATCCCATACCACCGCAAAGATAAAATATTTTACTTATTTAAATCACCATACTTTCTTTTGCACTCATCTACAATAATTTTAGCCAACAGAGGAATATCTTCTCCCTCATTATTATGTATTACTAAATCCACCTCTTTTTCTACTCCCTTAAAGGCACCAAAATCTCTTTCTACTCTTGCCGCAATTTCATTTTTATCATCAAAATTAAACTTATTAACTCCGCAACGGTCAATATACCTTTTAATTCTTGTCCCAAGATTTGCTTTTATAAGCACTGAAAAAATGTTTCCCACTCCACAGTTCTCTTTTAATTGTTGTAACCCGTATGGAGTAATAACAACCACTCTATTCCCAGAAACATAATCCATTCTTAGTGAGCCATACAATCTATTCTGTGAATATTTGTCATACTCCGCAAATAATCCATCCTCTGTCATTTCATTGAAAGTTTCATTATTTACGAAATAATAGTCTTTGCCATTTATTTCTCCTTCTCTTGGTTCTCTGGTAGTATATGATACGATCTTCTCAAAACCGTAATGTGTCGCAAGTTCATTTTCAATTTTGGACTTCCCTGATCCGGAAGCCCCTAGTAAAGTAATAATCATATGTATTTATCCTTCCACTTCAATATCATCAAAAATCACTGGTATTTTTTCTTTAAATTGTTTAAGTAGATCAATGGCCAAAATTCTGATATCAGGATGTGCCGCTTTTGAACTTCTCAGCTTAATAAAGTGTCTCCATTCACGTAGATTCATTGTTGTTACAAGTTCTGTTTTAGTACAAGTTGGTAACACAGAACGGGCAACTTGTGGATTACATCCATCATTAATCAATGCAAAGTATGACGTTTCGGCACACATCATTGCACGAATCCAATTTTCATACTTTGACGTATTTTCATGGATGTCAATAGGCTTTACAACTGAAATCTCTTTACTAAATTTTTCTTTTGTGTAATTACAATAACGCATACTTTCCATAGTATAGCTGGCAATTCTATGCCTTACAATCTGATGTGAAATTCCCCGATCAGTTGTAAACTTGGCAGTAACATTAAAATGTTCTATTACCGATTCATGTCCACTTTTAATTATTGCTGAAATAAAATTTTTAGCAGAATCTTTTGTAATGTTATTTTCTGATTTATAGCTAACCCTGCCAGCTTTTTCGAGATGCTTTAAAATTTCATTTCCATTCAGTTCTGTAATAATCTCTACTTCAGGTTCAACAATTCTCATATTCTTATTCTCCTTTATATTTATTTAATAGTTCTTTAAATCTTCCGATCTCGTATTCATCATCTGTTATAATTTCAACTCTGATTTTCTTCAATAAATCCAAGGTCATAATAGATAACAAAGATTTCGGATCAATTATCCTATTACCTTCTCCTGCATTGATATCTGCTTTAAATGTGTTTACATCTCTGCAAAATCTGTCAATATCAGTAATATTCAGTTTTACATAACCGTCCATTTTGCACCTCTTTCTTCTATTTATATAGGTTATGAGCACCATCATACTCTACAAATTCATAATTCAATTTCCCATTACTATCAAAAAATAGGCATCCGCCTGTTGTATCTCCAAACATGAAACTATATTCGCAAGCCAAAATTGTTGTTTCAGATACTTCTACTTCTTTATATCTACCATCACCAATTGGTTGGAATTGGTCCTTGGATAGTACATCGTATATCTTGTCAGGAAAGTCTTCATGATCTATTCTGTTAAATATGATAGATGCAACATTTGCTTTCTGTTCAAAAGTGTATTCATCACCAACTTCAGCTTGTACAACTCTAAATAATAGTTCTAGTTCATCATCTGTATAACAATCATAAATTGTTTCTAAAGGATACAAAATGTAAGAATACTCTTCGATAAGACATTTATAGGAAACAAACCAATCTTTTAAGCTTTCAATGTTGTTTATTTCCTGTAATTCTTGATTCATTTTTTCTATTTCAAGATCTATTTCTTCATTCAATCCGGCTCCTTCACGGTTTACTTTTTCACTATGTATTTCTTCTTTTTGCATAGTTATATAAACATCACTTGCAAATTTCTCATGTACAGAAGATGAAATAGGTGTACTTAAAGAAACTACTATCAACGACAGTAAAATCTTAATTATTTTATTCATTTATTCTCCGTGGAATTTAATTGAAATATTTTTGAGTTACATTTGTTTAAATATGATAATATTAATATCAAACTATAAAATCATATTAATAAAATCGTTTTCAGTTATAATCTGGATCTTCAGGTCTTTTGCTTTTTTATTTTTTGACGAATTACTTTGCGAATCAATATTCAAGAGATAATTCGTCTTTGATGAAACCGTCCCAGATACACTTGAAAGACTTGTTTCATTGCCATTTTTATATATCTACTTGCTAATAAAATCTTTCTTTGTTTCGTCAGCTCTTTGCGAGAACCATTTTACCTTTTCATCTACCAAAGAATTGAATAATTCAACACATTCTTCATATGTATCTGCATACACTCTGGACAAAATACGGAAAGCTTTTGACTTTGCAAATTCTGTTTCGCTACCAATTCTAAAAGGTACAAAGAATGATGAATAAGAATCTTCTTCCGTTACTTCTTCATAATCCCAACCATATCCTCTAGTCATTCCATATATAGGTTTTGATATTAACCCCATACTAATTTTGTTATTGTCAAATTCATAGGCACATGCCCACAATTTTGTCCCTGATTTGATATTTCTAATTTCGTTATAACTTCTATATATCATTTTTCTATTTCTCCAATCATACGTTTCTATATTTACTACATCTTATATTTATGGTATAATTTTCATATCTTATTTAAGGGGTGATACTAATGAATAAAAAGTTACAAGTTTTCGTTTCGTCTACATATACTGATCTCAATGATGAACGCCAAGCCGCCGTTGAAGCCATACTTGATGCTGGACATATTCCTGCTGGTATGGAATTGTTTAAAGCAGGCAAGTCTCAGATGGAGACTATACGAAAATGGATAGATGAATCTGATGTATATATGCTTATTCTTGGAGGACGCTATGGTTCTATTGAAGAAGAATCAGGTTTAAGTTATACAGAGCTTGAATATAGGTATGCCCTTTCTAAAAATATGCCTGTAATCTCTATTGTCTTGGATGATAGTTTCCTTTTTACAAAAGCAGCTTCTAGTAGTAAAAATAAAATTTTTGAAAAAGATAATATTGATAAATATGAAACATTTAAATCATTCGTAATGTCAAAAATTGTAAAACCGATAAATAATATTGAGTCTATAAAAACTTTTATACATTCCAACATTAATGATATTCAAAATAATGAAGAATACAATTTAGTTGGTTGGGTGAAAGGGAACACTCTTAACAATGATCCCGAATTAACATATCGTATTAAAATTTTAGAAAATTTAAATAGAAACTTAAGATCACAAATTGCATCTCCTAATAATAAAATTTTAGGAAATTTTACAGTTTCCGAATTAGTATCAATACTATCTTCTGTTGATATATGTAACATACTTATTGGTCCTATGATAGATTATGATATGGATCAAATACTTGAATTTTTAAAATGGGAGCCTTATAGACCTAATGCGCTGGATCTTTTTTATGCACTTTGTAGTTTTTTATCTTTGGGAATTCCAAATAATTTTTTTAATATTAATAAACATAATGTAGTGGTTTTGACAATTACATTGGAAAGTGCAAGCGTATTAATAAACTGCGGTTTAATCAAATTTGTAGATATAGAAACATTAGAATTAACTGATAATGGGAAAAAGCTTTATGCACAATTACTTTCTGACAATTATTCTCCTTCTGTTAATTTATTACCTTCTTTAATTAAGTTAGCAGAACTCCATAAATAAAAGTCCTATTCTATTGCCTCCTGAAAAATGGAGGCATTTTGTATAAGCATAATGCGTATACAGCGGGTTAGAAAACCGCCTATCCAATATCCTTATAAAATTTTGGAATACATTATTTACTTCTCCTTATCTCAAATAATTTTTCAAATAATACTCAAAATACTTCTTTATAAATAAAGCCGAATACTTGTTATCTGGCATGAAAAACACAGGAATATTATACTTAAACCAGAAACTATGTAATGATGCTAAAAATGACTTTTTATTATACTGCGTATTATAATTTCCATTCGCCACATCAGAATAATTTGCATTTTCTATCAGCAATACTTTCTCTTTTGGAGCAAGGCTTAGTTCTTTTTCAAAGCGATCCCGTTCTTTTGTCAGATTGCCACTAATTTCTTCAAGGCTTGCTTTCCTCTCGATACAAACTTTCTTATTGAAATACATATCCCTTGGTATAGATAATTCTTCATTCTTTGGTAATGCAAAGCTGTAATCCCCATATTCCAATGCTTTCTTCTTATAACAAATTCCATTCTTATCAAAACTAGAAATGATGTGATTATTGACCTTTTCTCTGGTGTCAACCAGAATAATCATGGAAGACACCAGTTCATCAATTTCTTTATCTGTGTATTTGTAACAACTAATTATGAAGTATCACCCCCTCAGCAAATTTTATATTCTGAAATCCACCATTCTTTTTCATCAGTTTCAATCCATTCACCGTCAACCTTTTTCATCTTTGGCTTTCGATATTGATGCTCTACTTTCACAATATCTCCACGCCGGATGGGATTATCCTTATATATTTTCTTACTTACCTTTACAGGAATGGTGTTGCCGTTTGCTAATGCATATAATTTGATTCGTGGTGAATAATCAACATTCAAATCTAATACAACGCAGTAACCAGCATACTTTTTATCAACAATATCTACATATCCCAAATGCTCTATTTGATATGCAATTTTTATTTTTAACGGTGTTTTCTTGTTTGGAATTATATTTTTAATCAATTCTTTTATTAATATCACACTGTCTAATCCACTGAACATTTTTGGTGTTTCTTTTTGAGAACATAACCTTAAAAGATCGAAATCCAACCTATCTTCTAATGCTTTATCCTTTTTTATCTGCTTTTTGCCATAGTAAGTTGAAAACAAGTTGTTACACATAAGTAAATATGTAATGTCACCAAACTCTTCAAAAAAATCCAACTTAATTAAAATATCTAATTTTCTACTATCAATCTTCAATTCCGTAATTCTCACAAGAAGGTCTATGAAAGTGTTAAAAATCTCATCTTTAATAGAAAACAAATTATTGGCAGCTTCTTCATTCAAAAATTTTACAGATGCTACACCTTTATATATACCATTTTCATCACATGAATATTGAGCAGTAGAGTGTCTGAACTTTATACTGTGAATGGTTATTCCAAGTTGCTTTGCTAATTCTGTACCTAGCTTGATGTCATCTTCGTTATTTGCATTATTTAAATATGCCGTTATAAATTCTTTTGGGTAATGATATCTAAGATAGGCACACATATAACCAATCATGGAGTAGCCTGTAGAGTGGTTATAGCCAAACTGATAATTTGAACTATCTTCAATAATTCTCAGGAACTCTTTTGCTTCCTGTTCTGCGATTTCTCTTGGCTTATCAGATTTATTACAGTATCCTTCTAATATGCTTGGAAGTGCTGCTTCTAACCTATCTCTTTGCTTTCGTCCAATGGCTCGTCTTATATTATCTGCATCTGATCCGCTCAATCCACAAATATTTGTCAAAAATTTAATGGTATCCTCCTGGAATACCAGAAATCCATTATTTGCACTTAGCAAATCATCAATCAGTTCTGAAGGATTTTTATTACTCTGTCGTTCAAGCAACCTGTCTCTATAACTCTCACCTGATGGTCTTATAGATGCGTTTACAAGAGATAAGTCGTTGACACACTGGCATACAAACCGTTTCATAGAATCATATGCAAATTTACTTTCAAACTGAAATACGCCTACTGGACTATCCGCTATATGATTCCATACATCATTATCGAGCCAATCTATGGTATGTGCTTTCGGATATGGAATGTTTGCAAGTTCACAGCAGTCTTTAATAATTTCAATATTCTTTAATCCAAGAAGGTCGTACTTTACAAGTGATACTTCATGAATTTCCTCCATGTTAATACTAAGTATCCGCTTACCATCTTTTGTCCAAAATGTTCCGTAATTATCAGGAAGTGTTACTGGACTTACAATAATTCCAGCCGGATGCATTGACTGCGATATTGCTGTTCCTACTAATCCATCAAAGTAATAAAACAAATCTTTATACTTCACTTCTTTTAACTCTGTTAAAAGTTTTTCATTATACTTTATTTGCTTTTCACATTCTTCTTTCTCTTTTACAAGTTTCTCATTATTTTCATAACAATCAACGGATTCTATCTTTTTGATTTTCTCTGCATTACTACTGATGGCATCCGTATATTCAGAGTAGTATTCCTTTATTTCCTTCACTTCATATAATGGAATACTTAATGCTCGTCCAATTTCATCAATCGTTCCTTTATCAGAAATCGTTCCTATTGCCAATACATATGCTGTTTTGTCTTCTCCAAACTTCTCAATAATATGTTCATACACTAAATGTCTCTGGGAAGGCGCAATATCCAAGTCTATATCGCCAATTTCTTTTCTATCCTCATTAGCAAATCTTGAAAATACCGTATCCCACACCACAGGATCAACATCTGTAATATCAGTCAAGTATGCTATCGTAGAACCACCGACAGAACCTCTACAAAAACCAATAGGAATATCGTTCTCCCAACACCAACAAGTCAATTCGGACATAAAAAGCATAAATCCAATCATACCAATCTTTTTGAAAACCCTTAGTTCTTCTTTGATGTTTTCTTCATATCTTGGATCTGATTTAATAATTCCTTTATCCAATTTTTCATGATACATTCTGTATATACGTTCTATAAATACTTCTTCCTCATTTTCATATAAAATTGGATATTTAAAAGCTGTATCTAATTCATAATCGGTAACGGAATCAGCCATTCGATTCGTATTTTCTATTGCATCGAGCACAACATCCATTGGTAGGGAATTTTGTTGCCTGAACATTTCAACAAGTTCGTCATATGATTTATATGTAAGGTCAAATTCATCTTCGTTTGAGAATTCAATGTGCTTTGCTTTTTGCAAAATACTTCTGCACTCAGCTTTATATTGATTTATGCTATGTGTATCAGTTCCGGCAATCAGAGGTTTACCATATTTTTTTGATGCTTCATATAGCATTTTGTTGTATTTAATCTGGTCTAATGATTTAACATGTGGCTGAATCTCATAGTAGTCATAAGTCTGGAGAAGTTTATCATATATTTCTTTAGCATTTTCTTCTGTATGCTTTAAAACTTTAATCTCTTCTGTATACATTTTACTGACTTCTTCTTTAATAAAGTTATCCAGATTACCATATGTAATAGGCGACTGATTGCTATCCCATCCTTTAAACCTTTCAATAACTTCTTGGCGATATTCTTCACTAGATAATAACTCTTTCTTTTCCTTTTTTATCTCGTCAAGTCTTTCATATACTTCATTTATAGAACTTGGATATCGACTTAATGGAGATGCAAGACAGGCAGAAATTTTTATTACATTATCTGAAATTGCAAAAAACTCATCAAATGTTATCCTAGGCTTATAATACATATGATCTTCTCTTGTGGATTTATCAATAAGAAGATTGATTTCTTTCACACCTTCAAAATTCTTTGCTATCAGAATCGTATGGTAATTATCTCTAACTTTCTCATCTAATGAAGATGTAAGATATATTTCAACACCATGCAAATATTTAAGACCTTTGCTATTGGCATACATTTTCTTTTCTATGTTATTATAGATATTTCCATGTTCTGTAAAACATATGGCAGTCTGACCCAATTCAACCGCCCTGTCAACATATAATTTATAGTTCGTACAACTATCCAGAAGTGAATCTTCTGTATGTAAGTGATATACTGTGTAATTCTTTTCTATGAAATCACCCCCCTATGGCTTATATTCACACGCATTATTTCTTTGACCACAGAGATAGTGGCAATAATAATAGTCTGGATTTGGAAGCCATAATACTTCATTCTCAATTAAATCAAGTGTATCTTTTGCCCATTGAATCGCTTCATCAAATTCTTCTTGTTTCCATGGAATCTCAATCCATTTTTGGTCTTTGAACATATTCCATTTTAGTTTTGACACACTTCCATACTCTTTGATGATAGATATCGAGTATAAATAAAGCTGCCGTTTGAACTCAAGGAAATGTTGCTGATCCGATTTACTTATGTTACCGTTTTTCAGAATCTTAATACTGGCTGATTTATGGTCTATAATAACTATCTCATTTGTATCTTTATCCTTTATAAGTAAATCAATATATCCAACAAAATCTTTATCACCAATCTTGAAATTCACTTCTTTTTCAACTCCCAATATTTCATACTTCTCTAAATACAAATCTATATTGTTTAGATATTCAATCCCCTTATCATAATACGATTGTCTGATGTCTACATACTTGTTTGGCGGTGCATCATGAGGAATACACTCATTAAAGTGTTCTTCATAATACTGATTCAAGTCAAACAAGGATAATTCGCCTTTTGCATACTTCTCAAGAATTGTATGTATAAGTGATCCATATTCTCCAAAAAATCCATTCTCTGATTTATTGCACTCTAAATAGTGCAAACGCCATTCATACGGACAATTATAATATGAGTTCAATCGTGAAAAACTCCACGTCATTGTATCTAATAAAAAGTCTAATTCGTCCATTCGTTTTCCTCTTATTTATCAGGAAATATTTCTTCCTGTAATCTATCTACATAGGGAAGTTTATTGGTATATACTCTATCATCCCATGCAAATTTAGCGTCATACTCTGCATAATCCGTGTAGAATCTTCTGGATGTTAAGTCATACCACAACCCCATTTGAAAATCTGCTTTACCAAGTAATCTATCTTTTATAACTGTTAAAACCACATCATACTTATTCCATTTTGCTTTCGGATCGCCTTTTTCTTTCTTTGAAACTCTCCTAAGACCTATTGACCTCATTGCAAGATTGATAATGTTTGATGTTCCAGAAATGTCGTACATCTCAATATCAGAATTTGTATCCTGCGTTTTTCTTGGATGAGCAATCAGAACTACAGCAACATTGAATTTTGCAGCAAACTTAATAAGTGCATTTATAAGATTGGTCTGAGCTGTATTCTTATCACTTTCTGCGCAATGCAAATCAATCATCATCAAATTATCCAACACAATAAGTTTGCATCCAAACTTTCTAACACACTCTTCTGCCGATTTCAGTACAGAGTCAACATCGTTTGATTCATCATCTCTGTATATCAATAACTTTTTATTGTAGAAGGACTGCATTTTCTTTTGTACATTTTGTGGAACTATGTAATATTTTCTTCCATCCTTAGTAGTTCTCTCTTCCATATTTCTTCTTCCAGCAATAATGGTGTTAAACCAGTTTGCACTCATTCTCTCAGGCATTTCTTTCGAGAATAAAAACACGGGACTTCCACTATCTATTGTCATTGCAATAGTCTGATCAATAATACTCGTCTTTCCGCTCCCTGGTCTTCCAGAAAGAACCGTTAAAGTACCATAAAATATCTTTAGTAGTTCATTATCTAACGGCTTTATTCCAGTTTTTACACCTTCCATTTGAGATATATCAAGTTCTTCTATATCTGAGTAATCAACCACACTTTTTACTGGAACATCTTTTGCATCAGAAATGAGTTGCATTACATAATCTGAACCGCCTACCTGTAAACAATCATTTATATCATTTAATGTAACTCTCCTACCATTGTCCTTTTCAAAATAATTAGGTGTAGCAATATACTTTGTTCGCCAAGTGCCAAGACGATAAATACATTCCTTCCTCATTTTGATACCAGCTTCATCGTTATCTGACCATATAATGATTGAATCAAACAGATTTAACCAATCCCAATTTTCCTCAATCCAGTGAAGATTTCCTGCGCCAAGCGGAACACTAACAGCATTCAAATATCCTGCCTCTATCGCACTGGCGCAGTCTGTTTCTCCTTCTGTGATAAGCAAAGGTTTTGAAGTATTTACTCTGTTCATATTGAAAAGCAAAGAAGATGTATCTG
>CAJUNR010000017.1 GCA_910587765.1 uncultured Lachnospiraceae bacterium
AATCTGCACCCAGGATATCCATCTTGTTGATGAATGCCATACGGGGTACATTGTAAGTGTCGGCCTGACGCCATACGTTCTCGGACTGAGGCTCGACACCGCCCTTCGCACAGAAGACGCCTACCGCGCCGTCCAGCACACGAAGGGAACGCTCCACTTCTACGGTAAAGTCAACATGGCCCGGGGTATCAATGATATTGATACGATGCTCGAGAGCGCCCGGTTTTGCCTTGCAGTTTTCCTGCTGGGTCCAGTGACAGGTCGTAGCTGCGGAAGTGATCGTGATACCTCTCTCCTGCTCCTGCTCCATCCAGTCCATGGTGGCAGTACCTTCGTGAGTATCACCGATCTTGTAGTTCACACCAGTATAGTACAGGATACGCTCGGTCAATGTGGTCTTGCCCGCATCAATATGAGCCATAATCCCGATATTCCTGGTCCTCTCCAACGGATATTCTCTTCCAGCCAATGGATTTTCCTCCTAGAATCTGTAATGTGCAAATGCCTTGTTTGCCTCTGCCATCTTGTGCATGTCTTCTTTTCTCTTCACGGCCGCACCGGTATTGTTCGCCGCATCCATGATCTCGTTCGCCAGTCTCTCCTCCATGGTCTTCTCGCCTCTCTTGCGGGAGAACATGGTCAGCCAGCGCAGAGCCAGCGCCTGACGGCGGTCTGCTCTTACCTCGATGGGCACCTGATAGGTCGCGCCGCCGATACGTCTCGCCTTCACTTCCAGAAGCGGCATGATATTGTTCATGGCCTCTTCAAAAACCTCCAGAGCCGGCTTTCCAACCTTTGCCTCCACTCTGGCAAATGCGCCGTATACGATCTTCTGCGCTACGCCCTTTTTGCCGTCCAGCATGATATTGTTGATCAGCTTGGTGACCACTTTGTTATTGTACAGCGGATCCGCCAGTACGTCTCTTTTCTGAGTATGTCCTTTACGTGGCACGTTACTTCCCTCCTTAATAAATAATTAAATCACAGGTACTCACATGTGTCGTTCTACGTGTGTTCGTGCCGGTCATTCTTCTATCAAATCAAACCCGCAGTCATAGGTTTTCCCGATGAACTCCTGGCACAGGGCAGCGCTTACGCGATGCCAACAATCATAGTTCTGTTTGTGATACTCTTGAGTTGCTTTGTCTTACTTCTTGGCGTCTTTCGGTCTCTTGGCGCCGTATTTGGAACGCGCCTGACGTCTCTTCGCCACTCCTGCGGTATCAAGCGTACCGCGGACAATGTGATATCTGGTACCCGGAAGGTCCTTTACCCTGCCTCCGCGGATCAGAACAACGCTGTGCTCCTGAAGGTTGTGGCCTTCACCCGGGATGTAGCTGGTCACTTCGATACCGTTGGAAAGACGTACTCTGGCAATCTTACGAAGAGCAGAGTTCGGCTTCTTCGGGGTCGCGGTCTTCACTGCCGTACACACGCCGCGCTTCTGCGGTGCGGATGCGTCGGTCGGTCTCTTTCTCAGAGAATTGAATCCCTTCTGCAGAGCCGGAGCAGTGGACTTCTTGACCGATGTCTGTCTTCCTTTTCTTACTAACTGGTTAAATGTTGGCATTCCTTTCACCTCCTGCATATTTGTGACAGGTTTTCTCCTGCGACGGTAAGAGTTCTTACCATGACTGCTGATCTTTCAGACTCGCTGAAAAGCACACATGCCGAAACACGCGTGCTTGATTATTATATATAATACATTTCGCTCTGTCAAGCGGTTTTCGGAATTTTTGCAGACCGTTTTGCAGACCGACCAAAACCCCCGGAGTGCAAGTCCGGGGGTTTTCGCTTTGTGCCATTATGGACACTGACTTCATTTGCCTGTCGGCATTATAGCATATCCGATTAAATATTCAGCAGATCGCTGTAGACCGCAAGCGCTCCGTCCGTGTCATGCGCGAGCACCTTCTTCGCCAGCACTTTGCCGAGCTGTACGCCCTCCTGGTCAAAGCTGTTGATATTCCATACGAATCCCTGGAACATGACTTTGTTCTCAAAGTGCGCCAGCAGCGTTCCCAGCGCTTCCGGAGTCAGCCGGTCGCCGATGATGATGCTCGAAGGACGTCCGCCCTCGAATCTCTTATTGCGGTTCTCGTCCTCTTTCCCGCATGCGAACGCCACGATCTGCGCCGCCACGTTGGCGCACAGTTTCTGCTGGCTCGTGCTGCCCTGGATCACAACGTCATTCTCCATCTGGTTGTTTTTAAAGCCGATAAACTGAAGCGGAACAATGTCCGTTCCCTGATGAAGAAGCTGATAGAACGAATGCTGCCCGTTCGTTCCCGGTTCGCCGAAGATCACAGGTCCCGTCACATAGTCCACCGGCTCGCCGAAACGGTTCACGGATTTCCCGTTCGACTCCATATCCAACTGCTGCAGATGCGCCGGGAAGCGGCTCAGCGCCTGTGAATAAGGAAGAACGGCAGTGTCAAGGTATCCAAGTACGTTGCGCTCGTAGACGCCGATCAGCGCGTCGAGCATGGCCGGATTCTGCATCAGGTCCTTGTTCTTCGCAAGCACGTCTTCTTCCGCCGCGCCGGCAAGAATACGGGCGAATACATCCGGCCCGAACGCCAGCGACAGTACGGCTCCGCCGACTCCTGAAGTCGAGGAATAACGTCCGCCGATGTAGTCATCCATGAAAAATGCCGCCAGATAATCGGCGCTCTTCGCCAGCGGGGACGTCTCGCTCGTGACGGCGATCATATGCCTGGACGGATTCAGCCCGGCTTTTGTCAGAGCGTCTTTTACAAACGATTCATTGGTCAGGGTTTCCAGAGTCGTACCGGACTTGGAGACGACGATAAACACGGAACGTGCCACGTCGATATTCTTCAAGACCGCCGATGCGTCGTCCGGATCGACATTGCTGATAAATGCGGCGTTCATTTTCAGCGTATTGTTCGTTTTGGCCCAGTTTTCAAGCGCCAGATACAGCGCGCGGGGACCGAGGTCGCTTCCGCCGATACCGATCTGCACGACCGTCGTAAATTTCTCTCCCGCCTCGTTGGTGATCTCTCCGGCATGTACTTTCTCCGCAAATTCCGCGATCTTCTTCTGCTCGTTTACATAAAATTCCCGTTTATTGACGCCGTCCGCGATCACGTCATTCCCCAACTGTCCGCGGGTCAACTGGTGAAGCACCAGACGTTTTTCGCCGGTATTGATCACTTCGCCGTTATAGAGCGCCTCGTATTTCTCAGTGAGCTGAGCTTCCTCCGCCAGTTTGGCAAGAACCGCCAGGATCTTGTCGTCTACCGCTTTTGCTCCATAATTAAATACAAGTCCGGATGCCATCGGCACGCTGTATTTCTTCACACGTTCCGCGCCGTTTTCGCCGGACATGACTTCCGCCACGTTTACCCGTTCCACCTCTGAAAGTTCCCTGTACGAAGCAAGCGTGTCAAAATTGTTCCATGAAATCATTTTTGATTCCTCCTTTTGAATATTCCGCGGACAAGACAAGCGAATCTTTTGCCGCGTTATTTTCCGCCGGACGGCAGAATCTTCCGAAAATACATTTATGAAACCACAAATATATTATACAGTATCATATCACAAAACGAAGCGTGAAGCAATATTTTGAAACAGCAGGTTCCTGTTGACTGACATCGTCGCACACCTGCGCCGTTTTCAGCCTGACGCAGACAGGTTTTCCCGAAAAGCGCGCTCTCCAGGCGCCGTGAATGTGAAAAGCAGCGTCTCCAAAATCTGATATCTGGCACCGATTATCCATCTTGCGAAACTTCCTCAATTATGTATAATAGAAAAAAACGGAAACTCATTCCGTTTCCGAAAAGGAGTTCCCTATGATCCGAACGTTTTTGCGGGCCGTCCTGAAGCCCTTTTCTTTTCTTCCTGCCCTGCTGATGATCTCCCTGATCTTCTCCTTCTCCGCACAGGATGGAGAGACGTCCGGCGAGCTCAGCTATGAAGTGAGTGAATTAATCGTGGAAGCCGCCAATGAAGCGTTCGAGCTTCACTGGACCGACAGCCAGATCCGTTATTATACGGAGCGGATCCATCATCCGGTCCGTAAGCTGGCGCATATGACGGAATATTTCCTGCTGGCCGTGTCCGTCTCCTTCCCGCTCTACGTATACGGGGTGAGAGGACTGTGGCTGCCGCTGCTGGCCGGCGGTCTCTGCGTGGGCTTCGCCGCCCTCGATGAGTATCATCAGTCTTTTGTCGCCGGAAGAGGGCCTTCCTCGAGAGATGTCCTCATCGACAGCGTCGGCGTGCTGGCCGGCGTGCTGGTGGTACAGTTGATCTGTTTTCTCGGGAGAGTGACGGTTCTCCGGCCGCTGGGACGCAGAAAATAGCGTTCAAGGCACGGAAAATGACCGCCGCTTCAATATAGACCGGCCTGATTGGCTTCAATTCCGGAAAAGGGACCTCCGCACTCACGGGGTCCCTTTTCCGTCGTATATTTTATTCTTCGGTCAGTTCCAAAGCCTCTTCTTCGCCGTCCTCCATGTACGCATCCTCCAGTTCGTCCTCTGCGTCCATGTCTTCGTCGTCGAAGCTTTCCTCGTCAAAACTCTCTTCCGCGAAATCTTCCGTCTCCTCCGCAGGATCCGGAACCTCCTCCTCGCTGATCTCCAGAGAATCTTCCTCGTCCAGATCGGTGTTCAGCTTTACGTCCCGGTAGCGCTTCATGCCCGTACCGGCCGGAATAAGCTTACCGATGATGACGTTCTCCTTCAGGCCGATCAGCGGATCAATTTTGCCCTTGATCGCAGCCTCCGTCAGAACCTTGGTCGTCTCCTGGAAGGACGCCGCGGACAGGAACGAATTGGTCGCCAGAGACGCCTTGGTGATGCCGAGCAGCACCTGCTTGCCCTCCGCCGGAGTCTTTCCTTCCTCGATCAGCTTCTCGTTCATGTCCTCGTACTCCAGAATATCCACCAGAGTACCGGGCAGGAACTCGCTGTCTCCGTTGTCCTCGATGCGGATTTTCTTCAGCATCTGGCGCACGATCATCTCGATATGCTTGTCGTTGATCTCCACGCCCTGCAGACGGTACACTCTCTGCACCTCCTGCAGAAGATAATCCTGCACCGAACGGACACCCTTGATCTTGAGGATGTCGTGAGGATTGATGCTTCCTTCGGTCAGCGCGTCGCCGGCCTCCACATAGCCTCCGTCCGTGATCTTGATACGGGAATCGAAGGGAATCAGATAGGTCTTCGCCTCTCCGGATTCGTTGTTGCTGACGACGATCTCCCGTTTTTTCTTCATGTCGTTGATGGTGGCAATGCCCGCGATCTCCGTGACGATGGCAAGGCCCTTGGGCTTTCTCGCCTCGAAAAGCTCCTCGACACGGGGAAGACCCTGGGTGATGTCGCCGCCGGCCACACCGCCGGTATGGAAGGTACGCATCGTAAGCTGGGTACCCGGCTCTCCGATGGACTGCGCGGCGATGATGCCGACCGTCTCGCCGACCTGCACGGCCTCGCCGGTCGCCATGTTGGCTCCGTAGCATTTCGCGCAGACGCCGATATGGGAACGGCAGGTAAGCGCGGTACGGATCCGCACCTTCTCAAACGGTTTCCCGTCCTGATCGACGCCGTAATTGACGACGGCCGCCGCGCGTTTGGGCGTGATCATATGATTCGCTTTTACGATGATATTGCCGTCTTTATCGCAGATATCCTCACATGCGAAACGCCCGGTAATCCGCTCCTGAAGGGACTCGATGAGCTCCTTGCCGTCGGTGAAGGCGCTGACCTCCATGCCGGGAATCTCCGCCTCTCTTCCCTCGCAGCAGTCGGTCTCCCGCACGATCAGCTCCTGAGAGACGTCCACCAGACGTCTGGTCAGATAACCGGAGTCCGCCGTACGCAGAGCCGTATCGGACAGACCTTTTCTCGCGCCGTGAGCGGACATGAAGTACTCCAGTACGTCCAGTCCCTCACGGAAATTGGATTTGATAGGCAGCTCAATCGTATGTCCGGTCGTATCCGCCATCAATCCGCGCATGCCGGCAAGCTGTTTGATCTGCTTGTCGGAACCGCGGGCTCCCGAGTCCGCCATCATGAAAATATTGTTGTATTTGTCGAGGCCTTCGAGAAGCGCCTTCGTCAGTACCGCGTCGGTCTCCTTCCAGGTCTCCACAACTTCCTTGTAACGTTCTTCTTCCGTGATCTTACCGCGCTTGTAGTTGCGGGTGATCTTATCCACCGTGTCCTGCGCTCTTTTGATCAGCTCCGGCTTCTCGGGCGGCACGGTCATATCCGAGATGGACACGGTCATGGCCGCTCTGGTGGAGTATTTATAACCCATGGACTTGATATCGTCCAGCACCTCCGCCGTTCTGGTAGCGCCGTGGGTGTTGATTACTTTTTCCAGAATCTGCTTTAAGCCTTTTTTGCCCACATGGAAATCCACTTCCAGCTTCAGCTCGTTGCCCGGAACGCTCCGGTCCACAAAGCCCAGATCCTGCGGCAGAATCTCATTGAAAATGAAACGTCCGAGCGTGGATTCCTCGATGCTCCTAAGCTGCGTTCCGTCCGGCAGCTTCCTGCTGACGAGGACTTTGATCCGGCTCTGAAGCGTCAGCGCGCCGTTCTCGTAGGCCAGAATCGCCTCGTTTACATTGCGGAACGCCTTGCCTTCTCCCAGCGCCCCCGGCCTCTCCTGCGTCAGGTAATAGATTCCAAGAACCATATCCTGCGACGGAACCGCCACGGGACCGCCGTCCGAAGGCTTCAGAAGGTTGTTGGGCGAGAGCAGCAGGAATCTGCACTCCGCCTGCGCCTCCACGGACAGGGGCAGATGGACAGCCATCTGGTCGCCGTCAAAGTCCGCGTTGAACGCCGTACAGACCAGCGGATGCAGCTTGATGGCCTTGCCTTCCACCAGAATCGGTTCAAACGCCTGAATCCCCAGCCTGTGCAGCGTAGGCGCGCGGTTCAGCATAACCGGATGCTCCTTGATGACTTCCTCGAGCACATCCCACACCTCGGTCTGCAGGCGCTCCACCATCTTCTTGGCGCTCTTGATGTTGTGCGCGGAGCCGTTCGCCACCAGCTCCTTCATTACAAAGGGTTTAAAAAGCTCAATGGCCATCTCCTTGGGAAGACCGCACTGATAAATCTTCAGCTCCGGTCCCACGACGATTACGGAACGGCCGGAATAGTCCACGCGCTTGCCCAGCAGATTCTGACGGAAACGGCCGGATTTTCCTTTCAGCATATCCGACAGCGACTTCAGCGCCCGGTTGCCGGGGCCGGTGACCGGACGGCCTCTTCTGCCGTTGTCGATCAGGGCGTCCACCGCCTCCTGAAGCATCCGCTTCTCGTTGCGGACGATGATATCCGGCGCCCCCAGATCCAGAAGTCTCTGCAGGCGGTTATTGCGGTTGATGATCCTCCGGTACAGATCGTTCAGATCCGAAGTGGCGAAGCGGCCGCCGTCGAGCTGCACCATCGGGCGCAGATCGGGCGGAATCACCGGGATGGCGTCCATAATCATCCATTCCGGCTTGTTTCCCGAACCGCGGAACGCCTCCACAACTTCCAGCCTCTTGATAATCCGCGCCCTCTTCTGTCCGGACGCGTTTTTCAGCCCTTCTCTCAGTTCCTGGGAATCCTTCTCCAGGTCGATGGCCGCCAGAAGTTCCTTGATGGACTCCGCGCCCATTCCCACGCGGAACGCGCCCGGTTCCGGATATTTCTCTTTCATGTCCTGATATTCCTTCTCGGACAGCACCTGCTTATAAAGAAGCTCGGTCTTTCCAGGATCCAGGACAATATAGGAAGCAAAATACAGCACTTTCTCCAGAGTCCTCGGAGACAGATCCAGAATCAGCCCCATCCGGCTCGGGATTCCTTTGAAATACCAGATGTGCGAGACCGGAGCCGCCAGTTCGATATGTCCCATGCGTTCCCGGCGCACGTTGGATTTGGTAACCTCCACACCGCACCGGTCGCAGACCACGCCTTTGTAGCGGATCTTCTTATATTTGCCGCAGTGGCACTCCCAGTCCTTGCTCGGTCCGAAAATCTTCTCGCAGAACAGGCCGTCTTTCTCGGGCTTCAGCGTTCTGTAATTGATGGTCTCCGGCTTCTTCACCTCGCCCCTTGACCAGTCCCGGATCGTCTCCGGGGATGCGAGACCAATCTTGATCGCATCGAAGGTCATCGGCTGATAGACCTCATTATTCGTTGTTTCCGGCATGAACGGCACCTCCTATTCATAATCAATCTCTTCGTCCAGGTTCAGCGAATCGCTGTCCGCTTCTTCCGTGCTGTCTTCCTCCACATCTACCAGTTCATCTCCCTCGAACTCCTGCCGGCTGAAACCGAACGAGCCGAAGGATTCATTCTCCTCGCGGTTATAACGTCTGCTGTCGCTTTCAAGGATGGAGCGGATATCCACATCCCCGTACTCGCTGCTCTCCATGATCTCCACTTCCGTGTTGTCGTCCCGGAGCACCCGCACGTCCAGTCCCAGCGACTGCAGCTCTTTCAACAGTACTTTAAAGGACTCCGGAATACCGGATTCCGGAATATTGTCACCCTTGATGATCGCCTCGTACGTCTTCACACGCCCGATGACGTCGTCCGACTTCACCGTCAGAATCTCCTGCAGCGTGTAGGAAGCGCCGTAGGCCTCGAGCGCCCATACTTCCATCTCTCCGAAACGCTGGCCGCCGAACTGCGCCTTGCCGCCCAGAGGCTGCTGGGTGACGAGCGAATACGGTCCCGTAGAGCGGGCGTGGATCTTGTCATCCACCAGATGATGGAGCTTCAGATAATGCATGTGGCCGATCGTGACCGGGCTGTCAAAATACTCGCCGGTCCGTCCGTCCCGCAGCCGTACCTTCCCGTCCCGGGAGATGGGCACTCCCTTCCAGAGCTTTCTGTGCTCTCTGTTCTCATACAGATAATCCATGACCTCCGGAAGCAGCTCCTGCTCGTGTTTTGCTTTAAATTCATTCCAGTCCAGATTGACATAATCGTTTGCCAGATCCAGAGTGTCCATAATGTCGTTCTCGTTGGCGCCGTCGAAGACCGGAGTGGCCACATTAAAGCCGAGCGCCTTCGCCGCAAGGCTCAGGTGAATCTCCAGAACCTGTCCGATATTCATACGGGACGGCACGCCCAGAGGATTCAGCACGATATCCAGCGGCCGCCCGTTGGGAAGGAACGGCATATCCTCCACCGGAAGCACGCGGGAAACCACACCCTTGTTGCCGTGGCGTCCTGCCATCTTGTCTCCCACGGAGATCTTTCTCTTCTGCGCGATGTAGATCCGCACCGCCTGATTCACGCCCGGCGACAGCTCGTCGCCGTTCTCTCTGGTAAATACCTTGGCGTCCACCACGATGCCGTATTCGCCGTGAGGCACTTTCAGCGAGGTGTCGCGCACCTCTCTCGCCTTCTCGCCGAAGATCGCGCGCAGAAGCCGCTCCTCCGCCGTCAGCTCGGTCTCGCCCTTGGGCGTCACCTTGCCCACCAGAATGTCCCCGGCACGAACCTCCGCTCCCACACGGATGATTCCTCTGCTGTCCAGATCCTTGAGCGCGTCGTCGCCCACACCCGGCACGTCTCTGGTGATCTCCTCCGGTCCGAGCTTCGTGTCGCGGGCTTCCGCTTCGTATTCCTCAATATGGATCGACGTATAGACGTCGTCCATCACCAGCCGCTCGCTTAACAGAACCGCGTCCTCGTAATTATAACCCTCCCAGGTCATAAAACCGATCAGCGGGTTCTTGCCGAGCGCAATCTCTCCGTTGTAAGTGGACGGGCCGTCCGCAATGACCTGTCCCGCCTCCACCCGGTCCCCCTTGAAAACGATGGGCCGCTGGTTGTAGCAGTTGCTCTGGTTGCTCCTGGTGAATTTCGTCAGGTGATAGGTATCGCGGACGCCGTTATCCTGGCGCACGACAATCTCGTTGGAGACGGAGCGCTCCACAACGCCGGAATTTCTGGCGATCACGCAGACGCCGGAGTCTACCGCCGTCTTCTCCTCCATACCGGTTCCCACGACCGGAGTCTCGGTCAGCATCAGCGGCACCGCCTGACGCTGCATGTTGGACCCCATCAGCGCACGGTTGGCGTCGTCGTTCTCCAGGAACGGAATGAGCGCGGTAGCCACCGAGAACACCATCTTGGGAGAGACGTCCATAAAATCAAACATCGTCTTCTCGTACTCCTGCGTCTCCTCACGGTAACGGCCGGACACATTGTTGCGGACAAAGCAGCCGTTCTCATCCAGAGGCTCGTTCGCCTGCGCTACGTGATAATTATCCTCTTCATCGGCGGTCATATAGACCACCTCCTCGGTTACCCGGGGATTCTTCGGGTCCGATTTGTCGATCTTCCGATACGGCGCCTCCACGAAGCCGTACTCGTTGATTCTTGCATAGCACGCAAGAGAGTTGATCAGACCGATGTTCGGACCTTCAGGGGTCTCGATCGGGCACATTCTTCCATAATGGGAATAATGCACGTCGCGGACCTCGAAGCCTGCGCGGTCACGGGACAGACCGCCCGGCCCCAGCGCGGACAGACGTCTCTTGTGCGTCAGTTCTCCCAGCGGATTGTTCTGATCCATAAACTGCGACAACTGCGAAGAGCCGAAAAACTCTTTCACCGACGCCGTAACCGGCTTGATATTAATCAGGGACTGCGGAGAGATTCCCTCCGTGTCCTGTGTCGTCATACGTTCCCGCACCACTCTCTCCAGACGGGAGAGACCGATCCGGTACTGATTCTGAAGCAGCTCGCCCACCGCGCGGATCCGGCGGTTGCCGAGATGGTCGATATCGTCGGCATTGCCGAGACCATACTCCAGATGCATATTGTAATTGATGGATGCCAGAATATCATCCTTCGTAATGTGCTTCGGAACCAGCTCCGTCACTTCCCTGCGGATGGCTTCTTTGAGCTCCTCCGGATCCGGGTACTCCTCCATCAGTTTCTCGAGCACCGGATAATAGACCAGTTCCTTCACGCCAAGCTCTCTCGGCTCGCAGTCCACGTGCTTCCGGAGATCCACCATGCGGTTGGTGAGCACTTTGATATTGCGCTCCTCCCCTTCAATCCACACATAGGGCACACCCAGATCCTGGATCTGCACCGCCAGATCCGCATCCACCTTCATGCCGGCTTCCGCCACAACCTCGCCGGTGGACACGTCCACCACGTCCTCCGCCAGCACCTGGCCGCGGATCCGGTTCTTGAGCGAGAGTTTCTTATTGAATTTATAACGGCCGACCTTCGCCAGGTCATATCTTCTGGGGTCAAAAAACATACCGGTGATCAGACTCTCCGCGCTCTCCACTGCCAGAGGCTCACCCGGACGGATCTTCTTATACAATTCCAGAAGTCCCTCCTGATAACTCTCCGCGGTGTCCTTCGCCAGAGAGGCAAGGATCTTCGGCTCTTCTCCGAACATCTCCAGAATCTCCGCATTCGTCCCATAGCCCAGGGCGCGGACGAGAACGGTGATCGGCACTTTACGGGTTCTGTCAACGCGGACGTAAAATACGTCATTGGAGTCGGTTTCATACTCCAGCCATGCGCCGCGGTTCGGAATCACGGTGCAGGAGAACAGAAGCTTTCCAACCTTATCATGGTCAATGCCATAATAGATGCCGGGGGAACGCACCAACTGGCTGACAATGACACGCTCCGCTCCGTTGATTACGAAGGTTCCGGTCTCGGTCATCAGAGGCAGATCGCCCATGAAAATCTCATGTTCGTTGATTTCATCTGTTTCCTTATTGTAAAGACGGACCCTTACTTTTAAAGGAGCGGCATAAGTAGCGTCCCGTTCTTTACATTCCTCGATCGTATACTTCGCACCTTCTTTGTCCAGTGTAAAGTCAGTGAACTCCAGGCTCAGCTTCCCGCTGTAGTCCGTGATCGGAGAAATATCCGCAAACGCTTCGCGGAGACCTTCATTCAGGAACCACTGGTAAGAATCTCTCTGGACCTCTATCAGATTCGGCATCTCAAGGACTTCTTTTTTCCTTGAATAGCTCATCCTGCTGCTCTTGCCGGACCTGACAGGTTTGATTCTGTTCTTTTCCATTGACATTTCACCCCTTATATATTTGATAACTGCATTTTCCGATAAAATGACTGCAAAAACACCAGGCAAGGCACTGCGCATACCTCACCACAATAGTGCATTGTCCATGTTATCACAAACTTTTCCCCTTGTCAACGAGTTTTTCCAGAAATCGGCAATGAATAAATCGAGTAGGGGAGGTTTCTTCCCTACTCGCGCATCGGGTGCCTGTCAGCTCTGCTGACAATCTTCCTTAGGCACCCGTATGCATACGAAAAAGGGATACCGCCTGTACGCGATATCCCTCGACTTTTGTAGAATTATTTCAGGGTAACCTTTGCGCCCTCGCCCTCGAGTTTTGCTTTCAGCTCCTCAGCCTCTGCCTTGGATGCGCCCTCTTTCACGATCTTCGGAGCGCCGTCAACCACGTCTTTCGCCTCTTTCAGGCCGAGACCGGTCGCCTCGCGGACCACTTTGATGACCTTAACCTTGTTCGGGCCTACCTCGGTCAGCTCGACGTCGAAGGAATCCTTCTCCTCAGCCGCCGCTGCGCCGCCGTCTGCTGCTGCCGCTACCACAACGCCTGCCGCCGCGGATACGCCGAACTCTTCCTCACAAGCCTTTACCAGCTCATTTAACTCCAATACGGTCAACTCTTTGATTGCATCAATAAATTCTGCAGTAGTTAATTTTGCCATTTTGTTCTACCTCCAATTGTAATGATTTTCTTCCATATAATCTGCTCTCAGGCACAGTCCCGTTCCCTGCGCCCTGCCGCCGCAAAACGGATGCGGCTTCCTATGCTTCTTTGCTCTCCGCGATCTGATTCAGCACGCGCGCAAAGTTGGCGATCGGGCTGTTCATGCTGCCGAGAAGTCTTCCGAGCAGCACCTCTCTCGACGGTACGTTCGCAATCGCGGTCATACCCTTCGCGTCATAATAATTTCCTTCCACCACGCCGGCTTTGATCTCCAGCTTATCCGCTGTCTTCGCGAAAGTCGCGATGATTCTCGCCGGAGCGGTCGCATCGGTCTTGGAGATCGCCACTGCGGACGGTCCTTCCAGATGCTGTGCAAGCGGCTCGAACTCGGTGCCCTTGATCGCAAAATTCAGCATGGTGTTCTTGTAGACCTTGTAAATGATGCCTTCCGCTCTCATCTGACGGCGGAGCTGCGTATCCTGTTCCACGGTCAGACCGCAGTGGTCCACCAGAACGACGCCGGCTGCACCTTCCAGATTTGCAGAAATCTCTTCTACAATCGGTCTTTTCAGTTCAACTTTTGCCATGATTGGTTTCCTCCTTATAGATTTTTGGATGACAACCTTTGGAAAATAAAAACCTCCGTGCCGCAGACACAGAGGTTTTACAAGCCATTCCTGAATCGAATGCTTTCCTCGGCAGGCGTTTTCCCCTTATGCTTTGCAGCACCTGCTGTCTTCGGGCAGTCATATCAACTTATTTAAAATATCATAATTTATAACGGATGTCAACAGCCTTTCCTGTAATTAAGAAAGCTTCATCGGGTTCACCTTCACGCCCGGACCCATGGTCGGCGCGATGGTAACGCTCTTTAAAAACTGTCCCTTTACAGCGGACGGTCTTGCTTTGTTGATGGCATCCATAAGCGTCTGGAAGTTGTCCGCTAACTGCTCCTCGGTAAAGGACGCTTTACCGATCGGCACGTGGATAATATTGGTCTTGTCGAGTCTGTATTCGATCTTACCTGCTTTGATATCGTTGACCGCCTTGGTCACATCCATGGTAACCGTGCCGGCCTTCGGGTTCGGCATCAGGCCTTTCGGTCCGAGCACACGGCCCAGACGTCCGACGACGCCCATCATGTCCGGAGTCGCAACGACCACGTCGAAATCAAGCCAGCCGCCCTGAATCTTCGGAACCAGTTCCTCCGCGCCGACAAACTCCGCGCCTGCCGCCTGCGCCTCGTCCGCCTTCGCGCCTTTCGCGAACACCAGCACGCGCACCTGCTTGCCGGTTCCGTGGGGCAGTACGACCGCGCCGCGGATCTGCTGATCCGCATGACGTCCGTCACAGCCGGTTCTGATGTGTGCCTCGATCGTCTCGTCAAATTTGGCAATCGCCAGTTTCTTCACGAGCGCGATCGCCTCGTCTCTGTCATATTGTGTAAGCTTATCGTAGGATTTTAAAGCTTCAACGTATTTCTTACCATGTCTCATAATATTCATTAACCTCCTTGTGGTAATGGCGGGTTTATGCCCTGTGGGTAAATGTCCCTCCCACTCTGTCTTTCGGCAACAGTTTTAGTCGTCTACTACCGTAATGCCCATGCTTCTTGCGGTTCCCGCGATCATGCTGATCGCCGCGTCAAGGCTTCCCGCAGTCAAATCCGGCATCTTCAGTTCCGCAATTTTCTGAACCTCGGATCTCTTGATCGTAGCAACCTTGTCTTTCTTGGAATTGGCAGACGCCGTCTTCAGTCCGCATGCCTTCTTCAGTAACACTGCCGCCGGCGGAGTCTTGGTAATAAAGCTGAAGCTTCTGTCAGCATACACCGTGATCACAACCGGGATGATCATGTCGCCCTGGTCCGCGGTTCTTGCGTTGAACTCTTTTGTGAACTGTACGATGTTCACACCGTGCTGACCAAGCGCGGGACCTACTGGGGGAGCTGGTGTTGCCTTTCCAGCAGGGATCTGTAATTTAATATAACCTGTAACTTTTTTTGCCATAATCTAGGCACCTCCTATTGTGGTAATGGCGGGTTTATGCCCTGTGGGTAATGTCCCTCCCACGATTCACGGAAGAACGCTTCCGGGAACCACTCGCTTTTTACATTTTCCTGATTTCTGTGAAACTGATTTCCACCGGCGTTTCACGGCCAAACAGATCGACGTTAATGGTCACGCTCTGTTTGTTCTCATTGATCGCCTGGATGATTCCTGCCGTATCCTTCCATACGCCGCCGATGACGACGATGCTGTCGCCTTCCGCGTAATCCATCTGTACGGCGTCCGCATGGATTCCAAGCGGCCTCATCTCTTCGTCTGTAAGCGGAACTGGTTTCGACCCGGGACCAACAAACCCGGTCACTCCTCTGGTATTGCGCACCACATACCAGGTATCGTCATTCATGATCATATTGATCAGAACATACCCCGGGAACATCTTTTTCTGTACCTGACGGCTCTGGCCGTCCTTCATCTCCACTACATCCTGCATCGGAACCCTGACTTCGAGAATCTGTTCTTCAAGATGTCTGTTTTCGATCGTTTTCTCGATGTTGGCCTTGACCTTGTTCTCATATCCGGAATAGGTATGGACTACATACCAGTTTGCTTCTGACATAAAATCACCTTTCCCCTGAACTATAATGTTACCAGTACGTCAATCCCGAAAGTCATGAGCATATCCAGTATCTTGATAATGAGCGCCAGAGCGACAGAGGTACCGACTACCGCTATGGTCTGTTTTGTAAGTGATTTCTGATCCGGCCAGACAATCTTCTTAAACTCGGCCTTCATGCCCTTCCACCAGTCCGGCTTCTGAGCCTTTTTTGCATCTCCCATCTTGTCACTTCCTTTACTCGCCGGGGTTTTGCTACTTCGTCTCTTTATGAAGAGTGTGTTTCTTACAGAAACGGCAGTACTTTTTGGTTTCCATCCGGTCCGGATGAAGTTTCTTCTCCTTGGTCATGTTGTAGTTACGCTGTTTGCACTCCGTACATGCCAATGTGATTCTTACGCGCACAACTTTCCACCTCGCTTTTATACTTTTTTCTTTGGTGATCCTGCGAAAACCACCAATTTTTAGGCATAAAAAAAAAGCCTAAACTTCCATTCGCAAAGCTACTATAACACAGCCGCGCACGGAAGTCAAGGCTTTTGAAGTTTTTCTTACGCTTCCCCGTTCCAGTGCGTCTGCGGCGGCTCCAGCGCCTCCTCTTTGATCTTCTGAAGCCCTTTCCACATATAGAAAGCGGAAATACCGTAATCAACGACATAGAAGAACGGAATCGTAAAAGGTACCCACGAATAGACGCACTCTACCGCCAGCGCAGGCGTTCTGGCATAGATGGCAAGCTTGTACAGCTCACCGAACCGCAGGCCGCACCCCATGACCGCGGAAAGGATGGTGCCGATCACCGCAACCACCAGCGCGCCGCCGAAGAATCCCAGAAGGCCGGCGCAGAGGATGAATACCGTAACCAGCCAGACAAAAACAGGAATCAGCGGAAGGAACTCCGCGAACAGCGTCTCCCGGTTCCAGTCTCCGAGCTCCAGTTCCTCGTAGGAGACGCGGATCACGGAACTGCCCTCCGCTTTCACAATCATATGTTCCGCATCCATCACCAGCACCCGGTCAAAGGCGAGGAGATCCACGTCCGTGATCTCCTCCGTGACGGCTCTGTCCGTATCCACCCGCAGATAGATGCCGCCGTACTGCGTGTCGTATTCCTGAATATCAAAGGTCCCGTCCACCCACAGCCTGCCCTCCTCCAGACGAAAGTCCGGAACGATCTCCTTCGCGATATTCCCGAAACCGCCGAAGGTCAGGATGGTAACGGCGATCGGCAGTATCATGGACAGAATAAAATACAGCGCGCTCAGCAGAAGGCCGTATAGAAACGCCCGTCCTCCCTTGTTCCTCCGGAATACCGGATAACTTTTAAAATCATACACTGCGTGCAGCAGTTCCGCAAACAAATTCAATCTTCTTCCCTCCCTGGCATATCCATATTTTTTGCCGCCGGGAGCCGCCCCGGACTCCGTGTGCCTCTCCGAAGCCTCCCGGCTCTGTCTCAGTCAAGTTCCGACAGGATCCCGCGGTTCACCCGGACCATAAAATAGAGCGTCATGGCCAGAGACATCAGCTCCGCAATCGGAAGCGCCCACCAGACATAGTTCACATTGCCGGGCAGAGACAGCAGCCAGGCGGCCGGAAGCAGCACGACGAGCTGTCTGGCCACCGACACGACCATGCTGTAGACGGAACGCCCCAGCGCCTGAAAGACACTGCCGCAGGCGATGCAGAAACCGGCCAGTATAAAGCTCAGGCTGATGATCCGCAGCGCCGGAATCCCAATCGCCATCATCGTATCCGACGCGTTGAACATCTGCAGAAGCTTTGCCGGAATCGTCTGAAACACCAGAAAACCCAGAACCATAATAGACATGGCATAGACAATGCTGTGCCTGACGGTGTCCAGCACCCGGCCCTTGTTCTTCGCGCCGTAATTATAGGCAATGATCGGAATGATCCCGCTGTTCAGTCCGAAGACCGGCATAAACACGAAGCTCTGAAGCTTGAAATAAACTCCGAAGACCGCCGTGGCCGTGGCCGTGAAGGAGATCAGAATCCGGTTCATTCCGTAGACCATCACGGAACCGATGGCCTGCATGATGATCGAGGGAACGCCGATTCCGTAGATCTGACGGATCACCGGAAAATCCACGCGAGCGCTCTTCATACAGATCCGGACCTCATGATTCTTCGTATAATTGAGCCAGACCGCGAGAATCCCCGCCACGATCTGGCCGGTCACCGTCGCGACCGCCGCGCCGGTCACGCCCATCTTCGGAAAGCCGAGCAGACCGAAGATCATGATCGGATCGAGAATGATGTTGACCAGCGCGCCCACGCCCTGGGTAAACATCGTATAGATCGTCTTGCCGGTCGCCTGCAGAAGCCGTTCAAACATCACCTGAGTGAATACGCCGAAGGACAGGCAGCAGCAAACGGACAGATACTGCTTTCCGTACAGAATGATTTCTTCTATATCCGTCTGGCTCCTGTAGAAAAGATCCAGCAGAAACAGGCCGACAAACAGAAACAGCAGGTAGCTGAAGCCCACCAGAAAAACCGCGTTCTCCGCGATCTTATTTACCTTTTTATAATCCTTCCCGCCCAGCGAACGGGCCAGCAGCGCGTTCACGCCCACCGCGGTGCCGACACCCACCGCAATCATCAGATTCTGTATGGGAAATGCCATGGACACCGCGGTAAGCGCGTTCTCATTGATCTTCGCCACGAAAATACTGTCCACAATGTTATATAACGCCTGCACCAGCATGGAAGCCATAATCGGCAGGGACATGGATATAATCAGTCTGTTTACAGGCATCACGCCCATCTTGTTCTCTTCCACCCTCGCTGTCTCCTCTCTTGTACCGGAACCGTCCGGAAATCGCCTGCCGCAGGAAAAGCCGCGCGTCAGAGCACCAGCTTCGCCGAACCGAAAATTCCAGCGTCGTTTCCCAGCGTCGCCAAGACGAACTCCGCATCCCGGCAGGCCTTGTATGTATATTTCACGTAGTATTTCTTAATATAATCCAGAACGACAGGGCCGGCCTTGGACATGCCGCCGCCGATCACAAACACTTCCGGGTCCACCGTACTCGCGATGTTGGCCAGCGCGGTTCCCATATATTTTCCGAAGCGCTCCGCCACCCCGCAGGCAAACGCGTCCCCGTCCTTGACCGCGTCCCAGATATCCTTCGCCGTCATGCTCTCCGGCTCCAGAACCGTCTCTTTCGGATCCGTCTCCCGCATCCATCTCGCCAGCCGGACAATTCCGTTGGCGGACGCCACCTGCTCCAGACATCCCTGGTTGCCGCAGCCGCAGAGTCCCGGAATTGTATCGTCCACATGAATATGGCCGATCTCGCCGCCGGCGCCGTTCACGCCCACGATGATCTGCCCGTCGATGATGATGCCGCCGCCCACGCCGGTCCCCAGCGTGACCATCACGCCGTTTTTATGTCCCGCCGCCGCGCCTTTCCACATCTCGCCCAGCGCCGCCACGTTGGCGTCGTTTCCGCCTCTGCAGATCACGCCGGTCAGCTCCGACAGTTCCTTCGTCACTTCTTTGTAGCCCCAGCCGAGATTCGCCGTATGCGGCACCACTCCGTCGGCATTGATCGGTCCCGGAACGCCGATTCCGATGCCCGCCACCTCGTCTCTGGATATGTTTTTCTCCACGAGCTTCGCCAGCGCGTAAGCCGCGATATCCGGCAGAATGGCCTTGCCGCCGTCTTCCGTGCGGGTCGGGATCTCCCATTTGTCCACCAACTGACCGTCGGTCTTGAAGAGTCCCATCTTTACCGTCGTTCCGCCTACATCAATTCCGAAGCAATACTCTTTCATCTTCTGATTCCCCCATTTTATCGTTTATTTTTGTTAATGCTCTCCTGCACCCTGCGGTACAGTTCCTGCGCGGCATTGTAACCCATCTTCTTCTGCCTGTGGTTGACTGCGGCCGCCTCCACAATGATCGCCAGGTTCCTGCCCGGACGGATCGGAATCGAATGGCAGATCACTTTATTTCCCAGAAACTCCGTATATTCTTCATTGAGTCCCAGACGATCGTACTCCTTGTCCTTATCCCATTCCTCCAGTTTGATGACCATATCCAGCGTCTGCGTTTCCTTGACGCTCTCCACGCCGTACAGCGTCTTCACGTCAATGATGCCGATTCCCCGAAGCTCGATAAAATGCCTCGTAATTTCGGGTGAGGTTCCGACCAGCGTATCGTCGCTGACTTTGTGAATCTCCACCACATCGTCGGTGATCAGACGGTGCCCTCTCTTCAAAAGCTCCAGCGCCGCCTCGCTTTTGCCGATTCCGCTCTCGCCCATGATCAGAACGCCTTCTCCGTATACGTCCACCAGCACCCCGTGAATCGAGATGCAGGGAGCCAATTCCACGTTCAGCCAGCGGATAATCTCCGCCATCAGGGACGAGGTCGTCCGCTCGCTGGAGAGCAGCGGCTTTTTGTACTTTTTCGCGAGCTCGATCATCGCCTCCTCGGGCTCCGTCCTCGACGCGTAGATCACGCAGGGAATCCTGCTGGACATAAAAAGCTCGTAATTTTTCATCTTCACTTCCGGATCCAGGCTGTTCAGATACGTATACTCCACGTACCCGATGATCTGTACCCTGTCGCAGGCGAAATGCTCGAAATATCCCGAAAGCTGGAGCGCCGGCCGGTTGATCTCTGAACTGTTGATCTCGATCCCGTCGGTCTCCACCTCCGGCACCAGATTCGTAAGTCCCAGTTTGTCAATCATCTTGTTCAGTGCTACTGTCTGCATAGGTGTGTTCTCCTTCTTCACGGATTGCCGGCTTCCTCCTCTGTTCCGCGCCGGCCCTCATGCACAATCATACCATTTTTTTTACTGCTTATCAATATGAAAGAACTCAAATACCTGACGGGCAGCGCGCGCATTCATACCGGGGACCGCGGACAGCGCCTCGATATCGGCGCTGCGGATCTCCTCCAGCGTCTGAAATCCTTTCATGAGCGCTTTCCTGCGGGCCGGGCCGATGCCCGGTATATCGTCCAGCACCGAATGAACCTGTTCTCTGCTGCGGAGCGACCGGTGGTATTCAATGGCGAAGCGGTGCGCTTCATCCTGGATTCTGGTCACAAGCCGGAACCCTTCGCTGTCCCGGTCGATGGGAAGCTCCATGTTGTTATAGTAGATGCCTCTGGTGCGGTGCCGGTCATCCTTGACCATGCCGCATACAGGCACATGGACACCCACCGCCTCCATCACCTTGAGCGCGATATTCACCTGCCCCCGGCCTCCGTCCATCATGATCAGGTCCGGATAATTTTCATAGTGGGACAGCCTTCTGGTCAGCATCTCCTCCATGCTGGCGTAGTCGTCCGCCCCCTGCACGCCCCGGATGCGGAACTTCCGGTAATCCGAACGTTTGGGCCGTCCTTTTTCATAGACGACCATGGAGCCGACGGTCTGAAAACCGCTGATATTGGAAATATCGTACGCCTCCACCCGATGAATGCCGGGAAGCCCCAGAAGCTTCGCGATCTCCTTCATGGCGCCGATCGTGCGCCCTTCTTCTCTGCGGATCCGCTCCTTATCCTGGGTCAGCACTATCTGCGCATTCTTCAGAGCCAGCTCCACCAGCTTCTCCTTCTCTCCCTTTCTGGGCACATGAATGTGAACCCTTTGTCCTCTCCTGCTGCTCAGCCACTCTTCGATCAGTTCCTTCTCCCGGATCTCGTACTGAATTATCAGTTCCCTCGGGATGTAGGGCGTACCCGCGTAAAACTGTTTGAGAAAAGCGGTCAGGACCGCCTCCTGGTCGTCCTCCCCCGCAATGTGCAGGCAGAAATGATCTCTTCCGATCAGACGTCCCTCCCGGATGAAGAAGATCTGCACCACTGCGTCCTCCTGGTCGGATGCCATAGCCACCACGTCCTTATCCTCCATATGGCTGCTGGTGATCTTCTGCTTCTGGGCAATTTTGCCGACGCTGTTTAAAAGCTCCCGGTATTCGATGGCTTTCTCAAACTGCAGATTCTCCGACGCCGCCTGCATCTTTTCTTCAAGCTCTTTCAGGATCGGGGAATAATTGCCGCCCAGAAAAGAGAGCGCCTTCTTCACCGCCTCCGCGTACTCCTCCTTCGTTATGTAACCCTGACAGGGAGCCGGACACTGATGAATATGATAATTCAGGCAGGGCCGTTCCTTCCCCTGCATCTTAGGCAGCGCTTTATTGCAGGTCCGTATCCCGTACAGTTTGTGAATGAGGTCAATCGTATCCTTCACCGCCCCCGCGCTGGTGTACGGTCCAAAATATTTCGCCCGGTCCTTCCGCATCTGTCTCGCCAGCATCACACGCGGATAATCTTCCTGCGCCGTTACCTTGATAAACGGATACGCCTTGTCGTCCATCAGCATGGTGTTGTATTTGGGCCGGTGTTCCTTGATCAGATTGCACTCCAGCACGAGCGCTTCCAGCTCCGAATCCGTAATGATGTACTCAAACCGGGCGATGTGCGTCACCATCTGCTCGATCTTCACGCCCTTGTTCCTGCTGGACTGAAAATACTGGCGCACCCGGTTTTTGAGAGAAACCGCCTTTCCCACATAGATGATCGCGTCTCTCTCATCATGCATCAGATAGACTCCCGGCTTCGACGGCAGCTTCTTCAGTTCCTCTTCAATATCAAACGTCATCCCCGGACCTCCTCTCTTCCCCTCTGACGACAGACAGCCGTTTCGACACCCCTTAAACGGCTGCGGCGGCAGATTTCTTTTGCAGTGCGCGCCAGCAAAGGCTGCCACATGTCTGTGACAGCCCGATTCATTCGGCAAAGATCAGCTCTTCCTGCTGATACCCTTCCGTCTCTTCCTTAACCTTGTGGAAAATCTCCATAAATTCCCGGCCGGTGATCGTCTCCTTCTCGATCAGGAACTCCGATATCCGGTCCAGACATTCCCGGTTCTCCGCCAGCAGACGCTTCGCCTCCGCATAGGATTCCTTCAGAATCCGCATCACCTCGCTGTCCACTTCCGCCGCCGTTTCATCGCTGCAGTTCATTACGGTTCCGTTATTCAGGTACATGCTTTCCTTCGCCTCGAGCCCCATCAGCCCGAACTTGTCGGACATCCCGTACTGGGTCACCATGGCCCGCGCCAGCTTCGTCGCCTGCTGAATGTCATTGGAAGCGCCGGTGGTCACCGTCTCAAAGACCAGCTCCTCCGCCGCGCGTCCCCCGAGATACCCTACCAGCATGGCTTCGAGTTCCTTCTTCGTATTCAGATATTTTTCTTCCTCCGGAACATGCATCACATATCCCAGAGCTCCCATCGTTCTCGGTACGATGGTGATTTTCTGAACCGGTTCAGAATCTTTCTGAAGAGCGCTCACCAGCGCATGCCCCACCTCATGGTACGATACGATCTTCCGCTCCTCTGCGCTCAGGATACGGTCTTTCTTCTCCTTGCCCATCAGGACGACTTCCACCGCCTCGAACAGATCCTTCTGGGACACCGCCTGTCTCTTATTCTTGACTGCCAGAATCGCGGCTTCGTTGATCATATTGGCCAGATCGGAACCCACGGCTCCGCTGGTCGCGAGGGCGATGGCCTCCAGATCCACCGTCTCGTCCAGACGTACGTTTCTGGCGTGTACTTTGAGCACGTCCACGCGCCCTTTCAGATCCGGACGCTCCACAATGATCCGGCGGTCAAAACGCCCCGGACGCAGAAGCGCCTGATCGAGAATCTCCGGACGGTTCGTTGCCGCCAGTACCAGACAGGCCTTGTTGCTCTCAAAGCCGTCCATCTCCGCCAGAAGCTGGTTCAGCGTCTGTTCGCGCTCGTCGTTTCCGCCGAGCTTTGAGTCGCGGCTTTTGCCGATGGCGTCGATCTCGTCGATAAAGATAATGCACGGCGCATTTTTCTTGGCTTCGTCAAACAGATCCCGCACACGCGAAGCGCCCACACCCACGAACATCTCCACAAAATCCGAACCGGACAGCGAGAAGAACGGCACATGCGCCTCTCCGGCCACCGCCTTGGCCAGAAGCGTCTTGCCCGTGCCGGGCGGTCCGACCAGCAGCGCCCCTTTGGGCAGCTTGGCGCCGATCTCGGCGTAGTGCTCCGGATTGTGCAGAAAATCCACCACTTCCACCAGAGACTCCTTCGCCTCCTCCTGGCCTGCCACGTCCTTGAACGTCACGCCGGTCTCTTTTTCAATGTAAACCTTGGCCTTGCTCTTGCCGACCCCCATCATACCGCCGCCGCCCATCCGTCGCATCAGGTAGCCGAACGCCACCCACAGCAGAATCAGCGGGAGCAGACTCCACACCACCTGCCATACCAGCGCGGAAAAGGTATCCTGAATATAGGGCGTGATCTCGATGTCCTTCTCCTTCAGCATGGGAAGAAGCTCCTCATCGTTCATCTTGCCGGTATAATAAGTAATCTCCACCTTCTCCATCGGCTGCGTTCTGGGCGTAATCTTCCAGGTCAGCCCGGTGTCTTCCACCTTTTCCACCTTATCTTCCTCGAGCATATCAATAAATGCGTCGTAGGTAATCTCCTTGGAGCTCGCATCCTTCATAAAGTTCTGAATAAAATTCAGTGCCAGAAAGCTTACGAGCATAAATACCAGAAATATAACCATGTTCTGCCGGTTCTTTGGTTCCTTGTGACGGTTATCTCCATCTCCTGCCGGAGTATTCTTATCACTCATCTTTTTCCTCCTTGCGCGTAGCACTTCCTATTATAGTGAACCTTCCTTTATAAATCAATACACCTTGGGAGAAATTTTGGATCCATTTCTTAAAAGAATATAAATATCCGTCTGTTTTTCCCGAAACAGGTGGATTTTTTAATACGGATAGGCTATAATGAAAAGAGTTTTTGCAGGAGGAATCAGATCATATGCCAGTTAAATACGTATTTGTCACCGGCGGCGTCGTATCCGGTCTCGGAAAGGGCATCACGGCCGCTTCTCTGGGACGGCTTTTAAAAGCGCGCGGCTACAAAGTCACCATGCAGAAATTCGATCCCTACATCAACATCGATCCCGGCACCATGAATCCGGTGCAGCACGGCGAAGTCTTTGTCACGGACGACGGAGCGGAAACCGACCTCGACCTGGGACACTATGAGCGTTTCATTGATGAAAGTCTCGATAAAAATTCCAACGTCACCACCGGCAAGGTGTACTGGTCCGTACTCCAGAAGGAGCGTCGCGGCGACTACGGAGGCGGGACCGTACAGGTGATCCCTCATATCACCAACGAGATCAAGAGCCGGTTCTACCGGAACTTCACCTCCGAAGACATGCACATCGCCATCATAGAAACCGGCGGAACGGTGGGTGACATCGAGAGCCAGCCTTTTCTGGAGGCCATCCGTCAGTTCCAGCACGAGGTAGGGCATGACAACGCGATCATCATCCATGTGACCCTGATTCCGTATCTGAAAGCTTCCGGCGAGATGAAGACCAAGCCCACCCAGGCTTCGGTAAAAGAACTCCAGGGCATGGGAATCCAGCCGGATATCATCGTCTGCCGTACGGAGCTTCCTCTGGAAAAGGGAATCAAGGACAAGATCGCTCTGTTCTGCAACGTACCCAAAAACCATGTCCTCCAGAATCTCGATGTGGAGTATCTGTATGAAGCTCCTCTCGCCATGGAGGAAGAGCATCTCGCACAGGTCGCCTGCGAATGTCTCAAGCTTTCATGCCCGGAGCCGGATCTGACCGACTGGACGGAGATGGTCAACAAACTGCGCCATCCGACGACGGAAGTGAACATCGCCCTTGTAGGAAAATACATCCAGCTCCACGACGCGTACATCTCCGTCGTGGAAGCTTTAAAACACGGCGGCATTGACAACCATGCGGTTGTGAACATCAAGTGGATCGACTCCGAGCTGGTCACGGAAGAGAATGTGGAAGAACTGCTCGCAGACGTCACCGGCGTCCTCGTACCCGGAGGCTTCGGCGACCGGGGAATCGACGGCAAGATTACTGCCATCCGCTATGCCAGAGAACACCGGATCCCCTTCCTCGGGCTGTGTCTCGGCATGCAGCTTGCCATCGTGGAATACGCCCGCCATGCGGCGGGGCTGGAGGACGCCCACAGCATCGAACTGGATCCCAACACCCCCTATCCGGTCATCGCCCTGATGCCGGATCAGAACGGCGTAGAGGATATCGGCGGTACGCTCCGGCTGGGTTCCTGCCCCTGCGTGCTGAACAGGGACACGAAAGCATATGCGCTGTATGGAAGCGAACAGATCGAAGAACGCCACCGCCATCGGTATGAAGTAAACAACGATTACCGCTCCGTACTGGCGGAACACGGCATGACGCTGTCCGGTCTCTCGCCGGACGGACGGATTGTGGAGATGATCGAGCTGAAAGATCATCCGTTCTTCATCGCCACCCAGGCTCATCCGGAACTGAAATCCAGGCCCAACCGCCCGCACCCACTGTTTAAAGGATTTGTGGAAGCTGCGCTGAAGGCACAGGCTCCGGAATAGATGGAACAGGTTCTGCAGGACAGGGCTGTCGGGAAATTCCCGGCAGCCCTGTTTTCTATAACCCTGAATTTCTGTTCTATGCTTCCATAACCGTCCTGCGGATTTCCGCCTCGGTTCCATGCAGGGAGCCCTGCACCATCTCCGGCTTCCCTCCTCCTTTTCCCTGAAACTTTTCGTTCAGCGTTTTGGAAAACGCGCGCAGATCAACAGTTCTGCTCCCAAGGATATAGTGATACCCGGTCTCCTCCGTGCCGATAAAAGCGCCGCAGATTCCTTCGCACCGTTCCACCGCGCTGTTGATAAAGTTCCGTGCCGCAATGCTGTCCAGTTCCTCCTCGAAGATACAGACGCCGCGTGTCTCTGCCGTCAGCTCCGCCAGCTTCTGCTGCAGATACCTCTCCTGCATGCGGTTCAGTTGTTCCCTCAGGCGGTTCTGCTGCTCCTTCAGACGAAGCACCGCGTCTTCAATCTTCTCCGGTTTTGCGGAGAGCGCAACCGATACCGCCGTCACGCTCTGCTGTTTCTTCTGATAATCCGCCAGCGCGCGGGAACCGCACAGTATCGTCATCCTGCACCCTCCACGGTGTTTTTCGCAGCCGGTGATCCGGATCAGTCCGATCTCCCCGGACCGTTCCACATGGGGCGCGCAGCAGGCGCAGATATCATACCCCGGTATGGATACAATGCGGACCTGTCCTTCGATCTCGATCTTGCTCCGATAGTTCACGGCTTTCAACTGCTCCTTTGTCGGATACAGCACCTGTATGGGTACGTTCTCAAACACACCCCGGTTGGCCCGAAGCTCGAGATCTCGCACCTGCTCCTCCGTCAGTTCCCCGTCAAAATCCAGCGTCGTGATCTCCGCACCCAGATGAAACCCTACGTTGTCGTATCCGTACAGATTGTGCACAAGCCCCGATAAGATATGTTCTCCCGAATGCTGCTGCATGCGGTCAAAGCGCACGTCAAAATTCAGCCTGCCCTTCACTGTGCGCCCCGGTTCCAGCGGCTCTTTTGTCTCATGCACGATCAGGCCGTCCTTTTCGTGCGTATCAAAGACCTCGACGTCATCGAGCCGGCCGACGTCTCCGAACTGTCCTCCGCCCTCCGGGAAGAATGCGGTCCGGTCCAGTACGATCCGGTAGCCTGTTTTTTCTCCTTCAGCCGTCCGTTTCTCCTCGCAGGACAACACCGTGGCTTCAAATTCCTTCCTATGGCTGTCTTTGTAATATAGCTTCTCCGTCTCCCGTTCGTGGGCAATCATCTGTTTTTCTTCCATCATTCGTCTCCTGCAAATAATAATTCATCCAGCGTCGGCCGGAATCCGAACGCTTTCTTCAATTCCTCCACCTCCCGCCTGGCTTCCTGCTTCACCGAGGCCGGAAGCGCCGTCCGCACCGCCCGGATGAGGATGTTCTTCGGCGTGTGGGACAGATCCACAAACTCCAGAAGCTGCGTCCTGTACCCGCAGGCGGTCAGCAGATTCCCCCGGACGGCGTCGGTCATCAGCGCCGCCGTCCGTTCCTGTACGATTCCGTAGCGGGTCAGAATGGACAGTTCTTCACTTTTCATCTGCCGGTTCAGCTCGTGCTGACAGCAGGGTACCGAGAAGATCAGCCCTGCCTTCCAGCGGACCGCGTTGTAGAGCGCATAGTCAGTGGCCGTATCGCAGGCGTGCAGAGAGACGACCATGTCCACCGGATGCGGACAGTCGTAGCCGTTGATATCTCCCAGTTCAAAATGCAGACCCTCGTAGCCGTATTTTTCGGCGGCGCGGTTACAGTTCCCGATCACCTCTTTTTTCAGGTCCAGCCCCGTCATCCGCACTTCCATTCCTTTCAGCTCCGTCAGATAATAGTAGAGAATAAAGGTCAGATAGGATTTCCCGCAGCCGAAATCAATCACCGTCAACGGACGGTCCGTGGGCAGACTGTCAACCGCGTCGTCCACCAGCTCCACGAACCGGTTGATCTGCCGGTATTTGTCATACATCGACCGGACCACCCTGCCTTCGGCGGTAAAGATACCCATATCCACCAGCGGCGGTATCACCGTCCCTTCCTCCAGAAGAGAATTTTTCTTCCGGTTATGGCTGCTCTTTTCCCTGGGCGCCTGCGCCGTGCGCTTCTTCTGCAGAACGGCCCTGCCGCCTTTGGAAACGCGGACGGCGTATTCCCATTCTCCGTCCCAGGCGTTGCACTGGCGAAAATCGGAGGACAGGGCTTCCAGTACAAAGGCCCTCGCCCCGTCTTCCGTCAGATTCTCATGAAACACCTGTTTTTCGGTATACTTTTCCGCCTGCCAGCCGGTTTCCAGCCGGTTGAGAACGATCTTCCGGTACTGCCGCTGCGCTTCCCTGAACGCATTTTTCCTCGCACTGCTCAGTATCACCTTATAAGGACGCGCCTCCCAGAGCGCCTCCGTCTTCTGCCGCAGCTCCTGCTGTGTTCCTTCCATATAGAAACTACTCCCACTCGTCGAGCTTCTCCAGAAATTCGATCAGCTCCTGTTTGGTCTGCGCAATCTGTTCCTGATCATAGGAATTGAGCGCGCGTTCAAATTTCCGGAGCACCTGCTCTACCTGCGTCCGTTTGTAGCCCAGACTTTCTTCGTAAATCCGTTCTCCGCGGAGCAGCAGGAATTTATTCTCCTCCTTGTCCCGCGGATGAATTTTCAGATAGGACAGCGTCTCCAGCCGCTCTTCGATCTCCTCCTCGCTCATATCCAGATCCCGGTCCTTGAATACCTGCCGGGTTTTCTTTCCGCTGGAGATCACCTTGACCTCCACTTCCAGAATGGAATTGATATCGTAAGTATAGGTCACATCCACCGCTTCCTCCCCCGCCTTGTTGGCCGGAACGTCAATCATCAGCTCGCCGAGCGACAGATTATTGACGGCGAAACGGCTCTCACCCTGGAGAATATGAATCCGAATTTTCGTCTGATTGTCCCGGACCGTATAAAGCCGTTCAGTCCGGCTGGCAGGGATGACGGTATTTCGTTCAATGATCGGCAGGAAGACGCCGTTCTCAAACTGATGTTCTGCATACTCTCTGACCACCTCCGTCCCCAGCGTAAACGGACAGACATCGGTCAGAATCACCTCCCGGATCCCTTCCTTACGTTCCTTCATGGCCGCCTGAATCGCGGCGCCCAGCGCTACCGTCTCGTCCGGGTTGAGATTGGTATCCGGAATCATGTGGAACAGCTTTCCGGCAAATTTGCGCACAACCGGAGATTTTGTCGCTCCGCCCACCAGTACGACCTTGTCAATATCCGACAGACGGATGTGCGCATCCTTGAGGCTCCTTTTCACCGGCTGGCGGATCCGCTCCAGCAGCTCCCCGCACGCCTCCTCATACTCGGTCAGCTCCACCGGCATGCTGTATTCTTCTTCGCCGATGCGGCAGGTCATAACGGAAGTGCGGGCGCTCCCGAAGCCGACCTTACACAGTTCCGCCTGTTTGCGGATATGTTTGCTCGCCTTCTCGCTCAGGGTAAAGCGGTTGATCTGGGGATATTTCTCATAGAACATCTTCTCCAGCACCGCCGTAAAATCTTCTCCTCCGAGGAAGTTGTCCCCCGCCACCGCGTGAACCTCCAGAATCGTATCGTACAGCTCCAGAATCGACACGTCGAAGGTCCCGCCTCCCAGATCGAAGACGAGGAAACGCGCCTGGTCCCTCTGCTGCCACAGGCCGTAGGCGATGGCCGCCGCCGTCGGTTCGCTGATGATGCGCTCCACCTTCAATCCCGCCAGCTCTCCGGCGCGCTTCGTGGCACGCCTTCTGGCATCGTTGAAATAGGCCGGCACGCTGATCACCGCCTCCGTCACCGTCTCCCCCAGATACACCTCCGCATCCTCTTTCAGAAAGCGGAGCACAAAAGACGACAGTTCCTCCGCCGTGAACTCTTTGTCTCTCAGGACGAATTTCTTATTACTCCCCATGCTCCGTTTAAACAGGGAAGCGCCGCTGCCCGGATGCAGCAGCATCTGTTCCGCCGCAGATTCTCCCACATAGACCTGGCCCTCTTCGTCAATGCTCACCACCGACGGCGTCATGGGTTTTCCAAGACGATTCGGTATTATCTTCGGGCCTTCTTCCGTATAATATGCCACGAGGCTGTTCGTGGTCCCAAGATCAATTCCTACGATCATCTGTTTACTTTATCTCCTTACGAAGTTTTTTCACCATTTCCTTGAGTTCCAGATCCACCGGGCAGAGCTCCAGCGCTTTTTCGTACTGTTCCAGTGCATCCCTTTTCCGTCCTTCCCCCAGACACAGGTAATAAAGTCCCAGGTTCCGGTATTTCTCGTAGCACTCCGCGTTCCTGCAGTGTTCGCACCGATAGCCGGCGTCCATCAGCCGAAACATATCGTACGCCTTTCCCATCTCTCCCATATACAGCCGGCACTCTCCGATTCTGGACAGGTGCAGCGGACGTTTGGCGGGATAGGCCAGATACGCCTCCTCAAAACAGGCTTCTTCCAGATACAGGTCATACGCCTTCTTCGCGCACTGCGCGGCCTTTTTGTAATGCTTCAACAGATAGTGCAGTCTGGCCTGAAAACGCGCATTGGACGCCCGGGAAATCCGGGAGGCGTTCCAGCCTTTATTCGCGTATCCCTTCTCCGCTTTCTCCAGAATCCGCAGCGCGCCCGCATAGTCGAAATACTGGTTCATCAGCCGCTCCGCGTAATCCGTATGCCGCAGATACGCGTCCTCCTTGATGTCCGCGGACTGTACGGCCTTTTTATAGAAGGCTTTGGCCCTCCGAAGCTGCCCCTGGGCGAACCAGACGTCCCCGATCTTCAGCAGGTACTCTTTATCGTTCCACCTGGCACCGGCAGTCTCATAGGACTCGATGGCGTGCGCATAATCTCCCTGATAAAAATACAGGTCGCCGATTTCCTCGTAGAAGATCGTGCGGTCGGGAAACCATTCCAGATCTTTCTGATAGCATACGATCGCCCGCGCATAATCGCCCAGAATCTCGTAGCAGTCCGCCATATTGCTGTAGGGCAGAACCCTTCTGTCCTCCTGCCGGTTCAGCACCTCCAGGGACTTTTCGTACATCTCGATGCTCTTTCGATACTCTCCCATATGCTTGTAGCTGTAACCGATGTTGTTATAGGCGGCCCAGTCCTCGGGCTGATACGTCAGCGCTTTCTCAAAATCGCTGATGGCCTTCTGAAGATGCATGGCCGCCCGGTGCATCAGTCCCCGGTGCACCAGAATATAACAGTTTTCCTGCTGCTCCACCTGACGATCCATGCAACGGACCGCTTTCTTATATTCTCGCGGATCAAAGTTTCTCTTATACCGATCCATATAAATATCTGCGATTTTCTCATTTACATCCCGGTAGGAGTCATTGATTTCCGCCGCTTTCAGGAAATTCTCAAGGGCTTCGTTCTCGTGTCCCAGCCCCTCGTGACAGCATCCGAGCCCGTAATAATAGCCTGCCGTCTCATCATAGTCCGGCTTGGCAATCCGGTAAGCGCCGAGCGCGCCTTCAAAGTCTTCCTTGCCGCGGAGCACTTCGGCTTTGACCATAAAGTACTGGCATTTGGAAGGATTCTGCCGGATGGCCTCCGCCAGATGAAAGAGCGCCGGGTCATACCGGTCGTCGTCCCATTCCAGAAGCGCAAGTTCAAATTCAATCTCCGACAGATCTTCCAGATCGGTATCCTCCGGATTGACGGAAGCCTTGAGCTCCTTCAGCATCCGCATGGGCTCCTTCCGCTGCTCTTCGCTCTCCGACAGATAGCGGAGCGTTCTCGCGTGACAGAGTTTCATCTCGTCGCTGAACTCCACCTCATTCGCGATCGCCCGCTCCATGACCTGCTTCGCGTCCTCGTACTGGTCATAGATGAGAAAGACTCTCGCCGCCAGCAGATACGGCTTGTAGTACACTTTGTAAATATCCACCGCCCGATGGTAATCATCCACCACTCCCTGTCCGTTGCGCATGTCAAAAAACGCCTGCTGCCGAAACAGATAGGCCGGATAATATCCCGCGTCGATCTCCAGAATCTGATCGCACTTGTCGACGGTTTTCTCGTATGCCTCCATGGACAGATAGGCTTCCGCGAGATTGCACATCGCACCCAGGTGGTCATAGTGGTCCGTATTCTCCTTCTCGGCTTTGACCAGAGTCTCAACCGCTTCTTCATAGTTTCCGATCTTGGTCAGACAGATTCCCAGGAGCAGACAGGCCGTTCCTTTTCTGCGCAGCCGCTTCTTCGCTTCCTCGCTTCCGTCGTCCGTCGTGGCCTCGATCATCGACAACCATTCCCGCAGCTCCGGAACCGCTTCCTCATTGCGTCCCAGCGCCGCCAGCACTCTCCCCTTCAGATTGTGATAGCTGTAATAGATCTCCTCTCCCGGCACAATGCGGTCGAGAATGCGGATGGCCTCTTCCGCGTTCTTATTCTGATACTCGCACCACGCCATCTCCACACGGAGCGCATCCTTCTCTTTCTCATCCTCCGACTCCGACACCTGCCTTGCGTATTTCCCAAGCAGCAGCCGGTTGGCCTGTTCTATGTATTCGTCCGCGCGCTGGCCGGAACCGTCTTCCTCCCACAAATCCAGCGCCAGCTCTTTCGCCCGCTCCGCGGTCTCCTCGCTCTCCAGATAATACTTGATGATTCCGATCCGGGAATTGAACGCCCCCTCGGACTGCTGCCACCAGGCAAACGCGGTTTCCTTCTCCCCCGCGTCCCATTTCACGTCCGCGGCCCGGGAGACGAGATATCCGTCCTGCGGATAATCCCTCACCAGCTCCTCCGCCTTCTGCAGCGCCTCTTCCATCCTGCCGTCCACCTGCAGCAGCTTCATGCGCTCCGCTTCCTCCCACGGATACCAGACTCCGTACGCGGGCAGCTCCGAGAGCCGCTGCGCCGCCTTCTCGTACTCCTTCTGGTCGCACAGGCTGCGCACATCCATGTAGCCCTGAATGTAGCCGTCCACATTCACGTCCTCCATACGGACGGCGTCCGTCCGCAGCTTCATCCGCGAAAAGTCCACGAAGTAGTCATATTCCATATAGTGCTTCGCATAATCCAGAAAATCCGCCGGATAGCGCTCTTTGAGCGTATCGTAGTCCTCCGCAAACTGCAGCTCCCGGTTCAGGCACTGCCAGACTTCCTTCGGCAGATAAAAATGAGACAAAAGCCAGGCCAGCAGCGCCTCCCTGGCGTCCAGAGACGTATCCAGCCCCTGACAGATCTCGTCCTTCAGAAGCTTCTCCCAGCAGCCGACGTCCCCTCTCCTGCGGAAGTCCTTGTACACCTTCTCAAACCGGTCCAGCCAGAGATCAATCTCCGTTTTCTCCTCTTCCTCGTCTTCCTCCTGCGCCTCCCGCAGAAGCGCGAGCGCCCCCTCGTACGCTTCCCGCAGTTTCCGGAAGCCCTCCGGATCGTCCTCCGGATTCGTAAGCCTGAGTTTTTTCATATATGCGGACCGGACTTCCCGTTCGTCCGTCAGTTCCCCCAGTTCCAGTGTATGCAGGATCAGTTCCTTTTCCATCGTAAGTTTCACCCCTTCTGCCTCATAATCCAATATCCATACCCATGATAGACAGTATAACACTTTTTCCGGGAATTGAGTAGACTCAAGCAGAAAAAATGACGCCTGCCACAAACTGCATCCGCATTCCTGTCAGGCGTCATTTTATTTTTCCGCTTTTTTCCGCTGTTTTTCAGTTATTTCATAACCAAATTATTTCATGGACGCTACCCGGTCAAATTCCCGCTGAATCTCTTCGGACGGCGCTTTGGTCGCCAGACTGACGGCAACATTGACCGCAAGCGCCACGAGAAACGCCGGAAGCAGTTCATAGATTCCCAGTATTCCGCCCATGGGCCGCACCAGGAATTTCCACACGAAGACCATCACGCCGCCGCTGATCATTCCTGCCAGCGCCCCCTGAAGATTGGAACGCTTCCAGAACAGCGCCAGCAGCACCAGCGGCCCGAAGGAAGCGCCGAAGCCTGCCCACGCGAAGGACACGATCTGGAAGACCGAACTGTTGGAATCGCGCGCGATGAACATGCCGATCACTGAAATCACCAGCACCGTAATCCGCGCCACCAGCATCCCCGTCTTCTCATCCATGTCTTTTACAAACACTTCTTTAAGAATGTTCTGAGAAGCGCTCGAAGACGCCGCCAGAAGCTGCGAGTCCGCCGTAGACATGGTCGCCGCCAGGATGCCCGCGAGGATCACGCCCGCCACAAGCGCCGCCAGCACGCCGTGCTGAGAGATCAGATCGGCGATGGTGATAATAATCGTCTCCGAATCTTCCAGAGCCGGAATGGAACCGACCCTGGTCATGGCATTGCCGATGACGCCGATGAAGATCGCCACCGCCATGGAGATGACGACCCATACGGTTGCCACTCTTCTGGAGAGATCCAGTTTCTTCGCATCCTCAATTGCCATAAAACGCAGCAGCACATGCGGCATGCCGAAGTAGCCAAGCCCCCAGGCCAGCATCGAGGCGATGGTGAGCGCGCCGTAAGGAGCCGCCGTGCCGGTCGCCGGGTCGTGAATCTGAACGAGGCTGAAATATCCGGCCATGGATTCCGCATTGTCGATGACCGCGCCGAAGCTTCCCACGTTCTGAATGCCGAAACCAAAGACCACGATAATGGCGATCGTCATGATGATGCTCTGCAGAAAGTCCGAGGTGCTTGCCGCCAGAAAACCGCCCAGCGTCGTATAGGCGACGATTACAATCGCACTGACGATCATGGCTGGCACATAGTCCCAGCCGAAAAGACTCGAAAAGAGCTTTCCGCAGGCCGCAAAGCCGGAAGCCGTATAGGGGACAAAGAAAATGATGATTAAAACGGCCGCGATCACCGAGAGTACTTTCTTCTCGTCCCGATAGCGGTTGGAGAAGAACAGGGGCAGCGTCGTGGAATTGCGGCACTCATGGGTATAGTGGCGGAGTCTTCTCGCCACGACCAGCCAGTTCACATAAGTGCCGATGGCAAGCCCGATCGCGGTCCATGCCGCGTCCGCCAGTCCGGTCATATAGGCGACGCCCGGAAGGCCCATCAGAAGCCAACTGCTCATATCCGACGCCTCGGCGCTCATGGCCGTGACAAACGGTCCCAGTTTCCTTCCTCCAAGATAAAAATCTTCTGTCGTACGGTTCTTTTTCGCCAGAACCACACCCATGCCGACGACCACTGCCAGATAGGCGAGGATCGCGATCAGCATTAATACGCTTGTAGATGTCATACTTTATTCTCCCTCTCATCCTAATATTATTCTGCTGAAAAATCATTGTTTTCACGCACTGTTTTGCATTTTAGCACAATTTTGAATGGGATGCAATACAGAGTAAAGTACAGACTTCGTTCTGGTATAGCTGTTCAGATCCTTGCTGCCCGGACGCCCGTCAGGATTTCAGACTTCGGATCATCAGTGGGAGTTTCCTGCGCGCTTCCTCCGCCAGAGAATACTCTCCCTTTCTCAGGCACCATTCGTATAAGAGCGCCCGCTCGCACATGGCGTAGTAATGAACCATCTCGCTGACGCTCAGGTCCTGGGTCAGTTCTCCCCGTTCTCTTCCACGGGCTATAATTTTGCGCAGCAGCTTATAATAGGTGCGCGCATGGTCCAGAAGAGGTTTCTCCCCCCGGGTCGTGAGCTGGGTGGAATAGAGCCTGGCCAGGAGATCGAGGTTGATGGATTCTTCAATCATGGTCAGCAGTTCCTGATTCAGATACAAAAGCACCTCGTAGCAGTCCGCATCCTCGGGAATCCCCGGCTCCAGCTCCTCGTATTTCTCATCCATCATATAGGCAAGGGAGCCGAGAAGCGCATCCTTTCCCTCAAAATAATGATAAAAGGAGCCCTTGGACGTCCCGGATTCCTCAATGATTTCCTCGATGGTCGTATCTTCATAGCCCTGTTCGTAGAACAGTTTCCATGCCGCCGAGACGATTTTGCTCTTGGTTTTTTTCTGATTCTTCTTCGCCATGCCTGACACTCCGTTTCCTGTACAATCAAAAATTCTCCCGGGCCTTTGGTTACTCCGAAAATTCCGCCAGAAGATGCGGGAACATGGAGACGCTGCGTTTCAAAATTCCATGAATGTGCGCGATCGCCACTCCGTAATTGGTCATGGGGACGCCCTGGTCGGCGGCGCATTTCATGCGGTAACGAACTTCCCGTTCATTCAGCATGCAGCCTCCGCAGTGCAGTACCAGCGCGTACGGGGACAGATCTTCCGGAAATTCCGTACCGGAGCAGAACGCGAAAGAAAGGTCTTTCTTCGTGTACTCCCGAAGCCACCGCGGCAGCTTCACGGTGCCGATATCCTCGCATTGTCTGTGATGCGTGCAGCCCTCGGCGACCAGAACCCGGTCTCCGTTCCCGAGACGGTTGATCGCCGCCGCCCCCGGCACCGCGTAATCAAGGATTCCTTTGTACCGCGCCATCAAAATCGAAAAAGAGGTCAGCGGAATATGCCCGGGCGTATCTTTCGAAACCCGGCCAAAAGCCTGGCTGTCCGTCACCACGAGGGCGGGAGCCCTCCCCAGCGTGGCCAGCGTCTCCGGAAGCTCCGTCTCCTTCACGACGACCGCCATCGCCCCGGCGTCGATCACATCCCGAATCGCCTGCTGCTGGGGCAGGATCATCCGCCCTTTGGGAGCCGCCGAGTCGATGGGCGTTACCAGCACCACATAATCCTTCGGCCGGATCAGATCCGCCACCAGACGTACCCCGCTCTCCTCCGGCGCCAGCGCGCCCAGACGCTCCTTCAGTTCATGAATCCCGGTTCCTTCTTTCGCGCTGACGTACAGCTCCTCCGGCGTCTCCCCGGAAACCGCCCTTTCTCCCAGAAGATCCGATTTATTGCAGACGACCAGACAGGGAATTTCCTTCTCCCGGAACAGCGTCAGCAGCTCCTCCTCGCAGGCGCCTTTCCCCGCCTGCGCGTCCACCACCAGCACGGCGATATCCGTCTTGTTCAGCACCTGCTTCGTCTTCCTCACCCGCAGTTCTCCCAGGCTCCCTTCATCGTCATAGCCGGGCGTGTCGATCACCACCACCGGTCCCAGCGGCAGCAGTTCCATCGACTTGAGGACCGGATCCGTAGTCGTTCCCTTCGTATCCGAAACGACCGCCAGTTCCTGTCCGGTCACTGCGTTCACCACGCTGGATTTCCCCGCGTTCCTTCTGCCAAAAAAACCGATATGTACCCGGGCGGATGCGGGTGTATCATTTAATCCCATACAGGTTCTCCTTCCCTGCGTGCCTTTTTCGGCGCGCCTCTTTTTTCCTGATTTTTAAATACGGTTTCATTATAGCACGAATTTTCGGTCCGTGCTTCATTACTTTTCACACCCCACGCCGGTTTCAGCCGGATACGGGCAGATCATCCTTCCAGACCCATTGAAGGGCGCCGGTCCTTAGGCGCGGTCTTTCACGCGCCTTAGTACCGCTGCGTCCCTTCATTAAGCGCAAGCGGGGTTTGGAAGGATGATCTGCCCGCATCCGGCGTCCGGGTGGCATGGGTATGCGGAGCAAAAATTTTTCTTGTACTTTTCCGGCGGATATTGTATGTTAATGGTATCTGTTCACAGGAACTGGAGAAAGGAATTATTTATGGAAAAATATTCGGAATACAGTCACTCGATCATGGACATCTTCGGGATAAACGTCTTTAACGACAAGGCCATGCGTCAGTACCTCCCGAAGAGCATCTATTATGAACTCCGGAAAACCATCGAAGGAAGAAAAGAACTGGACCCGGCCATCGCCGACGTGGTAGCCGCCGCCATCAAAAAATGGGCCATCGAAAAAGGCGCCACCCATTATACGCACTGGTTTCAGCCCCTGACCGGTTTCACAGCGGAGAAGCACGATTCCTTTATCACGCCGCCCAAGGAGGACGGTTCCGTTCTCATGGAATTTTCCGGCAAAGATTTGATCAAGGGCGAACCGGACGCTTCCTCCTTCCCCTCCGGAGGCCTGCGCGCCACGTTCGAGGCAAGAGGCTATACGACCTGGGACTGCACGTCTCCCGCCTTTGTCCGCGAGGACGCGGCGGGTGCGATTCTCTGCATCCCCACCGCGTTCTGCTCTTTTACCGGAGAGGCGCTCGATCAGAAGACGCCGCTTCTGCGCTCCATGGAAGCCATTCAGGAGCAGGCGCTGCGGGTGCTGCGCCTGTTCGGCAATACGACCGCCCGCAAAGTCATCCCCTCCATCGGCGCGGAACAGGAATATTTCCTGATTGACCGGCAGAAATACCTGCAGCGCAAAGACCTGATCTATACCGGCCGGACTCTTTTCGGCGCCATGCCGCCCAAAGGACAGGAACTGGACGACCATTATTTCGGCACCATCCGCCAGCGGATCGCCGCCTATATGCGTCAGGTCAACGAGGAATTATGGAAAATGGGCGTCCCCGCCAAAACCCAGCACAACGAAGTGGCTCCGGCCCAGCACGAACTGGCGCCCATTTATGCCGAGGCCAACGTGGCCGCCGACCACAACCAGATTATGATGCAGACTCTGAAAAGAGTGGCCAGCCAGCAGGGCCTGGTCTGCCTGCTCCACGAAAAACCTTTCGCGGGCGTCAACGGTTCCGGCAAACACAACAACTGGTCGCTGACCACGGACGACGGGCAGAACCTGCTCGACCCGGGACGCCGGCCCCACGAGAACAAACAGTTTCTTCTGATTCTGGCATGTGTTCTGAAAGCAGTGGACACGCATGCGGACCTGCTCCGGGAATCCGCCGCCAACGTGGGCAACGATTACCGTCTGGGAGCCCACGAAGCGCCTCCCGCCATCATCTCCGTCTTTCTCGGAGAACAGCTCGACGACGTGCTGCAGCAGCTTTTAAGTACCGGAAACGCCACCCACAGCTCAAGGGGCGGTACCCTGCATACCGGCGTCAAAACCCTGCCGGATGTGATCAAGGACGCTACGGACCGGAACCGCACTTCGCCTTTTGCGTTTACCAGCAATAAATTCGAGTTCCGCATGGTAGGTTCGCGGGATTCCATCTCCCACTCCACCGTGGTCATCAACACCATTGTGGCGGAAGCGCTGGCGGACGCCTGCGATATTCTGGAACAGGCGGAAGACTTTGAGCAGACGCTCCACGATCTGACCATTCAGTACATCGCCGAGCACCAGAAGATCATCTTCGGCGGCAACGGCTATTCCGAGGAGTGGGTGGCGGAGGCAGAGCGCAGAGGACTGCCGAATCTGCGTTCCATGATCGATGCCATCCCCGCGCTTACAACGGAAAAATCCATCCGGATGTTTGAACGGTTCCGCGTATTCAGCGAATCCGAACTGCATTCCCGGGCGGAAATCAAGTATGAGAGCTACAACAAAGCGCTGAACATCGAAGCGCTGACCATGATTGACATGGCGGTGAAGCAGATCATCCCGGCAGTCATCGGATACACCGGCACCCTCTCCGGCATCATTCAGTCGATGAACGCCATCGGAGTCAAACCGGTCGTCCAGACCGAACTGCTCACGGACATCACCAGACTGCTCGAAGAAACCAGCGGCGCGGTCGGCATCCTCAGACAGCTCGCGGAAGAAGCCGTCGGCATCGCTGACAACAAAACCCGGGCGCATTTCTATCATGATTATGTACACCCCGCCATGGAAGCCCTCCGCCGTCCGATTGACCGGCTGGAAATGCTGGTGGATAAAGAAGTATGGCCCATGCCTTCCTACGGGGATCTGTTATTTGAGATCTGACCCCTGTTTCCAGACTCCCGTTCTGTAAAACAGGATGGACAGGGCGGTGGCAATGCTCCACCCGACAGGCCATGCGCACCAGATTCCCAGGTAACCCAGCCACCGGGAAAGGAGCACCGCCAGCGCCACGCGCAGAATCAGATCCGTAAAAGTAGAAGTCATAAACTGTTTCATCATCCCGGCGCCGCGGAGGATTCCGTCCGCCGCCAGTTTCACGGACACTACCAGATAAAACGGCGCCACGATGTACAGAAAACGGGTTCCCGACTGCAGCGCCAAACCGGAGGGCTCGTCCATAAAGATCCGAATCAGGCTTCCGCCGGCCAGAAGATATACCAGCGCGATGGGGACGCACAAAAGCCACACCATCTTGACCGCCGCCCGGAATCCGTCCTTCACGCGCGAAGGAAGACCCGCGCCCAGATTCTGCGCCGTATAATTGGAAACTCCGTTTCCCAGCGTTGTCAGTGACGTTATAACCAGATTGTTCAGTTTGACTGCCGCCGAGTATCCGGCAATCACGCCGGCCCCAAATCCGTTAATCACTCCCTGAATGACGATATTTCCGACGGATATGAAGCTCTGCTGGAGGATGCTCGGCACGGCAATCATGGCGATCCGCTTCAAGAGCCGTGCGGAAAAAAGCACGGGCTTTTCTTTGGTCCGAATTCCGGACAGCCGCTTTCTCACTACCGCAACCGCCAGAATGCAGCTCACTCCCTGACAGAGGAACGTCGCCCAGGCAACTCCGGCCACTCCCATCCGAAAGACGGAGACAAACAGAATGTCCACCGCGATGTTGGATGTCGAGGATGCCGCCAGAAATAGAAACGGTGTCCTGGAGTCCCCCAGCGCGGAAAAGATCCCGTTCGCCACATTATAAAACAGTAAAAAAGGGAATCCCCAGATATAAATGTCCAGATACAGTCTGGAATCTGCAAAAATCGTATCTGGTGTCCGGATCAGCCGCAGCAGACCTCCGCATCCGAGAACGCCCGCCAGCACCAGAACCACGCACAGAACGGCGCTGGCAATCATCGAGGTGGAAACTGCCGTCTTCATTTTCCCATATTCTCTGGCACCAAACAACTGAGAGACGATCACAGAACATCCGATGTTGCACCCAAAAGCAAACGCGATGAAGATCAGCGTGATCTCATAGCTGTTACCCACAGCCGCCAGCGCATTTTCTCCGATAAATTTCCCCGCCACAAAGCTGTCCGCGATATTGTATAACTGCTGAAAAAGAATGCTTCCAAACAGCGGAACGCAGAATTTCCACAGAACCGCTTCCGGCTTTCCGACCGTTAAATCCTTGTTCATAATTTTTCTCCTCTTTTCCCGTATTTTTTCATCTTCCACATTATACCTTCCGCAGACCGATTTGAAAAGTACGCCGCGCCCTCAAGCGCCCCGGAGACGCTGTGTTTTCCCCGCTCCCGACGCCGGACTCCCGTTTCTTTTTTAGCAGAATCTTAACATTTTTTGTTTTTTTTGCTAAAATCTGCTGACATTTTCCTTCAGATCATGTATACTGTCTCTAACACCAGCAGGTAACCGCCGTATTGATATGGCGAATCTGCACAAGCTGCATATTTCTATCACCCGTACAGGGAGACTCCGTCAGAGAGCCGTCCTGGCCAATTGTCACAGGAGGGACTAAATTCATGAAAAAAATTTTAGTTTTGTGTTTATGTGCAATGTTACTTACAGGTTGCGACAGCAGTACGAATAGAAATATGGGGTCAGGGTTCGGGTTCGGAGCCGTAGCCAGCATCCAGGAAGCCGTTGTATAGGAACACTGCCCTGCATCCGCATCAAATCACAGACCAAACATCACCCCGGCATCATGAGAACACATACAGAAAAGGGAGGTGCTGTTCATGCGTAGGGATTGTAAAGACTGCAGGTATTGCAGCGACCGCAACAGGAACCGATGGAGAAGCTTCATCTGGTGTCATTTTCACCAAACTATAGTCGAGTCCAGCAGGGCGAGACAATCCTGCGCACTCTGGCGCCGCGCTCTTTGACAGGCGGCGCCGGATTCCGCAGGTCCACACAGGAAGAGCGGCCCTTCTTTTCTGTGCAATCGAGCAGGGAAGATTTATTTTCCCCTACTCGCGCACCGGGCGTCCGTCAGCTTGCTGACAATTTTCCTTAGGCGCCCGTATGCATAAAAACACCCCGGAACGCCTCTGTTTCCGGGGTTTTTTCTCTGTTTAGCACACGCCCTGCGCGAGCATGGCATTGGCCACCTTCTCAAAGCCGGCGATGTTCGCGCCCGCTACATAGTTTCCTTCCATACCGTAGCGCTTCGCGGCGTCGTCAATGTTGTGATAAATATTGACCATAATCTGTTCCAGCTTTGCGTCCACCTCTTCAAAGGTCCAGCTCAGACGCTCGCTGTTCTGCGTCATCTCCAGCGCGGAAGTCGCCACGCCGCCCGCATTGGAAGCTTTTCCGCAGATGAACAGTACGCCGTTATCCTGCAGATATTTGGTCGCCTCCAGCGTAGTGGGCATGTTCGCGCCCTCGCAGACCGCCTTGCAGCCGTTCGCAACCAGTTGTTTCGCGTCTTCCAGATGCAGCTCGTTCTGAGTCGCGCACGGAAGAGCGATATCGCATTGAATCTGCCATACGCCGCGGCCTTCGTGATACTGCGCACCGGGTCTTGCAGCCGCATACTCGGTCAGACGGGCGCGTCTTACTTCCTTGATTTCTTTCAGAAGCGCCACATCAATTCCTTCCGGATCGTATACCCAGCCGGTAGAATCGGACACCGTCACAACTTTGGCGCCCATCTGCTGCGCCTTCTCGGTTGCATAGATCGCCACATTACCGGAACCGGACACGCAGCACACTTTATCTTTCATATCCATGCCATGACACTTCATCAGCTCGCGGGTAATGTAGAGAAGGCCGTAACCGGTCGCCTCCGTACGCGCCAGGGAACCGCCGAAGCTCAGACCCTTGCCGGTAAGTACGCCTTCATACAGCCCGGTCAGCCGCTTGTACTGGCCGTACATATATCCGATCTCCCTTGCCCCTGTTCCGATATCTCCTGCCGGTACGTCCACGTCCGCGCCGATGTATTTGTACAGCTCCGTGATAAAGCTCTGGCAGAACGCCATCACTTCTCTGTCGGACTTACCCTTGGGGTCAAAATCAGAACCGCCCTTGCCGCCGCCGATCGGAAGTCCGGTCAGGGAATTTTTGAAGATCTGCTCGAATCCCAGGAATTTGATGATGCCGATGTTGACGGACGGATGGAGTCTCAGACCTCCCTTATACGGTCCGATGGCATTATTGAACTGTACGCGGTATCCGGTATTCACCTGAACCTGTCCTTTGTCGTCCACCCACGGAACCCGGAATTTGATCTGGCGGTCCGGCTCGGTCAGCCTCTCCAGCAGCGCTTCCCTGCGATACTTCTCCTCATTCGCCTCAATGACCGGTCTTAAAGAATCCAGCACCTCTTCCACTGCCTGCAGAAACTCCGGCTCCGATGCATTTTTCTCTTTGACTCTTGCGAGTACCTCATCAACATAACTCATTTTCTTCATTCTCCTCAACTCTATAGTCTTACGTTTACTTTTCAACGGTAACATTTTATTACGATTCTTTTAAATATGCAATAATTTTCGCATGATTATCCAACTTCTGAAAATTTTTTCGTCTTCGACTTTATCAGATGCATTTTTTTCATCGTCTGCATTACTTTTTTTCACTTTATCCGCGGTACGGTCGCCCAAAAGAGGAATCTGACCGCCTCCGGAATCCGTTGCGCGTTCACGGCTGCGGCGAAACCACGGCCAGAATCCCCTCCGCCAGCTTCTTTGCCAGAAGCTTCTGGTATTCTTCCTCCGTCAGCTTCGCGCACTCTCCCCGGTTGGAAAGATAGCCCATCTCCACCAGCACGGCGGGCATCTCCGTGTTGTTGAGCACGCGGAAGTCTCCGATCCGGGTCCCCCGGCAACTGATCTGCTCTTCGCTGTCCATCTTCTGCACAATCTGTTCCGCCAGCGCTTTCCCGTCCGCGCTTCCGTCCCGGTAATAACACTCCAGCCCTTTCACGCCCGCGTCTTCTTCGCAGTAATTGCAGTGGAGGCTGACAAAATACTCCGCCTGGTTCTGATTCGCGTAATCCGCCCGGGCGTTGAGCCCGATCTTCGTATCGTCCTCTCTGGTGAGAAGCACGGCCGCGCCGGCATTTTCCAACTGCTGCGCGAGCTTCTGCACCACGGAAAGATTAATCTCCTTCTCCAGCGCTTTCCCGGAGCTTGTCCCCTGATCCCTTCCCCCATGTCCGGCGTCCAGAACGATCAGCGGGGAGCCTTCCGCTCTCTCTTCCTCTTTATTTTCCACGATCCTTGCGCCCTGGAAAACGTCCTCTACTTTTTCCGAACTTTTTAAAAGCAGCAGTCCTCCCTGTATCACCAGTACGCACAGAAAAAACAACACGCTCAGAAACAGCACCCGCATCGCATAGGCCTTCAGCCTTCGTTTCAGACGCCGCATCCTCTTCTTTTTAAGCTGTATCTGTCTTCTTTCCTTTGCTGTCATTCTTCTGTCCCATTCGTCCGTTTTCTTACTCATCCATTATACAGCAAAAAAGCTCAAGGGGATTCTGAATTTTTATTAAGATTTTCAATAAATATTTTCGGAGACGGAGCGCCCATTCCTTTTCACATCCGCGCCGGCCGGATGCGAACGGCGCGGGAATGCAGGACCCGTCTACAGTTCATGATAATAAGGACAGATGTCCTCATAATATCCGTCCTTCCTGCGGAAACCTCCCGGAATCGTACCGAGCGGTACAAAGCCGAGCCGCTCGTAGAGATGCCTTGCATGAAGGTTGGATGCCACCACCGCATTGAACTGCAGAATCCGAAACCCGTGCAGACGTCCCTGCTCGAGGCAGTCCAGCACCAGCTTCTCGCCGGTATGCAGTCCCCGGTTCGCCCGGCCGACCGCGTAGCTGGCATTGCAGATATGTCCGCACCGGCCGACGTTGTTCGGATGCAGGATGTACAGACCCAGTATCCGGCCCGTCTCCCTCTCCTTTGCCACCCCGTTGTATGTCTGTGCTGCGAAAAACGCCGCGCCGCTCTCAAGGGTCAGACGCTCCTCCTGCGGAAACGCTGCTCCCTCCTCCACCACCTCATTCCAGATCCGGATCATGGCCGGCAAATCTTCTTCTCTGTATGCTCTGACGATTATTTCCATATTCCGCCCCTCACTGCAGCAGGTCGAGCAGGTCTGCAATCATGCAGCCCAACGTCTCATAATGTACAAAGTCCGTCACGCACTGATCCGCCAGCACCTGTACCTGCGCGGGGAAATCTTCATCGCGGTCCCAGAACACCAGACGCAGATGAATCTGGGGAAAGACTTCAAACTCATACGCCGCGTCTCCGGCCGCAACCGCTTTCCCGCCGGCCGCCAGACAGGCTGCTTTCAGTTCCTCCGTCTTCCCTTCATATTTCGCCGCAAACGGCGCCAGAAGCGGGTCCCGGACTTCCGGATTCCGGCTTATCACGCCGTCGATGCTATGACTGGGGACCCATTTCCCGGATATGACCGGCACGTCCCGGGTATAATGCAGCAGATGGTAGATCGACATCGACTCATTAAAATAAAGCTCCTGCGTCCATTCCTCTCCCTCCTGTCTTTCCAGCACTCCGTCAGACAGCCGAAGCCGGTAAAGCCGTCCCAGACAGGTCAGATACAGATGCCCCTCATCCGTTTTCAGATGAAGAATCCGAGCAGCCCTTTCCGGGTCGTATTCCGTAAATTCTTCCCTCCACTGCCGGCACACCTCTTCATGGGTAGAAAAAAACACGCCTCTGTTCTGAAACGCATGATAGTTCACACTCATGGAAACTCCTCCTTACCATCTCTCCCTAAATTCCCGCTCTTCCCGAAGCTCGATTTTCTCTTCGTTCATCCGCTCAATACGTATGAATTTCTGACGGTGCAGATACAGAAGCAGATCGTCGATGACCTCCGGCTCTCCCTGAACCTCCATCTCCACGCTTCCGTCATAACAGTTGCGGACCCATCCGGTCAGACCGAGAAACCGTGCCTTATACGTAGCGTGGTAGCGAAAGCCCACGCCCTGTACTCTGCCGTAGAATACGATATGTTTCCGTATGCTCATGCGCTCTCCTCCTCACTTTCCTGTTCTCCAAATCTCTGCAACACGAAATGCAACACATCCGCCGGACGCCCGTGTGCATAAATCGAGTAGGGGAGGTTTCTTCCCTACTCGCGCATCGGGTGCCTGTCAGCTCTGCTGACAATCTTCCTCAGGCACCCGTATGCATAACGAAAAAAGCGGCTGAACCAGCCGCCTTTCAATGGAGATAGCAGGACTCGAACCTGTGACCCTCTACACGTCAAGCAGATGCTCTCCCAGCTGAGCTATATCTCCATTTCTCTGCTATTATAGCACATCTTTTCGCAAAATACAAATACTTTTTTGTGTTTGGGCTTTTGGTTTTCTTTGAGCTTTTCTACCCTGTACCGCCTGTTTCTCCCGCAAACACCCGCATGGCCGCTTCTTCTTCAAACTGCTTCAAATACAGTTCCGAATAATAACCTCCTGCCTGAAGCAGCTCCTGATGAGTCCCGCGCTCCATAATCCTCCCGTCCTTCACTACCAGAATCAGATCCGCCCTGCGGATCGTAGACAGCCGGTGGGCGATCACAAAAGAGGTATGACCTCTCAGCAGGTGTTCCACCGCGTTCTGAATCAGGCGCTCCGTCTGCGTATCAATGGAAGAAGTGGCCTCGTCCAGCACGAAGATCGCCGGATCCGCCAGAATCGCCCGGGCGAATGAGATGAGCTGCTTCTCCCCTACGGAAAGCCTTCCGCCGCTTTCTCCCACGTTGCTCTCATATCCATGAGGAAGCTTTGCCGCCACCGTGTCCGCCGATACCTGCCTGGCCGCCTCCTCCACTTCCGCGTCCGTGGCATCGAGCCTCCCGTAACGGATATTTTCCCGCACGGTCCCGGAAAAGAGGTGCGGATTCTGCAGCACATAGCCCATCTGACTGTGAAGCCAGAGCTGAGACCGCTCCCGGTAATCCACGCCGTCGATCAGGATCCGTCCTTCCGTCGGCTCGAAGAAACGCCCCAGCAGATTGACCAGCGTGGATTTGCCGGCGCCGGTCTCCCCTACAATCGCCACGTTCATGCCCGCCGGTACATGAAGGTTAAAATGCTCCAGCACGTATTCCTTTCCGTCCGGATACCGGAAAGACACGTCCTCAAACACAATATCGCCCCGAATCCGTTCCCAGTTTTCTTTTCTGGCCGTAAATGCGTCTCCGTACCGGGCCGTGACCTCTTCCCTGTCCACCACGTTCGGCTCCTGCTCCAGAAGGTCCACAACCCGTTCAATGTTCGCCTGGCAGGAAATCAGTTCAGACAAAAGCCTTGCAAGCTGCTGAATCGGTTCAAAGATAACGACCGCATAGGAGATAAATACCGACAGCGTTCCCAGCATCATCAGTTCTTCCCGCACCATGCCTCCTCCTTTTGCCAGCACAATGGCGGAGACCACGGAACCGAAAAACAGGATCAGCGGGATATAGACTGCGTTCAGTTTCGCCGCCCGGCTCGACGCCTGATGCATTTCCGACGTCCGCCGATAAAATTCCCGGTCGTTGTCCTCCTCGATCACCATGCTTTTGGAAGTCTTTACCCCGGTGATTCCCTCATTGTAGGCGCTGGTTATCCGGGAATTGATCCTCCGTATCTTCCGGTTCCAGTGCAGAATCTTATTCTGAAAATAGACGGTCAGTAAGGCAATGCCCGGCACTACCAGCATGATAATCAGAGCCAGCCCCGCGTTCAGAAAGAACATGACGCCGAACACGGTCACTACATAGAGAAACGCCCAGAACATGTCCACCAGCCCCCACGCGACCATGGAAGCGATCTTCAGGGTATCGCTCATAACCCGGGCATGAATATAGCCCACCGGCGTGGTATTGTAATAGGAAAAGGACAGCGTCTGCAGATGCTTAAACTGCGCCCATTTCAAATCCCGCCCCAGATTCATCTCGATGGTCGTGGCCGCATGCACCGAAAAATACACGCTGACCGTCTGCGCGGCGATCATCAGCACATAGGCAAACGTAAAGGGACGGACCCCGTCCAGCGTACCGCGCGTGATAAAATGGTCGATCGCGTAACTCTGGAACAGAGGCACCAGAATGTCCACGGCAGCCAGAAAAATATTGAGCCCCATGGTAATGAGAAAATATTTTTTATACGGTTTAAAAAACGGAAACATCTTCGCCCAGATCCGAAGACTGAACGGCTGGTTGTATTCCTGCTCTTCATAAACTGCCATATGGTACCTTCCCCCGTTCCATCTGAATCTCATAGATCTGCCGGTAGATGCCGTCCCTGCGCACCAGTTCCGCGTGGGTTCCCGTCTCCTCCACTCTGCCCTGATTCAAAACCAGAATCCGGTCCGCTCCCATCAGCGTGGTAATCCGGTGGGAAATCAGGATCACCGTAGCTCCTTTTACGTGCTCTTTCAGCGCCTGCCGAATCCGATGATCCGTCCGTGTATCCACCGCGGAAAGGGAATCGTCGAAGACCATGACCGGCGCTTTCTGAAGCAGCATCCGGGCAATCGCCACCCGCTGTCTCTGCCCGCCGGAGAGCGTCACGCCCCGTTCCCCCACCAGGGTCTCATAGCCATCCGCGAAGTTCATGACCGCTTCATCCACGCAGGCTATGCGGGCTGCACGGCGGATCTCCTCCATGGAGGCCTCCGGCGCGCAGGCGGCAATGTTCTCCCGGATCGTCCGGGAATAAAGAAACGGCTCCTGCAGCACCATGCCCACCTGACGGCGCAGCCAGGCAGTCGGAAGCTCGCGGATGTCCGCGCCTCCCACCGTAATGCTTCCTTCCTCCAGCTCGTACAGTCTGGTCAGAAGCTGGACGATGGTGGACTTTCCGCTGCCGGTCCCTCCCAGGATCCCGAACGTCGTCCCCTGAGGAATCGCAAAGGATACGTCCTCCAGCACGTTTTTCCCCTGCTCGTAGGCAAATGATACATGAGAGAAGACGATGTCCATGCATGCTCTGTCCTCAGCCTCCGCCTTTTTCCTGCCGGACATTTCCGTCCGCTTCGGACCGGCAAAGGCTTCTTCCTCCCCGCGGAGGATGTAGCCCACGCGTTCAAAAGACACTCCGGCCTTGCTCATATCAGACAGAATCCTCCCCAGGCCGCGGACCGGCCAGACGAGCACTGTGTTGTAGGACGCGAACGCCACAAATTCTCCCACGGACATATTCCCGTGAACGGCCTCCACCGCCCCCAGTACCACCACAGCCGTCACCTGCAGCCCCGTAATCAGATCGCCCACACCCCAATAAAGTCCGGACAGGGTTCCCAGCCGGATCCACAGCCCGGCAAAGGCTTCATTCTTCTCCCGGAACCGGTCCATCTCGAACTGTTCCCGGCCAAAGGCCCGCACCACCCGCACACCGGTGGCATTTTCCTGCACCACGGTAGACAGCTCTCCCTCGGCCTCGTCCGCATCCGTGAACCTTTCCGCGATCAGCCGGTAAAAAACCGCCGAATACAGAATCACCGCCGGCACAAACAGCAGCACCACAAAAGCCAGTTTCCGGTTCATGGACAGCATCATCGCAAAAGAAATCCCCACCAGAAAGGCCGTCCGGAACACTTCCAGAAGCTGCGTCACTACAAAATTGCGAATCACTTCAACATCCGACGTACAACGCTGGATGATATCCCCGGTCTGGTTCCGGTCATGCCAGCTCATCGGCAGCCTCTGCACATGCCGAAACAGCGCGTCCCTCATATTTTTTGCAAAGCCTTCTCCCGCCTGCGCGGTACAGACGCGCATCACAAACATAGCCGCTCCCGACAGCACCGCCACCGCTACAACGGACAGCGACAGCAGCCAGAGATGCTCCTGCAAATACGAATACCCGCTGCCGCCCAGCACCCGATCAATCCCGAACCGGAAAATCTGCGGCGTCACCGCATTCAGCGCGGTGGCCGCAAAGGAAGCCGCCACTGCGCACAGAAAATACCGTTTACAGCCGCGAAAATACCGTAAAACCATCCTGCTTTTCCCGAATTTCCCGTTCTTTTTCCATTCTGTGGACAATTTCGTCTCCGCCCTCTCTTTTTCGGCCCTGCCGTCTGAATCAAAACAGTCCGCCTGGCCAGTGCTTTCTTATCGCTTTTCACCCGTTAGAGCGCGCCTATGGCGCGCAGACCAAAAAAAGACACATCCGAATGGATGTGCCATACCCCGTATCACAAGGCTTTCAGGAAAGTTACGACCCGTTCGAGCGCCTGTACTTCATCTTCCCCATAGCATTCCACGATCACCTCATCGCCCGGGCACACCGGAAATGCAAGCAGGCTCATGAGACTTTTGCAGTTCATCTTATGTTCTCCGCAGGTCATCATGACATGGGAACTGCATTTGTTCGCTACAGTCACCAGCTTTCCCGCCGGACGCAGGTGCAGCCCATTCTCATTCTTAATAGTTACGCATTCCCTGACCACAAAAATCACCCCTCTCTCTCCTTCTCTATGTATTGCCGCTCTGATTCCGGCTCACAGCCCCAATTTCCGCAAGACGGATACAGACCGGCAGAGGCAGGCATCGGTCCTGCGCGGCGCGGTCCTGACAGAAGCCGCCGCGTCCCCGTTCACGGTCTTTCCCCCGTAATACCCGCACGCTTACTTGGAGTATACCACAAAAAAAGGGCCGTATACACAGCCCTTTGAAAAAATTAACATATTATTTACAATTTTGTCTGTTTCACACCCGGATCACTTGCCACTCTTGCGGTTGGAGACCACATCGAAGATAACCGCCACCAGCAGCACGCCGCCCTTTACCACATACTGCCAGGAATCGCCGATACCCATAATGGACATACCCATGTTGATCACGCCCAGAAGAAGCGCGCCGATGATCACGCCAGGAACCGTGCCGCTGCCGCCGTAGGCCGATGCGCCGCCGATGAAGCAGGAGCCGATGGCGTCCATCTCGAAGGAAGTACCGGTGGAACCTGTAACGGAGCCTACCCGGGCCAGGCAGAGCAGGCCGCACAGCCCCGCCAGAAAGCCCATATTGGCATATGCGATAAAATAAACTTTATTCGTATTGATACCGGAAAGCTGCGTCGCTTTCTCATTGCCGCCCACCGCGTAGAAATACCGGCCGAATGCGGTCTTGGAAGTGATAAAGTGATAAATCAGGCAGACTGCCACCACCCACAGTAGCATGACGGACACGCCCTTATACTGGCTCAGCAGATAACAGTAGGCCAGAAGAACCACCGAGATCAGGCCGCTGCGGCCAAAATCCGCCATCGCGCTGTTCTGACGGTATCCCTTCTTTGCCTTGTGAGCGCGGGAAGAGATCGTGCTGTAGAAGATAAACACTACCACCAGCGCGCCGATCACAAGCGGAGAGAGAATACGTGTATCCGTATCCAGTCCCGGAATCTTGATATAGGCCGTAAAGATGTTCAGAAAAGCCGCGTCCTGAACGGATACGGTCTTGCTGTCAAGAATCAGACGGCCAAAGCCGCGGAAGACGAACATACCGCCCAGCGTCGTGATAAACGGCGGAATCCTCACATAACCGATCCAGTATCCCTGCCAGATTCCTGCCAGCACGCCGATGACCAGGCAGATCAGAATTGTCAGATAAATATTAAAACCATGGTTTGTGATCATGACCGCGGCCACGCCGCCCACCATACAGATCACGGAACCGACGGACAGGTCGATGTTGCCGCCGGTCAGGATACACAGAAGCATACCGCAGGCCATAACCAGCACATAACCGTTCTGCAGCAGCAGATTGGACATGTTCTGCGCATACAAAAGACGTCCGTCCGTCAGAAAATAGAACAGGATAAATACGATGACAAGAGCGATAACCATACTGTATCTGGTCAGAAATTCTCCCAGATTGAACGGCGCGCCGCCCTGATTTTCTTTCTTCGTTGACATTTACACAACACTCCTTTCGTCTTAATCGTCCGCGCGGATGATAAAGCTCATGATCTTCTCCTGAGTCGCTTCCTTCGCGTCCAGTTCTCCTTTGAGCTCACCCTCATTCATGATATAGATCCGGTCGCACATTCCGATGAGCTCCGGCATCTCCGAAGAGATCATGATCACGGATTTTCCCTCATCCACCATCCGGTTGATCAGGCAGTAGATATCATACTTGGCGCCCACATCAATACCGCGGGTAGGTTCATCGAGGATCAGCACCTCCGGCTCCGTAAACATCCATTTGCCCAGCAGCGCCTTCTGCTGGTTTCCGCCGGACAGATTGCCCACCTTCTGCTCGATGGACGGTGTTTTGGTCCCCATGGCCTCCGTCATGTCCTCCGCCACCTTCTGCTCCGCCGTTGTATCAATGACGCCGTTTCCGCAGACTTTGTCCAGCCTTGCCAGCGTCGTATTAAAACGAATGGATTCCCCAAGGATCAATCCGTTGGTCTTTCTGTCTTCCGTCACATACGCGAGGCCGTGATGAATGGCCTGTTCCGCGCTCCTTAATTCCGTCTTCTTCCCGTTTAAGTACAGTTCCCCGCTGATGTTGAAACCGTAGCTTCTGCCGAAGATGGACATGGCAAGCTCCGTGCGCCCCGCGCCCTGGAGACCGGAGAAACCGACCACCTCGCCTTTGTGTACTTTAAAGGAAATATTGTTGTCCACCACTTTCTCGTGATAGAGCGGATGGTAGACCGTCCAGTTCTTTACCTCCAGCCCCACTTCCGGACGGACTCTATGCTCTCTTGCGGGATAGCGGTCATCCATGGGACGCCCGACCATGCCCTTGATAATCCGGTCCTCGCTGAATTCGTCCACACCCTTTACAAGCGTCTCGATCGTGGACCCGTCGCGGATGATCGTCGCTTTGTCGGCACAGTAGATAATCTCGTTTAATTTATGCGTGATAATGATGGAGGTCAGTCCGTTCTTCTTAAACTCCATCAGAAGATCCAGAAGCATCTTCGCGTCCTCGTCGTTCAGCGAAGAGGTCGGCTCATCCAGAATCAGGAGTTTTACGTTTTTGGAAAATGCCTTCGCGATCTCCACCAACTGCTGCTTGCCGGTTCCAATGTCCTTGATCAGTGTCTGGGCCGATTCGTAAAGCCCGACCTGCTGCATATGCTTCTCTGCTTCATTGTAAGTCATATCCCAGTCGATATGCCCCATTTTGTTCTTCTTTTCATTTCCCAGGAACATATTCTCGCCGATCGTCAGCAGCGGAATCAGCGCCAGCTCCTGATGAATAATCACGATTCCCTTCGCCTCGCTGTCTTTCAGCGTCTTGAACTGGCAAAGCTCTCCGTTGTAATAGATCTCCCCCGTATAGCTGCCCACCGGATACGTTCCGGACAGCACGTTCATCAATGTGGATTTGCCCGCGCCGTTCTCGCCGATCAGCGCATGGATCTCCCCCCGCTCCACAACCAGGTTCACATTGTCCAGCGCTTTCACTCCCGGGAACTCCTTGGTGATGGATTTCATCTCCAGAATAATATCAGCCAAAAGCTCCTCCTCCTTTCCCTCTCTTCTCTCAGGCCGGTATCCGACTGAAAAGAAAGGCGGGACAGACGCCCCGCCCTTTTTAAGGTCTTACTTGATTGTCTCCGTATGTATTACTTCGTTGCGGACAGATATCCGTCGTCACCCATGGTGTACAGGCCGGTATCTACCAGATCCTGCAGATTGTCCTTAGTGATGACATTGGGTACCAGCAGGAAGGACGGGCACTTGTTGCCTGCGGAAGTCTCATAGGACTCGGTGTCGAACGCACACTCGATTCCGAAGGACGGAATCAGGGACTCGTCGATGGTCTCGCCTGCCAGAATCGCTTTTGCCAGAGCCAGCGTAACGATGGACTCGTTGCTCACGTTCTTGTAAACGGTCATGGTCTGGGTGCCGTCCACGATGTTCTTCAGGTTCGCCTCATCGCCGTCCTGACCGGTGATGATAACGGTATTGGAACCCGCATAGTCGGAGGTTACTGCCTGGGTTACGCCCAGAGCGGTGGAGTCGTTGGAGCACAGCCATGCATCCAGCTGAGTTCCGTCTGCATAATAGGAAGAAAGAACGTTCTGTGCTCTCGCCAGAGCGGTGTCGGTCTTCCAGCCCGGAGTTGCGACTGCGTCAAAATCTTTCTGGCCGGATACGACGTTCAGCGCACCGTTGTCCAGATACGGCTGGATCGCGTCAATCGCGCCCTGATAGAAGTAAGTTGCGTTATTGTCGGCCGGATCGCCTGCGGTGATCTCGATGTTGTAGGTCTTGTCGCCTGCGTTCTCCAGATCCAGCGCCTTTACAATATATTCGCCCTGAAGCTTGCCGACCGTATAGTTATCGAAAGATACATAATAGGAAGCTGCGTCGTTCAGAATCAGACGGTCATAGGAGATAACCGGAATATTCTTCTCTGCCGCGCCTTCCAGTGCGGTATTGAGCGCGTTGCCGTCGATTGCCGCGATGACAAGCATATCCACGCCGTCCGCCAGCATGTTCTGGATATCGTTTACCTGCTGGTCCGTCTTGTCGTCGGAGAAAGTCAGGATCGTCTCAAAGCCCGCTGCCTTGAACTGCTCGTCCAGATAAGCGCCATCACGATTCCAGCGCTCCAAAGACTGCGTCGGCATCGAGATACCGATCTTGCCGCCGCCCGTTGCCGCCGGAGCCGCGGTATCGTCCGCCGCATCGTCTGCGGGCGCTTCCGTCTCTGCCGGAGCCTCGGTCTCAGCCGGGGTGTCTGCCGGAGCCGCCTCTTTGCCGCCGCATCCGACGACCAGAGAAGCAACCATTGCCGTGCTCAGTAATGCACCAAGTAATTTTCTTTTCATCTTGAAAATTCCTCCCTTAAATATTTTTTACATTATGAATATATCACATCCGGGGCAGGATAAACTTGTTATCTTCTGTATATTTTATATAGTACCGCCTTCCTGTAATTGGAAAAACTGGACATTTTTGTGATTTTCAGGAGGAGCCTGCGCAAAAATGTCCAGTCAACAGTTGTAAAACACGAAATGACGGCCGTATCTTATTTATCTCCATAATGATATCGGCACGCCAGAATATATATGTTATTTTCATCTATTTTATAGATCAAACGGTCTTTGTCATTGATTCGCCGGCTCCAATATCCGATTTCCCACACGTCAAGAAAAATCTCATTTCTCTTCTCCATCTCCGCCCGCCTCAGTTCCGGACGTTCAGATAGATGTCGCTCTCTTCATGGTATTTCCCGGTGATCACTTCATCCATATTCTCCTTTGTCACCGCCACCGGCTCCAGACATTCATAAGGGACCTCCCCGGTGCCGTCATAAATGGATCCGGATATCCGGATGACCGGCGCGTCGGTATCGGCGGCGCCGGCGGACGAGCTTCTCCGGTCGGCGTCGGCCGTTACAATCCGGCTTCCTTTTGCCAGAGCCACGGACAGCTCCGCCGCCCGTCTCGCCAGTTTTTCCACCGGCTTATACACGGTCATGCACTGGGTTCCCTCCACGATGCGCTGGCAGGCGTCCAGATCCGCATCCTGCCCCACCACGCACACCTTTCCCGCCATGCGGCGTTCCGACAGCGCGCGCACCGCATGGCCGGCGATGCTGTCGTTGCCACACATGATCCCGTCCACCGAGTAATGTTCCTTCAGATATGCTCCGGTAGCGGCAAACCCCGTCTCCGCCAGCCATCCTTTTGCGTGTTCTGTCTTCATGATTTTGAGATCGCTGCCCGCGAGCACTTCCTCGAAACCTTCCATGATCTGCGGAACATTATAGTCCGCCATGGGACCGCATACCCGCAGAAGTTCTCCGCCCTCCGCCAGATGCTCCCGCATATGCTCCGCCATCAGCCGCCCCACCTGTACGTTGTCAAAAGAAATATAAAGGTCCACGTCCGCATTCAGAATCAGGCGGTCATAAGCCACCACCGGGATTCCCGCTTTCTGCGCCCGTCCGACCGCCTCGATGATGCCGCTTTCGTCCTCGTCGCTGGCGACCATGACGACCACGATCACATCCATCTTCTTCTGGATAAAATAATCCATTTGCGCGATCTGTTCCTTCATATCCCCGTTGGCGTTCTGGACATTCACTTCCGCTCCCAGATCCTGGGCGGCGGACACGAAGACGTCCCGGTCTCTCTGCCACCGCTCAATGACAAAGGAATCGAGAGTGATACCGATCTGGATCCCTTCCTCCCGTTCTTCCTCGGACACCTCCGGAACTCCCGTCTGTTCCCGGCAGCCGGTCATCGCAGACAGGCACACAAGCAGCGCAAAGCAGAGCCCTTTTCTTCCTCCGCGTCTTCTTTTCATCCTCTCTCACTCTCCCGGTATTCCGTAGGCGTCACGCCTGTATTTTTCTTGAAAATGCGGCTGAAATAATTGGGATCGCTGTATCCCACCGCTCCGCAGATCTCTTTCATACTGCCTCCGTCTCCCGCCAGCAGCTCCTTCGCCTTCTGGATCCGCAGATTGGTCACATATTCCACAAAATTGCCGCCGGTCTCCTCCTTGAAAAGCTTGCTGAAATAATAGGGACTCAGGTCCATGCGGCGGGACACCTCATCCAGCGACAGATCCCGCTGATAATTTTCCCGGATATATTCCTGCGCTCTCACGACCAGTTGATTCTCGTGCTCTCCCTTCTTGGTCGTCATGTTCCGGCAGCTTTCCCGGAACCGCTCCACAAACCAGGGCCTCAGGTCGCTGTTTTGCTCCGCGTTCATGACAAGCGGCAGATAATTTTCCCTGTCCGTAAAATGATAGGTCATTCCTCCATCCAGATAGGCTTCATGCTCCGCGAAAAGTACAAATTCCAGCGTCTTTAAGCGGACGCTTAAATTCTTCTCGTCATAATTGTCAAGCATCCAGTCAAAATAACGCCCGGCCGCCCGCTCGCACTCCTCCGCCATGCCGCTTTTCAGGCTGTCGAACAGTTCCTTCTCCAGGTCGACAGGATACTCTTCGTCGTACCGGCACCGGATCGGCAGATCATCCACATGGGCTACGCTCCCGGTAGAATTGACCAGCGCCTTGAGCGCCTCCTCATAAGAATCCATACTCTTGTTCAGTTTCCGTATGGAACCGATGCCGATCCGGAAAGTGATGTCCGTGGCCCGCTTCAATTTCCGGGTCAGCTCCCTGCAGACGTCAATCATGCCGATGCGTTCCTCATAATCCATCTTCTGCTGTTTCATGGGCAGAAAGACCGGAATTTTGTTGGAAATGACCGAACCGACGACACAGTCCCAGGTCTCCTTCACGGTCTCGCGCACCTTTGCGTAATTCAACTGCGTCCGGAAGCCGGCTCCCACCGTATTCGTCATCCGGTTGCCGTGCTGGTCATCTCCCACAGCCAGCGCCAGCATACATCCGTACTCCGCCTCCATGCCCAGGAGCTGCCGGTAGTTCTCCACGTCCTCCATGGAAATTTCCTGAAACATGATAGCATAGATAAAACCGTTCTCGATGATCGGCGTGACCGTCTCCATCTTCTCCCGGATCCGCAGATCGTCGCTGCGCTTTTTTCTCCGGGAATCAATGGCTTTGAACGCCTTCTCCAGCACCTCCGTGATTCCCCTGGCGCTGAACGGCTTGTTCACATATTCCAGTACCCCCAGGTTGATGGCTTCCCTGGCATAATCAAACTTGTCATAGGCGGACAGAATGATAAATACGACCGAAGGGCTGCTTTTCTTGATCTCCCGTATGGCCTCGATGCCGTTGATGCCGGGCATCTGAATATCCATGAACGCGATGTCCGGCCGGAAACTTTCCGCCAGCTCGATCACATCTCTTCCGGTCTTTGCCGTCTCCGTCTGGCACTGCCCCGGAAAATGTTTTTCGATGATCATCTTTAAAGAATCCAGAACGATTCCCTCATCGTCCGCCAGCATGATTCGATACATTCCATTTCCTCCTATTGAAGTTCCGCATCTGTCCGAATCATACCCCTGCGTCTGGAACGGTTTTCTCATGCGCTTCGCTCACGCGAAAATCATTCCGGGCATGCTTCGTTCAGATGCTGTTTAGTTTGGAAGTTCCGCATCGGCGCGAATCATACCCGGAATCGTGATCAGCACCTCGGTTCCGGTGTTCACTCCTTCGCTGAAGATCTGCAGCTTTGCCTGGCCGTGGAAGTACAGCTTCAGCCGTTCTATTACATTTCTCACACCCACGCCGTTGGAACCGGACGCCGGCTCCGTCTCCCTTGCGCGGCCGGACAGCACCTGCCGGATCCGCTCCGGCTCCATGCCCGCTCCGTTGTCCCAGATGCTGATGCAGATCTCTCCTTCTTTCTGATATACGGACAGTTCGATTCTTCCCCGCCACTCGATGTTGCGAATCCCGTAATGAAAGGAATTTTCCACCAGCGGCTGCAGAATCATGCTGGGCACCCGCACGCCAAGCAGCGATTCGTCGATTTCTTTGGAAAAAAGGATTTCGCCCGAAAACCGCACGTTCAGAATGTAGACATAATTGTCCACCAGATGAATCTCCTCCTGAAGCGTGGCGTCCTCGTCGTTCTTACGTACGTTATAGCGAAAAAATTCCGCCACGTTTTCCAGAAAGCGTCCGGTTTTGTCCGCCTCCTCCATCATGGCAAGCTGTGCGCCCGCATTCAGCGTGTTGAACAGAAAATGCGGATTGATCTGAGCCTGCAGATATTTTAACTGCGCGTCTTTCAGATGGCTCTGCATCATCAACTCCCGCTCTTTCAACTGATTCTCCCGCTCCATGGTCACCCGGAGCTGCTCGATATAATTGCGGATGTTCTCCACCATCTCATTAAAGGTGTTGGTCACGATCCCCACCTCGTCCATACTCTGAACCGGAATCTGACCGATGTCAAAATTGCCGCCGGACACTTCCCCCGCCGCCCTGGCAAGCTGGTGCAGCGGCCTTGTGACACTCCTCGTACTGACCACGATCAGGCTGATGTTTCCCAGAAGCACGATCAGCAGCACAGCAATGCTGATCAGCTCCATATAACGCAGAGAATTCAGAAGTACCTGATAGTTCCTGGAATTATCCTTGAACTGAGCATTGTTCAGGCTGTAGATAAAGGTGTGGATCTCTTCGTACAGAACCGACGCGTCTTCGTATAGTTTCCCGTATTTCTCCACGTTTCTGCCCCGCTTTGCCTGAATCGCCTCCGCCGCCAGCTCCAGATAGCTCTCGGACAGCCCCCGGATATTCTTCTCCGTCAGCAGCATGCGGTTGTCCGTAACAGCGGTGTTCAGTCCGTCCATCAGTTCCCGGTAAGCCTGCTCGCTGCGGTAATAATCCTCCATGGCGTCGGAACTTTTGGTATTCAGATATTCTTCCATGCTGTCCTGCACCCGGTCCAGCGCTCCGGACAGTTCATTCAGGCTCACGTTGCTGACGTAGACTTTCTCCACTCTGCCGGTCATCCCGTTGATCAGCGCGAACATATAAAGATTGACCGCCAGAATAATCACCGCCGTCAGCAGAAAGAGTGCGGTCAGCTTCTGCTGGAGCGTCAGATATCTCCACTTCTTCCGCAGGAATCCCGCCCCGCGTCCGGAAACCTCTCCCCGGCTCATCGTTCTTCCACCAGCCTTTCCGCCTCTGCCGCCCGGATCAGCCGCGTATCCACCGCCATGTAATTGTTGGTGTATCCGGTCTCCGCATATTCGTCCAGCGCCTGCACGCAGAACCGCCCCATCTGCTCCGTATCCAAGGCAATCGTGGAATAAAGGATATTTTTCGATACCGCCTCCAGAATCGCATCGGAATCGTAATAGCCCAGCATCTGCACGGTTCCCACCTTATTGTAATCCACCGCCGCCTGATACGCGCATCTGGTGTGCACCGCACTTAAACACACCAGAATATCCGGCAGTTTCCCGGCGTCCAGAAAGATATCGCGGATGGATTCTTCCGAACTGAATCCCCGGCTGTTGTCCACCGGACTGGTCTCCACGGACACGCTGTCCGCGCTCTCCCCCGCGTTCTCCAGCGTCTCCCGGATTCCCAGAAGAACCAGATTCTGGCTGGTATCCGTCCGGTTTTCGTCCACCAGCACCAGAACCCGCACAGGCTGATTGCCCGGTCCGCCGCCGTCCTCCGTCCCTTCCCCCTCCGCGAGAAGCTCCAGAATCTGCCGGCCGTAATCCTGCCCCAGATTATAGCTGTTGTTTCCTACAAAACACTGGCGCACGCTGCCGGTACTGTCCTGCAGCACGTTGACCACCGGAATTCCCTGCTCCACCACTTCCTGCAGAAGCGCGATCGTCTCCTCTTCCTCGTCCCCAGGAACGATGATCCCGTCCACCGACGCCTGCATGGCCAGCCTCAGAAGCTCGTTCCTTCCGTACTCCACCGCCAGCTCCTCACCGAAGCGCTCCACATAGACGCCGCGCTTTTTCCCCTCCAAAAACGCGCTCTCGTAAACGCGGTCCCAAAAATCGCTGTCTTCTCGGCCTGTAATCATCACATAATGCCTGTCATAGATCTCGTAATCTCCTTCCTCGCTCCCGCCCAGTTCATGAAGCCTCTGCCAGAATACAGTCAGGCACACGGTCATGCAGGCAAAGAGCGTCAGAAGGAACGCCGTCTTTTTCCGACTCATGCAATCCTCCCTGTCCTGCCCGGTCCGAAACGCTCCGCAGTTCTTCCGCCAATTCCCAAAGAGGCCGCCGCAGCGCGGCAGCCTCTGATACTGTGAATCAGCTTTTATGCAAACGGATTCTCCGTCGGATAGCGTACGCCTGCCGGCTGGTTGTAGCCGATCTCGCTTACGTCCACTCCGATGTATTTGAACACTTCATACAGTTCCCTGCCATAATGGCCGAACGCCACCGCGCCGTGATGAGGATAATTGCCCTCAATCAGCACATGACGGTAGAAGCGCTTCATCTCCGGAATCGCGAAGATACCAATGCCTCCGAAGGAGCGGGTTGCCACCGGAAGCACTTCTCCGTTGGCCACATAAGCGCGCAGTTTGCAGTCTGCGGTGCTCTGCAGGCGGAAGAACGTGATGTCGCCCGGAGCGATATCGCCCTCGAGTGTTCCCTGCGTCACTTCCTCCGGAAGGTTTCTCGCCATAATGAGCTGATACTTCATCTGGCAGAAGGACAGCTTCTTCGTGCTGGTGTTGCCGCAGTGGAAGCCCATGAATACATCGTTGCTCGTGTAGTCATATTTGCCCTTGATGTCCTCATTGTAAATATCGTAGGGCACCGTGTTGTTGATATCCAGCAGCGTGACGACATCGTCGCTGACGCAGGTTCCGATGAACTCGCTTAAACAGCCGTAGATATCAACCTCGCAGGATACCGGGATACCACGTCCGGTCAGGCGGCTGTTCACATAACAGGGCACAAAGCCGAACTGGGTCTGGAACGCCGGCCAGCACTTGCCCGCGATGGCCACATATTTCCGATAACCTTTATGCTCGTCGATCCAGTCAAGAAGCGTCAGCTCATACTGCGCCAGCTTGGGAAGGATCTCCGGCTTCTTATTGCCCTCGCCGAGCTCCGCTTCCATATCCGCCACCACTTCGGGGATTCTCGGATCGCCTGCGTGTTTGTTAAATGCCTCGAACAGGTCAAGCTCGGAATTCTCCTCAATCTCCACGCCCAGATTGTAAAGCTGCTTGATCGGCGCGTTGCAGGCAAGGAAATTTAAAGGACGCGGTCCGAAGCTGATGATCTTCAGATCGGAAAGGCCGACCACCGCTCTGGCGATGGGAATAAACTCGTGAATCATATCCGCGCATTCTTCTGCGGTTCCCACCGGATACTCCGGAATATAGGCCCGGATGTTTCTCAGCGCCAGGTTATAGCTTGCGTTCAGCATACCGCAGAAAGCGTCTCCGCGGCCCTGGATCAGTTGATCGCCGGATTCCTCTGCCGCCGCCACGAACATCTTCGGCCCGTCAAAATGCTTTGCCAGCAGCGTCTCGGAAATCTCCGGACCAAAGTTGCCCAGATAGACGACCAGCGCGTTGCAGCCTGCCGCCTTCACGTCTTCCAGCGCCTGCACCATATGGATCTCGCTCTCCACGATACAGACCGGACATTCATAGATGTCCGCCGCGTCATATTTTGCCTCATAAGCCGCTACCAGCGCTTTTCTCCTGTTCACGGACAGAGACTCCGGGAAACAGTCGCGGCTTACCGCCACAATACCAATCTTTACTTTTGGAATGTTGTTCATGATCTTCATCCTCCTGATCGAAATTCTGCGTCCGACCGCGCCCCCGTTCTTCGGGAATGCGCCAGAATCAGACGCGGTTTACAGTGAATCTGTACCGAAACTGCCGTCCGCGGCGGACGGATCCGCCCGGCCCCGGCCGGTCGCGGGCATGCCGCCGCCCTCGGAAACTCATCTACTCCCGGCAGTCTACGTTCTTTCCCACAAGGCCGATATGGGAACCTTCCGGCAGTCCGCCCTGCGCGTGTCCGATCAGCCACTTGTTCTTCGCGGTGATCAGGCGGTCCTCCCAGCCTTCATGTTCTTTCTCAAGGGGCAGATTCGTGTCTCTCGGAAGCACAATTGCCACCTGGAAACTGTGATCCCCCGCGCTGCAGGGCGCATAGTGGAGCGTCGTCGCATAGAGTTCCACCGCCGTTCCCTTCGGCAGCAGAAATCCTTCTACCAGCGCGGTATCGTATGTAAAATCATCCGTGATATCCTGCTGTGCTCCCACCAGCAGAATCGCGTCGGTTCCGGCCACATTGATCTCAGAGGAGCGGTGATACTCCAGCGCATTGAGCAGATAATTCCTGCCGTTGCAGTAGCCGATCTGAATCGGCAGTTCCCCATAGGCCTTCGTCTGAAGCTCGGCAAAGACCGGAAGCGCCTCCAGCTCCGCCACGGACGGCTCATAGACCACCTCCTCCGGAAGCGGCGTCTTCGTATTCAGCGCCTCCACAAGTCCGGTAAAGTCGATGTTCCGGACGACCCTGCCGTATCTGCGGAACGAAGGGTCTGTTACTTTCTTAATCTCCATCGGGTTCTCCTCCTATTTGATGATCTCAAAGAGCGGTTTGCATGCCGGATAGATTTCCTTAAACTGCTGATACCGTTCTTCGTATTTTGCCGCGATCTCCGGCGTCGGCTCCACCGTATCGACCACCTTCACCAGCTTCGCCGCTGCCGCCTCCACGCTCTCGTATTCGCCGCAGGCCACCGCCGCCAGTATCGCTCCGCCAAGAGCCGGACCTTCCTCGCTCTCGATCACATCCACCTTGATGTTCATCACATTGGCGATGATCTTCTTCCACAGCGGACTCTTCGCCCCGCCGCCGCAGATTTTGGTTCGCTCGATACGGATTCCCAAAGCCTTCGCCACTTCAAAGGAATCTCTGAGCGCGAAAGCGACGCCTTCCAGCACCGCCTGCGTCATATCCGCACGGGTGGTGTCCATCGTCATGCCGATAAAGGTCCCTCTCGCGTTCGGGTTGTTGTGCGGGGAACGCTCTCCCATCAGGTAAGGCAAAAAATACACATGGTTCTCGCCCAGCTTTTCGATGCCCTTCTGCTCCGCCGCATAATTGTCCGTGCCGATGATCTCGTCCATCCACCATTTGTTGCAGGAAGCCGCGCTCAGCATGCAGCCCATCAGATGATAGTGCCCGTCCGCGTGCGCGAACGCATGCAGCGCATTGTGCCGGTCTACGCCGAATTTCTCCGAAGAGATGAAGATCGTTCCGCTCGTTCCGAGGGAAATGTTGCACCTGCCGTCGCCCACGGTCCCGGTCCCCACGGCCGCCGCCGCATTGTCTCCGGCTCCGGCCACGACCTTGACAGAAACCGGAAGATCCAGTTCCGCGGCCACCGCCGGCAGTACGGTCCCCACCGCCTCGTACGACTCATAGACCTTCGCCAGTTGTTCCTCGCGGATCCCGCAGATTTCCATCATCTCTCTGGACCAGCAGCGGTTCTTCACGTCAAAGACCAGCATGCCGGAGGCGTCGGATACGTCCGTACAGTGGACGCCGGACAGCCGGTAGGCAATATAATCCTTGGGCAGCATGATCTTCGCGATCTTCGCAAAGTTCTCCGGCTCTTTATTCTTCACCCACAGAATCTTCGGGGCGGTAAAACCGGTAAAGGAAATATTCGCCGTATATTCGGACAGCTTCTCCCTGCCGATGACATTGTTCAGGTAATCACACTCTTCATAAGTACGGCCGTCGTTCCACAAAAGTGCCGGGCGGATCACGTTGTCCTCCCGGTCGAGAATCACCAGTCCGTGCATCTGCCCTCCGAAACTGATTCCCGCCACCTGGCTGCGGTCACAGTCCTGCAAAAGTTCCTTCAGCCCCGCCATGGTTTCCCGATACCAGTCCTCCGGATTCTGCTCCGACCAGCCCGGATGAGGGAAACAGATCGGATATTCGCGGGATACAATCTTCTGAATCCTGCCTTCCCCGTCCATCAGAAGCAGCTTCACGGCAGAGGTTCCAAGGTCCACTCCTATATAAAGCATCTGTATGTCCTCCTCTCTTTTTCTTTCTCCTTTTTTCATTTCTCTTTCTTTGCTTTCCTTACGTGCACGGGCACGTTCTTTTCTTATATTACCTCTTTTCGCCCCAACTTTCAACAGATGGAGTTAATTTTTCCGTATTTTGGGAAAACTTTGTGAAAATCAGATAATTTTCAGGGTGATACGGTATGAAAACGCCCTGTTTTTTGTGGATTCCGCACAAATTTCGGCGCACCCGCAGACGTCATGGAGTGCACGGGCACGCTGTGCGCGATTGACAGCCGGCTCCGTTTCCTGTATTGTCTTCTATAGACAGATGACGAAGGAGGCGCCCTATGGCCACTATGAAAGACATTGCGGATCTGGCGGGAGTCTCCCGGGGAACCGTGGACCGGGTACTGAATCACCGGGGAGCGGTAAACGCTCAGACAGCGGAGAAGATTATGGAGATCGTCCGCGCTCTGGATTACCGTCCCAACAAAGCGGGCACCGCCCTCGCCGCCCAGAAGAAGAAATACCGGATCGGCGTCATTCTTTTCAGCGAACACAACCCTTTCTTTGACGAAGTCATGGAGGGAGTGCGCAGGAAAGCCGCGGAGCTGCAGGATTACGGCATCGCCACCCTCACCCGGCGGATCGAATTTGACGCGGACGCACAGCTTCTCGCCATCAGCGAACTGATGGAGGAAGGCATCCACGGACTGATGCTTGCACCTTATAATCATAGATGTATTCGGGAAAAAATAGACGAACTGGTAACCGCCGGAATCCCGGTCGTGACGGTCAATACAGACATTGACGGTTCCCGCCGGATGGCGTATGTAGGAAGTGATTATTTTAAAGGCGGATGCACCGCCGCCGGACTGTTCGCGCTGATGACAGCCGGGGATATGAAGCTGGGAATTATCACCGGTTCCTCCAGCGTGCTCTGTCACACAGAGCGGGTCGCAGGCCTCAAAAGCACGCTCGAAGCCTCCTATCCCCGCATCCATGTGACCGAAATCCTCGAAAATCATGACGACGAATTTAAAAGTTATACGCTGACCAGGCAGCTTCTGGAACGGCATCCGGATATGAACGGTCTGTTTTTTGCCGCCGCAGGCGTCCACGGCGGCTGCCGGGCCGTGGAAGAATCCGGCCGCCGCCCGAAGATCATCACCTTCGATGAGGTCCCGACTACGCTCGAGATGCTGAAAAAAGGCGTCATCTCCGCCACGATCAGCCAGCAGCCGTACCGGCAGGGGGCCGAATCGCTCGATCTTCTGTTTGAATCTCTGACCTCCGGCGCCGTTCCCGGGAAGGAGCGGTTTTTCGTGGACCACTCTATCATTATCCGGGAAAATATGCCGTAGCGGCACTTACCCCGCGTAGGGCAGCGACTCAAAATATTCGTAATCCGGTACTCCGTCTATGAAGATCGTCCACAGATCCCCTTCTCCGTCTCCGCGAATATAACGGATCTCTCCTGTCCGCCCGCTCTCCTCCTCCAGAAAGCCCGCGCTTCCCGCATTGTCCGTATCCGTGATCCGGATGCGGCTCCCCGGCGGAAGCACAGTCGCTTCTCCTTCAAGCGTCACCGGCAGTTCCATCGTTGTCACCAGCACACGCATGAGGTCGCCGGTCTGCGGGATTTGGAACCGCTCCCCGTCCGGTACCAGCTTTCCGTCTGCACCGATCGTATAATCCATCCGGCCGCTGTAAGTGCCCAGCACATCCAGATGCATCTGCAGCCTCAGCTTTTCCGTATTCACGACGCCTCCCTGCAGGCTCAGGCCTTCCTGACAGTCGCATTCGCAAAGCTCTCTGTCCCGAATCTCATATACGAAAGTCACAAAATCATCCGACGCATAATCCGCGTCGAAGATCAGAAAAACCCGGTCGTCCTGCGTGCACACAAGAAACGCATCCCCGAGGCGCACGAAGGAATCCGTCTCGGTCGAGGCGCCGTTCAGTTCCACGCGGACCGGGCCGCATTCTTCCTCACCGCCGTCCAGGCGAATACTCAGCGTTTCCGGCTGACTGTCCAGCGGCGAACCGTAGAAGCAGGCGGTCCCGTCCTCCGGAATCTTATAGACCCCTGCCCCGTAACAGGAAGTCAGCCGTCCCGGAAGATACGATTCGTTCATATATTCCGCCGTTTCCATATATGGAACCGTTACGGAAATCTCGCCCATGGCATAGGGGCCGAGCTCATAAGGATTAAAGATAAAGGTCATACCACTTGCGTCCAGATACCAGTTTGGTCCGCTCTCCCACATCTGCGCCAGAGTCTCCTCGTAATCGGGAAACAGTCCTTCCGCGTAATCGGCGGAGAGCTTTTCAACAAGATATGCTTCCGCCTTCCGGCAAAATCCCTCTTCGTCCCGCAGCAGATCCTTCCATTCCAGAACCGTCCCGTTCTGCGCGTCAAACGTGATCCCCGTGCTCCCGTAGAATCCGTGCGCTCCGCCCGTATACTCACTGTTCCTTTCCACAAAGCTCACGATCCTGTCGTCCACGCAGACCGGCTCCAGGCTGTGAAAGATACTGTATGCATAATAGCCGGTATCCTCCATAAAAGCGCAGGCTTCGGCCGCTTCGGCCGCATACTGTTCCGTAAGCGCTTCCAGCTCCCCCGCACGCGCCTGGGACCACGCTTCAACCGCCTTCGAGAGCGCTTGGGCCCCGTCTCCCGACACCTCCGCTCTGCTGTACTCCGTATGAATCAGCCAGCGGCCGCTGTCCGGATCATATCTGTCCAGCGTCTCCGGAATCGTCTGCACCTGAGGAACCGCACCGACGGTTTCCGCCTCCTTTGCAGCTGCGTCTTCCCCCGGTATCTCCTGCGTCTTTGTTTCTTCCGTCTTTGTTCCTTCTGTCTTTCCCTGCCCCGCGTCATTCTCCGCACGGCCGCAGCCGGCCAGAACCGCCATGCCTGCAGCCAGCAGGAGCGCGAGCATTTTCTCTTTCCTTTTCATCTTCCGTCTCTCCTTACCCAAACAAATGCAGATACCCTGACGCGATTCCGATCAATGCGGACGCCCCGATATACACGACCGGATGCCGGTTCCATTTGCGGATCGCCGCATACAGGCCCGCGGCCAGTACGATGCCGAACCAGTTAAACGCCCCCGCCGGATCGGACGACAGCTTTGTAACGCTGACCAGCGTGGCAAGGACCACCGAAAAGCCGGCCGACGCGATCAGTCCGGTGGAAGCCGGGCGCAGGCCGTAGAAGATATGCTGCACCAGACTGCTGTCCCTGAACTTCTCCAGCACGCCGGAGATCAGCAGAATGATCAGAATCGACGGCGCGATCAGGCCGAGAGTGGCTACCACCCCGCCGATCAGCCCGTACGTATGGAATCCCGCATAGGTCGCCGCGTTGACGCCGATCGCCCCCGGCGTGGACTCCGAGATGGCGATCAGATCCATCAGATCCTGCTGCGTGAACCAGCCGGTAGACTGGCTGATCTCCTGCAGGAAGGGAAGCGTCGCCAGTCCGCCGCCGATCGCGAACAGCCCCGCCTTGAAAAATTCACAGAAAAGCCGTATCAGTATCATCGCCCGGACACCTCCTTTTTCCCGTTACCGCCGTGCAGAAGCACGCCCGCCGCGCCCGCGGCGACCACATAGACGATCGGCGACAGCGAAAACAGCTCCGGATAAAAGCTCTGTCCCACCGCCAGAGATGCGGATACCACGAAGACCAGAAGGAAGATCAGCATCGTCGGCTGATCGATCACCGATTTTTTCCAGAGCTTCTGCACCGCGTTGAAGATCAGCACGCAGACGCAGACGCGGATCCCCTCGAACGCGTACTGAATCACCGGCAGATCGGCAAAATTCGTCAGAAACGCCGCAATTACCGTAATGATGACGACCGAGGGCGCCACCACGCCGAGCGTGGCGAAGATTCCGCCCGCAATCCCCGCCTGCCGGTAGCCGATAAACGTCGCCGTGTTGACCGCAATCACTCCCGGCGTGCACTGTCCGATGGCGTAATAGTCCGCCAGCTCCTCCTCCGTTGCCCAGCGGTGCTTCTCCACAACCTCCCGCTGCAGCATCGGCAGCATCGCGTATCCGCCCCCGAACGTCAGCCCGCCGATCCGGGCGAACGTCAGGAACATGTCCAGTAACTCTTTCATAAATTCACTCTCCTCATCCGTCTTTTAAACCGGAACATCCAGTTCGATCTCAATATAATCTCCCAGCGCATGGGGAACCTCCATGCACAGCCATACTCTCCCGTCCCGGATATAGGAATAGCCGTACGGCGCGCTTTCGTCCTCCGAGTAGTCATAACCCGCCAGCGACCGCGCGAGCGCTTCCGGGCTGTCGTAGATGACCTTCAGCCGCTCCGCAAAATGAGGCGCAAGCGATTCCTCCACATAATACCCGGTACCGGCGAACAGGTTCTCCGCCGTCTTCTCCACATCCACATGATCCGCCAGCCGGATGCTCTCTCCGGTGTTCAGATCAATATTATAGGTATATTTAAAGCTGTATGGATGCGCCGCGTCCTCTCCATAATAGAAACCGTTCATGAGGATGGACAGCACGTCCCTGGTCATAGTTTTCACCTCATAGGAGACTTCATAACTGCCGTCCGCCTCCCATTCGTCCATGGCGCGCTCCTCCGCCCCGAGAAAGATGCGGTTCCATTTGCCCTGAATCTGTTCGTCAGGAAGCCCCTCAATCTGCGGACAGGAGATCCGGATCTTCCCCTCCGAGAGCACCATCTCCTTCACATGGTAGGACGACTCCGCAAAATCATACATTTCCAGATATTCCTCGTAAATCTCGTGGCCGGTCTTCAGCACCCTGCCCTCCGCCGTAAGCATCAGAAGATCGCACTGATAACAGTCCAGAAAGGTGTTCACCAGACTGCCCATCACAATCGACTCCCCCGCCGCGCTCAGACGGTTGAGATAATCCGCAAACGCCTGATTCATATCCAGCATGGCGATCCGGTCCCCGCCGTGCATGCCGAACGACAGCTTCTTCAGATCCGCGGCCGCATCCATATTCAGCGCCTTTTTCAGCTCCGCCATGACTGTCTGTTCCGTCACGGCGTCCACATAGACGGTCTGAACCTCGATCTGCTCCGCAGCCTCGTCTCCGCTGTAGATGCGGAGCGCGATGCCGTCCGCGGTCTTCTCAACCTCGGGCTCTACCGCCTCCGTCACCGGCTCTACCGCCTCCCTGGTTCCGGTCAGCAGCTCGGAACCGGTCTCCTTCCCTCCGCAGCCGCCCGCGCAGAGAGCGGTCATCATCAATATCAGACAGATATTCCATTTTTGCGCCATATTCTCACTTCCCCACTTTAATAATATGAACCTTGTTCTGTGATTATAGCAGAGAAATATTGAATATCTGTTACAAACTCTTTACGTTTTCAGGGACGGCTGCCCTGTTTCCTGCGGAACGGCTTCTCAAACCAGCGTTTCACCACAATCTGAATCTCGTCCGTAGCGGGGTCCACCGGCTCCGTCAGTACGGTTGTCATCCCCATACGGTTCGCGCCCCAGATGTCCGTGAAAATCTGATCGCCGATAAACAGAATGCGCTGCGGGGCGATTCCCAGCTTCCGCACTCCCCTCTCATAGCCGGCTTTCTTCGGTTTTCCGGCCTTGTACACGTACTCCGTCTGAAGCTGCCCTGCTAAAGGCTTTACCCGGGCTTCCCGATTGTTGGACATCAGCAGGGTCTTCATTCCCAGCCCGTGAATCCGGCGAAACAGGCGCACGGCCCTCTCATCCGCAGGCGCGCCGTGAGGGACGAGCGTATTGTCAATGTCAAAGATAACGCCGTCATATTTCCCGGACAGCGCTTCCCAGTCCAGTTCATAGACCGACGCCGTCACCTCCTGCGGGTACAGATCTTTCAGAAGCATCCTTCTTCCATCCTTTCGTTCATAATTTGTTCACTCTTCTTTTAAAAAAGGTTTACTTTATGCACATGATTCCTTCATTTCTTTTCCATATAATAAAACCATCAAGAACAGAGGCCAGTCAGCTAATACTTTTAAATAAACTTTTTCATAATAATGCCGGGTGAACAGCACCCGGCATCCTCCCTTTCCGGGACTTTTTCCTAAGTCTATCACTTACACACCGCAAAGTCAAACCCCGCCGGAAAAATGTTGTCTCAAATGTTGCTTCAACGGGCTTTCGGTAGTATACTTAATTACAGAATCGCACCGGCAGTCCACAGCGCCGGCGCCCGAAAACAATATAGAAAATTCAGAAAACGGCGGAAGGATCCGCGCCCTGCCAGGGCGGAAGGGACGCGCCGCTTTCATCGTAACATATGGAGGATATCACAGCACATGCGCAAAACAGCCGCCCTGTCTGTTCTCTTATGCTGCACCCTTCTGTGCGGCTGCAAAAAAGAACCGGCAGAAGCACGCACGGATTCGCCCGGCAGCACATCCGCCGGCTTTGAATCCGAATCTTCCCGCAGCGACGGCCCTGCCCGGGACAGTACGCCGCACGTACTCGTCCCTTCCGCGGACGGCTCCGACGTCGACGGCTCGGATACGGTGACCATCGATACTTCCAACACCGATCAGGGCTATATCATGGTGCAGTACACCGGAGACAACCCGAAAGTCAAGCTGCAGATCACAACTCCCGGCGAGGATACCTATACCTATCTCCTGTCGCAGGAGAAAATCTACGAAACGTTTCCGCTCTCCGGCGGAGACGGCTCCTATTATTTCGCCGTCCTTGAAAATGTGGAAGGGGACATGTATTCCGTCGCCTTTGAGCAGGAGACGGACGTCCGCATCACGGATGAATTTCTTCCCTTTCTGTATCCGAACCAGTATGTATCCTTCTCCCCGGATTCTCAGGCCGTGGAGGAAGGGCGGAAGCTGACAGAAGGAGCTCATACCGATCTGGAAGCCGTGGCGCAGATCTACCACTTCGTCACCGATACGATCGTTTATGATACGGAAAAAGCCTCCAGCGTGTCCTACGGATACCTGCCGGACGTCGACGAAACGCTGCGCACCGGAAAAGGGATCTGCTTTGACTACGCGTCCCTGACCGCCGCCATGCTCCGCTCCCAGAGGATTCCCACCCGACTGGAAGTCGGGTACGCGGGCGAGGCCTACCACGCCTGGATCAGCTGCTATGTGGAGGAAGTGGGCTGGATCGACAACCTCATAGAATTTGACGGCTCCTCCTGGAGCCTGATGGATCCCACGTTTGCCGCCAGCACAAGCAGACAGGCTCTGAAACAGTTCATCGGCGACGGCAGCAATTATACCGTAAAATATTATTACTAAAGGAAGACAGAAAGGAGTTTATATGGCGCAGAAAACAGTTACCCCCCTGTCCAATACGGAAATCTCCGCCTTCTGTTCCCAGATGGCAATGATTCTGCGTTCCGGCATCTTCGCCATGGAAGGAATTTCCATCATGATGGAGGACGCCCGCAGCACGGAAGAATATACACTGCTTGCCCGGATTGACGACACCTATCAGGAGACCGGACAGCTTCACGAAGCTCTGAGGGAAGCGCAGGTCTTTCCCGCCTACCTGATCCGCATGGTGCGGATCGGCGAAGAAACCGGCCGGCTGGAGGATGTGATGGGCGCTCTGGCCCTCTATTATGAGCGGGAGGCTTCCGTCTCCCGCATGATCCGCAGCGCGCTGACCTATCCGCTGGTGATGGTCTTCATGATGCTGCTGGTAATTCTGGTGCTGATTACCAAAGTCATGCCCATCTTTGAACAGATCTTCGTACAGCTCGGCAGCGAGATGACCGGCCTAGCAGGAGCGCTTCTGGAACTGGGAAATGTCATCAACCGCTACTCCGTCCTGCTGCTGGCGCTTCTACTGCTGCTGGCCGCCGTCTTCGTGTATCTCGGAACGACCAGAAGCGGGCGCAGACAGTTTCAGAAGCTGATCTGCAGTCTGCCCTTCATGGACGCGCTGACGAATCAGCTTGCCGTATGCCGGTTTGCAGGCGGCATGGCGCTGACGCTGAGCAGCGGTATGAGTCCGGAGGAATGTCTGTCCCTCTCCTCTCAGTTGGTCACCGAGGAGCGTTTCGCGCAGAAGATCCGCTGCTGCCGGACCGGTCTGGAGCAGGGGCAGGATCTGCACAAAGCCCTTTCGGAGTCAGGGGTCTTTAACGGAATCTATGCCCGCATGGCATCCATCGGAGAGCGGACCGGTTCTCTGGACGAAGTCATGCAGAATATCGCCGACGCCTGTCAGGAAGAGATTGATCAGAAGTTCACCGGCCTGCTCGCGGCGCTGGAGCCCACGCTGGTCATCCTCCTTTCCCTGATCGTCGGCGTCATTCTGTTATCCGTCATGCTACCTCTGATGGGAATCATGTCAAGCCTGTAGGAAGATGAGGGAATCCATTATGAAACACCGTTTTGAAACATCAAAGCGCCGCCGGGGATCCGGAGGCATTGCAGGCTCCGTTGTCCTGTTCGCCGCGGTCCTGTCCGTCTTCCTCGGAGGAATATCGGCGGTGGAACGGCGGACGGACGCACAGGCGCTTGACAACCTGGAACAGGCGGTGCGCCGGGGAATCGTCCACTGCTACTCCATGGAGGGCGCGTATCCGGAAAGTCTGCAGTATCTGAAAGATCACTACGGGCTCCTCTACGATGAAGAGCGCTTTTTCGTGGACTACCGGGTCCTCGGCAGCAATCTCGTTCCGGAAGTCACCATTATGGACAGGAGGGCGCGGCCATGAGATTTCAGACACGCAGAAGCCATGTGATCGATCTTATGTTTCCCGTCGCGCTGCTCTTCGTCTTCGCACTCTCTTCCCTGAGCGTACTGATCCTGGCCGCCCATATCCACGCCTCCGCCGCCGAACGCCTGAGAGTCAACGACGAAAGCCGCACCGCCCTGTCCTATCTCGCGGAAAAGATCCATCAGAACGATACGGCCGGAGCCGTCTCCATCACCCGTGTAGAGGAAACCGACTGCCTGGCCATGTCGGCCGTCTATAACGGGACACCCTGCACGACCTATATCTACGAGTACGAAGGCATGCTAAAGGAACTGTTTATCAACGACGGGATCGCGGTCTCTCTGAAAAGCGGCAGAGATATCATGGAACTGACCTCCCTGTCCATGGAGCAGTTGGAGGAACATCTGTACCGCTTCACCGTCCTGGACAGCGAAGGGAGGCAGCACTCTCTGACTGCGTCGGAAAGGAGCGTACCATGAAAAAAACCTTATCCGGCCGCTCCGGCCTGCTGCTGACGGAGATCATCCTCTCGCTTCTGTTTTTCTCCCTGTCCGGCGCCGTCTGTCTGCAGATGTTTGTGCGGGCCAGTCTGCTGAGCCGGGAGACTGCGGAACTGGACATGGCCGTGCGGCATGTCTCCTCCGCCGCCGAAGTCCTCAATCAGCCGGGGCACACGGCGGAACATCTCCGCCTGCTGTATCCCGGGACGTCCGTCGCAGACCGGAAAGCATACGTCTGGTTTGACGGAGATTTCGAGGTCTGCGGCGAAGAAGAGGCTTTCTACCGGCTGGAAGCGGCCGCGGATTCTCAGGACGGGCACACCACGCTCTGGTCCGTCACCCTCTACGGGGGGGATTCCAGGGAAATCTACCGTCTGGAGGGAAGTTCTTATCAGCCGCTTGCGCGCGGCGAACATCCATAGAGGAGGGCGATCAGATATGAAGCTTCAGAGAAAACAGGCGTCCGTTCCGGTCTCAAACACGGGTTCCGTACTGCTGCTCACGACGTTTATCGTCCTGTGTCTCTCCGTTTTCGCAGCCCTGTCCCTGTCCGGCGCACTCACTGAATACCGGTACAGCCAGAAACTCGCGCAGCATGGAATCGATTACTATCGGGCCTCCGGCCTGGCCGCCGACATGCTGAAAAACATCGACGGAATCCTCGAAAATGCCTATGCACTGGATCCGGAACATTACTATGAAACTGCCGAGGAACAGCTCTCTCCCATCGTGCATACAGATATGAAGCCGGAAGACGGAGATCCCTCCGTCACCTGCGAAATTCCCATCAGCGACACGCGGTCTCTGAAAATTGTATTGGCGTTAAATCCGCCCGAACGGATGGATGACGGCTATTACCGCATTACATCCTGGCAGGAGATCTCCTCTTCCGAATGGAACGGGAACGACAGTCTGAATCTTATGACATTTTAGAAAACAGTAGGAGGATTATCTATGAATCGTGCAAAAAACCTGCTCGAAAAAGCGGTTGCCCAAAAAGCTTCGGATATTTTCATCGTAACGGGGCTTCCCGCCTCCATGCGGGTCAACCATACGCTGCAGCGAGTCGACGACCAGCGGCTCATGCCACAGGATACGGAGGATCTGATCCGGGAGATTTATACGCTCGCAGGCCGCTCCATGGACCAGCTTCTCAGAACCGGAGACGATGATTTTTCCTTCCCGATTCCGGGCGTATCCCGATTCCGCGCGAGCGCTTACCGGCAGAGGGGATCTCTCTCCATCGTGATCCGCCTGATCGCCACCTCTCTCCCGGAACCTGCCTCCATCGGCATCCCGGACAGCATCCTCTCCCTCGGCCGTTTTTCCAAGGGACTGGTACTCGTCACGGGCCCTGCGGGCAGCGGAAAATCCACGACCCTGGCCTGCATCATTGATCACATCAACCGTACGCAGGAGAAGCATATCATCACCCTCGAGGATCCGCTGGAATTTCTGCACCGGCACGACAAGAGCATCGTGAGCCAGAGAGAAATCAATACGGATACCGAAAATTACAGGACTGCGCTGCGCGCCGCGCTGCGTCAAAGTCCGGACGTCATCCTTCTGGGCGAGATGCGCGATTACGAGACCATGCAGGCGGCTGTGACTGCGGCCGAGACCGGCCATCTGGTCTTCTCCACCCTTCATACCACCGGCAGCGCAAAGGCGGTGGACCGTATCATCGACGTCTTCCCGTCCGATCAGCAGCGCCAAATCGCCGATCAGCTCTCGCTGGTCCTGCAGGCGGTGGTCTCCCAGCAGTTGCTTCCCACCATCCAGGGAACGCTCACACCCGCCTTTGAGCTCATGACCGCCACCGCGGATATCCGCAGTATGATCCGCAGCCGGAAGATCCCCCAGATTGACGGCCGGATCTACTCTTCTCCATCCGTCAGCCAGGACATGTTCTCGATGGACAGCAGCCTTCTGAGGCTGTATCAGGACGGCGTCATCACCGCCGATACCGCCCTGGAGTACGCGACCGTGCCGAGACTTCTGGCGCCCAAACTGCAGTAGGCGGGCGGCGGGATGCCGGCCGGCAGAGAAGTACTGCCATGCGCCGAAAAACGGGAAGAAGATCGTTCCGTCGATCTCCTTCCCGTTCTCTGTGCGCAGGGAAAAAATCTTCCCTGCTCGATTCCGGCTACCGTTTTATTTGCTGTATTTCGCCTCGATGTCGCAGATTTTCTGAACCCGCTCCGCATGTCTTCCTCCCTCGAACTCCGTACCGAAGAACGCGTCAAGAATCATCTTCGCCATCTCGTTGCCGACGACCCGCGCCCCCATGGCAATGATGTGTGAGGCGTTGTGTTTTGCGGTCATCATCGCCGAATACGGCTCGCTGCAGACCGCCGCCCGAATCCCCGGCACCTTGTTCGCCGCCAGTGAGATGCCGATTCCCGTCCCGCAGATCAGGACGCCCTTTTCAACCTCCCCAGCCCGGATCGCCTCCGCGACTTTCAGTCCCTGATCGGGATAATCAATCCGCACGGTCGCGTCATATGCGCCGTAATCCACGCACTCGTATCCTTTCGCTGTCATATACTCCATCAACTCTTTTTTCAGATCAATGGCAGTGTGATCACAACCGAATCCAACTTTCATAATTCCTGTCCTCCAAATCGTATCATACTATCGGTACTGTCAGTATAACAAAAAACCCGCGGGTTTTCCACCTGAAATCCTATCCATCGCTTAAATATTTCCGGGCGTCCGGACGGCATTGGTGTGAAAAGCCTCCGCGTCCACCCGTATTTCCAGCGCCCGCTGATAATTCCGGATCACCGCCGTGCTGCATACGCCGCCATACTCTCCGTCCAGCGTCCATGGAATCATCCCGTCCGCTTCCACGCAGAGCTGCGCGGTCCGGAACGAATACATGTACTTGGAATCAATCTCCTTGAGGATGATCGCTCCCAGAATCTCCTGAAGCTCCGCCGCGTTCTTCGGCGTTTTGATAAACGTCGCCTCGAAGACTCCGTCGTCAAACTGTACTTTTCTCCCTATGATACTTTTAAAACCGCCCACCGAACGGGAATTTGTCACCATTCCGAAGATGAAATCCCCCTCCGCCTCCAGCTCCTGACTTCTTATACGCACATGATAGGAAGGAATGCTGGCCAGGCGCTTCACGCCTTCCAGAAGATAGGCCATATGTCCGAGCACATTTTTGATATTCTGATTCGTAGAATAAGCCACGTCCGTAAAGATGCCGAATGCCGCGATATAGACGAAGTGTTCCTGATTGAAGGTGCCCATGTCGCACGGAAAATCCGTTCCCTCCACCGCAATCTTCGCCGCCTTCAGCATATCCCGCGGGATCTTCAGGCTCCTCGCGAAATCATTGACGGTCCCGGAAGGAATATAGCCGATCGGAATTTTTCTCTCTCTGCGCATCATCCCCTGCACAACCTCGTCGATCGTACCGTCGCCGCCGCTGCACACTACCAGATCGTAGTCTTCGGATAGAAGCTCGATCTGCCTGACCGCGTCTTTTTTCTCTCTGGTCGGATACACCGTCATCTCGTACCCCGCGTCGGAGAAGATCTGCAGAATATGAAACAGCTTCGTACGGATCTGCTCACGCCCCGAGTGCGGATTGTAGATAAAATACAGCTTCTTACTGTCTTCCATAAGAGTCACCTCGATTCATCCGGATCTTCCGGGCGCATCCGGGTCAGTGGATCAGAGCCCCCAGCAGACCATAAGACAGAACAGACATAATAACAGTTGCAATCACAATGCCCAGCAGCACTGCCGGGAACGCCTTTTTGAAGCGGATGCCCAGAAGAGCGGCGATCAGAGACCCCGTCCAGGCCCCGGTTCCCGGAAGCGGGATGCCGACGAACAGGACCAGCCCCCAGAACTCGTATTTCTCGATCTGTTCGCTCTTGCCCAGCGCTTTGTTCTCCAGCCTTTCCACAATCGGGCAGAAGAGCTTCGTGCGCTTCAGCCAGTTGAAAACCGGAGTGATCAGAAGCAGAATAAACGGCACCGGGATAATATTTCCGATGACGCAGAACCAGATCGCCCTCACGATATTGATATCCAGAAGAGAGGCGACGACCAGTCCGCCGCGAAGCTCCAGGATCGGAACCATGGAAACGACAAACACGATCATTTCTTTGGAAACCTTTCCTCCGAGAACTTCCATAAACCAGGTTATCATACTGTCCATATTCTATAATTTCCTTTCTCTTCTCTGTGAAAGCCCGGGCCGGTAGCGTTCCAGGAATGCGTAGAGCGCCTCCATCTGTTCATCCGTCCCTATGGTAATCCGAAGGTACCGGTCCACTCTGGGCGCGTCAAAATAACGCACATAGATATCTTCTTTTTTCAGCGCTTCGTAGAGCTCCTTTGCCGAATACTCCGGATGCGTGACAAACAGGAAATTGGCGCTGGAGTCCAGCGCGCGGTAGCCGAGCGCGGAAAGCCTTTTTCCGGCTTCTTCTCTGGTTCTTTTGATCTTCGCAGTCGTCTCCTGAAAATACGCCTCGTCCCGCACCGCCTCCACTCCCAGTCTCAGTGTGATCTGATTCATGGTATAGGAATTGAAGGAGTATTTTACATCGTTCAGATAGCGGATCAGAAGCGGGCTGCCGACGGCAAAGCCGATCCGCATCCCCGCCATGGAGCGGGATTTGGAAAAGGTCTGGACGACCAGCAAATTGTCATACCGCTCGGTCAGCCTGACGGCGGATTCCGCACCGAAATCCACGTAAGCTTCATCCACGATAACGACCACGTCCTGGTTGTGCTTTATAATGTCTTCCACTTCCGCAAGCCCCAGCGCCAGAGAAGTCGGCGCGTTGGGATTCGGAAAGATCACCCCGCCGTTCTCAGGATAATAGTCCTCCTTGACGATGCGAAACGCTTCGTCCAGAGGCGCCGTTCTGTACGGAATGCGAAATTCATCCGCCCACACCGGGTAAAAGGAATAGGTGATGTCCGGAAAGACAATCGGCTTCTGCGAGTGAAAAAAAGCCAGAAACGCCAGCGCCAGCACATCATCGGAACCCACTCCCACAAACACCTGCTCCGGCTTCACCTGACAGCGCTCCGCCAGCGCTTCCACCAGCACGGAAGCGGCCGGATCCGGGTACAGGCGCAGACAGTCCGTCTGAAACTCTCTCAGCGCTTTCTCCACGCCGGGCGCCGGCGGATAGGGGTTTTCGTTGGTATTCAGTTTGATCATTCCCGGCCGGTTCGGCTGGTCGCCCGGCGTGTAGGGCGTCACCCTCCGAACATTGCTCTCCCATGCTTTCATACGTACTCTTCCTTTCGTCTGGCAGTGCCCTTTTCCACCATAAACACCGGATGGTAGGACAGCTTTGCCTTCCTCAGTCCCTCATCTCCCGTATCGTCTTCCCGGTTCACATAGAGATACCCGGATACTTCGTGCTCCAGAAACTGCTGATTAATCATCGGATACGCGCCGCGGATATCCGCGTAGGCTTTCTCAATATGCACCACAAACGTATCCTCCGACACCGGCTCTCCGAGCGTGAAAGCGACCACTTCGCCTCCTGCCCGCAAAACCCCGCCGCGAAGCTCCAGTTCATTGTGCAGACGGAGTGAATTGAGCGCCACGCACATCTCCTTATTCTTCTCCGGATCCACTTCGCAGCCGTTGAACTCTCTCCAGCGCAGTGCCATCTGAAAGCATTCTTCCACATTGTCATCCGTAAGCGGCTCATAGCTCCAGTCCGGATAAGCCGACTTGAACTGATTAATATGATTTTTCTTGCCGTGATATTTCTTACCCGACAGCCGAATCAGTTTTTCGGTCTCGTATACATAGTCCTCCGCGTCCCGGTTCCAGTCAATCTCAAACTGGCCCGGAAAATACCGCTCCAGCTCTTCGTACTCCCCCCTGCTCAGTCCGTGAAACTGCAGAGGAGCATTTTGCTCCCGGGCTTCTTCCATCAGACGCTCGACAGCCGTTCTGCGATCCCCGTCTCCCGCCGGATACGTGTAGGAATATTTCCCGTCAAATACGCTCCGGAACACGACGGTTCCTTCCAGCTCCGCCCACACCAGATCATAGAACCTGGCCCACAGATAGACATTGGCAAATGTACGCTCACATCCCCGGAATCCGCGCCCGCCAAGATAAGACAGAATCGTCTGGCGGTCTTCGAGCTCCGGTTTTTTAAATGGAATCTCTGTCATACTTTTCTATACTCCTGTACCTGCGGCCCGGGACTCTTCTCTGCCCGCAGCCGTCATAATGCGGGGCTCCACGATCGTGACAGCCCCGCCTTTCTTTCCTCTCCGTGTATCAGTCAAATAATCTCTCTTTGTAAACGCCGACTTCAATCAGTTCCCGGAAAGAACGGATCACTGCCGGTTTGTCCTCTTTGTAGGTGACGCCGAACCATTTGTCCCCGGATTCCAGAACGGTCACATTTGCGCGCTTCTCCCGAATCAGTTCGTCAATAATCGTCGGGATCAGGTATTCGCCTTTCGTCCGGTCCGGCAGTCCCGCCAGAAAATCCGGGAAACCTTCCGCAAGCACCGGAAAAATATCCGGCGTCAGCCCCCACATGTTCATGGACACAGGGCTGTGTTCATCCACCGGTTTCCTGCTGCCGTCCTCCATCTGAATCGCGGCGCCGTTTTCCGTCTTTATAATGTTCTTTGTCTCCGTTACCCTCGTCAGATGGTTCTTCCCGTCCACGCTGCAGATGCCTCTGGTCACGCCTCCATTCTCGCTCAGCGTGTTGCCGAGGAGAAAACCGGCCATGCAGAACTCCATCCGCCCCTCCTGCGCATGCTCCTGCGTCAGGTAATCGTGAACTTTCACAAAGGCCTCTTTGCCGTAATAATCGTCCGCGTTGATCACCGCAAACGGTTCTTTAATCAGCTCCCGGCAGCACAGAATCGCCTGTCCGGTTCCCCAGGGCTTCGTCCGTCCCTCCGGTCTTTGGAAGCCTGCCGGCAGGTCGTCCAGTTCCTGAAACGCATAGGCCGTCTCAATGCGGCTCTCCATGCGGTTACCGATCACTTCCCGAAAGTCCTTCTCCAGATCTTTGCGGATAATAAATACCACTTTATCAAACCCCGCCTCCATGGCGTCATGGATGGAATAGTCAATTATAATCTCTCCGGACGGACCGACCGCCTCCAGTTGCTTAATGCCGCCCCCAAAACGGCTTCCGATTCCTGCCGCCATTACGGCAAGCGTTGTTTTTTTCATGTTCCCCTCCTGTGTATCTGTTGAAATTGGCCGGCCGGGCTCCGCCTTCCGGCAGGCAGAGCGCCGTCCGTTCCTGTCTACATGACTTCCTTCATCCTGTCGATTACCATAGTTACATATTTCTCACAGAGCTCATGGGTCGTTGCTTCCACCATCACTCTCAAAAGCGGCTCGGTACCGCTCTCACGCACAAGAATCCTTCCGTCGCTGCCCAGCGCCTCTTCCACTTCCCTGACGGCGGAAATCACCGACGGGTGTGTAAGAACGGCCTGCTTATCCGTCACCCGGAGATTTTGCAGAAGCTGCGGATAGATCTTCACCTCCGAAGCCAGCGTACCCAGCGTCGTTTTCTTCTCCAGAAGCACTTCCATAATCTTCAGGGACGTCAGGATACCGTCCCCGGTCGTCGCATGCTTGCTGAAGATAATATGCCCCGACTGCTCGCCGCCTAAACGGTATCCGTGCTCCATCATATTCTCAAACACGTATTTGTCGCCGACCTTCGTCTTCTGATAATTCAGCCCGGCCTTGTCGCAGGCTTTATAGAGACCGATATTGGACATAATCGTGGTGACGATCATATCGTCTTTCAGCTGTCCGATCTCCTTCATATATTTTCCGCAGATATAGAGAATCAGGTCTCCGTCCACCACATTGCCGTGCTCGTCTACGGCGAGACAGCGGTCCGCGTCTCCGTCGTAGGCAAAACCGATATCGAGCCCTTTCTCCCTGACAAATGCCTGCAGCGCTTCAATATGAGTGGAACCGCAGCCTTTATTGATATTCGTTCCGTCCGGATCATTATGGATTACGTAAGTCTTCGCCCCCAGCGCGTCAAAGACGCTCTTGGCGATGGCGGAAGCGCTGCCGTTGGAACAGTCCAGTCCCACCCTCATGGTTTTGAAGGATCTGGTCGGCAGTGAAATCAGATAGCCGATATAACGGTTTCTTCCCGCGGAAAAATCAACCGTGCGCCCGATCTGCTCTTTCGTAGCCAGCGGAAGCTCCTGCGTCTCCCCGTCGATGTAGGCTTCGATCTGTTCTTCCACCGACGCCTCCATCTTGTAGCCCATGCTGTTGATAATCTTGATCCCGTTGTCATAAAACGGATTATGGCTGGCGGATATCATAATTCCGCAGTCAAAGCCTTCCGTGCGCACGACATAAGAGACACTGGGCGTAGTCGTCACATGGAGAAGATACACATCTGCTCCGGAAGCCGTCAGTCCTGCCACCAGAGAATACTCAAACATATAACTGGATCTCCTGGTATCTTTTCCGATCACGATCTGAGCCTTGTGCTCCTTGCCGTAATACCACCCCAGGAAACGCCCTACTTTGAATGCATGCTCTACCGTCAGGTTCACATTGGCTTCCCCCCGGAAACCGTCCGTTCCAAAATATTTTCCCATTTTCTCTCCTCACTATCCATTCACTATGAAGTTCCGGTATTCTATTATACGTAATCAGGTGCGGAATTTCAACCTCATTTCTCTGTTTGCAGCTATTTCACTGCTTTTGTACTGGTTTTCATGCCGGGCATCCCCGTGGCGCCGGTTCTATCTCTGCTCCTCCAGACGGCTCAGCCTGCGGGCCTGATCCGCCGCAATGCACGCGTCCAGAATCTCCTGAATATCGCCGTTCATGACCCGGTCAAGCTTGTACAGCGTCAGATTGATCCGGTGATCCGTCACGCGCCCCTGCGGAAAATTATAGGTGCGGATTTTCTCCGAGCGGTCTCCGGTGCCGATCTGGCTTCTTCTGGCCTCCGCCTCCGCGTCATGCGCCTTCTGGCATTCCATATCGTAAAGTTTGGCTCTCAGAAGCGCAAAAGCCTTCGCCTTATTCTGCAGCTGAGATTTCTCCGTCTGGCTGTATACCACGATCCCGGTAGGATAATGGGTCAGCCGCACGGCAGAATCCGTTGTATTGACGCACTGTCCGCCGTTGCCGGAAGCGCGCATCACATCAATCCGGATATCCTTCTCGTCAATCTGTACATCCACCTCTTCCGCTTCCGGCATCACAGCCACGGTAATGGTCGATGTGTGAATCCTTCCGCCGGACTCCGTCTCAGGCACCCGCTGCACCCGATGCACTCCGGATTCGTATTTCATGACGGAATACGCTCCCTGGCCGTTGATCATAAACGTCGCGCTTTTCATGCCGCCGATGCCGATCTCGTCCGCCTCCATCATTTCCACTTTCCACCGTCTGGATTCCGCGTAATGAGCATACATGCGGTAGATTTCCGCCGCGAAAAGCGCCGCTTCATCTCCGCCTGCTCCGGCACGGATTTCCACAATTACGTTTTTGTCATCGTTGGGATCCTTCGGAAGCAGCAAGATCTTCATCTGCTGTTCCAGCTCCCCGGTTCGCTTTCTGGCCCCTGAAAGTTCTTCTTTCAGCAGCTCCCGCATCTCCTCGTCCCCTTCGCCTTCCAGCATCGCCAGACTGTCCTCGATCGTTTCCTGACATTTCTTATATTCTGTATAGGCCTCTGCCAGCGGCTGCAGTTCCGCCTGTTCTTTCATGAGCTTCCGAAAGCGGTTCTGGTCGTTGACCACCGAAGGTTCCGTCAGTTCATTCGTAATTTCCTCATACCTTCTCACCAGATCTTCCAGTCTGTCAAACATCTCTTTCCTCCATCCATCTTACCTCAGATGTCCATATACCACCCGGTCCAGTCCCGACAGGTCTTTCACAATATGGATATCTGCAAATCTCTCATTCATCATCCCGACGACCGGTTCCGCCTGATCGTACCCGATCTCCAGAAACAGCATGCCGCCGGGCTTTAAATGCCGCGGACCGGCTGCGGTTATCTTCCGATAAAAATACAGGCCGTCCTCCCTTCCGTCCAGCGCCAGACGAGGTTCATGCCCCCGCACCTCTTCCGCCAGCGTATCAATCACTCCAGTTGAAATATACGGCGGATTCGACAGGATACAATCAAAGCTTCCCTCAACTCGTTCAAACAAGTCGCTCTGCCGAAATTCCGCTTCGATTCCCAGTGCGGTCCGATTCCTCTCTGCCACCAGAAGCGCCCTGCCGGAGATATCGGTTCCGACCCCGCTCACGCCCGGAATCAGCTTCAGAATACTGAGAAGAATACAGCCTGAACCGGTACACAGATCCAGAATCTTCATTCCCGGACGTATATGCCGAAGAGCCTCCTCCACAAGAACCTCTGTATCCTGCCTTGGAATGAGCACGTCCTCATTCACCAGAAAAGAACAGCCCATGAAATCCTGGCTTCCGGTCAGGTGCTGCAGCGGAACATGTCTGCTCCTCTTCCGAAGCAGCTCTCTGTACCTGGCTTCGTCCGCTTCATCCGCCTCTTTCTCCGGATTCAGAAAGTAGTCTTTCCTCGAACATCCGGCTGCGTATTCCAGAAGGTACCAGGCATCCGCCTCCCAGTCTTCAACCCCGGCCGCAAGAAGCACGGACTTTCCTTCCCGCAGCAGCCGCCCCAGCGTCATTCCCTGAGCCCGCCTTCGTCTTCGTCCTCGTCATCTTCCAGGCGGTAGCCCTGGAACGCCCTCCAGTCGAAAACGGCATTCACCGCCGCGATGGCGACCTCGATCATATCGTCCTCCGGCTCTTTCGTCGTCAGCATCTGCATCCCTTTTCCGGGCAGGCTCAGAATCCTCACCAGCAGATTCTGACTTCTGCCCGCCAGACGGATAAACTCATAGGATATACCCGCGATCACCGGTATCAGAAGAAGCCGCAGGAGCACGCGAAGCGCCGGGGATTCCGCACGGATTACCATAAAGAAGAGAATACTGATTACCATAACGATAAACAGAAAGCTGGTGCCGCATCTTGCATGATACCTTGAACTTTTGCGCACATTTTTCACGTTCAGTTCTCTTCCCCGCTCGATGCAGTTGATGCATTTATGTTCCGCGCCGTGATACATATAAACTCTCTTGATATCCTTCATGGACGAAATCAACACCACATAGAGTACAAAAAGCCCCAGACGGATAACGCCTTCCAGAACGGCCAGGAGGGTATTGCTCACGATACGGTTGCGGAAAAAACCGGAGATAAAATAGGGCAGCACTATAAAGATACCGACTGCTACAACAATCGAAAACGCCACTGTGCAGCCCATCACGACCTTCTCCGCCTTCTCGCCGAACAGTTTCAACAGGAACCGCTCAAAAGCACCCGGCTCCTGTTCGTCTTCCTCCTCATAAAATTCGGCGGAATATGTCAGCGTCTCCATGCCGAGCACCAGCGAATCCACAAAATTTACCACCCCGCGCACAAACGGAAGACGGGCCCAGAAGCTTTTGCCTCCGATTCCCTCATGTTCGCCGGTATGAACCTCGATCTCTCCGTCCGGTTTTCTCACCGCCACAGAATACCGGCTTTTATTTTTCATCATGATTCCCTCGAGGACCGCCTGGCCTCCGATTCCTGATGGTTTCAATCTCTCACATCCTTTTCGTATAATCGGCCGAAGGAGTTCCCGCTCCCCTGCCGCTCCAGGAGTCCGCCACAGATTCCGGCGAACGTCCCCTGCATTAAAAAGAGGTTGAGATTACGCATAACCCCAACCTGTCTTCTCTCAAGCTTATTTGCTGATACCATATTTCCGATTGAACTTATCAATACGTCCACGGGCCGCCGCTGCCTTCTGCTGTCCTGTGTAGAAAGAATGGCATTTGGAGCAGATTTCTACGTGAATATCTTTCTTCGTGGAACCTGTCACAAACGTGTTGCCGCAGTTGCAGGTTACCGTTGCCTGATAATAACTCGGATGGATTCCTTCCTTCATGTTTTCACCTCTTTCTTCGTCTGTGAACTTCTGGTCTTTCCCAATTCCCGGCCAATGCCGCTCCGATGGTTCCGCGGCAAGCTAACCCGGGCTATCCCCACAAGTCCCTGTGGTTCTTTTCCTCACTATCTTTTTAATTGTAGCACATATCGGAGGCTAACGCAAGCGCTTCTTGAAAACTTGTGAAAATATTGTTCATATCCGGTTACTCTTCCGCCGGTTTTGTATCACAATCAATCGGCGAGATCGCCGAAAGCGTATCGTTCATGGAATCTTCGTAAAACTCATACCGTCCGCGGCCGGCCCGTTTGGCGGCGTACAGCGCCTGGTCGGCGCAGTGGAATAAATCTTCGTATTCGCTGGGAGCTCCGCCTGTACGGGCGATTCCCATACTGACCGACATCTGAAATCCTTCGTATTCTCCCTTCAGGAAATTGAAGATACGTTCCACCGCCATCTCAAAGCCGTCCCGGTATTCCAGGAAGATCAAAAATTCGTCTCCGCCCACTCTGGCGACAATATCACCGCTTCTCACGCTCTGCTGCAGCTTCTCCGCCAGATACTGCAGTACCCGGTCGCCGAAGATATGGCCGTACTGATCATTGGCCGTTTTAAAATAATCCAAGTCGATGATAAACAGCGCATAGTTTCCTTCCGGTTTGCCGCTCAGACGTTCACGGATCAGCATCTCCGCCTTTGAGCGGTTCAAAAGCCCCGTCAGTCCGTCATGGGAAGCTCTCCGTTCCAGATCCGTCATCCTCGTATGCTCCGTATGAACGTCAATGGATTTTCCGATCGCACCCAGATAGACCGCCGGCTCATCCGACGACCAGGTGGCGCGGCAGATCACACGGTACCAGCGGGATTCTCCTCCTACGAGCTGTTTGCAGTTGTATTCCACCACCGGTTTCTCCGGGGTCGTACCGCGCAGAAGCCGGGACAGTTCCTCCAGCGCCTCCCTGCCGATGATTCCCACAATCGCTTCGTCATGAAGCGGATCCATCGTAATTTCCCGGATTCCCAGCTGCTGCGCCCCCCATTCGGAGAGAGTAACCATCGCCGGATCGACCGAATATTCAAACTGAATCTCTCTCGACATGGACGCAAAGAAAGCATATTTGGCGCGTTCATGTTCCAGAAGGCGCAGCGTCCTCTCGGATGTAGTCAGATCTTTGTGATGGAGCATCTCGTCCGTGATGCTGCGCGCCTCCATCTGATCAATCTGCCGGTTCCCACTTCTGGTCTTGAGTTCGTTCCTCATCTCGTCCGCAATGTCCCGGAAACATCCCAGCAGATCCGGATTGAACGCACCGCACTCCCCGTTGAGGATCATTTCCATCGCTTTCTCATGCGAAAACGCTTTCTTGTAAGCCCGCTCGCTTGTCAGCGCGTCATACACGTCCGCCAGCGATACGATCTGGGCGGAGATGGGAATCTCCTCGCCCTTCAATCCGTCTGGATAACCTCTCCCGTCATACCGCTCATGGTGCCAGCGGCAGATCTCGCGCGCCTCCTTCACAAGGGCCTCTTCCTGATAGAACGGAATCTGCTCCAGCATGGCATCTCCGACCGCGGAATGCGTCTTCATAATCTCATATTCCTCATTGGTCAGCTTTCCGGGCTTATTGAGGATCTCCGAGGGAATCGCGATTTTCCCGATATCATGAAGCGCGGAAGCCGTACTGATCACGGAAATTTCTTCGTGCGAAAACTGATATTTGTCCGAGATCTGTCCCAGACGGCGCAACAGAAGCTCGGTGATGGTATGGATATTGCGCGTGTGCAGTCCGCTTTCACCGTTTCTAAATTCCACGATATGACTTAAAATATCTATCATCAGGCTGCTCTGCTTCTCTTTTTCCAAAATCTGATCGGCAACCAGCCCCATCAGGCGTTTCTGTTTGGCGTAGAGCAGAATCGTGTTAATCACCCTCCGATGCACAATCAGATCATCGAAAGGCCGGCTGATATAGTCCGTAACGCCCGCCTCATAGGCGCGTTCCAGATAGGCGGAGGAACTCTCGGAAGAGATAATGATCACCGGAACATCATCAATCCAGTGATATCGGTTCATCATAGTCAGAACCTCAAAGCCGTCCATCTCCGGCATCACAATGTCCAGCAGCAGCAGCGCAATCTCCGACCCCATCTGCTGGAGCTTCACCACCGCCTCCTTACCGTTCTCCGCTTCCAGAATCTCGTATTCGTCCTCCAGCATGTCCTGAAGAATTGAACGGTTCATCTCGGAATCGTCCGCAATCAAAATCTTCGGTTTATTGCTTCCTGCCATACTCGTATCCCCCTGTCTTTCCTCTTGTATACACTTTTCCCTAGTGACAAAAACCCTGCTTTTCTTCTGCAGAAAGGCAAGGTCATATACAGAATCTCCGTCGGATTCAATTCTTTATGATAAACTCCCCGAACAGGACCTGCAGCATTATGATCAGCAGTCGGATCTTTTGTCGTCAACAACGTAAAATCTCTTGAGCAGAACGCCGTGTCCGGCTTACAGTCGAGGTTATCTTTTCATTTTGTCAGGTTACCGGCAAACCGCTAACCTGACGAATAGTATATTAGCATAACTTCCCTTATTTGGCAAGAGGGAAATCTATGGTTTTCAGGCGATTTCCCGCAAAGAAGCCGTCAACCATCGTACAGACGCCCGCTAAGGCAAAGGATAAGACGGAAGGAATCACAGAACCATGAGCAATGTCCCCGCGCCAATCAGGATACAACCGCCCAGCGACTTTGCCGTAAACGGCTCATGGAGGATGACAAACGCCAGCACCAGGGTGATGACAACGCTCAGTTTATCAATCGGCACTACTTTGGAGGCTTCCCCCATCTGCAGCGCCCGGTAATAACAGAGCCACGACGCCCCGGTTGCCAGGCCGGAAAGAATCAGGAACATCCAGCTTTTTCTGCTGATCCCTGCGATTCCGTTTTGTGCATTTGTCAAATATACCATCCCCCACGACATGACGACGACCACCACGGTCCGTATCGCTGTGGCAAGATTGGAATTTACCCCATCTATACCGATTTTAGCAAAAATAGAGGTTAAAGCCGCAAACAGTGCGGACAGTATTGCAAATAAAAACCACGTATCGATCCACCTCCCATTTTACCTTTCTTTTGTCATTTCCTCTCTTATACTAACCCCAATTATAGTATTTATGCAAACTCTTGGCAAGAAAAATACTGCAAAAACCGCATTTGCCGATCTGTCTCAGACGCTGACCACAATCAGGCCGGGAAACCTCTTCCCAGCCCGTGCATTGGGCGTTCGTCATCCTGCTGACATCTCTCATTTGGACGTCCATGCACACAGAAAAAAGCCACAGCATTACACCGTGGCCCAAAAACAACAACAAAAAACCGCAAACATTAATGCCTGCGGTTTTTACAAACTCCCCGAGTAGGGCTCGAACCTACAACAACTCGGTTAACAGCCGAG
>CAJUNR010000018.1 GCA_910587765.1 uncultured Lachnospiraceae bacterium
GCGTTGCACCTTTTAACGAAAGGCACACCTTTTAACGATTTATCCGAGGGGTGTGCATTTCGTATCAAAATAGGTCACTACTTTCATGAAATTAAAATTTACCGCCGGATTATTTCCGTAATTCCGTACCAGTATATTGCCGGAATCCGCCTGTGTGACTGCCATACGCCATCAACCTCTCTCCATTAACGTGTCGCTTTCATTTCCAGAATGCTCTTCTCTTTCGATTTTTTCTCGGGGGTCAGACTCTGATTGATCTTCGAAATCTCACTGCACCATCTTCTGCGGACTTTATGGTCCATCTGAAGCACCTCCGCGCTGCTCCAGTGAAAATAATATGAGATAAACGACATCTCCCGGTAAAGTTCTTCCTCCGGATAAAGCTTTATCCCCCTGTTGTAAAATTTAACGGCACCTGATACACTTTCCCGCATTCCGGACATACCGTCTCCATCACCGGCGGCTCGATGTCGTTGATTCTCTGATACATATCCTGTAAAAACGCCAGATCGGCCGTAAATAATTTTTCGATCAGATTTGCCGTCACCATCTCCACGCCTTCGAGTTCCGTCACCACTTTCCCCAGCACTACAATCGTCAGATAAGAAGGATTGCTGAGGACCCGCGGATCCCTGGTCGCGCTGATCTCGTCCCCCGCCGTTGCCAGCCGCATCTTTCCTCTTCTGTGAAGCTGTCCCGTGCTGTCCATGTACCCTTTGGGCAGCGTAAATTCATATACTGTCTCCATATTTGCTCTCCATCGCCTCCCTGCTGCGGCCCGCCGCCGGCCGGTATTCCCCCGGAACCCGTTTCCGGGAGCCGGAAGGAATATCCGTCCGTGACAGATGGACGCGGCAGAACCGTCTGCGTCCTTTCCTCCAAAAGTTCAGCGCTCCGGCGCTGACAGAAGGGTTTAGTTGGGAATGATCAGTTCCTCATATGCGATCTCCACGCTCTCGATCGCCACATCGCTCGTCTTTGCATCCAGATCCGGCGCATTGTATTTGGTAACCCATGCGTTGGTCAGAATCCATACTCTGGTGCCCGTGCCCGCCGTCTCCAGCGTCTGAGGCGCTCCGCCGTTGATGTCGATCATCTCGATCTGCACATTGTTGCGGGGAATCTCTCCTCTGACCTCGCTGACGCACTCCTGTATCCAGGTCTTGAACGCGCTGTCGAGCGTATAGCCCATTTTCAGCGTTACGTTTCCGTGTTTCACCAGACCCGGAATCTTAACGGGAGCCAGACTGTTGGCATTGCCCTGACGGAACTCGATCACATCCACCGTTGCTTCCACGCCGGTTACTTCGCTGAAGGCCGCGGTTCCGGACACCCCGTCCACGGTCACCAGGAAGTTCATCTTTGTCAGGGGATAGGCAAGCCCTTTACTGTTCTCATATGTCGCCATCTTTCATCTCTCCTTCATTTAACTTCCGCAGCCGTCCCGCCGAAAGGACCCGCCCGGACGGCTGCTGTTTTTCCATTTTCAGATCTCTGATCAGCTTTCCACCGGCTCGCCTCCGCCGGACTCCGCCGTGTGCTGCGTGACGCGGAAGATCACGAACTCTGCCGGGCGGGACGGTGCGATACCGATGTTGCAGATCAGTCTGCCGTTCATGATATCGTCCCTGGTCATCGTCGACGGTCCGATCTCCACAAAATATCCTTCGGCCGGCGTGGAGCCTGCCAGCATACCGGTCCTCCACATACTGTCGAGGAAGGACGATACGGTCAGGCTGACTCTCTGCCAGAGCGCCGTGTCGTTCGGCTCGAATACCACCCAGTTGGTATTGGCCTTGATGCTCTCTTCCACATAGATGAAGAGCCTTCTGACATTGACATACTTAAATGCGCTGTTGCTGCTGGCGGTTCTTGCTCCCCATACCCGGATGCCCTGACCGGGGATCGCCCGGATCAGATTCACGCCTTCCGGATTCAGGATATCCTGCTCCGCCTTCGTGTAGTTCACTTTCAGCCCGTTGCAGAATACGATCTCATTGGCCGGCGCCTTGTGAACGCCCCGGTTGATGTCGGTCCTGGAGTACACGCCGAGCACCGCGCCCGACGGCGGAATATAATCGCTCTTGTTGGAAGAACGGTCAAACACCTGAATCCACGGATGATACATGGCGCCGTAGCTGGAATCAATGATATTGCGGTACTCGATGAGATCCTTCGTCTTATACAGATCGCCCGGCATATCAAAGACCGCAATCCGGCTCTTTAAGTTCTCGCAGTGAGCGATCAGCGACACGATCACTTCCGGATCGGTCACGCCCGGAATCGCCATCATGCTCACGGTGCTGTTCTCCAGGAACGACTGGATACCCGTGCGCTTTCCGGGGCCTCCGTCCGTACCGATGAATACCGCCGGCGTCACTTTGCTCATGGTGCCGTCAAAACCGCCTTCGAGATTCAGGATTCCGCCCGAATTGCCCTGACCGAAGACCGCTTCCACCGGATTGCCGATCTCCTCCGTCCAGGCCACCGTCACCTTCACCAGCTCGCTGCCGGAAAGTCTCGAACCGATGTAGGCGGGCGAAGACTGGTTAAAGCTTACCTCGCCGTAGTTCTCCACCTCATCGTTGTAGCGGATGCTCACATCCGCCGTCACCAGATAGAGCACCGTCCGCGGGATAATGCCGGTGTCCACAACCTCCGCCTCGAAAGGCTTTTCAAAGGTCACGCTGTTGTCATAGATCGTGGCAATGCGGTTATACTCACCGTTGACCACGACCAGGTCGCCTTCCCGGAATCCCTCCACGGTTTTTGCAATGTACCCCGTGCCGGAGGAAGCGATCAACTGCATCTTCCGTTTGGTCACGGTCGCCATGGAGACCTGAATACGGTTCCCCCACTTTCCTTCGTTGGCCGCCTCTATGGAGAGGATACCGAGTTCTTTTTTCGCCGGTTTCGCATCCGGCGCGGTCACGCGGGACACATAGCATCTGGTCCCTCCGTTGATAAAAAACTGCTCCACGCTGTTCGCCAGATACCGGTACTCCCCGTAGGCAAACTCGCTTAAAAATCCGCCGAACTGTCTGGTGAAGCTCTTAAAGCTCGTCACCAGCGAGGGTGCGCCGACAGCCGGGCCTTTTTCCGCAAAGCCGATAAAACCGGCCGTACTTGTGCCGACACCTTCGATGCTCCGCGGAGAATTGTCATATTCTTCCACGTATACCCCCGGTGTGAAATATTCTGCCATAATTACGTTCTCCTTTCTTAATCTGAAGTTCTGCATCCGTTCTAAAATACCGATGCCTTTCTCTCCTGTCGCCTGACTATTTGATTCCCGTCTTCACCTGACCCGGACTGGTGATACGGATCATCCCTCCTCCGTTGCCGCACAGCAGACTACTGTCGTTTGTGAGGCACGGCTGCCCGCCGATCAGCACCCCCGGCTTCATGGGGGTCCAGGTACCTGCCGGTACCAGCGCGCAGGGCTGGGGCGTAAGCACTCCCATGGCCGCCGCCGTAGCCGCCGCCACCTGAGGATTTGCCAGTGAGGTACACATTCCAAAAGGCGTGATGTTGGACGGCTGCGCGTCCTGAATCGTCGCCACCGGTTTTCCCTCCGCCAGACACACGGCCTGGGAAGTTACCGTGACGGTTCCCGGCGCCGTCCCGAAGGGACATGCCGCGGACGCCCCGGTCACTACAAGTTCTGCCATCCGTTCTCACCTCACAGAAATTCCCGTTCCGGATTGTGGAAATCCACCGTCCGGAACCGTACCTCGTCTTCCACCACATACCGGATCAGATGCCGAAGCTGCCTTCCGTCGTCCCGGACCCGAATGCAGTAATCTCCTTCGGAAGTCACGCTTCCGAATATAATCCGGGAAACGGGCGCATTCACCACAAAGGGTTCTTCCAGCGGACGGGCAATCTTCACCGAATCCTTTGCCAGTTCCTTTACAATGGTAAAAGGCTCATATCTTTGTCGTTCCGGGTGGATCAGACCATAATAGATTCCATCCATGCCCGACCTGTGCGTGCGGAACAGTTTCATGATCCGCTTCCGCTCGTCAAAATCACTGATGCAGCAGCAGGTCGCGCTCATATTTACCGCCTGTATGGACTGTATTCCCGGAAGATTTCCGGACAGGGCAAGCACCGGCCGGCCCCCCGGCGCATTCTCTGACGGAATCAGGAACGCTTCCTTTACGGGCAGCTTTTCATCCAGCGCTTCATACCGGATCTCCATCCGGAGGGGATCATAGCCGTACGCTCTGACCTCCAGTTCAAAGTCGTCCCGCCCGCAGTTTAAGAAAACATAATTGCCGTTTCCCCTTGCCACCGGACGGACCGGTTCTCTGTCTCTGAAAAAACGGACGTTTCTCTCTTCCACGGACCCGCCGGTCGTCGTGTCGATCAGCCGGATCAGCAGATCCAGCCTCTGGCGAATCACAGACGCTTCCATTTGCTATGATTTCCCCCCTTCCTCTCCTGCAATGTGCAGTCCAAAGCCGGCATCCACAACGCGCGGCGTATGAATCACCACTTCGCTGGACAGGAATACCGGCGCCGCTTTGTAAAACAGGCTGATCTGATAAGGCTTGTTGATCGCCTGCCATACCCGCACCTTTTCCTCCAAACTTATCTTCGCCTGAGACAGTACAATCGGAGGTTCCTGCGTGTCGAGCCAGGACTGCAGCTGGTTCGGAAGGACGGAGCTGTTGTCATTGACAATCTGTGCGACTCTTCCGATGATTTTCTGTATATCCGGCGCCTTGAGTCCCATCTGGGAGGAGCCGTTGATAAACACCATATAGTACAGGCCATATGGTCTTGGCGGTCTTTGAAGCTGCACCCTGCCCTTCTGAATAAAGGGCGGCTGGGTTACGTCGCTCTCTTCCCGGATATCGTACAGATACAGTCCGAGGATGTAGTCCACATCCTGATCCGCCGGGGAGGAGATCTCGATATTGTTGGGCGACGGTATGGGCTCCGGACACATCTTCTGGCGCAGAGTCCGGACGATAAAGGAACTGACGTCTGCAATAATCGGATAATCTGCCATCTCACTCTGCTCCTTCCTGTAACGTCTCAACGAGTTCCTTCGCCCATTCGGAAGCTTTCGGCCCGAGACAAATCCCGTATTCTGTATCGTCCATATATTCCGCCTCGCATGCGAAAAAGCGTATGGCGTCCGCTTCCGGAAGACAGGGCACTTCATTCTGCAGTTTCACATATCCCTCCAGTTTTTCCGTCGCGCCGCCCAGAAGCGCCACGTCGTCCTGGTAGACGAAAAAGCGGTAAATCGAGAGCTTTTTCGACAGCGTTACTTCCATCTTTGAGTCGCTGTATACATAACGGTAACCCGTACAGGCGGCGATCAGAGGCAGCGGAAGATATTCCTTCGACTCCCCTTTCAGCTTCCGGTACAGATACTTGTTGCCTTCTCTCACGCACTGATTCAGACAGGAGGCCGCCATGCGCGCCGCCGCCTGATTTCCGGACCCGGCGATTCGGTCCAGCGCCGCGGCAACCGCCGCTTTCTGCTGATCGTCCAGATCGTCAAACGGCGCTCCCATGACTTCCTCGATCATCGCGAACAGGTCTTCTTCTCCCGCCGTCAAAGCGCCGGAGCCTTCCGCGCCCGTCCCGGATTCTCCTGTGCCCGCGCCGCCGGTTCCCGTACCGGTTCCTGCGCCCGCGCCGTCCGTTCCCGTGCCGGAGCCCGCGCCTGCCGCGCCGCCCGTTCCCGAGCCGGTTCCTGCGCCTGCGCCGCCCGTTCCCGTGGCGTTTCCTGTACCTGCGCCGCCCGTCGCCGGGCCCGCCGCGTCTTTGTACAGATCATACAGGCTGCTCTTTCTGCTGTCCTCCAGCGCCTGCGCCGCTTCCGTCAGCGCCCTTTTATAATCATTGTCGGAAGCCGTCATTTTTTCCTGAATTTCGCGGATCGCACTCTCCGCTCCCAGCGCTGCCAGCGCGTCCAGTTTGCTGACAATGCCGTCCTGATTCTCTGTATTTCCTTCGGCAATCATAAGAAGCGCCGCGTCCTTCGTCCGGCTGATCAGGTTGAGCACGGAACCGCTGCCCGCCTGGTTGGCCGCCCTCGCTCTCTCCGCGGCGGAACCCGAGCCGCCCGCCAGAACCGCGCTTAACTGCCGCTCCGCCGCCTCGATCTCCCGGTCCACCTGGTCGATCAGAAGCCCGTATTTTTTTACAGTGCTCAAATCATTGCGATCCATCGCCCCGGTCTGCTCCTCCAGAAGCCTGGTCTTTTTCTCCTCCAGCTTCTGCAGATCGGAGGCAAGGTCGTCGTTGCCGTCCTTCACAGAACGGGCCAGATCCTTCAGCCACAGGATATGGGCATCGATACTCTCCTGCGCCTTCGACTGAAAGTCATCGCGGACCACCTGTCCGTACAGCCGCTCGGCGTGCTCGATTCTCTGATAGCAGAATTCTTCCGCTTCCTTCGCAGGCAGCCTCTTTGTCTTCGCCTGAATCAGATACTGAAGCTCCAGCCGGGCCGCGTCGGTCTCCGCCTTTTGATCTTCCAGCACCTGATTTTTCACCGCCTGGCTGGAATGGTTGGCGACGGCGCTCTGATAAGCCCCGGAAGCCCCTTCCGACAGCTTCTTCCCGTATTTCAGGTCCGCCTGGCTGATCAGTTCCCCGTCCAGAAGCCGCAGCTCCGCCTCCGCGTCCGCCACGACGTTCTCTTCCAGATGATACAGATGCTTTAATTCCAGAAGAAGCGATTCCATCTCGCCGCCGAAGCCTCCCGCCGACCGCTCTATGACCGCCATGCTCTTCTGGTACTCGGCATTTTTCAGCACCGTATCGCCTTCCTCCAGCATATTGCCCGCATGTTCAATATAACTCTGCTGACAGTTCTGAATAGAAAGTCCGACGGCGTCCATGACTCCGGAATTTTCTACAAACTGTTCTCCGTCGTAATCGTAATCGTCGTCCTCGTCCTGATCGTCTTCCTCCTCCTGACCGTCCCCGTCGCCCTCGTCTCCCTCGTCGTCCTCCTTCTTGTCTTCCTTGTAGAACTGGGAGCCGGCGCAGATATCCCGCAGAATGCCGAGCTCGTTGCCCTCCATCTGCGAGAGCCGGTAGAAGATCTCCGCCCTCCTCTTAGAATCAATTCTGCTCATCAGCTTGCAGACGATCTCCGAAAGCTCCTCCTCGTGGGACGCCCGCAGGCTCTCATAGCAGCCCTGCAGCCCCAGAAGCTGCAGATCGCATTCCTGCGTCACTTCATTCTGCAGATCCAGACCGAAAAAGTTTCGGAGCTTCTTATAATAATAGGCGTCCACGCCGGTGCTGTCCGAAGAAAACATATTGCTGTACTGAATGCGGATCGGCTCCAGCTCTTCCAGACTGTACAGATCGTAGGGAGACGGCTCGCTGAAAATATTGACGACGTGGTCGTCCCTCGCGTCCCTTGTGATTCCGTCCGCGCCGGTATAGCACGTCACCCACAGATCTGCCAGCTCGGACTCCTCCACCACCGTTCCCTGACCGGTGATCTGCGAGAGACCTCCGGCGTCCGTTATATCCAGCCATGCGCCGGACGCCAGCTCTGATTTATAATACACATTCATCTGGTTGGAGTCCGAGGCGCTGTCCAGCGCCTTCGCGTACAGTTCATCGGTCAGCCCCTGCACATGGATCAGATAAGTGCCGATGAACAGCGTTGCGTCCTCCACCGTATGAGAGGCGGCGTATTCTTCATAGCGGACCGCCAGGGATTCGTCAAAGACCTTCCCGATGACGATCTGCCGGCACAACAGCCATCCAAGGCATCCAAGGATACAGCATCCAAACAAACGTTTCCTGTCTCTCATGTTTCCTCCTGATCTCTTATCATCTGCCGATTTTCGGGCTCAAAATGGCCGGTGTACATAAGCTGACAGCCCGTGTCGAAAAATTCAATGGTCAGTTCCCCTTCGCTTCCCTGTATCAGGGAGAGATGCCGGAACTCTGTCCCCACAGGCAGGAACTGTTCTCCCAGCAGATAACTTCCTTCCGGGCTGCGGATCCGGTAATAACCGATGCCTTCCGACGGATCCGGCGAAAGCGTGATGCTCATCAGCCCGCTCTCCGGATGGCTTTCGACGGTATAGGTCCCGATCTTTCTGCTCTCCTCTTCCCGGAGCCGGTATTCCTTCACGATCGTAAGAGGTCCGCTGTAGACGTCGGGATCAATCACACAGTCGTCTACAAACTGATCCCCGTTGTAGAACCTAAGCTTCACTTCCGAAACCTGGTCCACGGAAAGCCCCAGATGGCGGATGGAACGCTTCGTCTCCGTACGGCTGCCGATCTGTATCTGGTCACACCACAGTTCAAAATGGGTCACTTCCACCTCAAAATCCGAGGGAATACTGACGCCGATGCGAAATTCCTGCTGCTCTACAATGGGCTCAATATAATAATAAGCGCCTTCGGCGTATTCCTCGTCCACATAGCTGACGCCTCCGTCTCCCGCGTTCAGATCCGCTCCCGTCCCCTGGAGCAGCGCCGTCACGCCGCCGCAGGTCAGCCGGTCAAAGGAATACAGCGCCTGGGAATAGTCCCCCAGAGCCTCATACATATCGTTCTGCAGCTCTTCGCAGGAGGCAAGGGAACTGCTGTACTCTTCGTAGGTCAATTCTCCCAGGCGGTTGAGCACCGCTTCCGCCTGAAGGCTTTTCCTTCCTTCCTCCACCTGCTGCGCCAGCGCCTGCCAGGCATTGCGCATACTGACCAGATTGTTGAAGCTTTCTTCCACTTCCTGCCGCAGGGAGCGCTCCTCATTCTGTTTTTCCAGAAGCGCATCCTGATATTCCAGCGCCGCCTCGTACAGGACGTACGGTTCGTCCTCCACATAGCGGATACCGGAGATCTGTCCTTTAAACCATTCTTTGGGAATCTTGATGAACAGAATGCGGATATTGCCCTGCCAGGGCTGATCAATCGCTTTCAGAAATTCCTCGTACTGCGCCTTAAACGCTTTCTGGCTGATCTTCTGCCCGGCGATGACCTGATTGATGTAATCCGAGATATAGGACATCCTGCTGCCGTACTGCCCTTCCATCAACTGGTAGTTCGTCCTCAGGGACGTAAGGCTCGTAGCGGCGTCCAGCGACACTTCATAATAATTCTCATCATGGTCGAGCGTGTACTGAATCAGATCGTTCAGGCTGCTCCTTTCGATCTCCATCCCCACAAAGGGATTCTCAAAACGGTATCCGGTTGTCACATCCATCCCGATCAGTTCCGACAGCTTCTTTTTGTCCGCGTTCAGATTCCTCTTCTGAGAGGCAATCTGGCCGTTCAGGGTTTTTACCGACCGCTCCATCATATCCACGTCGCTCTGGGACGCCTCCCCCGTCTTCAATCTGACGCGGTTTTTCAGAAGCGTGAGATTCATCGCTTCGAGACGTTCTTCCTGGAATGCAAGCTGGTCCTCCGCCACCACGATCCGCACATACAGATTCGACACCGACTCGTAAATCTCCAGAATCTGATCCGTCATCCTGTGCTTTACGGCGTCAATCTGCGCCTGAATCTGTATAGGCTTGAACTGAAACTCATACGCTTCCGACAGATCCGGTTTTTCCGGAAACTTGAACGACAGCAGGGGCGACCACCGAAAGGTAGACATGTTCTTCTTTTTTACCTGTATGGACTTCACCGCCTGCTTTAAGGACGCTTCCTTTACATTCCGCTCGCTTTCCAGCTTCTCGATCTTCGGGCTGACGGCGACGGCGCTTCTTTTGGCCATCTCGAGCGTCAGAAGGCGCTCTCCCGCCGCCTGCACCCGCTGCCCGTTTCCTCCGAAAATCCCGCAGACCATGGTCAGAAACAGGAAACCTGCCAGCCGCCGGTTCCATCCGGTTTTTTTCCTCATACCGCCTCTCCCTCCATCTGCTCGATGGTATAGAAGGAAAATCCTTCCTCCTTATCCTGACAGATAAAATTGTAGATCAGTCCGTCTCTGTGAAAAGAGTACAGATAGATGACATAATCCTCGTCATACCTGTTCACCTGACAGTAATCCTCGTATTCGGAAGTCGTCTCCAGCTCCACTTCCCGGCGGAAGCCGTTCCCTCTGGCCTCCATCTGCGCTGCGCCGACCGCCTCCGCGAGCGTGATGGCCGCGTTTCCCGCGTAATCCTCTTCGCCGAAATAATCTCTCAGCTCTCCGATCGTGCCGCAGTCCGGACCGGCCGCCGGAAACGTATTTTTCAGGACCAGCACCTGCTGCACGATCCGCTCCCCGTCCAAGGTATCTTCCTCTTCCTCCCCAAGGTACATGGCGTCGATGTCTTCCAGCAGCACCACAAAATCCTCTTCGCCCTCATACAGCGTCCGCTTTCCCGCGTAAGCCCCGGAAACCTCCGACACCGTTTTGCCGAGAAGCTCGCTGTACAAAAGCGTATCCTGGCTGAAACCGCCGGTATAGATCAGATTCCCCCCGGAATCATAGAGCTTTCCCTGGCCGTTCTTTTTGCCGAGCGCAAATTCTCCGTCATAGGCGAGGGTTCCGCTGGCGCGGTAGAGTTTTCCGCTTCCCTCAAAGAGATTCTGTTCAAAATTTCCCGTATACATCATCGTCCCGTCGTCATAATAGCGGGTGCCCTGTCCCTGATACTTGTTGCGGTCGAAATTTCCCTGGTATACGACGACGCCTTCCGGGTTGTACAAAGTCCCGTATCCGGTGACGCTTCCGTTCTTCACCTGGCCCTCATAGGCCAGATAACCGGATTTCCCCCGGATGCGGACCTTCTCGTCGGCAAAGCGCAGCAGAATCGAATCATAATTGTAAGTCTTCACACTCTCCGTCTTTGCCGACGGGAGGACGGAATGTACGCTGAACAGGCAGCAGAGGCTGAGCACTCCCAGCACCACGATCATCGCGAACGCCAGCCGCCTGCTGATCAGCCAGCCGAACAGCTCGTAATAGTCTTTTTTGTGCCTCGGCCTGACATTGAAAAGCGAGGTGAAAAAATCCCTGATGGACGAGATCAGATGCGTGCGGATGAAGTTCCAACTGGTCCACATCTTGATTCTGGTCACAAGGGGCGTAATCTTCGCCTTGGCTGACGTGATCAGTACCTTAAACAGATTATCACCCACCGGTCTTTTCCTCCTCTCTCTTCTTCAGGCTGCGCTCTTCTCTCCTAATCTTCCGCCGGCGAAGACCGGGGGCTGAGCCTGCAGACGTCGCCCTTGATATTCGCCTCGTTCAGATATTTCTCACAGGTAAACAGATACCAGGTCGCCATGGAATCTTCCGGGTTCTCCCTGCGCACATCGTTGAAAGCGCTCCTTGCCAGATAAAAATCATGCTGATAGAACAGACGGATTCCTTTCTGGAACTTTTCGTCCGTCCCCGCCTTCCTCTTCCCTTCCAGAAGCGGACACGCGTCGAGCACTTCATACAGCCGGATCCGCTCTTTGGAACCGGACAGCAGAAGATAGCCCAGATAGCGGACGGGACTGTCCAGATTCTCCCTGTTTTTTACACTTTCCGTGATCACCAGATGGATGTTCAGCGACTGAAACCATCTGCCGTACTGCTCCAGCTCCTCCATCTCCGGGGACAGAAGATAAGGAATGCTGTGCTTCTTTGTCCCCGCCACCCCGTACATATACTGGGCGTGGTGAAGCAGAATGCCCGCTTTCTTCGTCCCGGGAAGATTCTGCTCCAGAAATCCCTGCATCAGCGATACGCCGAACTCCACGGTATTCCTGGATTCCTCCAGAAAGAGCACCTTCATCATATCGAGACCGCAGTGGCCGGATACAAAGTATCCCCCGCTCCGCTCCTGATGTTCCTCCACCAGAGAGACAAACGCCCCGATCCGCTCCGCCTGCACCTGGCCGGTCTCTTCCGAGCGGACGGAGGAGATCACCGCCATCGTCCCGTGAAGCAGTACCTTATCCCCGCTGTTCACCTCGGTAATCGAATCTTTCCCGAGAATTTTCTCGATGTTCTTGGGCGCAAAGCGATAACAGGACTCAAAGATCCGATACTTGGCATAATTGATTCTGCTGATCGTCTTTCTCGTCTCCATCAGGCTGTTCCACATGAAGTCCACGTCTTTCCCGTGAACGGCCGTTTTCTTGATGCCGGTGTCCCCGTTTGCCAGCATCTGCATCGCCGCAGCCAATTCCTTCAGCTCCCTGCCCTGCAGAAGCAAAAGCCAGATGCTGGCGGCGCTTCCCGCAAGGAAGACAAGGGCGGCATACAAAAACGGAGCCGCCTGACCGGAGCCGGCAGTCCGGGACAGGTCTTTTCTTCTGGTGATTCCCATCATCATATAGTCCGGCGTCAGACCGTCAGACGCCGCCACCGCGATGACCTGGTACGTCTCTGCGCCGATGCCGATGAGCATACTGCCCCTGCGCCCTTCCTCCGCCAGAGCGCTCACCATTTCTTTCGTTCCCACGCCGTAGATTTCTTCAAACATCTGTCCGTTATAACCGCTGACGCTGACCACGATCCGGTGATCCCGGCTGCGCACCAGACACAGATCCGTAAAGAGCACCGAAAGATCGTCCAGATGGACAAAGCGGTCGAACCGCTCCTGCAGGCGGCAGTAGCCGTCGCTGTCATAAAAGCCCTCTTCCTCCGGACGCAGACCGGCCGGGTTTCCCATCTCCTCCGCCAGCGCCTGCACATAATACGAGCCGAAGCGCCCCGCTTCCTCCACTCTCGCCTTCTCCTGAATCTGCGGAATCTGCACCGCTCCCGCCACCGTAATCACAAACAGCACCAGCTCCACCAGCGCGATCGTATAAACCGTATGGCTCCGGTTGCGAAGGACGGTCAGGAAGAACAGCAGCACCGCGTACCCTGCAATCAGAAGCGCCCCGTAGAGCAGCATCCGCCCGTGGCGGACTTTTACAATCTGTCCGATCGACAGGTTTCGGTACCAGAAGGCGGACTGCAGCTTTTCCGACGCCTGAAAATGCTCGATTCCGGTCCCGTCATCCAGCCGAAAAAAAAAGTCCCCGTTCTCATATCGGGCCTCCACCAGCGTGCGCCCTTTGGGTCCATAGGCCATCTGCACCGGCTTCAGGGACACCGCTTCCGTATCGTCTTCCCTGCCAAACTGTTCTTTGTCTACAAAATAAGCCCCTGCGGATGTCTCGTCTTCCAGCACCACAGTCAGGTAGAACCCTTTGGACTCTGCGGAAAATCCGGTCAGCACTCCTTTCTGTTCCATTGTATATTCCGGAGTCTGCGCCGTCACTCTGCCCTGATCATCGAACTGTACAATCGTATACCGTGCAGCGGAGCTTTCCTCCGCGGATGCCCGGTCCGTAAGAACACCGTAGAGACTGTCTTCATAATCAATCTTTGCGAAAACGCTTCCTTTTTTCGCGGAGGAAGCCAGGGAGACTTCCTGCACCTCCCCGTCCGTATCCATCACATACAGGACCGCGTCCTTTTCCATATTCTCCACCAGATAAATCCGGTCGCCCTCCGCGCATCCGTCCAGATAGGCGGAACGCATCCGCCCCCTGCTCCATGACAGTCCGTCCAGAAACGCAAGAACAGCCACCGCGATCATCCAGCCAAGCGCAACCACATACGGGATATGTTTTTTCATAAATGTTCCTGTCCTTTCACCGATTATCTGACCAGCGTCTCCGTCCCGATCGTCTTAAAGCCGTTAAAAAACAGCCGCAGCCAGGGAATGTCTCCCAGAATCAACTGGAACAGAAGGGAGAGCAGCGCCAGAACCGCAAGAATCACGCACACATACAGAAGGAAGCGGAACAACCCGTCCTGATTGCGCAGGAACCATCCGGCAATTCTCTTTCGTATCCCTCTCTTCTGTCCCGGCGCAGCCGTGATCCGGATATCCTTGTACAGTTCGGTCAGTTGCCCATAGCTTTTTCGGGAAATCTTTTTTTCCAGCAGCCGGTAACTGAACGCTTTCTGAGACGCCCTGGGCTTTAAAAGATCGCGGAGAATCGAAGCGCACTGTACCGCGCAGTCCCGCTCCGTCTTCTCTGCATCCAGCTCCTGCAGGTCGATCTGATAGCCGAGGCAGACCGTGTGATCCTTCGCCAGATGAAGCTGCCCCTGCTCGAGGATCAGATAGAGAATCGGGTAGGGAAGGTTCGACGTAATGCACGCCATGATGACGCTGATGCACACATTCTCGCACTCCGACAATGTGTAGGATTCCCCCATATAAAAATCTTTCAGCGGACGCTCCTGCTGATAGGGAAAGACCATACAAAAGGCGCCCTGGTCCGAAAAACTGTCTATGTAAGAGTCCTGCGCCGCCAGGCCCGCCCGCTCGAACACCTCCAGATACTGTTTGACCGTCTGATGCTCTTTCAGCACAAGCAGCGTATACAGGTTCCGGGCAGCACAGTTCAGATCCTGGCATATTAAGATGTCATTCGTCCTGCCCTTCTTCACGATGCGGACACATTCCAGTTTCATCTTCTGTGACTGATAGAACATCTCTGCCATTCTCCTTTTTACAGCCTACGCCTCTTTCTTTTTCACAATCGCATACGCGTAAGTACAGATCACCGGCATATCAATGCAGTAAATCCGGATCTCATATACTCCTTCTTTTGCCGGAGCCGTATAGACGCCGTCCGAAGTAATCTCGCCGCTTCCGGGCTCCGTCAGCTCATACGCCACACTGCAGCTTTCCATATTGCTGTATTTTACATGGAAGTAATGGCTCTCTCTGGTGCCCATCACCACCGTCGGCGTATCGGTGGAAATGCTCCTGCCCGTATAATTCTCCATCAGGCCCAGATCATTGCCTGCCGGAAAGCGGATCGCCACCCACCGGTAGGTCAGGACCAGATACTCCACGTTCTCCAGAAGCCGCACCGCCACGATGAAGCTTCCTTTGTCGTTCATCACCTTGACCGCGGTCTCCGCCTCCACGGCCATCGAGCTCTCGTTCTGAAAGAGCTCCGTATTTCCGTAAATCGTATTCCTGGCGCTTGTGCCGAGGGCCGGATCGTCGGTGATATACTCATAGCCGATGTTCACATACACATTTCCGTTGCCGAGGCCGTGCATAATCTCTCCGGAATAACGGATATCGCCTTTCTTTGCCGACTCTCCCAGAGGCACTTCCAGAATCCCCGTAGCCACCTCCGGCATCCGGCTCCCGGGAGCCGACGGACTGTGACTCGGAAGCCGGTCGGACATCCGGCCGTTCTCCTTGAAAATCTCCGGTTCCTTGATAAAATATTCCAGATATTCTTCCCGCAGCGCCTCCTGCGCGGGGGCGGTGATGTAGGTCTTGACCCCTTTTTCGATCACTTCCTCTATGATATACGCATTGTCCGTCCTTACCAGCCTCAGATCCGCCAGACGTATGTAATCGCGGACCTCCCCCATGCTTTTCATCTCCAGGCTCATGCGCCCGATCTCCTGATTCACCAGCTCCCGGGGCCTTAAATCCGTGATCATGATCCGCATGGAGCACCCGGTCGGCGCTTCCTTCAGGACGCCGTCGATATGTACTCTCGCCGTACCGCTTTTCAGCAGTATCGTTGTGTCAAGCATAGTTACATCCTGGGCCGCGAGCCAGTATTCTTTCTTCAGGCTCTCCCCCTTCGCAAGAGAGACGTCGGAAAACTCGATCTCCACCTCATGCTCTCCCGCCGCCGTCAAAAATACCGGAATCTGCAGAATCCCGTGATATGCCAGCACCCTGCCGACGGAAGAATGCTTCTCCACCACGGCCTCCAGCCGGACGTTCTTTCCTTTGCAGACAGTGGAAGGCATCACAATCCGGACGGTGTAGTCCTCATCCTCATAGAGCACGGCGCCTGCCAGAAACTCCGTCTCCATCCGGTACTCATCCGCCGCTTCCTCCTGCTCCATCAAAAAAAGCTGATAGTTTTCGCTGATTCGATTGTACTCATACTCCCCGCCGTCGTCTCCGGTCCCGGGATTCATCGTGTAGACCGTATGAACCGGATCTTCCCGGTAGCGCAGACAGAGACTCGCCATGTTCGAGTGCAGAGACTCAAATCCCTCGATGGCCGACAGCTTTTTTACCACGGAGGACTCCATAATGATCTCCCGTCCTACGCCGTCCACCGCCACTCCGCTCTCGATCAGAACGGACAGATCGTCCAGACTGAATACGCCGCAGCCGCAGACTACCCCGCTGCCGTACATCAGACTGTTTATAAATCTGCGTTTATTATTAAAATACGTCTGTTCTGCCTGAAAATCAGACGAAGTAAGCATCTTTCCCGAATAATAGCGGTTCCGTTCAAAGGGATATAATTTTGTGTTCTTCATGGCTGTTACCTTTCCGACTGATCTGCCCTTTTTATTTGAAATTTCTGTTTAAATTTTATCAAACGGCCATCAGAAAAGCCACTACCCAAAAAGGTAGTTGTTTCCGTGAAGCCGTGAAAAAAGCCGCAGAATGCGTACCGTATCCGCTTTACGGTATACACTCTGCGGCAGCCTTTTTGTATTTGTCACGCCTGCGCGCGGTCGTCCGCATCGAACCAGAATTCCACGCCGTTTTCGTAGTTGACCGCTCCGTAATTCCGGTGCATGGACTCGAGAACCGCCTTGACGATGGAAAGCCCTACGCCGCTTCCCCCGTACTCTCTTGTTCTGGCTTTGTCCACCTTGTAGAATTTGTCCCAGATCCGCTCCAGATCCTGCTCCGGTATGGGCTTCCCGGTGTTGAATACGCCCACACGGACCCGGTCCGTCTGTCTGCGAACCGTGATTTTGATCACCTTCTCCCCTTCCACATGGTTCAGCGCGTTGCTGATATAATTGTTCATCACTTCCTGCAGCTTGTACTCGTTGGCCCATACAAAGACCGGCTCCGTCTGCTCAAAAACAAGACGCACCTGCTTCTGTTCAAAGAGAATCTTCACGGACTGGAGCAGATTGTGGATCATAAGCGTGATGTCGAAGCGTTCCATGGTCACAACTTCGCTTCCGAACTCCAGTTCGTTCAGCGTCAGCAGATTCTTCACCATCCGGTTCATCTTCCCCGCCTCGTCCATGATCACCTCGCAGTAAAAATTCCGGCTCTCGGGATCGTCGTTGATACATTCCTTCAGCCCTTCCGCGTATCCCTGGATCAGAGCGATCGGGGTCTTCAGTTCATGGGACACGCTGGAGAGAAATTCCCTGCGCATCTCCTCGTTTTTCGTCTTCTGCTCGATGTCCTTCTGCAGTTCATTATTGGCCGTCTTCAACTCGGATATGGTCTTCTCCAGCGTCTCCGAGAGGCGGTTCATATGGTTGCCGAGAAACGCAATCTCATCGTCCTCTTCGCCGGAAAATTTGACGTCGAAATCCAGCGCGCTCATCCGCTGCGAGAGCCTCGCAAGCTCCAGAAGCGGCTCCGAAAGCCTCCTGGACACCATCTGGATGATCAGGCCGCCGATCACCAGCACGCTCAGCCCCACATACAGAAGAAAGCGGTTGGCAAGCTGCACGCTCTCCCGAATCGGCTCCAGCGCCGCCCGCATCAGAAAAAATTCCCCGTTTTTCAGGGAACCCGTCATCTCCAGGTATTCGACTCTGGAATAGGAATCCGCATTCATCCGAATCGCATAAGTGTCCTTCTCCTCCAGAATCTCCCCCTTCTCTCCCGGCGGGAACTGTCCGAACAGATACATGTAAAGGCGGTTCCGCATCAGCTTGTAATCTTTCATCGTATAAATCTTTACCTGCCCGCTGTTCTCCATAACGAACAGGCTGATGTTGTTCGTCTCGCAGATCACGCCCAGTTCTTCTATAAACGCCGTTTCCTCCAGCGTCCCCGTCCCCGAAGCCTCATCCAGTCTGCCATACGCCGCCTTCAGTATCTTCTCCTTATTGCGGACATAATACTGCTCCAGAAAAAAGTTGTTGGCAAGCCAGCAGGCGGCGAGCGCCGCCAGAAGCACCACCGAGAACAACGCCGTCATTTTTCTGCGGATCGAATGTCTGATCTGCAGTGGTTTTTTCTCTTCCCGGAACATTCCGGCACCTCCCTTCTGTGCATCGTCACTCTATTCTAACACGACCCGCGCAGATTTTCTTCTTTTTCACAGGAAATTCACAATGAGATTGGAAATACTGCCACTGAAAAAGACGGAGCCGCATGTGCTCCGCCTTTTTATTCTGTATTTTACATCCGCCCTTAATGAGAACAGAACTCCTCATTGTGCAGCAGCTTGTGCTCTTTGCCCTTGAGGAAACCTTCGTACAGGGAGATAATGGTCGGGTTCTCGTCACACTTCTTGATGACGGAGATATTGTCCGCATTGTAGATGCCCGTCGTTCTTGCGTTCTTCGCCTTCAGGCCCTTCAGACGCGGCTGTCCGCCTCCCATAACGCATCCGCGGCGGCATGCCATCACCTCGATGAGATGATACTCTTTCTCACCGCTCCTCACCTGCTCCATAACGGTCTTTGCATTGGCAAGTCCGCTGACGACACAGATCTTCACATCCATTCCGCCATAAGGAATCGTAAATTCACGGATGAAATCATCTTCGCCGGTCTGGCGGACGCCGCACTCCGCGATGCGGTCCAGAGTCGCCTTGTCATGTCCCTCCGTCAGCCTGCGAATGACTGCCTCGGTCACGCCGCCGGTCACGCCGAAGATCACGCCGCCGCCGGAACCCAGACCGAACGGAATATCGGAAGCCTCGGATTCCAGATCCGCAAAGTCGATGCCGGTCGTCTTGATCATCTGCACGAGCTCGGTCGTCGTAATAACGAAATCCGTATCCTGCTCACCCTCGGTGCGGCTGTTGGCGCGTCTCGCCTCCATCTTCTTGGCGGTACACGGCATGAAGGATACCATCACGGTCTTCTTGTCGCCGCCGTTGGCCGGATCACGGAAGTATTCCTTCACCACTGCGGAGAGCATTCCCTGCGGGGAACGGCAGGTCGATACATTGTCCTTGAACTCCTCGAACTGATCGCCCACAAATTTCACCCATGCCGGACAGCAGGAGGTGAGCAGCGGAAGCTTGCCGCCGTTCTTCACGCGGTCAAGGAACTCTGCGGACTCTTCCATGATCGTAAGGTCTGCACTGAAGTTCGTATCGTAAACCTCGTCGAAGCCCATTCTGTGAAGCACGCTGACGATCTTGCCCATGGTGCTCTTTCCCTTGGGAAGGCCAAAAGCGTCGCCTACCGCCACGCGGACGGACGGAGCGATCTGCGCTACCACGCGCACATTCGGATCTGCCAGCGCATCCCATACGGCTTCCTTGTCGTCCTTGATGCTGATCGCACCGGTCGGACAGAAGACGCGGCACTGTCCGCAGTTCACGCACTCGGTCGTCGCGATCTCGCGGTCAAATGCCGGCATTACCATGGCGTCGGAACCGCGGTGAGCGAATCCGAGCGCGCCCACGCCCTGCAGCTCGCTGCAGACACGCACGCAGTTGCCGCAGAGAATACATTTATTCGGATCACGAACGATGGAAGGCGAGCTGAGATCCAGCGGCTTCTCTTCCCGATAGTTCTTGAAACGCACTTCCGTCACGCCGAAGCGCAGCGCCAGCGCCTGCAGATCGCAGTCCCCGCTCTTCACGCAGGTCGTACAGTCTCTGCAGTGAGCTGCCAGAAGCAGTTCGATAATCATCTTGCGGTATTTTTTCAGTTTTCCGGTGTTGGTATAGATCTCCATACCGTCGCGGGGTTCCTCGGAGCAGGATGCGAACATCCTTCCTCTGTTGTCCTCTACCGTACACAGACGGCAGGCGCCGAAAGTGGAGAGTTCCGAGTGATAGCAAAGAGTCGGAATGTCGATGCCGGCTTTACGGATAATAGACAGGACATTCTTCTCATCGGTAAATTCTACTTTTCTACCATCTATTGTAATTGTTCCCATATCTGTCCTCCCTATTCCTCGATATAGACCGCATCAAATGCGCAGTTGTCTTTACATGCACCGCACTTGATACAAAGCTTCGGGTTGATATGATAGCATTCCTTGCGGACGCCGGTAATCGCGCCCACCGGACAGTTCTTCGCACATTTGCCGCAGCCCTTGCAGTACTCGGGATTGATGGCAAAACGGCGCATCGCCTGACAGACTTTCGCCGGACATCTCTTGTCCACGATATGCTCTACATATTCATCCCTGAAGGTTTTCAGCGTACTGATGACCGGAAGCGGCGCACTCTTGCCAAGACCGCACAGCGCCATGCTGCGGATCATGTTCGCCAGCTCTTCCAGACGATCCAGATCTTCCATCTCGCCTTCGCCCGCTACGATCTTCTCGAGGATCTCCAGCATTCTCTTCGTACCTTCACGGCACGGCACGCATTTGCCGCAGGACTCTCTCTGCGTAAAGCTCATGAAGAAACGCGCCACCTCTACCATACAGGTGTTGGTGTCCATAACGACCATACCGCCGGAACCGACGATCGCGTTGAACTTCTTCACGGAATCGAAATCAAGAGGCTCGTCAAGATGCTTCTCCGTCAGACATCCGCCGGACGGTCCGCCGATCTGCACTGCCTTGAACTCGGCGCCGTTCTTCAGTCCGCCGCCGATATCGAAGATGATCTCCCGCAGCGTGCTTCCCATCGGCACTTCGATCAGACCGGTATTCTCGATGGAACCGGTCAGGGAGAAGGTCTTCGTTCCCGGGCTGCCCTCGGTACCGATCGTCCGATACCAGTCCGCGCCCTGAAGAATGATCTTGGGAACGTTCGCGTAGGTCTCCACGTTGTTCAGAACCGTCGGTTTCTCCCAGAGACCTTTCTCTACGGTACGGGGCGGCTTCACACGCGGCATACCTCTGTTGCCCTCGATGGAAGCGGTCAGAGCGGAACCCTCGCCGCAGACAAACGCGCCCGCGCCTCTGTTAATATGTAAATGGAAGGAAAAATCTGTACCAAGGATATTATCGCCTAAAAGTCCTCTTTCCTCTAACTGTGCAATCGCATGGCGGAGTCTCTTCACGGACATCGGGTACTCGGCACGCACATAGATATAACCGTCGGTTGATTCCACCGCATACGCCGCGATCATCATACCTTCAATCAGCTTGAACGGATCGCCTTCCATAACGGAACCGTCCATGAACGCTCCCGGGTCGCCCTCGTCGCCGTTGCAGACCACATAGCGGATCTTCTCTTTCTGTCTTGCAACCTGTTTCCACTTTCTTCCGCAGGGGAAGCCGCCGCCGCCGCGTCCGCGCAGTCCGGAGCGGTCCACTTCGTCGATGATCTCCTCTCTGCTCATGTCGAACATGGCCTTTGTCAGAGCCTCGAAACCGCCGGCCGCGATATACTCGTCCAGGGACTCCGCGTCCACGCGTCCGCAGTTCTCCAGAACGATTCTCGTCTGCTTCGCCATAAACGGAATATCTTCCGGATGCTTGTAATGAACGTCTTTCTTTGAATAAAGGAGACGGTCCACCACTTCGTTTTTCAGAACGGTAGATTCAAAGATCTCCTTGCAGTCTTCGATCTGAACTTTTACATACTGAATGACTTCGTCGCCCTTCTGGATACGAACGAGCGGTCCAAGTTCGCAGAAGCCCTGGCATCCGGTCTTCTTCACGCCCACATGCTCATGCTCTCCCTCGTCGTGGGGAGCGAAATCAAGCACAACGCCCGGAGCATCCTTGGTCAGGGTCAGAAATTCTTCGTAAATCTTCGTGGATCCTGTTGCAATACAGCCGGTACCGGAACAGACAAGTATCCTGCAGTCATATGCCGCGACCTGTTCTCTGGCTGACTCACGCACCTGTAACAATTCTTCTTTGTTCTTAATCATCAGCCCTTACCTCTCAATTCTTCAATAACTGCAAGTGCCTTTTCCGGTGTCATGGAAGGATATACATCTTCGTTCACCATCATCGTCGGAGCAAGACCGCATGCGCCCAGACATGATACTGTTTCTACCGTAAACATCATATCATCTGTCGTATGTTTTTTCTTGCTGAGTCCCAGTTCCTTCCAGAGTGCTTCCAGCACCGGTGTGGATTTCCGGACATGACAGGCCGTGCCGTCACATACCTTGATCACATATTTGCCCTTTGCCTCAAAGGAGAAGTTCTCATAGAAGGTGGCCACACTGTACGCTTTCGCCTCCTTGATTCCGATCTCCTTTGCCACATAGGTCAGCAGCTCTCCCGGCAGATAACGATACTCCGCCTGAATGTCCTGCATGATTGGGATTAATGAGCCTGCCTTGCGGCCGTAATGCTCAATAATCTCATCTGTCTTACGATAATAAGACTGATCCAGCATTCGTTTTTCCTCCTTGTTTTGTTGATTGTACAAACCGCACATGTATACGCCTACAATTCTAACATTTTGAGTGGTTTTGCACAATGTGCAATTTGTACAGAATTGCCCGCCATTTTTGGTAATATTATACAAAAAGCGGGTTTTTACACCCGCTTTTCCTGTTATAAAATGATTGTTATCCGGAAGATTTCATGATAAAAATTTATCAATATTTCACAACACGCCCTCCGTCTGTTCCAGCTCCCGCAGACAGGAGAGATTCGCCTGTATTTCCTGTCTGACTGCCTGCGCCCGCTCCTTCTGCTTTTGCTCGGCAGCGGCGAAATAATCTCTGTACCGGTTTTCGTAACTGCCGAGCAGTTCCTGAGCCCACTTCCCGAGATCCGTCCGGATTTCTCCCAGCTTCCCGGCACACTCTTTTCTCAGTTTTGCCGTAAAATCCGCCATCGCTTCGTGCAGCTTCTGCTGCGCCGTCTTTTGTTTCATCGACAGCAAAACGGAAGTGGCAGTAATGCCTCCCCACGTAGCCATGGAAATCAGCATTCCCAGCAAGAACAGCGCCGAATTCTCTGACAAGTCTTCGTTTGAAAGCAGATTAAAAACAGGAACCTCAATATTTTCAAAGGATGTTTTTTGAGAAAGAAGTTCTGCATCCACCGTAATCTCGCCGATTTTTTTCTGAAATTCGGTCAAATAACGGTCCGCTTCCCGTACATAGCTTTCCGCCAGCATCTGAAACCTGCTGTTGATCCTGCTGTCGATTCCGTCCGCGATCTCCCGGGCTACCTGACGCATGATTTTGGGACATTCGTTTTTCGTGTATGCGTTTAACCTGAGGATGGAGGTCTGCGATTCGATACCGCGCATGATCTCCCGTTCACCCTCACCCGCATAGGCAATAATGAGCTGTTCTGTTTCCTTCAGACAGCGCCTGTACTCCCTGTCAACCGCATCCCCGAAATAGTCCGCCAGTTGTACAAACGCTTTACGCAGGCTTTCAAGCGAATATTTGCGGAGAATCTCTTCTTCCTCCAGCAGTCTGTGTGTATCCGTCGAAACCTGTTCTTTTAAGGAACCTGCCAGCTCCTCCAGAAGTCTCGCAATCTGCTTCTCGACCAGCACGCTGCGCCGGGCCGACAGGGAATGAAAGACGCTCTCCATATCTCTGGTAAATCCGTCGTACCATTCTTTTGACTGCTCCGCCGCCGAATCACCGCAGACGTATTCCAGCGCTTCTCCGGCGGAGATCCCGCAGACGAGCGGCTCCTGCTGTCCGAAGCGCTGCGCCACCAGCTTTCTGGTCCTCGAGAGCACTTTCTCTCTCTCCCGTCTGGTCGGAATAATATCCATCTTTGTAAGCAGTATAATGGCATCGTTCATCAGATGGGGAGCGTTCTCCTCCATAAAGCGTTCCATATCCTTCGACATGGCGTCTTTCGCGGGATAGAGGAGGATCGCCGCGTCCGCTTCTTCTCTCAGAACCGACTGCGTCTGCAGGATGTGTTTTTTCGACGCCGTATCCCCCGGATTTACACCCGGCGTATCAATCAGGCAGAATCCCCGATACTCCTCCCGGATCGGAAAGATGATCTCAATCTTCTTAATCCGGTCCGCCAATGCGTTGGTCGTCGTAAGATAATCGATCTGTTCTCCGATCTCCTGCGGAAGTTTCCTGCCTGTCGCCCGTTCAAACTCCGCCTGCTCATGTCCGGCAAGGACAAAACGATATTTCTCGGGAGTCTCGATCACAATGGAGGGATCCCCGTTTCCGTCCTCCTCCTCTTTCCTCCAGCGGATGTAAGTCGGAATCGCCGTCGTCGGCAGATCGCTGACTGCCAGAAGCTTTCTGCCAAATACCGTGTTCAGGAAAGTACTCTTGCCGGAGCTGAAATTGCCGATAATGGCCAGCTTCAGCTCCGGATCACTCAGCCTTTGCTGAATCGACCGCAGCCGGGCGCCGAACGCAGCTTTCCTTTTCTGATTCGGCAGCCCGTCGATGACCGCAGACAGCCGGTGAATGTACCGCTGAACCGGCTGCTGAAAATCGTCGGCGAGGATTTTGTCCAGAAATTCGTAAAGCATTTTCTCCAGTTCCGGAATGCCGGCAAACTCCTGTCCCGCGGTCCGCCCGCCCTGATCATCGCATCTGTATTTGCAGCTGTCGACAAAAGCCACACGCGTTTGATACAGTGACTCGTCAAAGCTTCCGTCCTGATTGAGGAAAAAACGTTTCAGCCTTTCCCGGACATGTTCTTTACATGACTCCTGCGCTTCCGGTCTTATGACGTTCCAGTGCGTAAATGCCAAAAAGACGTTCTGTAATTTTTCGCCTGAGAAATAAGAATGGTAGGTTTTTAAAAAATCCATATCGTCTTTTGTCAAAGGACGGCGTATATCCACGCAATATACAACTGCCCCCGCTTCCGTGAGAACATCCCAATATTCTGTCGTCTCCCCGGAAGGCAGTTCTGTAAATTCATAAGCCGGATTTCTCAGGGAACAGCGAACCGTTACCCGGCGCCAGACAGGCATACTCCTGTTCTGTGAACCCGCCGCCATGTCCGGATAATTACCCGACAAATATTTTTCCCGATACTCCTCCTCCGACAATTCTTCCTGCACCGGTCCGTCCGCAGTCCCGCCTTCCAGACAGAATCTGCCGGTATATGCGCCGTTTACAATCCGTAACGGAGTATCCATCAACAAGTACGGCAGCTTTACCGCATCCCGTCTCAGCAGATTTTCCAGCAATGCCTTTTTCCCGGAACCGTAACTGCCCGTAACGACTATTTTTACCCTGTCTCCGTCCCGTCTCTCTTTCCTCACTTCAAAATCCATTCTCAAACTATCTTTCTTCCTGTCGTCTCTACTTCTTCCGACGCGATGCCGTATGTTCCGCACAGCCGCACCGCTTCCCGCTGCGGCTCTTCTAACCGCTCCACGGCTTCGCTGCACACCGCCATCCGGCTCTGCTTTTCCTCCTGATCTGTTTCATTTATGTCAATCATCTGCTGAATGCTGTTTTCCGTCTCCCGGATATCCGCGGCCAGCGCATTTTCCATATCGCTGCAGGCACTCTCAATGTACGACTCCGTATTTGCCATTATTTCGTCTACTTTCTTCCTGAGCGAACTCCGCGCCTCTTCCTCTTTATAGGATTTTCTCAGCGCTTCCACAGCTTTGACCTTAATCTTCTCTACCTTTTTCTTGTTATTGTCAGTCAGGATTGACAAAATACTGCCCCCGATGGCCGCAACAGCCACGATCGGAAGCGTGATCGGGACGCCGATCACCAGACAGGCGATGCCTACCGCAGCTCCGGCCGCCGCCTGGAAAGCGATACCGCGCACCATCGCGCCCTTGCCGTAGATGGCGGACATACTGCCGGTAAACCAGTCGCCGGTAGCGATTGCGTAGGCAAGACCAAGTGCAATATTGCTGGCGTCGCCGTTATCCGAATGGATTCCGCCGGCAACCATACTGACAACTTCATTCAGTTCTCGTGCGATCTGCTCCAGATCAGGGCGGATCGCACGCGTGCTCTCCTCTACCGCCTTCTTGAGATACGGAGCCAGGGTCTGATTCGACCATTCCCGATACCGGAGGTTCAGTCTGCGTTCCAGTTCCTGCTGGCATTCCTTTTGAATCGCCTCCGACCGCTTTCTCGCGCCCCCTTCTCCAAAAGGCCACAGCTTACGCGGGCCGTCCGGAAGCTGTGTCTCCGGCTCGAATCCCTCCAGATCCACTTTCTCCGCCAGTCCGTAGATACAATCCTCCGTCATACGTCTTGCTTCGGGCAGATAGTTCTTCAGCCGCATACGGTAATCCTCGGCGGTATGACGGGAATTGTCCCGAATCTTATCCAGATCCTTCCGTGCGCGTGCCGCATTTTCCTTCAGCTTGGCGACATCCTGCCTGGCCGCCTGAATACAGCTCTCCGCACTCTTGACCATCATGCGGGCCTGGCTTACGATCGTCTTCGCCATATTGAGCACCTGATCGCGTCCTTTTCCTTCAACCAGGTATCGGCCCAGATAGTTTTCCAGCCCCTCATAGCCGGATTGGCGCAGCATTTCCGGGTCATTATTCTCCTTTGCCTCGAGCGCATCTACAGAACTCAGAAAATGTACGGCAGCCTCTCCCAGATCCGAATGTTTTTTCGCATGGGCAATCAACGTCCTTCTGTACTTTTCCAGAGCGCCGGGCTTTTTGGCATACTTGGGTTCCACAACATCATAAAATGTATAACCGATCACAATATTTCTCAGCTCATGAGTTTCATTGATGATCGTAAGCTGATTGACATCCGTCTTCTGATATGCGGCCTGCGCGTCCATCAGATAGATAATCGCATCCGCCTGCGGCAGATATCCGTTTACAATGTAATCGTTGCTGTAGGGATCGTTGATCCCCGGCGAGTCGATCAGCACGACGCCGTCTTTCAGCAGTTCCAGCGGCCAGCTAATGACCATTTTCTCAAATTTCGCGTCGATGCGGTTCTCGGAATCTTCCTCCATCGCATTCAGCGCGTCGTCCGCACTGAGGGATATATATTTTTCGATCTCTTCGGACGTCAGCTCCTCCAGATCAAAAGGTTCATCTCCTCCCTCCCACTTCCCCGCTCTGGGATACATCGTAATCCTTTTCTCTTTGCCATAATGAAGTTCACCCAGCACGGCAGTCTCCGGAAGGAACCCGGTCGGCAGCAGTTCCTCACCGATCAGTGCATTGATCATACTGCTTTTGCCTGAACTGAACGCGCCGATCACAAGCACATGGAATTTTTCTCCTGCCTTGCCTCTGACAATCTCCAGTTTCGCCTTCTTCTCCTTCACCACGGCAGGATCTGTATAAATCAGCTCCGCGCATTCCTCTTCCAGAACAATCAGTTGTGCCAGCTCTTCCAACACCTTTTTATGATCCTTGATTATTTGTGCCATTGTCGCTTCCCCTCTTTCTTCTGTGTTTTCGTAAAACAACCGGTCTTTCACGTATGGAAAATCGACGCCGGCCAAATCATTTCTCCTCCTCAAATGCGTCTGCTTCACCCTGTCGGAAATTTTAACTAACAGCTACGAAAAAACCGCTGTCATCAGTCTATCATACATTTCCGTTTCTGACAACCAGGCGTGAGAAATCCGTTATTCTTAAAAAAATTCATGCTCATCCCCTGTAGACATCCGGCGATATCATTTTTCAATTCTCATCCGCCTTCTCCCCGCGCGTCCGCAGTTCCTCCCGCACCTTCATGAGGATTTTCCCCAGATGATTTTCTCCCTCTCCGGTGCGGACGTCCACGCCCCAGCACTTATCGCCCCAGCGGTTACCCTCCACGAGAGCCTTATCCCCGGTGGCCAGAAGCCGGCCCGCAAGCTTCGGATTCTGTGTGAACTTTGCCCGCACAATCTCTTCCATAATGCCGAACTTCACCTGCTCCCAGTCGGGACGGAGCCGGACCCGCCTTCCCAGCCGCTTGCTCTTCGCCGGCGCCGCCGCGGTGAACGGCAGCTTCTCTTCCTCCGACATGCACTTCTGCGCCTGAAAGGCGGCCTCGTTGTTTCGGTAGGTCAGCCCTCCGTAAGTCACGCCGGCCTCGTAAAAATTGCTTAAAAACTCATAACCTTCCTCATGAAAATCCGTAATGCACTCCTGCGCCTCTCTGTCAGTCATATTCATCATTTCCTCTCCTTTTCTCTTTGCATGCGCCGCCTCTTTGTTACGCATACAGTATACCGCTTCCGGAACGTCCGGTGTCAATCCGCAGGCGACAAAGGGACGGCCGCGGATCTTCCAAAAATTTATCTTGATTTTTCCATAAGGCTGGTATATAATAACACTGTTCGCAGGTATAGTTCATCGGTAGAATGCCAGCTTCCCAAGCTGGAGAGGGGGGTTCGATTCCCCTTACCTGCTTTTTTTGTACTCTTTTTTTGCAACAGTGCGGATAATCTTTGAACTGACGCTTCTTTTTTCACGGTTTTTGTTTATAATTATATTTACAAATTTTATAAATGATGATACTCTTTTATTATCAGCAAAAAGGAGGACCCTGGCGAATGGCAAGAGGCGTAAGAAAGCAAATCACTTATACCGGAAAAGCGGCGAAGATTTACGAGAAAGTGCTCAGACTGGAGGCGGACCTGAAAGCCGCAAAGGAAGAGCTCAAGACCGCATATAAAGAACAGCTCAAGGAAGAAAAAGCAGCGCGGCAAAAAGCAGAAAAGGAAAACAAAGAAAAACTGTTGAAGTTAATAGAAGAATCCGGAAAAACTCCCGAGGAAATTATGGAGCTTTTAAGAAACAATTCCTGATTTAAAAAACAATTCCCGATCGGCAAAAGGATGGCAGAATCTGTGTATTCTCCCATCCTTTTTATGCACACGGGCGTCCGGATGAAATATGTCGGCAGGCTGACGGACGCCCGGTTATTCTTCGGTCTCTTCCGGCTGAACGGCGGAGACGTCTTTTTCAATTCCCAGATAGGGCAGTATATTTTCAAAAATGTTTTTCACGACAGGCGCACAGACCGTGCCCCCGTAATAAATTCCCTGAGGATCGTGGACAATGCAGAGCGCAAGCACCTGCGGGTCATCCGCCGGCGCGAAACCGACAAAGGAAGAAATATATTTATGCGCGCTTCTCGGAAGCGTCTGCGAGGTCGCCGTCTTGCCTCCGATCCGGTACCCTTCAATATACGCTTTATTTCCGCCCCCTTCCGACACCACCTTCTCGAGGATTCCCCTCATCTGCGCAGACACCTCTTCGCTTACCACGCCTTCTTCTGTCCTGTAAGAAAATTCTCTTAATACTTTTCCGTCTCTGTCCTGAACAGCTACGCCAAAATGCGGCATAATGCGCCGCCCGCCGTTGACTACGGAACTTACCATCGTCGCAAGCTGCACCGGAGTGATCTGAAAGGACTGTCCAAACGTCATCGTCGCCAGTTCCACTTCGCCGATATTCTCCAGTTCATGCATGATCGTTCCGGCTTCTCCGGGAATGTCAATCCCGGTCTTTTCCAGCAGATGATATCCGGTAAAATACTGGTAAAACATCTCCGGTCCCATACGGAGGCCCATTGTCATCAGGGCCGGATTACAGGAATTCATAATCGCATGCGTAAAATCCTGCCCCCCGTGCCCTCCCGCTTTATGGCAGCGGATCCTTCGGTCCTCCACGATCTTGAACCCCGGGCAGGAAAACTGGTCGTTCAGGGAAGAAGTACCGGACATCAAGGCCGCGGATGAAGTGAACACCTTAAAGGTCGAGCCCGGTTCGTAAGTGTCGTTGACGCACTGGTTTCTCCACATCTGATTCAGCGCGTCCTGCTTCTGCTGCTCCGTCATTCCTTCCGTACCTGCTCCTGTGTTCAGTGTGAACGGATCGTTCAGATTGAACTCCGGTACGTTCACACAGGCGTAGATCTCCCCGTTCTGCGGATTGAGAATCAGAATCGACACATAATCCGCTTCCTTTGCCTCCATCACCTTCAGGGCCTCCTGCTGTGCGTAAGACTGAATGTTGTAATCCAGGCTGACCACCAGATCGTTTCCCGGCACCGATTCCACCCGCTCCTCTTTCGCGTTCTCAATTTCCACGCCTCTGGCGTCGGTCAGCGTCAGTATGGTCCCCGAGATTCCTTCCAGATATTCGTCATACCGAACCTCCAGACCGATAATCCCCTGGTTGTCGCTGCCGGTGAAGCCAAGCACTTTGGAGGCAAGCTCGTCAAAAGGATAATAACGTTTAAAATCCTCGTCCACCTTCACTCCGGCATACTGATAAGCGCGGATCGCATCCCCCACTTCCTTATCCACATTTGATTTGATCCGTTCAATGGAACTGACCTTTTCCACCCTTTTGCGCACCGTCTCTTCCGAAAGCTCCAGTTCCCGGCAAAGCATCGCGATCACAGCCTCCGGATCTTTGATCTGGCTGTGAATTACGGAGATGGTGCAGACGGTCCTATTATCCGCAAGCACCGTTCCGGTCCGGTCGATGATTCTCCCTCTGGCCGCCTTGATGCTCCGCTCCCTTTCATGCAGATCCCGTGCCAGCTCCTGATAATATTCCGATTCAAACACCATCAGATAAACCAGACGGCCCAGCAAAACGGTCATCATCAGAAAACAGGCGGTAAAAACAATGACAATTTTCTTTTTATGGAATGTCCTGCAATGCACAAAAATACCTCATAAGAATCTTTTTCTTATCTTATGAGGCATTTTTTCCCGTTATTCAGTAGGATTGTCGTCTTCTTCGTCCGCCATCGCGTCCGCAGGCTTCACATCCAGCAGATTGTCATTGATCGGCACATCCCCCATGACCGACGGATCTTCCTGATCAATCGTGGACGGATCCGGCATCTGAACCGTCTCCCCGGTCTGCGGATCTACCAGCGTGCCCTCCGGAATCGGTTCTTCTTCCTCTTCCGCCTCCTGTTCTTCTTCTGCCGCCGCAGCCGCTGCGGCCTGGTCCGCTTCGTACTCTTCTCTCATATCCTCCGGAACTTCCTCCGTAGGATAGATATTCAGATAGGGAAGCGCTTCCTTCATGATGTTCTTCCACAGTTCCTGGGCAAATGCGCTGGAATACTGCTTCTCCGCATTGGGCCGGTCCACAATCACATACAGAACCACTTCCGGATGATCCGCCGGGGCAAAACCGATAAAAGAAACCAGATAATTGGTCTTGTCCCTCGGAATCATCTCCGCGGTACCTGTCTTGCCGCCCATGGAATATCCTGCAATTCTCGCATTTCTTCCGGAAGCGCCGTTTCCGTTGGCGTCCGTGGGACCGTACATGGTATTATACAGATATCTGCGGAGCAGAGCGGATGTCTTCGACGATATGGGCGTGCGCAGAAGCACCGGTTCCATGTTTTCCACCGTCCCCCCGCTGCTGTCCGTAATCTTTTTCACTACATGCGGCTTGTAATAATATCCTCCGTTGATACAGGAGGAAAAGGCCGACGCCACCTGAATCATCGTCACATTGTAATTCTGTCCGAACGAATTGGTCGCCAGATCCGTAGTGCGCATGATCAGATTTTCACTGGGCGCATTCTCTTTCGCATAGTAAATCAGGCTGTCTGTGCGGGCCTCGCCGGGCAGATCGATATTGGTCCTCAGTCCGAAATTGAACATGTTCTGATATCTGGAGAAATTATTTTCTCCCAGTTTTTCCGCAATCTGCATCAGCGCGTCGTTGCAGGAAAACATGATCGAGCCTTCCACATCGATCACGCCGTGACCGACTTTTTTGGCGCACCAGATATCCTTCCCCGCCACATTCTTTTTGCCGTCGCACAGAAACGTATCTCCGTCATGAATGGTCTCCGTCTCCAGCGCGGCCGCCACTGTGATCGGCTTTACGGTCGAACCCGGCTCGTAGGTATCGCTGATGCAGAAATTCCGCCACAGCTCGTTCAGGGCGTTCAGCCGCTCTTCCTCTGACAGTCCGTTCGCTTCCTCTTCCGTATACAACCCGTTGGCAACGACGTCGTAGGGTGCGTTCAGGTCATATCTGCGGTTGCTTGCCATGGCATAGACTTCGCCGTTATTGGGATTCATCATAACCGCCGCAGCCGTATAACTCCCGTCCCCTTCCCGAAAAGCGTCCCGGTATTTTTCCTGAAAGTCGTCAATCGCCTTCTCCACAATCCCCTGAAGCGTGGCGTCTATGGTTGACATAATATTATTGCCGTCCGTCGCCGCCCGAACCGTCTTTTCCCGCTCCAGATCTTCGTTCAGATAATTGTAGCTTCTGCCGTTTTCCCCGTTCAGTACTTCAGAATATTCCTGTTCGATTCCGTACTGCCCCACATTCCCGGCCACGGTATAACCGATCACATTGCAGGCCAGAGACTGGTAAGGATAACGGCGGATATACGCGTCTTCCAGCCATACGCCGGCGATTCTGCTTTTTTCTTCCCCCATTTTCTTTTCAAATTCGGATACTTCATCCTTAGTAAGCTGTTTCGCCAGCGGCACATAATGCCTGCTTTTCTTCTCCGACAGAATCGTGTTCAACTCTGACCGCTCCAGCCCAAAATAAGTGACCAGCGCCTGAAGCGTCGGCTCCACGCAGTCTTTCTCCGGCTGGTCACTCTGGTTTTCCAGCAGAACGGCCGGATCCAGAATCAGATTATACACCTTTTCACTGGTAGCAAGGATGGTCCCGTTCCGGTCATAGATATCTCCCCGCTTATAAGGAAGCAGGATACTGCCGGTATCCTGCTGTGCAAGTACTTTTCTCGTATACTGTTCTCCGCTGACTCTGATAATGTACACCAGCCAGCCGAAGATCCCGATCAGAATCAGAACAATGGTGCAGAACAGCAACGCCAGTTTCCGTTTCATCTTGAGCGTGATCCGTCTCCTCCCGGATCTCCTTCTTCTCCTTCTGTCTTCTCTCACATTATACTCCTGACCATTTTTTCCAGCTTTTTATACGATAACCTCTTCCCGTCATCTTCCGAGAATGCGGTCGATCAGGGGAACCTCTTCATCCGGAATCTCCGCATTCTGCCTTACATAATCTTTCGTTCCTCCGTCATAAAGAATGACCTGTTCCTCATTGGCATACACCATACCCAGCTCATTGATCGCAACTTCCCTGACATAGTCCAGATTCACCGAGGTCATGATCCTTGTATAATTGTCGTCGTTTTCCTTCCTCTTGTTTTCAAGTTCCGTCTCCAGTTCCGCAATGTGTTTTACTCTGCTCGTGGTCTCCGCCTGAAGCTGCAGATAATTTACGCAGGACCACAGCACCATAACCGCCGCAGCCACCAGAAATACGGTATAGAAAATATTGACATACTGTATGCGTTCCTTCTGACTCTTTTTTCTCCCCGGATGAGGCCTTTGTTCCTGCCGCCCTGCGGGACGTTCCAAAGGCTGAATCTTCCGGACGGTATTTCCCTCTATATATCCATGTTTTCTTCTTTTGACCGTGGCCATATCACCAACTCCCCTCAATGATGCCCTCATGTTCGCTCGAAGACGCGGAGTTTCGCGCTCTTTGAACGGCTGTTCTCTTCCAGCTCTCTGTCTGTTGGAACCATCGGCTTTCTCGTCACAACTCTCCCCTTTGAAATCTTTCCGCACACGCATACCGGAAAATGGCTGGGACATGTGCACGGGTTTTCATTTCTCCGAAATGTATTTTTGACGATCCGATCCTCCAGGGAATGGAAGGTAATAATACAGATTCTCCCCCCCGGATTCAGCAGATCAATCATATCGTCCAGTGAATCCTTCAGTACATCCAATTCCTGATTCAGCTCAATCCGGATCGCCTGGAAGGTCTGTTTCGCCGGATGGCCTTTCTGCATCCGGATTTTCAGCGGTATCGCCGCCTTGATGATCTCCACCAGTTCCCCAGTCGTCCTGATCGGCCTCTTCTCTCTTGTGTTTACAATGTGCTTTGCGATGTTCTTCGCAAATCTCTCCTCCCCGAAATCCCGCAGAACACGATACAGCTCCTGTTCGCTGTAGCCGTTTACAATATCCGCCGCGGTTTTTTCCTGTCTCTGATCCATCCGCATATCAAGCGGCGCGTCTTCTCTGTAGGTAAAGCCTCTTTCTGCCTCGTCCAACTGGTAGGAGGAGACGCCCAGATCCAGAAGGATCCCGTCCGCGCGGCAGACTCCCCGCGCCTTCAGTTCTTCTCTCATCCTGCTGTAATTGCTTCTGATCAACGTCACGCGGCTTCCGTAGGCAAGAAGACGGTTTCCGGCCGCTTCTATGGCTGCCGCATCCTGATCAAATCCATAGAGATGCCCTTTCTCCGACAGTCGTCTGCACACCTCAAAGGCATGTCCGCCCCCGCCCAGCGTCCCATCCACATAGATGCCGTCCGGACGAACGGCCAACTGTTCGACCGTTTCCTTCAACAGGACCGAATAATGTCTGAATTCCATAAATCCTCCCAATGAGTTTCAGGACAGCGCCTGCCCTTTTCCATTGTCCTTACTCTCTGCCGCTCACGTAATTCAAATGGCCGGCAATGGCGTCCATATCGCTGAAATCGGCATTCTCCTTCCAGCGTTCCTCATTCCATATTTCAATATGATCCAGCATTCCGGCAAGAAGCACATCCTTGTCAATACCGGCAAACTCCCGGAGAGTGACCGGAAGAAGAATCCTTCCCTGCCTGTCCAGTTCACAGGTCGTGGCACCCGCTATGATAAAGCGCGTGAAAAGTCTGGCGTTTTTGTCGGTCAGCGGAAGTTTTTTCAGTTCTGCCACATAAGACTCCCAACTGTCCATCGGGTACACAAACAGACAGCCATCCAGTCCTCTTGTAACAACAAATTCCGCGCCCAACAGCTCGCGGAATCGGGAGGGAATGATCAGCCTGCCCTTGGGATCTACCGTATGTCTGTACTCGCCCATGAACATCGATATGCACCCGCTCTCGTACGATTCCTCCACTTTTCATCATTTCAGAACCACAAAACACCACTTTCCACCACTTATACGTCTATCATACTCTGAAATACAAAAAAAAGCAATACCGTTTGTTAAGCATTTCTTCAGAATTTCCCCGTTGGGTTACCGTTCACACATAGCGCTTCTCAGCCCGGCGCGGACAGATCATTCGGGAAGCCCCGCCCCAAGGCGCCGGCGACGCTTCTTCCGGAGCCCACAGGTATAAGAAAAACAGAGCGGCGGCACCGTTTTGCAGTGCCGCCGCTCTGTTTTTTCATAAAATTGTCGCTATGCATCTTTTACAATGCATTCTTTTGTTCTCCTATTCTCATACAGCTCGATCAGCCAGTCCATTTTCCTTGCTTCATCCAAAAGCATGCTTAGATCTCTTGTCTGCCCCGCCATACGATCCAGTCTTTTTCGTTGTGCCTCAATCGCCCGTTTGATGTTCATCTGTCCGTTCATGATCCTCACTGCTCATATTGTTTTTTCTACCCAGATAAATCATGAAAAGGGAAAAAAGAATCAGCACACCTGCCAGCACCTGGGATACCGGAATACCTGTATGCCCGATCTTCAGCTGGTCGGTCCGAAGGCCTTCGATCCAGATCCGTCCCAGTCCGTATCCCAGCAGATAGGTCAGGAACAACTCTCCTTCGAATTTTTTCCTCGTGCGATACCAGTACAGAAAACAAATGACCCCAAGGTTCCACAGACATTCATATAGGAACGTAGGGTGCACCTGTATGAACTGTTCTCCGCCGATCATCTGTACATGCGCCCACATTTCGTCCGTAATCTCGTGGGTGCGCACTGCACTTACCGGAAGCTGCATGGCAAACAGATTGTCCGTATAGCCGCCGAACGCTTCTCTGTTGAAGAAATTGCCCCAGCGTCCCAGAATCTGTCCGGCCACGAGCCCTATACATGCCGTATCCACCAGTTGAAGAAACGACAGCTTTTTCACTCTGCTGTACACATACACCGTAGATACCGCACCGATAATCGCGCCGTAGATCGCAATGCCGCCCTGTCTCAGATTCAAAATACTGAGCAGGTTGTCTTTGTAATTATCCCATGAGAAAATCACATAATACATCCTTGCACAGAGAATGGAAAATATAATCGCATAAATTACCATGTCCGTGTAAATTTCCGGATTCTGTCCGGTCCTCTTTGCCTCCCGCTCCGCCAGATACAAGCCCAGCAGGATCGAGGTTCCCATAATGATTCCATAGTAGGCAATCTCGAACCCAAAGACAGATATGGATTTCCCCACATGATCCAGGTAGATTCCCAGATGCGGAAAGTTAATTGCTGTGTTCATCGATGAAAACCCTTTCCAAAAAGCAAGCTGCCCGGTACAGCTTACCTCTATATTCTATTGCTTTTTGTGACATTTTTCAACTAAAGTTTATCGACAAATTTCGACAAAAAACGACACGGGCCGCTCTTACACATTGAACAGAAATTCCACCACATCTCCGTCTTTCATGACATATTCTTTTCCTTCGCTCCCCACCAGCCCCTTCGCTTTCGCAGCGGCAATGGAGCCGCAGTCGAGAAGATCCTGGTAATTGACGACCTCCGCACGGATAAAACCGCGCTCAAAATCCGAATGAATCTTTCCAGCCGCCTGAGGCGCTTTGGTTCCGGCCTTGATCGTCCACGCACGCGTTTCTTTCTCGCCCGCAGTCAGAAAGCTCAGAAGGCCCAGAAGGCGGTAGCTCGCCTGAATCAGCTTATCCAGACCGGATCTGGTAATTCCGAGATCCTCAAGGAACATCTTTTTCTCGTCCTCCTCAAGCTCCGCGATCTCCTGCTCGATCTGCGCACAAATCACGAACACTTCGCTTTGCTCCGACACGGCAAATTCGCGAACCGCATTTACAAAGGAATTGGACGCTCCGTCATCGGCCAGATCGTCTTCCGATACGTTCGCGGCAAAGATGACCGGCTTTGCGGTCAGCAGATTGCAGGAATCGAGACAGGCCTGTTCTTCCTCATCCTCGATCGAAGCAAAACTTTTGGCCGTCTTTCCTTCTTCAAGGTGCGCCTTCATTTTCTGAAGAAACGCAAGTTCTTTCGCCAGCACCTTATCGTTTCTGGCTCCTTTGGCGGTTTTTGCAATTCTGCGCTCCAGAATTTCAATATCCGAAAAAATCAGCTCCAGGTTGATGGTTTCTATATCCCTGAGCGGATCCACGCTTCCGTCCACATGAATCACATTGCCGTCCTCGAAACAGCGCACCACATGCACAATCGCATCCACCTCACGGATATTGGCCAGAAACTGGTTTCCGAGTCCCTCTCCTTTGGATGCCCCTTTTACAAGTCCGGCAATATCCACAAATTCAATCACCGCAGGCGTCACTTTCATAGAATCATATAACGCCGCCAGCTTCCCCAGTCTCTCGTCCGGCACGGCAACCACGCCCACATTCGGATCAATCGTACAGAACGGATAGTTGGCCGATTCCGCCCCCGCCTTTGTCAACGAATTAAACAGTGTACTTTTACCTACATTCGGCAGACCGACGATGCCTAATTTCATAATATATCTTGCCCTCCAAGTCTTTACCCATAAAATCAACTCCTTTCTGCTGTACTCCAACAAAAAGAGTTCAATACAGTCTGATATTATAGCATATCTCCTGATATTTGGGAATAATTAAATTGATTTTTCTACCTGAACTGAAAAATGAAATTTTAAATACTGATAAAACTTTAAATTCCTATCCTTGTCATCACTCCAAATATATAGTATAATTTAAGAAACACAATCATCCAGGAGGCGACACAATGAGTACATTACCCGTGGAAGGCATGAGCAAAACATATCTTGAGCATTCCATGGTCATCCATAATTTTGTCATCAAGACAGGAAACCAGATCAAAGACAGCTTATGTCGTGTTTTTGGCGGCAGCGTACAATACCAATGGCGGGAAAATGACGATAAAGCAGTGATACCCGATGCCTCCATCATCTGTAACATGCGCGACAGGAAAAATGTATCATTTACCGGCATTCCCCGTTTTGTCATGGAAGTATTATCTGATTCTACCGAAGAATATGACAGAACAGAAAAAATGCAGATTTACTGTAAAGTGGGTGTCTCTGAATACTGGATCGTTGACTGGCGCAAAAAACAGGTTGAAATTTATCTGTTTGACTGGAAAGAGGATGATACCCCTTACGCATATCTTTACAAAACAATCACTGAGGAAAACAAAGAGGAACTTCAGATCGTTATGTTTCCTCATTTCAAAATCACATTTGATGAATTATTTGATATCGAATAATTCATCAAAAAACAAATACAATCACACCATGAATATCGAACAACATATTCGTGGCAGAATGATCTGAGAATTAAAAAGGTGCAAAGCCTTTGATAATTCAATAAAGACTTTACACCCTGATTTGCAGGTTACTTATGCGGTTTTAATGGTTACTCTTTGATGTAGTCAATTTCTGTAAGATTAACGCCTGCCACGTTAAGCAGTGCTTTTAACATGCGGTATTCATCTTTCAAATCTGCATACATTTCCGTAGCATTTTCTTTTTTTGCTATTAACATACGTCTTTGCACCCTTGAAAAATCATTGATTGACCTTTCTACGATCTCAAGACTAATTGGCATATTCTCACCCCTTTCACTGCTCTGTTCTGATATGGTATTCGTTACTACCTATTATTATAATGGATGTGACGGAAGGTGTAAAGCCTTTATTCCCTCCGTTTTCCTTGTATTTGCCTCCCGTGCATGATATGACCTGCCGCGCAGTAACTGTTCGGTCATTACAAAATCGGAAAATTCTAAAGCGTTCTTCGGCAAGGACTTCTCTGCTTTTATCCGGAAAACTCCTCTGCGGGCTCCCTGAACAATTTCACATCTCCGGATTATAACCCGATGTTTTTATGAAACTGAAAACAGGTTACCGCAAAATACAGGAAATAAATCCCAAAGAAACCAACAAATGAAATGCCAAAATAGAAAGTCCATTCTGTATGGATTCCTGTGTATATCACAAACTGCCGTCCTGCACACAATATAAATGCCTCACTGATCGTAACCGAAAGGATAACCGGACATAAGTAGTACAAAAACAGTTGTTTTGCCACTACATTTCTGATTTTTTCTTTCCCATTCCCAGTTTGTGCAAAATCTGACAGCGTAATTTGTATTTATTGGAATCGCTTAACTGTTGAACGGAAAGAACGGTAAACGCTGCGCATAAAAAGACCAGTCCTGTTTTTCTGGCTGATTCATACAGATATACATCATAATCGTAATAGACAGCAGCTTTTCTTCCCTCTGCCATAGCCGGATCGCTGTCCTTGTTGAAAAACAACCTTAAATTCCGATACAGGTAATCAACCATTTCGCTTGTTCCATTTTGTTAGACACAGTATTTCAGCATCGCCCGTGGAACTGCATTTTCATGGATCTGTGTTTCTTTGATGAGAGCTTCTTCCCGGGCAAAATCGTTTTCCGTGTTATCACTGATTAAAATAATATCTAATGGATATACTACCGCCCACTTTGTCATCCTGCCGGTAAAAACGAGAACATATAAAAACAATACATTTCCTGTGGAGAAATAGAATAACCACTTCCATACAGCGTTTCTTTTCTCGTTTACGGTTTCATTTTGCCTGTCTATGTTCATAAGACGGATGAAAAGCAATCCGGCAAAAAGAGCGCCTGTTCCAGGACAGAGATTTTCTTTTCTGTAAAGGGCGGCAACCTGCTTTTTCTTCATGCCCGATAATAAGTAAACCGCAAATTCCCGGTTTCTTTTTTCTAAAATAAAAGTGTCATATAGTTGATCAACCATGCCGCGATCATCAAAATTGCCGCTGTAGAAGCTGCCATAAATGTAACTAACATCGTTCCCGCCGTAGAAAGCTCTCCATTCTGTCCAAAATGAATCATTTCGTAAATATCCCTGGAAAACAGCAGGGAATGAAAGGAAAAAATTCTTCCTGTAATTCTATTTCATGATCTGAACCGATCGCCCGGTCGTCGAGTAACAGGTCGTCTAATTTTACCTGAAATATTTTACCGATCAGAATTATTTTTTCCGTTTCGGGATAACCATTGTTATTTTCCCATTTGCTTACTGCCTGTCTGCTCGTGTTTAATTTTTCCGCCAATGCTTCCTGTGAAAGTCCCTGTGACTTTCACAACTGATACAGCTTTTCTCCGAATGTCATATTTTCCCTCCCTGTTCCCGTCCATCATAACATCATGATATGAAATGTCTATCATTCAGCGCGGACAATTCCGCAACTTTAAGTTGCCACTGGTTATTTTTCCCATAAACAGCAGAGAATCCCTGCCTGAATCAAGGTTTTTCTCTGCGGCGCAAAAAAACGGCGCTCCCGTTCTCTCATACGAACGCAGGAAACGCCGTTATGCGGTCCAATATTCCGTTTTCTGATAGTTGTCAAAAGCAGTCCGGAAATCATCCGGCTGCGGGAAGCTCGACCGTAAACACCGTTTTTCCGTCCCTGCTGTCCGCGGATATGCTGCCTCCGTGGAGCTTTACAATCTCTTTCGCGATTGCCAGGCCCAGCCCGGCCCCTCCTGTCTTCGTGGCGCGGGAATCGTCCAAACGGTAGAAGCGGTCAAAGATGGCCGAGAGTTTCTGCTCCGGGATGGTCTTTCCGCTGTTTTCAAAAAAAATCCGTATTCGGTCCTCCGATTGCTCCGCCCGTACGGTGATCACGGTCTTTGGCGAACTGTAGGAAGCCGCGTTTTTCAGGATATTCTGAAAGACTCTCGCCAGCTTCGCCGCATCCCCTCTGAGCCGGAGTTCCTCCGGTATCTGAAGTTCTATGCGGTTCCCGTTTTCAGACAGAATGGGATAGAATTCGTCCGCCATCTGCATCATCATATAGGAGAGATCAATCTCCTCATTTTCCAGAGAAGACTGCTGCATATTGTATCTGGTGATCTCAAAAAATTCATTTACCAGCATCTCCAGCCGGTACGCTTTTTCCAGCGTGATCTCCACATACTTTTCCTTCTGCTCCTCAGGCATGTCCCAGGCCTCGTGCAGAAGATTCAGATATCCGATCACGGAAGTGAGGGGCGTACGGATGTCATGCGCGAGGTACATCACCAGTTCATCCTTCCGCTTCTCCGCCAGCTTTGCTTCCATCTGACGCTTCTCCAGCGTATGACGGACCTGATTCATTTTGCGCTCCATAGTCTCCATCTCCGGAGAAAGCTCGATCTCCTTCTCCTGGAGCAACGCATCCAGCCCCCGGTCGATCTGCCGGAAATAGCGGACAAACCAGTGGAGCGAGAGATAAAAGAACAGAAGAATCGACAACACAAGAAAAATCTGGATAAACAGTTCCATATGATTGCGGATATAATACTGATAAATCTGAAGCGCACTCTCAGCATCCACAAAAAGAACCCATTGAATCAGTGTGACACAGGTATTCGCGATCTTCCCGGCCAGCAGACTATAAACCGCAAAAAACAGAAGCCAGGCGCCCGGAATCATAAGGACAATCTGGAAGAAAATTTTCCTCTGCAGTTTTTCGTAGCCGGAACGCAGCCATTCAATTCTCAATCTTATACCCCACTCCCCATACCGTATGGATATATTTCGGACGTTCCGCCGTATCCCCCAGCTTTTCCCGCAGATGCCGGATATGAACCGTTATGGTATTGTTGGATTTCTGATAATACTCGTCTTTCCAGATTTCATGAAACAGCTCCTCCGATCTGACAACCCGGCCCTTCCTCTGGCAGAGAATCTTCAGAATTTCAAATTCCGTAGGCGTCAGATCCAGCCTCCGCCCGTTCAGCGTACATTCATGACTGGTGACGTTGAGTGAGAGTCCGGAATGAAAAAGCACCGTCTCATTCTCTTTGCCGGATGCCGGATTGTATCTCTTGTACCGGCGAAGCTGAGCCTTCACCCTGGCCACCATCTCCAGCGGATGAAAAGGCTTTGTAATATAATCGTCGGCTCCCAGCGTCAGCCCTGTGATCTTGTCCGTCTCGGCGTCTTTCGCGGTCAGCATGATCACCGGATAAGTATGCCGCTCCCGGATTCTCTGACAAATCTCAAAGCCGCTCATCCCCGGCAGCATCACATCCAGAATCGCCAGATCCAGTTCTTCGCCGTCGATACATTCGAGAGCGTCCTCCGCCGTATAATGCCGATACACGGTATAATCTTCATTCTCCAGATAGACGGCCACCAGATCCGCAATCTCGCGCTCGTCATCCACCACCAGTATCTTCTCACCCATCCTGCTCCGCTCCTTTTGTTTCTTCCTATTATAACAATCCTTACGGCGTATTTGGGAGAAAAAATATGAATCTTTCTTAATATTTTATGAATCCGGCACACACTGCCCGCGCAGACCGTCTACTGAACCTCCGCCCAGCCTTCCCTCGTCTTCACATACTGCGTTCCGTACTCCGCATAAAAATAGGCCCGCACGGACGGAGCGATATTGCACACGTCGCTGTAAGAGCACATCACGATATTTTCCGGCGCATTGACATACTCTTCCGTCTCATCCCCAACCAGAAACCGCCATCCGCAGTCGGAAAAATCCTCCTCCGGTTCCTGCCGATACATATATCCGATCCGCTCTTCCTCCAGCGCCTTCTTCGTAATCAGGCATTCCTGACTCGTATCGAACAGGCTGGCCCATTCTCTTGTCTCCGGCTGATACCACATGCTTCTCTGCCATGCCATCCCTTCCGCGAAAAGCTGACGGATCAGTCCCATATTCAGTTTGAGGAAATCCGCAAGGCTTTCCTTCTGCCGGCGCATAAAATACACGGCTCCGCACAGACAGCTCAGGGCATATTCCTTCCACGAATGATAGAACACCTGCGCCATACGCACGGACGGATCCGTCAGCTCCCAAAATTCCTCATCGGAAATCACGCCGCACGCCGCCGCTTTCCTGCAGAGTCCGATCTTCTCATTGATATCCCACGCATAGAATCCGCGTTCCTGTACCAGCGGATAGAACTGCTCCGCCATATCTTTCGATTCCAGAAACCAGTCCCGGTTTTCCGGCCGTATCTCCTCAACCCGGAACATGGGGGCGCCGATCCAGAACGTCCGAAACTGCTCATACTGCTCGCACTCGGAAAATTCCCGCAGCATCGCTTCTTCCAGTGTCTTCCGGTCATGAATCCCGTACATCTCCTCCAGATGTTCTCTTGCCAGAGCGGCCGCTTCCTCTGTCCCGCAGTGATACAGCTTTTCGTAACCCATATGCTCCGCCACTCCCGGCAGCTTCCGGCAGGTGGAGATTCCGCTTAAAAGCAGCGTAAATTCTTCCCGGCTCACCGGCTTCTCAGGACCTGAAATCTGCTCCATCTCCAGCTGAAAGATCTCAATCTCCCTGACTATTTCTATCACACCCGTCATCTGATTCTCCATTCTCCTCTCCTCCAGTTCCATCCATCCGTCTTCTCTCTACCCGGACCGCCTCAATACTTCTCCCGATGTACCTTCTCCGTAAGAAGCTCTTCCAAACAGTAAGGCCCTGGATGGTCTTTGGGCATACCAAGTGACAGAACTGCCTCCAGCTTCATCTGTTCCGGATAACCCAGCAGTTCTCTGAGATACTCTTCCGCGCTCCTTCCGTCCGAAGCCTCCCGAAGCCGGCCCTGAATCCAACAGCTTCCGATCCCCAGACTGTCCGCCATCAGATGCATGCCGGTCATGGCAATGGCGCAGTCCTCGGTCCACACATCCGTCTTCCGGGCGTCTCCCAGCACAAGGACGGCGCAGTCCGCATCCTCCAGCATCTTCGCCCCTGCCGCTCTGCATCCCGCCATCTTTTTCAGTGTCTCTTTCCGGCGCACCACCAGAAATTCCCATGGACGGACCGCGCGTCCGGACGGGGACAGCAGTCCCGCCTGCAGGATCTTCTCAAGTGCTTCCTCCGGCACCGGCTCTCCCGTATAGCTGCGGACACTGCGCCGGTTTTTCATAATCTCCAGTAATTCCATATGTACAGCCTCCCTGTGATCATTTCCTTTCTGAATGATACCATAAAGCAGATGTTTCATCAAGACGCGAAAAAAAGGTTCCCCGCATCAGGCTGAAAAGCGCTCTAAGTAAGCTGCAGCAGTTCCTTCAGCATCCGTCCGCCCGGGTCGGTATCGTCGGCGCAGTAGACCGCGGCCTTGTCCGGGTCGGCGCTCCTTCCCGAAAATACGGGGAAAAGGAATCCGCATTCCGGCATTCCCGGCTCGTACTCTCCGACCAGCGGACACACCGCGCAGATCAAATATTCGTATACCTCCTCCGATTCCCCGAGGCGTTCCTTGTCCCTGGCCTTTACCGGTACGTCATACCGGTCGTGGAAGACGAAGACCGCACGCGGTTCCTTCCAGGGATAGCGCTCCCCCAGAATTTCATAGAACGTCTCCATCAGAGCGTCGTTTTTCAATCTGCAGGCTTTCATGGCCGTCAGAAGCTGACGCATGCCGCCCGGTCCGCTCTGTGCCTCCCGGAACCGGTATTCTTTCAGTTGTTCGTTGGTTGGCGCAAAGGGGATCGTTTTGGCGATGGCCAGATTCTTCTCCCTCTCTCTCGCCGGCAGTTTCAGAAAGTTCGTATTGAAAGTGCCGTCAATCCCGCCGTCCGCATCCAGATAACAGCCCGCAATCCTCGTAAAAGAGGTCCGGGACAGCGTCATCCGTCTGGTAAGTTCCATCATGTCTTCTCTGTCTATCATGCGTTTTTACCCCTTTCACTCATTTATGATACGGCGCACCGCTGCGTATCATATAACTCCGGTAAATTTGTTCCAGCAAAATCACACGCATCAATTGATGAGGGAAGGTCATTCTGGAAAAACTAAGCCGAAAATCCGCCCTCTTGAGTACCCCGGCGGACAATCCGAGAGAACCGCCGATCACAAAGGTCATATGGCTGATTCCTTCCACGTTCTGCCGTTCCATCCAGCCGGAAAGTTCCACGGAATCCATCGTCCTGCCGTCAATGGCAAGCGCCGTCACATACGAACCGGGCGGAAGTTTCTGAAGAATACGCATTTCCTCTTTCTCCCGGATCTGTTCCTCTCTCGCCGCGCCGGCGCCCTCCGGCGTTTTCTCATCCGCAACCTCGATCAGTTCCAGCCGGCAGAAACGGCTGAGACGCCTGGCGTACTCTTCTATGGCTTCCCTGAAATACTTCTCCTTGATCTTCCCCACCGCTACAACTGTAATCTTCATATTCTCCCTCCCTGTCCTTCGGCAACCCTAAATTCCGGTTGTAATCCTTCCCTCCATTGAGTATAATAATTTTAAAAACCACAAAGGAGCACTGAAAAATGAATACTCATATCGCCGCCAAAGACCGGCATTCCGAGACCAGATCCTCCGCCTGGACCTTCCTGATTGTGGGGGGCGTCGGCCTTCTCGTAATTACGCTGGCGCTCGCAGGCGTAATCCGCCTTCCGCTGAATACGTTTTCCCTCGCCGTTCTGGAAGGCATGTTCTTCCTCTTTTTGATCATCGCCGCCGTTTCTTTCCGCAACGCCATGAAAATGCTGGACGACATTGCCAGAGAAAACGATCTGGAAAGCCGCATCCGGACATGGGCCGAAGAACATTTAAACGCGGAAGAACTGAGCGAAGGGCTGGACGCGGATATCCCGGAGGAAGAACGGTTTTTTATCCTGTCCGAAGCGATCCGCAGACGGCTGATGCCGGCATTCCCGGAAATTGACGACGCCTACGCGGACAAGCTGACCGAAGATTTCTATAACGAACTTTTTTAAACGCTCTGTCCGCAGGACAAAGAGACTGCCGCAGAATATCCTCCCGGTTCCCCGACCGGGACGTATCCTCCGACAGTCTCTCTTGTTTTTTCGTTACTGTTCACACCTGCGTCGGGCGTCCGGGTGGCGTGGGGGTGAACGGTAACGTTTTTTCCTGTTCTACTTCGCGCTCAGATACTCATGGATTCCTTTCGCCGCCGCTTTGCCTGCGCCCATGGCCAGAATGACCGTCGCCGCGCCGGTCACGGCGTCGCCGCCCGCGTATACGCCCTCCTTGGACGTAGCGCCCGTATCCTCGGTCGCGACGATACACTGTCTGCGGTTGATCTCCAGCCCCTTCGTGGTCGAGGAAATCAGCGGATTCGGGGACGTGCCGAGCGACATGATCACCGTATCGCAGTCAATTGTAAACTCGGAACCCGGAACTTCCACCGGACGGCGTCTTCCGGAAGCATCCGGCTCGCCCAGTTCCATGCGGATGCATTTGATGCCGGTCACCCAGTCGTTCTCATTGACGAGAATCTCTACCGGATTGGTCAGAAGATCAAAGATAATCCCCTCTTCTTTTGCGTGATGCACTTCCTCCACACGGGCCGGAAGCTCTTCCTCGCTTCTTCTGTACACGATATGGGTTTCCGCACCGAGACGGAGCGCCGTACGCGCCGCGTCCATCGCCACATTGCCGCCGCCGACTACGACGACCTTCTTGCCGCGGACAATCGGCGTATCATAATCTTCGTTGAACGCCTTCATCAGGTTGTTCCTGGTCAGGTACTCGTTGGCGGAAAGCACGCCGCAGGCGGTCTCACCCGGAATACCCATGAATTTAGGAAGTCCCGCGCCGGAACCGATGAATACCGCGTCAAAACCCTCGTCCTCGATCAGATCGTCCAGCTTCACGGTTCTGCCAACGATCACGTCAGTTTCGATTTTAACTCCGAGCGCTTTCACGTTCTCCACCTCCGGACCTACCACGCGGTCCTTGGGAAGACGAAATTCCGGAATACCGTAAACGAGAACGCCGCCTGCCTTATGTAACGCCTCAAAGATAGTCACGTCATAGCCGAGTTTTGCCAGATCTCCCGCACAGGTCAGGCCGGAGGGACCGGAGCCGATGACCGCCACTTTTTTGCCGTTCTTCTCCGCGGGAGCCGCTGGTTTGATGCCGTTCTCACGGGCCCAGTCCGCCACAAAACGTTCCAGCTTGCCGATGGAAATGGGATCGCCCTTCTTTCCGCGGATACATTTTCCCTCGCACTGGCTCTCCTGAGGACATACGCGTCCGCAGACTGCCGGAAGCGCGGAGGATTTGCTGATAATCTGGAACGCTTCCTCAAACTTCTCTTCCTTCACCGCCGCGATGAAAGAGGGGATATCGATGGATACCGGACATCCTTCGATACATTTTGCATTCTTGCAGGTGATGCAGCGCTGGGACTCCTCCACCGCTTCCTCTTTATTATAACCATAGCATACTTCTTCAAAATTCGTTGCACGAACCAGGGGATCCTGCTCCCGGACCGGTATTTTCTTCAATACATCTGCCATTATTTGTCACCTCCGCAATTTCCGCAGCCGCCATGATGGGTATCGCCCTCCTGGTACTTCAGAAGGCGTCTTCCCTCTTCCGTCTTATACATGGCCGCTCTTTTCATAGCCTGCTCAAAATCAATCTTATGGCCGTCAAATTCCGGTCCGTCCACACATGCAAATTTCACCTCGTCACCCACAAGCACACGGCAGGCTCCGCACATACCGGTTCCGTCCACCATGATGGGATTCATGCTCACAATCGTGGGAATGCCCAGCTTCTTCGTCGTCAGACAGGCAAATTTCATCATGATCATGGGGCCGATCGCCACGCACAGATCGTAATGATGCCCTTCGCTGACCAGCTTCTCCAGCATGGCCGTGCCCACACCGTGGAATCCGTAGCTTCCGTCGTCCGTACAAAGATACAGGTTGCCGACTTTGCTCATCTCCTCCTCCAGAATCAGAAGGTCCTTCGTCCTTGCGCCCACAATGATATCGCACTCGATTCCGTGGTCATGCAGCCACTTTGCCTGCGGATAGACCGGAGCCGTACCGACGCCGCCGGCGATGAAAACGACTTTCTTCTTCTTCACTTCCTCGAAATCGTCCGTCACCAGTTCGGACGGCCGTCCGAGAGGCCCTACAAAGTCGGCAATCTCGTCTCCCGCTTTCAGAGCCATCAGCTTGTGCGTGGACACGCCGATCGGCTGGAACGCCAGCGTGATCGTTCCCGCCTCTCTGTCATAATCGCAGATCGTCAGCGGAATGCGCTCCGCAGTTTCATCTACTCTTACAATAATGAACTGTCCCGGCTCGCAGGACTTTGCTACACGCGGTGCATGGATGACCTGCTTGTAGACCGCTGCAGAGAGCTTCTCTGCTTCCAAAATCTTAAACATACGCTTCCTCCTAAATATTGTAGCAATTTTACCCAACAACTACAAATGAACTTCTTTTATCATAATGTAAAATTACTGAAATTTCAACAAAAACTTATGGAATTGCCGGTTCTTCTGCCGGTATGCCAGTATTTTCCTCCTCCGGCGTCTCTATAATTTCCGACACATTGTAGCTTGCCTCCGTGATCGCGCTGCTTCCTCCGTCTTCCGCCACGGAGACCGCCTGCAGCACGGTGTGCCCTGGTGCGATGTAAACCGGCCCCTGATAAAGCTTTGAGTGGAGGCCCGGTTCCTCCCCGTTGGTCGTATAATAGATTCGGCAGCCCTCCCCCGCCGTAATAGTCACGGAGATTCCGCCCTCATAGGAGCCGGACGGAACGCTGAACACCGGCTCGTCCGGATACTGAAACGACACATAATAGGTGCCGGACGCTTCCTCGCTCTGCACGCCGTCGTCGCAGATAAAGACCGCCCGCACCACCGTCGTTCCTTCTCCAATGGAAACGGGAGTACGGTAGACCGCGCTCCCTTCATCCGGGGTCGTCCCGTCCATGGTGTAATGGATCTCGCCCTGGCGGTTCCCGCCATACAGGATCGTCAGCATCGGGGAATAGCTGTAGGCTCCCGGCTGCGTACCAAACTGCGGCCTCTCGACCAGCACCGGCGTCACCTCCGGCAGCACTTCCTCCTCCGGCTCCGCGGCCGTCCCCTCCGTCGGCAGCACATACTGATAGGCCGAGCGATAGCACAGAAGGCCGAGAATTGCCAAAGACACGCCCGCCAGGCCGCAGCGCCACCGCCGCCTGGAAACAGTCCGAACGTTTCCCCCTGCTGCGGATGCCCCCCTGTCGCGCACTTCCTCGGTTCCAATCGCAATATCTTCCGCCGGATTGTAATCCGGAACCATCTGGACGGCGGTTCCGCACTTTTCACAGTAGATTTTATCGTCAGGTATTTCCGCACCGCACCTCTGACATTTCATATCCGACCCTGTTTCCTTTCCGTCCGCTCACGGAAGCATTCCTTCCTAGAGGTACTCTTCCACATACTGCTTAAACTCCTCCATGGACATCAGTATCTTTCTCGGCTTCGTCCCCTCTTCCTCGCCGACGACTCCCGCCTCCGCCAGTTGATCCATGATTCTTGCCGCACGGTTGAAACCGACCTTGAACCATCGCTGAAGCATGCCGATGGACGCCTTGTCTTTTTCGATCAGGAATTTCCCGGCCTTCTCAAAAAGCTCGTCCCGGTCGCTGCCTCCGCCCGTCTCCGCCAGAGAAGCGCTCTCCACCGCCGCCTGCATCTGTTTCATCTGTTCGTTCATCCGCTCCTCCATGCCGCTATCCGTGCCGCCGCACTGGCTGCTCAGATACTCCACGACGGCGCTGACTTCCGCGTCCGATACAAAAGCGCCCTGAACACGCAGGGGTTTCGGCAGGCCGGAGGGAGCGAACAGCATATCGCCTTTTCCCAGAAGCTTTTCGGCCCCGTTCATATCGAGAATCGTTCTCGAATCCACGCCCGAAGACACCGCGAAGGCGATTCTGGAGGGCATATTGGCTTTGATCAGTCCCGTAATGACGTTGACGGAAGGCCGCTGCGTCGCAATGATCAGGTGGATCCCCGCCGCGCGGGCAAGCTGCGCCAGACGGCAGATAGCATCCTCCACTTCTCCCGGCGCCACCATCATCAGATCCGCCAGCTCGTCGACAATGATCACAATCTGGGGCATCTTCTCCGGCTTGTGGTCGTCCTCGATCTCCGCGATGGAATCGATCTTGCTGTTGTACCCTTCTATGTTGCGGACGTTGATCTCGGCAAACCGGTTATATCTTCCCATCATTTCCGTCACGGCCCAGTTCAGCGCTCCCGACGCTTTCTTCGGATCCGTCACCACCGGAATCAGAAGGTGCGGTATCCCGTTATACGCGCTCAGCTCAACCACCTTGGGGTCGATCATGATCAGCTTGACCTCCTCCGGACGCGCCTTATACAGAATGCTCATAATCAGCGTATTGATACAGACCGATTTTCCGGATCCGGTCGCGCCTGCGATGAGGAGGTGCGGCATCTTCGCGATGTCCGTCACCATAATATTGCCGCCGATGTCCTTTCCCACCGCAAAGGCAATCCGCGATTTGTGATTTCTGAACTCTGCGGCTTCAAAAAGCTCCCGCAGCAGGACGGTTGAATTTTCCTTGTTCGGCACCTCGATTCCCACCGCCGCCTTTCCCGGAATCGGCGCCTCCATACGGATATCCGGAACCGCCAGATTGAGCTTGATGTCATCGGAAAGCGCAATAATCTTGCTTACCTTTACCCCATGCGCGGGCTGGACCTCGAATCTGGTCACCGCCGGTCCCTGGCTCACATTGGTTACCGTGGCGTTCACCCCGAAATCTTCCATGATCTGCTGAAGATGCCGCGCCGTCTCCTGAAGCTGCAGGGAGACGTCCTTTTTCCCACTCTCCCGTTTGGGCGCCGTCAGCAGCGTAACCGGCGGAAAGCGGTACTCCGCCGACGTATCCTGCAAGGTTCCCGGCGTTTTCTCCTCCGGTTCGGCAAACGCCGGCTTCGGCTCCTCGCGAACCGGCCGTTCTCCGGAACCGGCGGCCGTAATCTGCGGTTCTGACTGCCGGCTCCGACCGCGCAGCCGTTCTTCTTCCAGTTCCCTGCGGCTGAGCGCGTTTTTCAGCAGATCCTCCTCGTCAAACGGTATCTCCACGGGCTCCGCGTCCTCCTGCGGACTTTCCTCCCGCCCGCCGGCATCCGCCTCCTCCGCACGTCTGCGCGCCTTTGATTTATGGATCGTAATCGGCCCGGAACCGTCTTTCTCCTCCGTTTCGGGCGGTTCCGGCCGCTCCGCCGCCGTGATCTCCTGCAGTCCGTTCTCCTGTCTGGGAATCGTCAGATCCGCGGACACTCCGCTGACCTTCTTCTCCAGACGCTGTCTGCGCACCACGGCCGCCTCCCGCCGCCGCTCCATATCCTGCCTGGCGGTCTCATATACTTTCCTGCTTCCCCTGGACATTCCCCGCACGAAGGAACGCTCCGTAACGATCACAATGCAGATAATCAAAACGCCCACCAGAACCAGATAAGCGCCGATCAGACCGAACGCCTCCCGTAAAACGCCGGACACCAGACCGCCGATCAGACCGCCGCCGGTCCGCTCTTTCGCGCAGTATGTATAAAGCTCCTTCCAGCCATGTACGTCCGCATGGGTCATCGTGAACAGATGCAGCAGCGCGCCCACCGATATAGAACCGAGAACCGCCCCCACAATCTTGATCGTGGCGATCAGGTTCTCGCGGTTCGCCAGTGAAAACAGCACCAGCAGAAGCACGACCGCCGGGAACACATAGGCAAAAAGTCCCATGCACCCGAACAGAAAGCTGCTCATGCCGCCGCCGATTGTGCCGCCGAATCCGAAGTTGCTGAAGAAGAGGAGGACCGAGGCAATCAGGATGACAACCAGACGAACCTCCGCCCAGATATCGTTTCCCTGTCCTTTATCCGCCTTATACGCATTCGCTGTTTTCTTTCCCGTATTTTTTCCCGGAGACGCCGTGTTCTTTCTGCTTCCGGTTTTTCTGGTTCCACTCATACTGCCATCCTGTCTTTCTGTCATATTTCATCCGGACGCCCGCATAATCGAGCAGGGAAGGTTCATCTTCCCCTGCTCGCGCACCGGGTGTCCGTCAGCCTGCTGACCTGTTTCATCTGGACGCCCGCGTGCATAAAACAGGACTCGTCCCAAAGGACCAGTCCTTATATGCCTGCCCATCCTCTTTTCCCGCGCAAAGATCCCTCCGGATTTTAAAGGTTTTCCTCAAAAAATGCCAGCATCTCCTCTGCCGCCACATCCTCATCCGGACCCTCTACCGTCACGGTAACCGTATCCTGGTAACGGATATCCAGACCGATCACCGACATCAGTCTCTTCAGATCCCCGCTGTTCCCCTTATTGGAGACGACAATGCTGCTTTCAAATTCCTTGGCCAACTGCAGAATCAGTCCCGCCGGCCTTGCATGCATACCGAGTTCCTCTCTGATCGTGTACTGAAAAGTCTTCATAGCTCCCTCCTGACTCCGCATACCCTCTCTGACCGCGAACCGGCAAACGCCTGTCCGCTTACTTTTTGATATTATACCATAAATACCGGCAAATGTAAACGTGAAAAAGGAGACGGCTTCCGCACCGTCTCCTTTGGGATTGCATTCCCGTATGTATCATCCTTCTACGCGTTCTTCGTATTTTTCCCCATCAGCGTCTGGATGCCCTCGATGACGAGGATCACCGCCAGGACGATCAGAAGCACTGCCAGAACCGTCTGCGCGTAGGGACCCCAGTCCGCTCCGCCCGCGCCGATCAGGCCGATCTGATCCTTGACGGTCAGAATGAGCGAGCAGATCGTCACAACCATCATAAACGCCATCGGGAACAGGAACATCTTGTTATTGCGGCCGATATTGCCAAGCCAGGTCGCCACTGCCAGAAGTCCAAGGCCCGCCAGAAGCTGATTCGCCGCTCCGAACAGTCCCCAGATCTTCGCGTACCCGGTCATGCCGAGCGCGATGCCGATGACAACCGTGATCGCCGTAGACACATACGGATTCACGAGTGTCTTCTTCCAGCCGCTGTCCACATCCTTCACCGTCTGTCCCGGCTCCAGCCAGAACTCCTGGAACATGAAACGCGCCAGACGGGTCGCCGTATCCAGAGATGTGAGGCAGAACGCGGAATAAGTAAGAACCAGCAGCGTATACAGTACGTTCTGAGCTCCCTGAAGCCCCGGAATCGCCGCTACCATGCCGGCAATACCGCCCGCGAAGATGTCGGTCGCACCCGCGGTCGTGCCGATCTTTCTCGCATAGGCGATCGCGCACAGCGTCAGAACCGCCAGCACGCACTCCAGAAGCATGCCGCCGTAGGCGATCGGCTTCGCATCCGTCTCTTTGTCGAGCTGCTTGGAAGTCGTTCCGGAGGACACCAGCGAGTGGAAACCGGAGATCGCGCCGCAGGCAACGGTTGTGAACAGCACCGGGAACAGATAGGAGGTCACGCCCGTGCTCTCATTCGTCACCGCAAAACCGGCAAACGCCGGGAACAGCTCCGCGTCAATCGCCGGATGCGCGCCCACAACGCCAATCACCGCGATGATCAGCATCGCATACAGCAAAAATGAACTCAGATAATCTCTGGGCTGCAGCAGAATCCACACCGGAGTGACGGAAGCGATCGCAATGTAAATGCCCACAATGATCATCCACTGATTGTTCGTCAGATAGATCGGATGCCAGTTCATGCCGACCGCCATGATGAGGACGATCGCCAGAACACCGACGACGGACGCCACGGACATCGGCGCATTCCTTCTGTAGACGCAGAAACCGAAGACAATCGCAATCAGGATAAACAGCAGCGATACCATCGCTACCGACGCGTTGGACGCAGACGCCGCGTAATCAACCGCCCCCGCCTCATCCAGCTTCACGCCGAACGTAGAAGCAACGATGGACGCAAACGCAGCTACCACAAGAAGCAGCGTTAAATAGGCAAAAATCAGAAACAGCCTTTTGGCACGACGGCTCATATTCGCGGAGATAATCTCACCCACCGACTGGCCTTTATGACGGATCGACGCAAAAAGCGCTCCAAAATCATGTACGCCTCCGAAGAAGATACCACCCACCAGGATCCAGAGGGTGACCGGAAGCCATCCGAACAATGCCGCATTGATGGGACCGGTAATCGGTCCTGCACCGGCGATGGACGAGAAGTGATGCCCCATCAAAACCGGCGCTTTCGCGGGAACGTAGTCGACGCCGTCCTCCATGCTGTGAGCAGGCGTCTCCTCTTTGTTTTCGCCTACGCCCCACTGTCTGCACAGCCAGCCGCCATAAAAGATGTAGCCGACAACCAGTACAGCGATGCTGACGATCAGAAGTACTAATGAATTCATACTAACTCTCCCTTCTATCTTTTGGTTTGCGAATATAGTACTTTTTTCAAAATTTTCGCCGTACTGTGGCCGCTGCGGTTCGAATCGACCCTGCTTCTCCCAAGATCGACCACCGCCACATGATAATCCATCCAGCCGTGCAGCGAAAAATGAAAACTTTTGTAAATGCGGCACCTTCTCAATGCCTTTCTTGCATCCTCATCACAGGTGTCGCAGACAAATACCGGCGTGATAAAAGAATACATATGTCCCGGACCGATATGCAGAAGCGCCATCGCGTCTTTATGGACGTAATCCCGCCACTGCTCGTACAGCGGAAGCGTCAGATGCGGGATGTTCAGCAGATAAAGAAACTCCTCGCAGTCCGCCGACCACAGCTCCGCTTTTTTCGACAGCATGTACTTCTGAGAATGCTCAAAAAAATCACAGCGGGCTGTGATCGGAAGCTGCTCGTCACCGAACCGGTGGATATTATAGTACGTTTCATAGCTTTTCAGCAGACGCTCCAGGGCAGTCTCCCTCGTATACCGCATCATCGTCTTTCCATTCTGCCTTTCGTCTCTCATTGCCGTAAAAATAAAAAATTTATAAACTTTCTAAACTTTCTTTAACATTATAGTACATCCCGCCCCGAAATTCAAGTCATATTCGCAAGCTTTTCCAGCAGGCGCTGAAAGTATTCCGGCATCGGAGCCTCCACCTCAATGTACGCTCCCGTCACCGGGTGAATCAGCCCCAGCACCCCGGCGTGCAGCGCCTGTCCGTTCAGATGATACGGATCCTTTGACGCGCCGTACACTGTATCCCCCAGAAGCGGATGATGAATCGAAGCCATATGAACACGGATCTGATGGGTACGGCCGGTCTCCAGCCGGCACTCGATCAGCGTGTGCTCCCGGAACCGCCGGAGCACACGGTAGTGCGTCACCGCCCGTTTTCCGTTCTTCACGCCGGCCGCCATCTTCCTGCGCTCCGTCGGATGCCTGCCGACCGGCGCGTCCACCGTCCCCTCTTCTTCTCTGATCACGCCCGTCACCACGGCCACATACCGGCGCGTGACCGTATGTTCCTTCAACTGCTCCGCCACATGACGGTGGGCGAGGTCGTTTTTGCACACGACAAGAGCGCCCGTCGTATCGCGGTCGATCCGATGGACGATTCCCGGGCGCAGAACGCCGTTAATTGCAGACAGCCGGCCCTGACAGTGATACAGAACCGCGTTCACCAGCGTCCCGGTGCGATGCCCGGCGGCGGGATGCACGACCATTCCCTTGGGCTTGTTCACGATCAGAAGATCCTCATCCTCATACAGTATATCCAGAGGAATGTTCTCGGCAGGGATCTGCGGTTCCTCCGGTTCCGGAAGGAAAAGTTCGATCTGGTCGTCCTCCTCCATCCGGTAGCTCGCCTTCACGGGACGGCCGTTGACCAGCACCTGTTCCTCCCTGATCAGTTTCTGCAGCCAGGACCGGGACCGGTCCGAAAGGACTGCGCCCAGGTACTTGTCAATCCTCTCTCCCAGAAAATGTTCCTCCGCTTCCAGCCGTATCCGACTCATGCACGCTCCTTCTTTCTCCTCTCCAGCAGCAGATTCAGATCCTCATCCTTATAATAGAACAGAATCAACAGCGCCAGGACTGCCGTTCCCACGCTTACATAGATATCCGCCACATTGAAAATCGGAAAATCAATCAGACGGAAATAAAAGAAATCCACCACATACGAAAGCCGCAGGCGGTCGATCATATTCCCCCAGGCTCCCGCCAGAATAAAGACGGCGATCAGGCGCAGCGGCCAGAATTTCCCGTCCTCCGACACGCAGCGGAAAAACCAGATCGCGGCCGCAAACACCGCCAGCCCGATCAGCAGAAACAGCGCCCTCTGCCCCTGGAGCATTCCGAAAGCCGCCCCCCGGTTTTCCAGATAATGGAGCTCAAACACGCCTTCCCACAAAACCAGAGGCACCTGCCCTTTTAAAAAACGAACCGCCAGTCCCTTGGTCGCCTGATCCAGCGCGATCAGCAGAAGAGTCGCCAGGGCGACGACCCGGGGCCGGCATAACCATTGATTTATTCTCATTCTCCTCACGCTCCTGCAATATGAATACGGCTCAGGTATTCTGCGCATCCGCGGATCCGCAGACACAGCGGATGGCCTCCAACAGCTCCTCATCCGACACGTCTCCCGCCACATACGCTTTCCCGATCCGCTCAAGCAGTACAAAACGGATCTTTCCGGCCTGCATTTTCTTATCCAGCTTCGTTGTCTCCAGGATCTCCTGCGGACACAGCCCGGACACCCGGACCGGCAGCCCATAATCACAAAACATTTGTTCTATTCGCTCACAGTCTTCTTCCGTCAGCTTTCCCCTCCTCTGAGAAAGCCGGGCCGCCGCCGCGCAGCCGACGGCCACGCATTCCCCGTGGCTCATACGGAAATCTTTCAGCTTCTCTATCGCATGACCGATCGTATGCCCGTAATTCAGCCAGGCGCGGATCCCCTGTTCCGTCGGATCCTCCTCCACCACCTGCTTCTTAATCCGGCAGCTTTCCCCGATCATATGGAGAAGCGCCTCATAGTCTCCGGCCGCCACAGGCCCGCTGTGCGTCCCGAGCCACTCATAATACGCCGTGTCCTGAATCAGTCCGTGTTTGATGATCTCCGCCATGCCGGAGGAAAACTGCCTCTTTGGAAGGCTGCCCAGAACCGACAGATTCATATAGACAAGCGAAGGCATGTGGAAAGCCCCCACCATATTTTTCCAGGCGTCAAAATCCACGCCCGTCTTGCCGCCGATGCTCGAGTCCACCTGGGACAGAAGCGTGGTCGGAATCTGGACAAACGCAATCCCTCTCAGATAAGTCGCCGCCGCAAAGCCGGTCAGATCGCCGACGACGCCGCCGCCGAGCGCCACCAGCAGATCCTTCCTGTCATATTTCTCAACAATCAGATGCTCGTACAGACGGCGGACCGTATCGAGCGTCTTATGCGCCTCCCCCGCCGGAAACGAGAAGACCGAGACCGACGCGCAGCACGGCTCCAGTACGGCCCGCACCTCCTGCGCGTAAAGCGCCTCCACCGCCGTATCCGTCACAATGCAGAGTTTCCGCTTTTCCACCTGCAGCTTCGCAAGCGCCGCGGGCAGCGCCTCAAAATCCGGCTCCAGACAGATGGAGTAGCACTCCTTTCCGTCCCTTTTTACATCCAGCTTTCTGTTTTTCCTGTTCATGTCGCCTCCGTTTCTGCTCACAGAAAAATATGGTTCCGGATATCTGGCATGCCAGATCGGGGAACCACATTCTGAAACAGCTTCTTATGATACCTATATGGTCGGAATGTCAAACGCTCCGGAGAGAATATCCTGAAAATCTCCGGAGATGTCCACACTCTTCGGTGTCACAATAAAGATATAATTGGAAACCTTCTGAAGATTTCCGCCGATCGCGTAGCAGGAACCCGAAGTAAAATCAATGATTCTCTGGGCGATCTCCACATCCAGTCCCTCAAAATTCAGGACCACCGTACAGTTGCCGAGCAGAGTGTCCGTGATCTCCCGCGCCTCGTCAAAGAGCGTCGGTTTAAAGACACACACCTCCATCCCGTTTCCGGTCTTTCGGGAACGCATGGGTGTAATCCTTGACTGCTGCCGAACCGGCCGGACTTTGCCGGACTCCGTGACAACGTCGTCCTCCATATCGTAGTCAAAATCACGGTCCTTCTTTTTGAAAACGCTTCCCCGCCTGGGCCGCTCCTCTTCGTAATCGTCATCAAAATCATCATCGTAATCGTCGTCGTAGTCGTCGCTGCCCAGATGCATGGTATCCATGATTTTATCTAAAAAGCCCATATCAATTCTCCTTTATATTCCATAATTGCGTTCGCCGAAGATTCCCGTCCCCACACGAACCATCGTTGCACCCTCTTCTATGGCCACTTCATAGTCTCCCGTCATGCCCATGGAAAGCACATCCATATGTACATTATCAATGTTTTTCTTTTTGATGTCAACAGCCAATTTTTTTAAACTGCGGAATATCGGACGATTTTCCTCCGGATCCGTCACATACGGCGCAATCGTCATCAGGCCGCAGATACATACGTTCGGCAAAACGGCGGCTCTGCGGATCAGTTCCTCCGCCCCGTCCACACGGACGCCGAATTTGCTCTCTTCCTCCGCCACATTGACTTCAATCAGGATCTTTGCCTGCAGCTTCTTCTTTACAGCCTCCCTGCTGATCTCCTCCGCCAGACGGAGGGAATCCACCGAGTGAATCAGTTCCGCCCTCCCGACCACATACTTCACTTTGTTTCTCTGCAAATGGCCGATCATGTGCCAGTGCAGTTCCTTCGGAAGCTCCTCCCATTTTTCGCAGAGCTCCTGCACTTTATTTTCTCCGAATACGCAGGCGCCCGCCTCCATCGCCTCCCGGATCATGCCGACCGGCTTCGTCTTGCTGACCGCGATCAGCGTCACCTCCGAACGGCTGCGGCCGCTTCTCTCACAGGCCTTTCTTACTCTCTCTTCTACCTCTCTGTAATTCTCTCCTACCATCTGTCCCACTCCCTATCTGTAAATCACTTCGTCCTCGTCTACCGCTTCTCCGTTCAATACAATCCGGTCATATACCGTCAGACCGTAACTGGTGCCCTCCTCAACCAGAGCAAATTCCTCATTCTGATAGAGAATATTGATCTGACGGAACTGCGTATAGCCTTTGTTAATATTATAAACGCCCTGCAGCGTACGGCTCATGCCGATCTGGCTGCGTTCCTGAGAATCCGTCCCGATCAGAAAACTTCCCATCGGAAGCTTCGCCTCCCCGGTAGAAAAATCCGATTCCCTGGGGTCGATATAATAATTCTCCTCGTCCGCATAGTAGATCGTCATGCTGACAAATTCCGCGCCTGCCTGTCCGTTTTCGTCGTACACCTCTTTCATGAACCCTTTCTCGTCCCCTTCCTCCACCAGAAACTCTCTGGGGACAACGTAAAATTCCTTCTCGACGATCGCCGTGTTGGGAATCTTCAGGCCCACTTCGTCTTCCACCATAAATTCCACTTCTATGTACCTAAGGTCCGCGAACCGGACCATGGAATTATTAAAATCCAGCTTCGCGCACGGCGTCGCGCCTACGTATTTAATTGAAAATTCCGCCCAGGCTCTCGTATGGTCTCTGGTAAATTCCACCTCCATAAACTTTCGTTCTTCCTGCTGAAAACCGGCGGCCTCTTCCTCCGTCAGCGGCACGATGAGACTCCAGTTCTCCGAAACGGAAAGTTTATACACCTGCTCTCCGGCCTGAATCAGCTCTTTCTTCAGATTGTGCTTCTCATACTCCGACGGGTCCAGCATGTCCTCCGTGACCGTATCGGCAGTCACCTCCTCATAACCGTCTTCATAAAATTCCAGAATCCCGATATTTCCCGCGTAAATACGGGAAAACATGGTGTTTTCCCCGGCGTCCTCCAGACTTTCCAGCATATTCTGGTTCATCAGGTCCATGACGGAGCTCTGCAGAGACGTCTCAAAATCATACGTCCTGGAAAAATCCATATCGTCGTATTCATTCATATAACTGCGGATATTTCCCCGTATGGAGGCAAAATTCTCATCCGTCAGATCCGCGTTCTCCGCGTTCTGCCGGATCAGCGCGTTGATCTCCCCCTTCTCGTCGATCGTGTAGATCAGCGAAGAGCCGGATACCCGGTCCCCCTCCCCTGCGTAATAGCTTACATAACCGGACGTCTCCGCAGTATAAACCGTCTCCTCCCGGAGCGCAAGCCCCGTATAGGTGTGATTGACTGCCAGACTGCCCGCAATCACCTCATATCCCGCAATGTGTTCCGTATTCATCGCCATGTAGCAGATTACGCATATATAAAGTGCGACCGCCCCGAAAAAGACCAGATCAATGTTGATCGGTCTTTTGCCGCGCATATCGACAACCTTACTTCTTCTGCGGCGCCGTGCCATCCAATCATTCCTCCGAAGCTTCAAATTTTAACAGTGTCCGAACCGGAACGCCCGCGGAATTTCCGGCGAAATATTCCGTAAGTAAAAAAACGGATGTCCTTCTTCCGGGCATCCGCTTCTATGTATCTATCCCTGTATCTATCTCTAAATTCCGGACTAGCTGAGCACCTGAGCCCTGGCAAATTCCGGCAGTTCATCCATACTGAGTGTCACGCTGAGCACGATCTTCACATGGAACTGCTCGCTGACCCGGTTAAGCTGTGTAAGCGCATCTGAGATATCCTTCCCTTCCAGTTTCGCAATCTTTAAAAAACCGTCCAGATACATTGCTTCCAAATCATAATCCTGAGAACAGATACCGCAGATAAAGCCAATGAACTGATCGGTATTCTGAATCGGATACTCGGATACATTTATCAAACGAACCTTATTGTCGAGTTCGTGAATATTGCGGGATGACTTGTCCAGATAAACGATATTGCCTGCCGCCGTCTTCATGGCTTCATGCACGTAATCCAGCATCTTCTTTGTCTTGCCCTCGCCCTTCTCTCCTATAACCAACTGTACCATAGCTTGCCCTCCTTAGGTTCCTGACTTGTTAGTCACATTATACCATCGCAGGGGGGAGAATACAAGAACTAATTGTTCAAAGCAGATAAAAAGCCCTGCATCTCCTCGTACAGTATGGCCCGTTCGCTGCAGCCCAGAATGATCGCCACATAACGGTTCTCCTGCGCGTCCTCAAAAAGCTGCACCAGACAGGACATGGCGGCTCTGGTGGAACCGGTCTTGCCCCCGACCGCCTTCACGCCCTCGGGAACCGTCACATCGCCCTTTGTAAACCGGTTTGAACTTGACCAGGAAGCGGACACTTCCTGCCCGTCCGAAGACATATAAGTGGTCTCATACGACGGCACGCCGAGAACTTCCAGAAAGGTATCGTATTTCATGGCCTCCCCGAACATCAGATACAGATCATACGCCGTCGTATAATGCTCCTCATTGTGCAGGCCGTGCGGATTGACAAAATGGGTCCCTGTCGCTCCGATAGCGGCGGCCTTCTCGTTCATCATCACCGCGAACTGATCGATGCTCCCGCCAATCTTCTCCGCGATCACATTGGCCGCGTCGTTGGCCGACACAAGGAGCAGCGCGTACAGAAGCTGGCGGAGAGTCAGCACGTCGCCCTCTTTCAGCTTCGCCGTCGTCACGCCGCTCTCATGGAACGTAATCGCCTCTCTGCTCACGGTCGCCTGTTCGTCCAGGTCTCCGTGCTCCAGAAGCAGAAGCGCCGTCATGATCTTGGTCGTACTGGCCGGATAGACCCGGTCGTGTATGTTTTTCGCGTAGAGAACCTCTCTCGTATCCAAATGAAAGAAACAGGCGGAAAGCGCGTCCTGCGCCTCTGCTTCCATAACCTTCACGTCCTCGGCGGCAACGCACAGGCCCTCCGCAAAATAGCTGATGTCCGCGTCGTCGCTGCGCTCCTGGATACCGAGTCCCGGACGGTCCACCGTAAACGCGTCCTCCGGCTTCTGCTCCACGGAGCAGCCACACAAAGAGACGCACAGGAAAAGCTGTGCCAGCAACAGGCTCAGAACACGCTTTATCCTTTTATTTATACATCTCACGCCACTCCATATCTCCTCTGTCCAGTGATTTGATCAACAGTTCCGCCGTGGCAAGATTGGTCGCGATCGGGATATTGTGCACATCACACAGATGCACCACATTATTCACATCCGGCTCATGCCGTTTGGGCTGAATCGGATCTCTGAGGAAGATGACCAGATCGATCTGATTGTGCTCGATTTGAGCGCCAAGCTGCTGCTCTCCGCCAAGATGACCGGCCAGAAACTTATGAACGCTTAAATTGGCCACTTCCTCAATCAGCCGGCCCGTCGTCCCGGTTGCGTAAAGCTCATTCTTGCAGAGAATGCCCCTGTAAGCGATGCAGAAATTCTGCATCAGAACTTTCTTCGCATCGTGTGCAATCAATCCAATGTTCATTATTTGCCCCCCTTGTTAATATTTTTTTGGTTGAAGCCCAACGTTTAAAACAATACCGGTTCCCATATACAGCATGACCAGCGATGTCAGTCCATAGCTTACGAACGGCAGCGGAAGCCCCGTATTCGGCAGCAGTCCTGTGGCGACACAGATGTTGACAAGACTCTGAAACGCGATCAGTCCGCCGAAACCGCAGCAGATGATCGTCCCCTCCTGTTCCCTTGCGTTCCTCGCGATCCACAGGCATTCCATCACGATCAGAGCCAGGAGGATGATGACTGCGGCGCAGCCGATAAATCCCAGCTCCTCGCCGGTAACGGCAAAGATAAAATCCGTCTGCGGTTCGGCAATAAAATTCCCGTTTTTTACGGACGAGATATCATTATTATACAGGCCTTTTCCATATAGCTGTCCGGAACCTATGGCAATGATCGAATTCTGCTGCTGATATGCGTCGTCCGCATACTCCGCAGGGTTTAACCATGCCATAATTCTCTCAAACTGGTATTCATCCAGTATCTTCTGTCCTTCCTGCATAATCAGGTTTATAAATATAATAGCAGATGGTATCAAAAATGCAAGTACTGCGCCGATAATTTTATAACTGAGTCCTCCAATGTAGATCAGTACACAGAAGATAAACAGAATCGTAATCGTCGTCGACAGGTCTGGCTGCTCCACAACCAGATACAGAGGAACCGCAAGCAGAACCCCGGATGCCAGAAGCACCTTCCAGTTATTGATCCACTCCCGGTATCTGCTGAAAAACCGGGCGAAGAAAAGAATCAGCAGAAGCTTCGTCAGCTCCGAAGGCTGAAACCGGAAGAAACCCAGATCCAGCCAGCGCCTCGCGCCGTTGACGATTGTTCCTCCAAACCGCACGGCCAGCAGGAACACCAGATTCAATCCGTAGATCAGCCAGTAGAAATTAAGCATATAATGGTAGTCGACCAGCGCGAAGAACAGCATGGCAGCCGTACCGAGCGCCATACCGATCACCTGCTGGCTCTGGCTCTCCGCCCTGGCGCTCCCGATGATCAGAATCCCGAGAATGGTAATCGCGTATACAAATACAACCAGACGCAGCCGGAAGTCGCGCAGTTGATATTGTCTGAACATATCTCACCTGATTTCTATGATCTTGTCCTCATATCCCTGACCGGAATATTCGCACAGAGTACCGGGACCGTACCGTTGCCTCCCTCGGACTCTGTCTGCGTGATCTGGATGTCCAGACCCTCGCTGTCGATCTCCATATATTTGGTGATCACTTTGATAATATCGTTTTTGATTGCTTCCATTATCTCCGGGGAGCAGTTTGCGCGGTCCGAAATCAGTAAAAGCTTCAGCCGGTCTTTTGCAATTTCCCCTGAATTCTTCTTCCGAAAGAAATCCATGAATGCCATATGTTTGCCCCCTTTATTTGAACAGCTTCTTCAGTTTCCCGAAAAACCCGTCCTTTATTTTAAGATCCAGAAACGGAACTTCTTCCCCCATCACACGCCTGCAGATGTTCATATAGGCCTGTCCGGCCAGAGAACCGTCTCCCACGCACGGCTCGCCCTGATTGGTCGAGATGACGACGCTCTCGTCATCCGGCACTGCGCCCAGGAGATCAATAGCCAGAATCTCGACCACATCGTCCATGGACATCATGTTGCCGCTCTCCACCATATCCATCCGGATCCGGTTGACGATCAGGTCCGTATTGCGGATCTCGTTCGCCTCCAGAAGGCCGATGATGCGATCCGCGTCGCGGATCGCGGATACTTCCGGCGTCGTCACGATCAGCGCGCGGTCCGCCGCCGCAATCGCGTTCTTGAAGCCCTGCTCGATGCCCGCCGGACAGTCGAGCAGTATGTAATCAAACTCCTCTCGAAGTTCGTCGATCAGCTTGATCATCTGCTCCGGATTGACCGCGGTCTTATCCCGGGTCTGCGCGGAAGGCAGCAGATACAGATTCGGATACCGCTTGTCCTTGATCAGAGCCTGCTTGATCCGGCAGTTTCCTTCCACCACGTCCACCAGATTATATACGATCCGGTTCTCCAGACCCATAACCACATCCAGGTTCCGAAGTCCGATGTCCGTATCAATCAAAACAACCTTCCGATCCAGTTTTGCCAGTCCGGTTCCCACATTGGCAGTGGTTGTCGTCTTGCCGACGCCGCCCTTCCCGGATGTGATAACAATTACTTCACTCATAGTATATCCTCCAACCTTTCCTGTCGCTTACCGGATCAGATCCGGATATCGCCGATTACTTTTTTTGTGATGGGCTCCATGTAAATCCTGCCCTCTTCCGCATACGCGATCATCGGGCCTGTCCCGTTTCCTTTTACATAGATCGGTCCGTCCGCGGAACGTGCGATGACGTCCGCAATCCGTATCTGCATCGGCGTCATGTTCAACGCCGCCACGAAAGAATCTTCGTTCCCGGCCGCGCCCGCGTGGATGGTCCCCTTGAGGTTTCCGAGCACGACCACATTTCCTTTGGAGACGATCGTCGCTCCGGGATTCACGTCCCCGAGTATGATGATACTGGTCTCCGATTCCAGAACCTGTCCCGACCGCAGCGTCCCTTTATAGAACCTCCCGCTGCCGGAATCCCGCTCTGCCTGCCTGCCCTCCACCACCTGTTTCATGAAGGACTCCTTCAACTCATCCTGTTCCAGTACGCAGAGCACCTCAAGAGAAGAGTTCTCCTCAATCGTGCGGATCACTGCCAGTTGTTCCTCCCGGTTCAGCCTCCGGCCCTCGAACGCAAGCGCCATCCTCGCATCGTGAAAAAAATCCGCCGTCGACCGGAACTTTTCGGCAATGGCTTCCAGAAGCTCCCGAAACGGAATATTTCTGTCCAGAAATAATGTGATGCCGTATTTATTGCTCTTGATCACAACTGACTGCTGCTTCATCCTTCTCCCCCTGGTCATCTGCATTCCAAATCTAATCGTTGATCACTTCCGTCGTCGCCTCCGATGCGGTTCCGGTCAGAAGTTCTTCCTCGTCTGCAAGTCCGAAATAATACCGGAAAATATCTGCCGCCATGGCCGCGGCATTCGCCGACGTATAACCGTTGGTGATGCGGATCGCGATCGCGATCTTTGGCTCCTCATACGGCGCGTATCCGACAAACAGCGCATGGTTCGGATGGCGGACGGACTGCTGCGCCGTTCCGGTCTTGCCCGCAACCGTCAGATCCAGTTCCTGAAACGCCTTTGTATCCAGAGCCACCTCGTGCAGCCCTTCCCGAATCGCATTCCAGGAATCATCCGATATATCGACATTATTATATACTGATGCAGAATAATCTTCAATAGTGTTTCCGGCAGAATCTGTCAATTTATCCAGCATCGTCAGATTATAGGTCGTTCCGCCGTTTGCCACGGAACCGATGTATCTCGCGAGCTGCGAAACGCTGAACAGATGGGTGCCCTGTCCGATGGAGGAACGGATTCCGTCCGTATCCGACAGGCGCGGGGCGCTCTCCGACACTTCCAGCCCGGATTTTTCGTTCAGCCCAAATTCCGCCGCGTATTTCCTGATGATGTCCAGCGTCCTGTCCGAGGAATATTCCGTAGTACGTCCTCCGCCCAGGCGAAAGCCCACTTCATAAAAATAATAATTGCAGGACACCTTGATCGCGTCCACAACGTTGACTTTCCCGTGACTTCTGCGGAACTGATTGTAGATCCAGCAGGTGGGGTCGCCGTACGCATCCGTATAGACGCCGGTGGCGTTGATCAGCTCCGAGGGAGTGATGACCCCTTCCTCCAGCCCCGCCGCGGCGATGACCGGCTTGATCGTGGATCCCGGCGCCGTCTGTTCCTGGGTGGCGCGGCTGTACAGCGGCCTGGACTTGTCCCTGTTCAGCGCGGCAAAATAAGCGGAATCCATGGTATTGGTGAGACGGTTGTTGTCAAAGCCCGGATAAGTGACATTCGCAAGCGTGTCCCCCGTCTTCGGATCCGTAATCACGCATCCGGCGCTGCACGGTTCCAGCGCGAGCTGCGCGGGAGTGATCTCCAGACTGCGGATCTTGTCTGTCAAAAAGCGGTAGGCGGAATCGCTTCCGCTGCGAAGCCTTTCCACCGCCTCTTCATCATACTCCAAAACCCCCTGCTCATACAAGAGTAAACAAATCTCTTTTCCCGTCACAATATCGTCCAACAGGATATATTTATACAGCATATTCTGAAAATCGACGTCTTTATTCAGCTCTGTCGAAATATAATCCATCAGAACCTCATAGATTTCCTCCGCGTTCAGATACGGCGAATCCACTTCCAGTCCGGACACGTCCACCCAGTTCATGGAGATGGCGTACTCCAGATACTCTTTCAGGCTGATCACCTCGTCCGTCGTCCACGCAATATAGGTTTTGTCGTTCCGGTCAATGGCGTTTCTCATCAGGATGTTGTGATCTCCCATCAGAATATCCGACACGATATAGCTCATGTAATTCTTCATGTCAATGGTGAGATCCTGATAGGCGGCCGGCTGCTCCGAACGAAGCTGCGACATAATCTGCCCGATGGTGCTCTGAAGCCGTTCGTCGAAGCGCTGCTGAATGGAGCGTTCCAGCTCCGTGGCGTCGTCCGCCCGGAAATGGGTGGTATCAATCACCCGGTTGTTGATCAGCGCATAGTAGACGTCATAAATCGGAATCAGAATGTCCGCCGCCGTGCTCCGCGCATCGGGAACGTATTCCTTGATGTTGCGGATTCTCGACAGGAGCACGCCCGCAAGCTGCTGCTCCAGAATATCCATGACCGCCATCTGCAGATCCCCGTCTATGGTCAGATAAACGTCCCGGCCCGATTCCGGCTGCGTCTCCTTCTCCACCTCCATCACATTGCCCATGCTGTTCACATAGATCGTGCGATTGCCCTTGGTTCCCTGAAGCTCGGTCTCCATATACTGCTCGATCCCGGCTTTTCCGACGATGTCGTTGAGCTCGTAATTCTCGTCCTCCAGCAGCAGCCGGTCCAGCTCCTCCTGCGAAGGCTTGCCGATATACCCGATAATCGAAGCAAAATACTTCGCGTCGGGATAGACTCTCAGACTGCTCCGGGCGATGTCGACCCCCTGGAGGCTGTCCATGTTCTCCATAATCTCCGCCATCGTCTCGTCGCAGACGTCCGAGGCGACCGTCGTCGCCACATAGCGCTTATAGCCGTTGAGACCCATGGCATAGCGGACCGTCGCAATCTTCAGTTTCTCCTCCGGCGAACGGTCCTCCTCCGGTATCTGATAGGCTTTTCTCTGCTCCTCGGTATAGGCGTCGCGGGAAATATAATACCGTTCCTTCCCGCACAGGTATTCCATAATCTGATCCGCCGTGGCCGCAGCCTCCCTCGGTTCCAGATCTTCCACCCGCTTGCGCCCGTAAATATCCGCCTTGAACCTCTGAAGCGCCGTCCCTTCCTGCGTGAACACGTAGCGGCCGTTCTCGCAGATGATCCCGAAATCGCTGATGATGCTGTCTCCGTGGGATTCCACAATCTCGATGACTCTCGATATGATCCGGTTCAGCGACGACTGCTTCTCCCGGTTGCTCTGATAAGTTCCGTTGTCTTCTATCGTGACCGAATACGACAGCACGTTATCCGCCAGAATCTTCCCGTTCCTGTCATAAATCTTTCCCCGGGTGCTGGCAATATTGATCTCCTTTTTGATCTTCATCGTAAAGCTCTCTGCGTAGTCTTCCCCGTGTATGATCTGCAGCAGGAAGATCCTGCCGAGAAGAATGCCGAAAAAAGTCAGAAAAACGAGCATCAGCACAAAGATACGCGAGGTTATGAAATTTAGAAAGGATTCTTTAAAATCGTCGAACAATCCATCAGCTCCTTATCACCGGCTCGTCATCCTTTGCCTCGATCCTCCGATTGATAAAATAGATCAGGCGGTAGACGACCAGCGTGACTACAATCGTATATAAAAGTTCAGGAAGTATGATCCGTATCATATAATAGGTAAACGCGAAACGGCTCCGCATCATAAACATGATCATATAGGTTCCGAGTCCGTAGACCAGCTCGCTGGCCGTGATCAAAAAGATGGGCAGCTTGATGTCCTCTTCATAAAAAATATGATTGAAGTATCCGTTTGCATAGCCCGTATACATATAGATCATGGCATGCATCCCCATCAGTCTGCCGTAAAAAATATCTTCCAGAAGGCCGCAGAAAAAGCCGACCCACAGCCCCTCCTTTTTGCCCCGCATAAAACCGAAGGAAGACGTGACAATGATCATCAGATTCGGACTGATGGAACCGAGCGACAGCGTCTTGAAGACGGTGCTCTGAAGCAGGAAACAGACGAGGATAATCACTGTTATCACAATCTTACGCTTCATATGATCCGCTCCCTTTCCCGTCTGCTCATTCGGTCTGTTCTCCTCCTTCATCCGGTTCCGCCTCCGCGTCTCCATCTCCCGCGCCGTCCGCGTCATCCCCGGACTCCGCGTCCACGGAATGCTCCGGAACCGTCTCCTCTTCCGCCGTCTGTTCGGTATCTACCTGCTGTTTCAGGTCCGTGATCACCAGCACCGTACTCAGATGGCCGAAATCCACCGCCGGCGTCAGACTTCCGGATTTTGTCATATTGTTGGCATCCATGGTCACTTCATTCACATACCCGATCAGTATCCCTTTATGAAACTTGGCGCTCACATGCGATGTCACTACCTTATCGCCCTGTTCCACCTCGTCGTTCTGGTCTCTGAGTTCGTTCAGCTGCATAGTGCCTTCCGTCATCATCTGCAAATCCCCACGCACATAGCACAGGTCGGAATTTTTGAGAATCATGGCGCTTACATTGCTCATATCGTCGATGATGGAGCGGACCTGCGCCCAGTCCGGACCGGTCTTCGTGACAATCCCCACCAACCCGCCTCCGGCGATCACGTTCATGTCCACGCGGACGCCGTCTTCGGCGCCTTTGTCGATAATGAACATATGAAACCAGTTGCCGGTATCTTTTCCGATCACATTCGCCGCGATCTTGTCGAGACTCCGGTACTCCGAGTCCAGCTCGTACAGTTTCCTCAATTCTTCCAGCTCATAGCGCTCCTGAAGCAGGGAATTGTTCTCCAGCGTCAAATCCGCGATCTGTTCCTTCAGCAGCGCGTTCTCGCTTTTGACCGCCGCCAGATCTTCCAGATTCTCCACTCTGCTGCGCAGCCAGCCGCCCGCCGAATTGATCCCCCGCTGTACCGGAACCAGCACGTATCCGGATATCACATTCAAGGCCCCCCCGTCAAAATCCGTAAGAAAGGACAGCGACATGGCCCCCACGCAGAGAACCGTCAGCACAAACAGGATATATTTTCCGGGAATCGTAAATCGCTCTCTTCGTCTCATTTGCCGCAGCTCCCGCCGTTATTCATATTTCTGCTCCTTTGTGATAAACGCCAGCGGACGGAAATCCCTCTCGCACATCACTCGCGCCAGACCTCTTGCAACGCTCATCTCCGGCTCTTCGTCCACGCTGACCCGGATTCCCGATTTCTGCTCCAGAAGCAGATCGAGCTTATGGATCCTCGCCGAACCGCCCGTCAGATAGATGCCGTTCCTTATGATATCCACACCCAGCTCCGGCGGCGTGCGTTCCAGAATCGTCTTCACCGCATCCATAATGACGCTCAACTGCTCCTTGATCGCATCGTATACAAACTCCGAAGTGATCTCCATCATCTGCGGAAGTCCCACCACCATGTTGCGCCCGCAGATCTGCATGGAAACCTCCTCCGGCTCCAGCGCATAGGCAAGTTCCTTTTTGATCGACTCCGCGGTCTTGCTGCCGATGAAGAAGTTGAACTCCTTGCGGATCGCGCTCTGAATCGCGTCGTCAATGGACCGCCCTCCGTTCTGAATCAGACGGCTGATGACGATTCCGCCCAGCGACAGGACCGATATCTCCGTCGTCTCGGCTCCGATGTCCACAATCATGACGCCCTGCGCCTCTTTTACGTTGATGCCCAGACCGAGGCCGGCGGCTACCGGCTTATCAACCAGATAGACGCTCTTTGGCTTCATATTGGAGTCCTGAATCAGCGTGGTGAAGATCCGCTCCTGCATATCCGTAGGCAGAGCCACAAAATATTCCGCGCCCTTTAACTGCCCTTTGATATTTCCCTCCAGAAGGCTTTTCAGAAACGCCTGCATGTTGCTGATGCTGGCAAGATTTCCGTAAGACATCGGACTGGTCACCTGGATGTTGGACGGCGCCTTTTCGTACATGGCATACGCCTCGTCTCCGCAGGCGAGCATGCCCTTTTTGTCCTGAACCGCCACCATGTTGTGCTGAATCAGGTAGGAGTCCTGATCCTTATGGTAGATTTTCAGATGGTATGACCCGAAATCGCAGCCAAAACTATGATTGTTCATGGTATATTTCCCTCTTTCTCTCTTGACTTTTTGCACTACAGATAATTTTCCTCCCGGAAACTCATATAAGCATGTTCCCCTATGATGATGTGATCGGTCAGCCGGATCCCCAGAAGCTCTCCCGCTTCCCGCACTCTTCTGGTCACGTTCAGATCCTCCCTGCTGGGACGCGCATCCCCGCTCGGATGATTGTGCAGCAGAATAATCTGGACCGCCCGGGCGGACAGAGCCTCCAGAAAAATCTCTCTCGGCGAGATCACGGACGCGTTGACTGTCCCTTTAAACATGTATTTCTCTCTCAACAGCCTTCCTTTCTGATTCAGCATCAGAAGCAGCAGCACTTCCTGTTCCCTGTGACGCAGATCTTCCATATAATACCCGGCGATGGAAGCCGGCGTCCGGAAGCAGATCCCTTCTCCCGCTTCCTCTCTTGCCATACGTCTGGCCAACTCCAGAACACACTGAATCTGCACCGCTTTGACTTTGCCGATTCCGCGGATCTCCGCCAGCTCCTCCAGGCTCTTCCGGCGAAGACCCGCAAAGCCTTCCCGCTCCGGCGACAGCTTCAGCAGATCTCCCGCCAGCTCCAGTACGCTCCGGCCTCTGGCTCCGGTCCGCAGAAGGACCGCCAGAAGCTCCCGGTCGCTCAACCGCCGCGCCCCGTGCCGCATACACCGCTCGTACGGCCGCTCTTCCTCCGGCAGACTGTTAAAATTCTCGTTCATAATGCGATAACCTCCGTTTCATCTCTCCAGATACCCCGTCAGTTATCTTCATTAGTATCTTCTGTTTGCAAATTCTATATCCAGCGATAAATAAAGATCGCAAGAATAATACCGATAATACTGGCAATCGTAATCTTGATGCTCAGTCCGAAGGTCAGCACCAGAAGCCCCAGCGACAGCACCACCGGATCCTCCAGCCCGAAGGACTGTCCGTAGTTCAGCCAGTCAAGCCCCGACACGCCGGCCGCAAGACTGCCGATGAATCCTCCCAGCACCACGCCCGCCAGAATCAGAAGCAGCAGCGTCCAGCCGTTTTTTGTTCCTCTCATAAATATGCTCCTTTGCGGTTCAAACGCTATTCGTTATATCATACCACGGCGCATATTTTTTTGCAATCGCTTCTGCAATCTTTAACCCGTCCATGGCGGCGGAGGTAATACCTCCCGCATAGCCGGCGCCTTCCCCACAGGGGTAAAGCCCCGACACATCGCTCTCTAAATTCTCGTTTCTCAGAATCCGTACGGGGGACGAGGTCCTGCTCTCCACGCCGGACAGCACCGCGTCCTGCGCGGCAAATCCCGGAATCAGGCTGTCGCAGCCCCGAATCCCCTCCTCCAGCGCCTGAGACAGCTCCGCCGGGAAGATCCCGCGCACGTTCGCCAGCCTCCAGGCGCCTTTCATGCACGGTTCAATCGCTCCAAGGGAGACAGAGGGCGTATTTCTGCAGAAATCCCCGAAGGTCTGCACCGGAATCCGGCCTTCGCCCAGCCGGTACGCCGCCCGCTCCAGTCTCCGCTGAAACTCCACGCCTGCCAGCACGTCCGTCCCCCCGTAATCCTCCGGCGTAACGGTAACGATCATGGCGCTGTTGGCATTGCGCCCGTCCCGGGCCTGATAGCTCATGCCATTGACCGCCAGCGCGCCCGCTTCGGAGGAGGCGTTGACCACGTAGCCGCCCGGGCACATGCAGAAGGAATACACCCCTCTTCCGCCGGACGTCTTCCTTGTTACTTTATAGGAGGCCGCCGGGAGCACGGACGGATAATGCGCTCCGTACCGGCTCCGGTTGATCATCTCCTGCGAATGTTCCATCCGCACGCCGACGGCGAACGCTTTCCGCCGCATGGGAATCTGTCTGTCCTTCAACATCGCGAACGTATCGCGGGCGCTGTGCCCGATGGCAAACACGACCTGTTCCGCCTCGAGCGTCACCGGCTCGCCGCCGCTTTGGACCGTCAGCCCCCGGACAGCCTGCTTCTCGATGAGCAGATCCGTCACCCGGGAGCCGAACCGGACTTCGCCTCCGAGCCGCCGGATCTCCTCCCGCATGTGGCGCACGATCCCGGTCAGCACGTCGGTCCCCAGATGGGGATTTTTCTCATAGAGAATCTCCTCCGGCGCGCCGGCTTCCACAAAAAGCTCCAGCACCTTCCGGTTCCTTCCCGCCGGATCTTTCACCAGCGTATTCAGTTTGCCGTCGGAAAAGGTGCCCGCTCCGCCTTCCCCGAACTGGACGTTGGACTGCGGATCGAGGACGCCCAGCTTCCAGAAGGCTTCCACCGCCTTCACGCGCTCTTCGGCGCGCTGTCCGCGTTCCAGAAGAATCGGCCCGTAACCCGCCCGGGCGAGCATCAGTCCGCAGAACAGGCCGGCCGGGCCCGTACCGACGATCACCGGCCTGTAGTTCAGCCGCTGCGCGCCGGAGGCCGGAAACCGGTACCGGACGCGCTCCGCCTTCTCCGCGCTGCCCCGGCAGGAGCGCAGTACGGCGGATTCCCTCCGCACTTCCGCGTCGATCACGTAGACGCAGCGCAGATCCCCTTTCCGCGCGTCCAGGGATTTTCTGACAATCTCATACCGGAGCAGATCCCCCGGACGGAGACGCAGCGTCTTCAGAATGCGCTCCGTCAGTTCCCGCTCCGTGTGCGTGACCGGCAGCTTCAGTTGTTGGATTCTCAGCATGAGGCCTCTTTTCTCCCTTCTTCCCGCTAATGCTCATTATGTCTGCCCAGGTCCCGGGTTCGCTTCGCTCGTCAAATGGCCAAAGAAGCATCTGTCCGAGCAAGCTCGGCATATGCTTCTTCGTCCACTTGACTCTGCCCTTTGCGGACATTATAGCATACTCTCTGTGTGTATTGGTAAAATTTTCATAAAATCATCGCTCCGACGCCGCGTTCAGGCCTGCCAGATATCCGCTGCTCCATGCCCACTGCAGATTGTATCCCCCGCAGGCTCCGTCCACGTCCAGAAGTTCGCCCGCCAGATACAGTCCCGGCACGACCGCCGATTCCATGGTGCTTCCTTTCAGTTCGGACAGCGGCACGCCTCCGGTGCACACCTGCGCCTGCTCGTATCCGCGGCATCCGAAGATGCGGAAGGAAAGCCCTTTGATCTGTCCGGCAAGCCGCGCGCAGTCGGCGTCCGTCCACTCCCTTCTGCTCTTCTTCAGGGAGATGCCGGCACGGCCGAGAAGGACCGCCGACAGTTTCTCCGGAAACATGCCCAGCAGAATGTCCGTCCCTCTGCGCTCCCCGAGCCGCTCTTTTCTTCCCCGTATCAGCGCCTCCAGTTCCTGCGCGCTGCGGCCCGGGCAGAGATCCAGTTCGATCTCGCAGTCCCTGCCCTCCGGAAGCGCCCTGGACACATAGCGGCTTACCTGAAAGACCGGAATGCCGGACAGCCCGTAGGACGCGAACTGTACTTCGCCCTCCTCCTCCTCCGCCCGCTCATGATCGATGAAGAGCGTCACTTTCGCGTCCGCACGGACCCCGGCAAGCGCCCCGCGGTCGTTTTCATACGCGTACAGCCCGGTCAGCGCCGGGAGCGGCGGAATAACCCGGTGTCCGAGGCTCTGCGCGAACCGGTACCCGTCTCCGGTAGAGCCGGTCTTCGGGGCCGCCTCGGAACCGCAGGCCAGCACGACCGCTTCCCCTTCGTAAGTCCATCCCTCTGTCTCCACGCGGAACACACCGCCCTCTTTCTTAACCGACAGCACTTCCGTATTGTACGCTTCCTTAATCAGGCGCTGCCCGGAAAGCCTGCGCACCTCCAGTCTCAGTACCTCGGCGACGGAGGACGCCTGGCCGCTCGCAGGATAGAGATACCCGGCGCGGTCTTTCACAAGGATTCCCAGTTCCTCAAAAAAAGAGACGGTGTCTTCCATGGAAAACGCTTCCAGCACGGCCTTCACCAGCTCCGGCCGGCCGCTGCGGTAATGAGAAAGCCGCTGATCCCGGTTTGAAAAATTGCAGCGGCCGTTCCCGGTCGCCAGAAGCTTCTTCCCCGGCAGTCTGTTTTTCTCCGCCAGCACCACCCTGGCTCCCTGTCCGGCAGCCGCAATCGCCGCCATCAGCCCGGAAGCGCCGCCTCCGATCACAATCACCCGTTTCATATCCTTCTCCGTCCTTTTGCCCGGCTCTCACGGCAGCTTCGCAAGCCCTGCCTCCATCAGCTTCTGCAGCGACATTAAAATGCCGAATTTCGCGTGTTCCCACGTCAGCCCGCCCTGAAAATAGACGGCGTAAGGCGGTTTGACCGGACCGTCCGCGCTGAGCTCGATGGACGAACCCTGCACGAAAGCGCCCGCCGCCATAATCACGTCGCTGTCATAGCCCGGCATGGCCCAGGGCTCCGGCTCCACAAAGCTGTCCACCGGCGCCGCCGCCTGTATCCCTCTGCAGAACGCGATCACGCCCTCCGGCGTGCCGAACGTAATCGCCTGGATAATGTCGTGGCGGCTCTCCCGCCCGTCCGGCAGCACGTCGAATCCCAGCCGCTCGTAGAGATTCGCCGCGAAAACGGCTCCTTTCAGCGCTCCCGCCGTCACCGTCGGCGCCAGAAAAAATCCCTGATAAAAGGACTGCATCAGTCCCATGGTCGCCCCCACCTCTCTGCCGAGTCCCGGGGACGTCAGACGGTACGCGCAGTTTTCCACATAAGCTTCTCTGCCGACGATGTAGCCGCCGGTCGGCGCCAGTCCTCCGCCCGGATTCTTGATCAGAGAACCCACGCACAGATCCGCTCCCACATCCGTCGGTTCGATCCGCTCCACAAATTCGCCGTAACAGTTGTCCACCATGCAGATCACCCCGGGATTCACCGATTTCACAAAGGCAATCGCTTCTCCGATGTCCGTCACCGACAGCGTCCTTCTCGTCTGATAGCCTTTGGAACGCTGAATATGCACCATCTTTGTATGCTCGTTCATTGCCGCACGGATGCCGTCCAGATCAAAACGGTCGTCCGGCAGCAGATCCACCTGCCGGTAAGTCACGCCGTACTCCTGAAGGCTTCCGCTGGAAGGACGGATCCCGATGACCTCCTCCAGCGTGTCGTACGGCCTGCCGGATATGGCCAGCAGCTCGTCGCCTGGGCGCAGATTGGCCGCCAGCGCAACCGCCAGCGCGTGCGTCCCGCAGGTGATCTGCGGGCGGACGAGCGCCGACTGCGCGTGAAACGCCTCCGCATACACCGCCTCCAGCGTCTCCCTGCCCAAGTCGTTGTATCCGTAACCGCTGGTGCCCGCGAAATGAACGTCGCTGACCCGGCATTTCTGCATGGCCCCCAGCACTTTCAGTTGATTGTACTCCGCAGTTTCGTCAATCGCCGCGAAACGCGCGCGCAGTTCTTTTTCGATCTTCTGTCCGTATGCATGGACTTCCCTGCTGATGCCCATGCGCTCATAGATTGTCTCCAGATTCATTCGATGATTTCCTTCTCTCTCAGTCTGTCCAGCATCGCCGCCAGAATGTTCTCTTCGTCATATCCGTAAGCGCCTTTTTCAAGCCAGATCACGTCCTGCTCCCGGCGGAACCAGGTAAGCTGGCGCTTGGCAAAACGGCGCGTATCTCTTTTCAGAAGCTCCACCGCTTCCTCCAGACCGTATTCTCCGTCCAGGCAGGCCAGCAGCTCTTTATACCCCAGTCCCTGCATGGAGACCATCCCCCGCCTGCAGCCCATCGCCTTTAAGCGGCGCACCTCCTCCAAAAGCCCCGCCTCCATCATTTCGTCAACCCGCTGTTCGATGCGGGCATAGAGCTTCGCCCGCTCGTCGTTGAGGACAAAATACGCGCAGTTGTACGGAGATTCCCGCCTTCGCTGTTCTTCGTTGTGTTCGGAGATCTTCCTGCCGGTCAGCCGGTAAAATTCCAGCGCGCGGATCACGCGCTTCACATTGTTTTCGTGAATGGCGTCCGCCGACGCTTCATCCACCCGGCGCAGCCGCTCGTGGAGCGCATGCGCGCCCTCTTCGGCCGCCAGACGTTCCAGCTCCTGCCGGTACGGGCCCGCCTCGTTCTCCGTGAAATCCACGTTTCCCACAATGGCCTGGATATAGAAACCCGTCCCGCCCACCAGAATCGGTATGCGGCCTCTGCTGCGGATCTGCCGCATCGCCTCCCCCGCCATCTGCTGAAAACGGACGACGTGAAACTCTTCCCAGGGCTCGAGCACATCCACCAGATGGTGCAAAACGCCCTGCATCTCCTCCGGCCGGATCTTGGCCGAACCGATGTCCATATGTTTATATACCTGCATGGAATCCGCAGATATGATCTCTCCGCCGACGGCCTTCGCCAGCGCGATGGAAAGCTTTGTCTTGCCGACCGCCGTGGGCCCGGCAAGAATCACCAGCGGTTCTTTCATAATTTATACAATCCTTTTAAATTTTTTCTCCAGTTCGCGTTTCGTCATGGAGATGATCGTCGGCCTGCCGTGGGGACAGTGATACGGGTTCTCCAGCGTCAGCAGTTCCCCGATCAGCGCCTCCGCCTCCCTGACGGACATCCGCTGATTGCCTTTGACCGCCGCCCTGCAGGACATGGCCGCCGCCCTGTGCAGCAGCGAATCGGAGCCGACGCCGCCGGAAGGAGGCAGATCCGACAGGCTGTCGATCAGCTCCGTCAGAGCGCTCTCCCCGCCGAGTCCCGGCAGGTCCGCCGGCACCGCCCGGACGGCATAGGCGCGGTCGCCAAATTCCTCGATCTCAAATCCCATATCGGCGAAAGACTGCCGGTATTTCAGAAAAAGCTGCTCCTCCTGCATGGAAAAGTTCAGCACGATCGGCGGCGACAGAAGCTGGGCCTGGAAAGAGCGGCCGTCCAGCCTTTTCATCAGCCGCTCGTAGAGAACCTTCTCGTGCGCCGCGTGCTGATCAATGATATAAAGCTTCTCCGCATACTGCACCAGCCAGTACGTGCCGAAAAGCTGGCCGATGATCACATGCCGCACCGCCGCCTCCTTCGACAGCAGCTTCCCGTCAAACAGATTCATCTGCTCCGCAGGCGCATCCGTCTCCGGTTTCGGCGGCTGCTGCGGCTCCGCATGCATAGCAGGCCCGGACTCCCTGCGCTCCGCCTGATAGCCGTTCTCCTCCCGGACGGCCGACGGCTGCCGCTCATGACGTTCTGTCACGCGTTTTTTCATCTCCGCCATAAAATATTCGAGGTTGTTGTCCCGCGGCTCCACGGACCCTTCCGTCGGCCCGGGCGTCTTCCACAGCCGTTCCAGCGGCGGCTTTGTCTCCGGCTCCCGAGGGGCGGACGGGCCGGCGGGAGCGGCCGGGCGTTCCGTCTTCGGCGCTTCCTTTTCCGCCCCGGAGAGGTTCACCTCCGGTATCAGTTCCCGGCCGGACAGTGCGTCGCCAACCGTCCTGCGCAGCGTCTCATAGACCAGATTGCGGTTGCTGAAGCGAAGCTCCATCTTCGCCGGATGTACGTTCACATCCAGCAGCTTCCCGTCCATCTCAATGTTCAGGCACACAAACGGATACCGGTGCTGCATCAGAAACGCTTTATAGCCGTCCTCAATCCCGCCCGCGATCAGCTTGCTTTTCACAAATCTCCCGTTGACGAAATAATTCTCGTAATTCCGGTTTCCTCTGGAAATCTCCGGCTTTCCCAGAAAACCGCTAATCCGCAGCGGGCCTTCCTCCCGCTCTGTTTCCACAAGCCGCAGGGCAATCTCTCTCCCATAGACATGGTAGATGACGTCTTTGAGATTCCCGTTTCCCGGCGTCTGCAGTTTCATCTGATGATGAATCAGGACTTTGAAGGAAATCTCCGGATGGGACAGCGCCAGATGCGTCATCAGTTCATGGACGGCCGCCGCCTCGGTCATCTCCGCTTTCAGAAATTTCTTTCTCGCCGGCGTGTTATAGAACAGATTGCGCACGATCATCGTCGTCCCATCCGGGGCGCCGATCTCCTCCAGGCCCTTCTGCACGCCCCCTTCCAGGCAGCAGCGGTTTCCGGTCACGGCATCCCTGGTTTTGGTGATCAGCTCCACCATCGAGACGGCGGAGATGCTCGAGAGCGCCTCCCCGCGGAAACCGAGGGAACGCACTCCCGACAAATCCTCCGCCGTGCGGATCTTGCTCGTGGAATGGCGCAGAAACGCCAGCTCAATGTCTTCCTTCCCGATGCCGCTCCCGTTATCCGTGACTCTTATATAGCCGACGCCGCCCTCCCGGATCTCCACCGTCACCTGCGAGGCTCCCGCATCCACCGCATTTTCCACCAGCTCCTTCACCACCGAAGCCGGACGCTCCACCACCTCGCCGGCAGCGATCCTGTCAATCGTCTGCCGGTCCAATACCGCGATTCTGCCCATATCTGTTCTCACCATCTGTTTTTCAGTCTGTTCTGAAGCCGGTAGAGCGTATTCATGGCGTCCATCGGCGTCATGTGGGAAATATCCAGCTCCGCCAGCTCCTTTATTACGTCGTCATCTTTCACCGTATCAAAAAGCGAAATCTGTTCCAGATCCACTTCGTCGTACTTCTTCGGCCGGCGCTTCTGCTTTGCCTTCATCCGTCCCTCTTCCGCAATGCTCCTCGCTTTGACGGAGATGTCCGCCTGGCTCAGCTCCTCCACCAGCTCCTTCGCTCTCTCGATCACGCTGGCGGGAACCCCGGCCAGCTTCGCCACCTGGATGCCGTAGGACTTGTCGGCGCCGCCTTTTACGATCTTTCTCAGAAATACGATGTCGTCTCCCTTTTCCTTGACCGCAATACAGTAGTTGTTGACGCCCTCCATCGTTCCTTCCAGCTCGGTCAGCTCATGGTAATGTGTGGCGAACAGCGTCTTCGCCCCCAGAAGCTTCCTGTCCGCGATGTGCTCGATGACCGCCCAGGCGATGCTCAGCCCGTCGAAGGTGCTTGTCCCTCTGCCGATCTCGTCGAGAATCAGCAGGCTGTCCGCGGTCGCGTTGCGCAGAATATTGGACACCTCGTTCATCTCCACCATAAACGTGCTCTGCCCGCTGGCCAGATCGTCCGAAGCGCCCACACGGGTGAAAATCCGGTCCACGACGCCGATATCCGCGTGCTCCGCCGGCACAAAGCTGCCCACCTGAGCCATCAGGACAATCAGCGCCGTCTGCCGCATATAGGTGGATTTTCCCGCCATGTTGGGACCGGTGATAATTGAGATCCGGTTGTCCTGATTGTCCAGATACGTATCGTTGGCAACAAAAAGGCCGCCCGGGAGCATCTGCTCCACGACCGGATGCCGTCCGTTCCGGATATCAATCACGCCTTTTTCATTCATCTTCGGGCGGGTGTAATGGTTTTTGTCCGCCACAAAAGCGAGGCCCGCAAACACATCCAGCCCCGCCACGGCCTTCGCCGTCTTCTGAATCCTCACAACCTCCGCCGCAATCCGGTCGCGGATGTCGGTGAACAGTTCATATTCCAGAGCCGTCAGCTTCTCTTCCGCACCGAGAATCGTGTCCTCCAGTTCCTTCAGCTCCGGCGTGATATAACGCTCCGCTCCGGTCAGCGTCTGCTTGCGGATGTAGTCCTCCGGAACCAGGTCTTTGTAGGAGTTGGTCACTTCCAGATAATAGCCGAACACTTTATTGAATTTGATCCGCAGATTTTTGATACCGGTCCGCTCCCTCTCCCTGCTCTCAATCTGAGCCAGCCAGGATTTGCCCTGTGTTTTCGCTTTCCTGAACCGGTCCACCTCCTCGTGGAAGCCGTCGCGGATGATGTTTCCTTCCCGGACCGCGACGGGCGGATCCTCCTGAATCGAACGGTCGATCAGCTCGTACAGATCGCCAAGATCGTCCAGATCCGCCTGAATCTCCTGCAGCAGCGGGCTTTCCAGCTCCTGCAGCAGTGTCTTCAGATGCGGAAGCATCCCGAGGGACGTCTTAAATGCGATCAGGTCCCGGGGCGTGGCCGTCTGATAGCTGACGCGCCCGATCAGACGCTCCAGATCATAGATCGGACTGAGGTATTCTCTGAGTTCCTCGCGGACGATGATCTGGCTGTTCAGCTCTTCCACCGCCGCCAGCCGCCGCTCGATCTCCGCCCGGTCGATCAGCGGCTGTTCCAGATAACTTCTGAGCAGTCTCGCGCCCATCGCAGTCCTGGTTTTGTCCAGCACCCACAGAAGGGAGCCTTTCTTCTGCTTCTCCCTGAGCGTTTCCACCAGCTCCAGGTTCCTCCTGCTGGAGCTGTCGATCATCATATAGTTTCCGGATACGTAGGGCTGCAGCTTCGACAGATGGACCAGCGACGTCTTCTGCGTCTCCCGCAGATAGCGCAGAAGCGCCCCCGCCGCGATCATCCCGCAGCCAAAATCCGCCACCCCGAGTCCTTTGAGCGACCCGGTCTGAAAATGCTCCAGAAGCTCCTTCCGGCACAGTTCGTCGTCATAATACCAGTTTTCCAGAGAATACATGACAATGCCGAGACGTTCCTTTAATTCCTCCGGATCCGCTCCGCTCATCATAAGCGCTTCGTTACAGATCACCTCCCGCGGCGAAAATTTGCAGATCTCGTCCATGAGCTTGCGCACCGAGTCCACTTCCGTAACAAAATAATCACCGGTCGTCACATCCGCAAAAGAGACGCCGAACCGGTCACTGACATAGACGATGCTCATGATGTAATTGTTTCTGGACTCGTCCAGCGCCTGCGCGTTCAGATTGGTGCCCGGCGTGACGACCCGGATTACCTCCCGCTTCACCAGTCCTTTCGCCTGCGCCGGATCCTCCGTCTGTTCGCAGATGGCAACCTTGTAGCCTTTGGAAACCAGCCTGCCCAGATATCCCTCCACTGCATGAAAGGGCACCCCGCACATGGGCGCCCGTTCTTCAAGACCGCAGTTCTTGCCGGTCAGAGTCAGTTCCAGTTCTTTCGAGGCAATCTTTGCGTCGTCAAAAAACATCTCATAAAAATCGCCGAGACGGTAGAAGAGAATACAGTCCTTATATTCCTCTTTCGTCTTCATGTACTGCTGCATCATTGGTGTAAGTTCTGCCACCGCTTTACCTCTTTCTTCTGTCTTTCGTGGTCATTATAGCATACTCTCAAAATCTGGTAAAGGAGGAAATCCGCCTGATGTCCGGCACAGGCCGGGGCGTTCCCTCTCACCTTCCTGCTGCCCGCATCTGGCTGAAACCGGCGCAGGTGTAATCAATAACGATCAGTCCGCTCCTGTCTCTGCGAAACGACGGTACAGCCAGACATGATCATTGATACACGGCCAGTTGCCGGGGGCGGACGCGGTCACGCAGATGTATTCCTTTCCGCCGTTGTCCGTACCGTAGCTGACCGCACAGAACATGGACTCGTCCACAAAACCGGTCTTGGCCGCGGATACCTTGCCGCCGGTATCCTTGTCCTCGATCCGGCGCAGAAACCAGTTGGACAGAAGAAGCCCTTCCGGATGCTGCTCGGTTGCGGAAGTTAAATATGTCCGGGCGGACAGCACCTCCTTACAGGTCTCGTCGTCCAGCGCCGCCTTCATAATAATCGCCATGTCATAGGCCGTGCAGTAATGATCGTCATCGTAGACGCCCACGCAGTTGGTAAAATGCGCCGTCCCCGACAGACCGAGTTCCTCCAGTTTCTCATTCATCAGTTCCACGAACGCTTCGTGCGAACCGGCCACGCACATCGCCAGGCCGACCGCCGCCTCCGCGCCGGAGGGCAGCACCGTGCCGTACATCAAATCTTTTACCGTCACCAGCTCTTCCTTCTCAAAACCGGCGCAGCTACAGCGATATTTAAAGCTGTAGTCGACCGCCTCCGCAGGCATCGCAAACGTTTCGTCCAGATTCTCCGTGTGCTCTGCGGCGACCAGAAGCGTCAGCACTTTGGTCATCGAAGCGGGAATCATCCGGCTGCGCTCTTCCTTGCCGGCCACAACGGTTCCTTCGTTCAAATCCACAAAAATCGCATGGCTGCTGACCAGCTCGTCCCCCGGGTGCAGCATGTCCTCCGCATCCGCAAAACGATAGGAGGGGTTCTCCTCTTCTTCGTCTTCCGGTGCGTCCGCGTCTTCCCCGCCGTTCTCCCGGCTGTCCGCATCCGCGGTTTCTTCCGGACTCTGAGCGCCGTCCGGGCCGCGGACGATCAGCGATTCTCCCACCGCGCCGGACATCTGTCCTTCCTTCGGCCCCTCTTCTTTTTTCGCTCTTTTCATAACCGCCGGCAGGACCAGCACCAGCGCGAGCACAAGGACGAGCACCGTCCCCCCTGCCAGCACGGCTCTCTTTATCAGCGCCCGGCGTCTCCGTCTGCGCCGCATCTCCTGTCTTCTGCGCCTGCGCCGCATCCAGCGCTCGATCTCTTCATCCTGTTTTCTCTCCATCACATACTCCTGCCGCTTTCTTCTTCAAAAATGCATTATCAGTCTAACAGATTCTCATCTGCACGGCAAGGGGGTTTCTTTTTCCCATTGCGAATACTTCGGGAAAACAGGCGCCCATATAAAATCAGGCAGAGAAGATTTCTTCCCTGCCTGCATACATCTGTTCTGACAACTTTGATTTTTGTCAGCCAAAAATCCATTTCATCCACTTGGGATAAATGATGAATCTGACGGTTTTGCTTGGGGCGGGCTGTATGAGATATACCACCGCGCTTCTTGCTGGTGCTGTCCCCTCCAACGCATTGACGAGCTGCGAAAGCTCCGCCACCACCACCCGGAATTGTGGACGCGGCTGCTGGACATGGACAACCGGGCGCGGGCCATGTTCGGCCCCAGTCCCCTGGGGCAGTTCAAGCAGAATTGGAGCGTGGCGAGGCTGGAAGAACGCTTTGCCCGCGAGGATGCGGCGGACACCGCATAAGTCAAAATCTACTGAGGAAGTGAGTGAAGAATGGCCGTCTATCGTGTAGAACGAACGCGGGATTACACCGTCATGTCGAACCATCACTTGAAGGACCCCGGCCTGTCGCTGAAAGCAAAGGGGCTGCTGGCAATCATGCTGTCCCTCCCGGACGACTGGAATTATTCCACGCGGGGCCTCGCCGCCATCTGTAAAGAGGGCGTGGAGGCCATCGGGAACACCTTGAAGGAGCTGGAAAAGGCGGGCTATGTGGTGCGCCGCCAGCTGCGGGGAGAGCATGGGCGTGTGGGCAGCGTGGAGTACACCATCTACGAGAAGCCCCAAACGCCGCCACCGGCCTCCTCCGGCCCGGATCCTGGAGGACACATTAAACCTCCGGGATGTTCGCGTTTACGACACGATAGAGGACCCGGACGGGCGGGAACGGCGCGTTCTCAACGCCAGGGAGACCACCCTGGCCCAGCAGCGGCAGCAGGCCATCAAGGACGCTTTCAGGGACTGGATATGGAAAGACCCCCAACGGCGGCAGGCCCTTGTCCAGCAGTACAATGAGCTGTTCAATTCCATCCGGCCCCGCGAGTATGACGGCCAGCACATCACCTTCGGCGGCATCAACCCGGAGATCGAGCTGCGGGAGCATCAGCGGGGCGCTATCGCCCACGTCCTCTACGGCGGCAACACCCTCCTGGCCCATGAGGTGGGCGCGGGCAAAACCTTTGAAATGGCCGCTGCCGCGATGGAGGCCAAGCGGCTGGGCATGTGCCAAAAGTCTTTGTTCTCTGTGCCGAACCACCTGATTGAACAGTGGGCCGGAGAGTTCCTGCGGCTCTACCCTTCCGCAAAAATCCTTGTCGCCTCCCAAAAGGATTTTGAGGCCCGCAACCGGAAAAAATTCTGCGCCCGGATCGCCACCGGCGACTATGACGCCATTATCATGGGACACTCGCAGTTTGAACGTCTCCCCGTCTCCTATGCTCTCCGGCTTTGTCAGCGCCAGCAGCGGCCTGGGAGGGACAATCCTCGCCCCGGTCATGCAGGGACTGATTGAACGCGCGGGTCTGCGGATGATGCTGATTGTTCTCTGTATTCCGGTCATCCTGTTGATCCCGGTTTCTCTCTGGCTTTCCAAAACCGAGAAAGGCGCAAAGAAAGTCGGGACGGTTTCGGGGCGGCAATCGCCCTCGCTCCGCGCCCTTGCAAAAGACGCTGCGGGGGATAAATCTTATCTCTGCGTTGCCGGGGCCTTTTTTACCTGCGGTTTCCACATGGTCATTATCGAAACCCACTTGTTCAGTCAGTATGTTTCTTATGGGTTTACAGAGCAGAGCGCGGCGCTGGCTTTCTCGGTTTACGGGGTGGCGGCGATGCTGGGCTGTATTATCAACGGAGTTCTGGACAGCCGTTTTCCAAACAAGTGGGTGCTGGGCGGTACATACGCCGTCCGTATTCCCATCGGCAAGCGTAGGTTGAAAACCGTCACCGCCGACCATCTGCAAGCCTATATGGACCTGTTGAGCTTCGGCGGCACGAATCCTGACGGTACACCGGCAAAGGCGCTGAGTGTGGGGTGCATCCGTCTGTCTCTGCCGTCCTTCAAAATTCCTTCCGCTTCGCGGTCTTTCCCAAGCGCCTGATTACCTTTAATCCCATGCAGTATGTGGTCCGCCGGTCCAAGGGCGACGACTACGACCTGTTTGAGAGCGGGGCCGATCAGGAGGGCGCGGTTCCTACCATCACCCATGAGCAGTATCAAAGCCTGACCGATTTTCTAAAAGCCAAGAATAACCCCGCGCTTCTCCCCATCCAGATCGCCTACTACACCGGGCTTCGGATTGGCGAGGTCTGCGGGCTGACGTGGCAGGACATTGATCTGAAAGAACAGTGTCTGACGGTCCGCCGCAGTATGCGCTACAACGGGACGCGGCACAAGCTGGAGGTCGGGGCCACCAAGCGAAAGAAAATCCGAACCGTGGACTTCTGCAACGCCCTGGCGGATATTCTCCAGCAGGCGAAGCGGGAGCAGGCTCGGAACAGTCTGAAATATGGGGCGCTTTATCGGCTCAACTACTGCAAAGAGGTCAAGGAAAAGAACCGTACCTATTACGAGGTCTACATGCTGCCCAGGACGGAGGCCACGCCGGAGACGGATAAATACCTGTCCTTTGTGTGCCTCCGGCCTGACGGGGCCATCGAAACGCCCAGCACCGTCAGCCTTATGTGCCGGAGGGCCAAGGAGAAGGTCCCCGGCCTGGAGGACTTCCACTTCCACATGCTGCGGCACCCATATGTCAAGCACAAGACAAAAAGTTTTTTGAGAAATTTCAGATTTTTTCAAGGCCAATCCTTGCGCTCCATCACATTCCCTCCACACAAAAGTCTTTCACTTTCCAAACAATATCAACCTGATTTCCGGGGTTAATATTCACACGTTCAATCAGTGCGTCAGCAAGGGAGGTGCTCAATCCGCCGGCGGCTGAAATTTCCTGCGCCAGTTCCAGTCTGGCGTTCTTTGTTTTGGCATCCATTTTCGCCTGGGAGATTTCAGCAGTGAGCGCGTTATGGACTTGCCGCAGCCGTTCCAGTTCTGTATCAACATCGGCTTTCTGTGCCTTGTATTCCTCCATGCTGATTACTTTCAGTAAAACCTGCTCATATAGCACCCGTTTCCGGTCAAGGCAGCTTTCCACGCGCTGGCCATATTCTGTCTGCTTTGCAATCTTCGCATCCAGCAGGCTGGCATTTGCGATATTCTCCACATTCAAAATCACCTGCGCCTGCTTGGAAATAATCTCATAGAGGATTGTTTCCAAATCCTTTTCGGCAATCCGCAGGCCGTGGCAGGCAGCGGACTGATCCACCTCCGTATGCTTGCAGACAAAGAAATGGCTTTTGCTTGGATTGCGCGGCATTGCGTGTCCGCAACAGCCGCAAAAGACCTTGCCGCGCAGGGGGTACAGATGGACGTTTTTCTTAATGCAGCGTTTCTTTGGCTTTAACTCCTGCACCCGCTGGAATAACTCTTTGCTGATGATTGCCGGATGGTGGTCGGGTATTCTGACCCACTCGCTTTCATCACGGTTCCGTACCCGGCTGCTCCCCACCTCAACCACCTGCTTTCTGCCTATGACATAAGTGCCAATGTAGCGTTCATCCAGCAAAATGTTTCGTATGGTCGATCTCTGCCAAATCTGATGGGTTCGGGAATCCTGCCCGCGCCGTCAATCAGTTCCTGCCGGTCTTTTAACAGCAGGTTGGCGCGGTACTCACTATAATTTTCCGTGATACGGTCGATTAACTGCCGCCGCAGTTTTTCAGTGTCCATATAAATCCGATCCCTCCTTTACGGTAAATTTTCATGGGTTAATTCCTCCGCCAGTCCGGGGCTTGGTTCCACCTCGTTTCCCCATGCGTCCCAGCCGGGGACTCTCTGGCGGGCAAACAGTTCCACACGGGGCAGATCGCCCATCAGGGAAACAATCCGCTCCCGAATCATATCCGGCTTTTTGCTGTGCTGCTCCACCGGCGATACAATCACCTGATGGACGGCGGCGGACTGGCGTTTCGGGCTTCCCCTGGTTGCCAGCAGGCACAGTTCCGCATTGGCGCGTGTCCAGTGTCCCAGCCCCCAAAAGAGGGAGGGGGATTTCCGGTTCTGCTTCACCCATACAAACGCCACGGTCTTATAGGTGAAGCCCCACGCCTTAATAACAGAAAAGGCTTCCAGCAGCGTCGGCATTGTGACCCATAAAAACAGCGCACAGTCTTTTGCCGCCAGTTTCCCCACCGGCAACGCCCGGATGTCCTCAATGTGCATGGTGGGGTAGTGGTTTTGCTCGCTTCGTATTTGTCAATGTAGGACAGCATGGTGTTGATGGCTTTTATGCGTTTCTCGCTTTTTTTCATGTTCCCCATGACGGAAACGGCGTTCTGGCTGATTTCATCCAGCCGGGTATCAAGGCTCTCCACGGTGGAGATTCCTTTCTTCCGCAGGAAGTCCATGGCCGCCTGCACTTTATTGTAGTCGGCAACGGTTCCTTTCAGCTTCCCTCTGGAAGTCCAGTCGGCACGTTCCCCGCTCCGCAGTTCCAGATACTGAAAAAGCAGTTCCGGGAGTGTCGGCTCCTTGGCCTGCTCCAATGCTTCCAGCAGCACGGCCTTTTTCTCTTTTAAATCGGCAATCCAGCCTTTTAAGTGGCGCACCATCTGGCGGATGGACTGCATGAGGGAGTTGGCGGCTTTGATGTCCCGGTTCAGGTTGCCGATGTTGGTCTGGATTCCCTTCTTCTCCATCTGACAGACGGCTGGCCCCATGTGGACGGTGGGGATTTTATCAATCCCCTGTCGGGCATAGGAGCGCAGGTCAAGCCGTTCCGGGCGGTCGTTGGCTTCCAGATAGCGGTTGGCCGTGTCCGCCCATCCCTGCCGCCAGATTTCAGCGTATTTCTGGTCGTTCCAGTCCACGGTGTTCTCCTTGTGGCTTTTCCATCTGCCGGACG
>CAJUNR010000019.1 GCA_910587765.1 uncultured Lachnospiraceae bacterium
ATGGAATGTATGACATAGATGATATTACAAAATCAGATTGTATTAAATTGTTACTCATGTTAAATCAGCTAACAGACATTTATACAAAAATAAAAAAGGGAGAACTATAAATGGATAAAAAAGAGAAATATATTCAAGAAAATATACAAGAAATAATTTTAAATCTTATAAGTAAAGTCTGGAGTGATTATTGTGCTGAGTTGAAAAAAGAGCCGCTTTCTATTGTGAATTTTTCTATTACTGATAATATTAGTGAGGAATATAAGAAAATACGACCAGACCATGCCAAGAAGTTTCCAGAGCAAGTAGAGAATATCGACAATGAGCATAATGCATTGACCATTCCACCAAAAGAATCAGATGGGCATTTTTCGATTTTAATTGATACTAAATATTTTGCGGAATCGCTTGAAAAGGATAATAATTGGGCTGGAACAGTAGCTCATGAATTGACACATGTGTATGATTTTATAGAATATGCTAATTTGATAGATTGCCATGATTATGATGTTATTTTAGATTTGGGTAAACATTGGATGTTTAACATATGGACAGAATTTCATGCCAAAGCAATAGGGTATTATTATGTGAGAAAATACACATTTAAAGACATCTATGATACATCAATAATAGAACATATAATGCAAAGCGAGCTTCCTATGCACTCGCAGGAAATGTTTGAATCATATCATGCTACAAATAATGCATATACACAAATGTACGCTGTGGCTCATTTTTTGGGAAGATTATTTATATGGGAAAAACTATTCCCAAAGTATTTTACAGATGCTATGATTCAAGAATTACTTGGTACAAATAGATGGATGTTAGAAACATATATATTTCTAAAAAATCATATGAAACTAGATGAAGCCTATAGAGATTTTGAAGAATTAAAAGATATATTGAGACAAAATTTCCAAGGATTTTAATAAAAGGAGAACTGTAAATGGACATAAGAGAGAAATGCTTTGAAGAAAAGAAATCCATTTTGGGGTGGGAGTCTCCATTAGATTTTGACGAGGATACTGATGATGTGGCATAGAAAATAAACAAACAGGCTCTTGGGGAGTAGATCCCTGGGAGCCTGTTTTATTATTTGATTTTCAGCTTTTTCTTCACAGCAAGCCATGTTCTATAGGCATCTATGGAGCAGGTGAGGGAGTATTTTTGAAGCAAATCATCAATTTTCAGGTCAGCTATGTCACAAAGTAATGAATTTTGTTTCCAGAAGTCCTTGTTTAAGTCTTTATCTGAAGCCAATGCACCAATACTGCCCTCCGTAAATATGGGGGTGGCATCCGCATAAAACTCTTGTAGGTCAAACGAAAGAGGGCGTTTTTTGGGTTTGTTTATCAGTTCAGGATAGAGCTTACAGTATTCAGGAAAAAAAGGATGTTGCTCAAATTCATCAAAATAGCGATACAAGGTTCCTCTAGTTGTATTGCCTTCATCTACAACCGCCGCAATTACCATTTTACTTTGTTGTATTTGATAGTAATAGTAAATAAATCCCTTGTCGGTAGTTTCTATTGGTTCTTCCTTTACAGAAGTATACATATTTTCAAGGAACGCCACCAATCTATCAAACTCCGCCACAGAAAAAGCTGTCTGTATTGTGAGTGCCTTAATATCAGCATCAGAGACAGATTCTAATTTGGGATTAAGAAGCGTGTCGGTAGTGTTGTCTAAGAAAACAGGTTTCGTATCAGTATACTTCTTTAACATACATAGTCTTTTGATGAATTTTTCTACAGAGTGATCCGCAAGTGTATTGATGTCTCTTATTACTACTTCAAAAACAGTATTCTTAAAACTTGCCATGCTCCGACACATTGCTTCAAACAGTGTATCTTCTGTATTATCATCAATGTTTGTTTTATGAAGATTCCGCCATAAGATGATAAAGTATCGGCTCCTAGCAGATGCCAAAGGTGGAGTTATCCCCTCTTTTTCATAATAGGCTCTTAGTTCCTCTTGATATTCTTCTATGACTAATCTTGTCTTTTCCTGTAAGGAAAGCTCTGGATGTGCCTGAAAATCGGCATTTACAAGGTAATATCTAGGGTAAGTATCTAGGAAATACATAGGCGTTCTCCTTTCATGAAGCTAGTATAACACACAAAATATTCTTATTCAACAAAAAAATTAGAACAAAACGCTTGACACAATAGCACATATGTGTTATTGTAGGTTTATCGAAAAAATTCTTATTTTCGCAGAAAATTAGAACGAATAGATAGCGTCAAGTGACCTATGAAAGAACAGAGCCAGAGAAAAGGGCTCAGATGAATGAACCTTGAAAACTTCATATATTTATTAAGAAAAAAGGAGGACACGAAAAATGACAGTTAAAGAATTTAAAGAATTGTTTAAAGAGAAAATGGCATATCCAGTAGAAAATGGGAAACAGAATCAATATGTAGCATTAAATTGGCTTTTGTACAATATATCAGACGAAGAAGCAATTTTGGGGAAACATCGTTTTGCATGCGTGAAGATTAGAGAACAGCTTATAAGCAGGAAGCTCATGACAGTGAGAAGTGAATTTGCATTTATTGAAAGAGGATCAAAAATGCCAGCGGCTTTCACTGTAGGCGTCCAGTCAATCGTTAATTCATTAGATGCGGATCAGATGATGTATACAAATTGTACAAATTATACCTTTAGGAAATCTTCAAGAGAGGATCTGGCGATGATATATTCCGTTATGAAATTTAAAGCGGAAAATCCCCACATCAATAATCTGTTGAGCTTTGATTATAGGTTTGAGAATATGACTCGTCAAGAGATGATTCAGTACAAACGAGGTTTAATGGATAGCTCACCGCTTGAAGAAGCCGAAGAACTAGCAATAGCCATTTAATTAATATAAAGAAAAGAGAAAGGAGATTATAATTATGACATTAAAAGAATTTGTAGGATTATTTGCCAATAAGATGAAGGAAGTAGAGGATGCACAGGAAGTTCTCAAGGAGTTCGTGTCTTACATTTCTACACAGAATATAGTATTAGGTGAGCATAAATTTGCCTGTGTAAAGACGAGGGAAAGGCTCCTGAGTAGAAAATATAAAACAATAAGAACTGAATTGGTTTTCTGGGAAGAAGAACATATGGAAGATGAAACATTTGTAATCAGCATAGATTCAACTATTAATAATCTAAGAAAGCCTCAGATTAAATATAAGAATCATAGAAATATTTTACTTAGAGAGGGAACAGAAGAAGATGTGATGTATGCGTATATAGTAGCAGAGTTTGAAGAAAAATTCCCTATGTATAATCACCTTTTGAATATGGCTTTTAGAGCGAGAGATGAAAATGGGAATATAATTGGAGAGAGTCAAGAACTTGGTGAGGTGGTTCCACTTGACGAGATTCAGGAGATGCAGATAGCACTTTAATATAAGTAGAATAAGAAAAGGAGGATATTGAATATGAGTAAAATGATAGGAAAATGGAGAAATACATGGAAGTGTGCGCTGTGCGGAGAGGAACATGAAGGATGGGGGAGTAATCCTGCTCCCCTTCTGGACTACAATTCAGCTTTGGTTTGTCCTGAGTGTAATCAGATAGTTGTTGCTTTTCGTATGTTGCTAATACGTATGGGAGAAAAAAACTGGTATAAAACGATTGACCGCAGCATGTATGGAAAAATCAAAAAGTATGCTAAGAAGCACAAAGATGCAAGACCATATGTGGAGTTTTTGGATGAATATTTTAAGAATCCGCTCATTAGCAAGATAACTGATCCAGTGGATTACGGTGACTTGGTAGAAGCAGATGAATTAGATGATATAGCGTAAATGCTTAAGTTTCGGCAGAATGAGTTGTGTTTCTGTTAATGACTGATTACTCGTTTGAAACATTTAAAAATGATTGTACAGAATTTTTACAATTCTATACATATAAATGAACACTCTTTTGCTTACGGAGTGGATATGATATACCTATAAAAAAGTAAGCAAAAACCTTTTCTCTTAGTATTTTTTAGTCTGGAGAGGGATTCTGGAGTAACATCTGGAATCCCTTTTCGGTGTCAAAGAATAGGTCATAGAAATAAATTCTTTTAAAGAGCATATATGACTCTCTGATGGTGGCTACTCCCCCAAACCCCAGTGTACTCGTTACTTATGAATACCTAAAAAGCAGGTATTCATAAGTAACGAGTTTAAAGGGTTCTTACCCGACAGACTGCTGGCAGGCTATAAGCTGTGATATTTATATGGTGATCCCTTGATTTTTCGCTATCCAATTATTCCCATATATGGTATATTAGAGAATGGAGAGAATAGGAAAGGAGATCGATGAAGCAAATATTAAATTTCAATGAAGAAGGACTCAAAGGATTACATTTCTTTACGGAACACTTAAATTTTCCCATTGTAGCGGCATCTTATAGCGATTGGGAGAAACAGCAACTTTCTTATCTGGAACATAATTTCCAGTCAGGAGGATTCACCACAACAAGTCTCTGCCAGTGGTGTATCCACCATCATATCCAGTATCGGATAGTATACCCCCTTAGTATCAGTAGCATTTTTAGAAATCCTTACAAGTACATGAAGTATCTACAGCTAAAGCAAATACTTAATAAAGCGGCAATGCAGTGAGCATAGCACAATATTCTCTCTAAAAGGAAAAAGCTACTGGATATAGGCGTCCAGTAGCTTTTTGTCAGTTTTTTTCTTTAGCTGGTACAAATTCAAGTAAATCTTCAATCCTGCAGTCCAGCGCCGTACAGAGCCTTGCTAAAACGGCGGTATCAAGCCTTGTAGCATCATTGTTGCAGTAATTGTTAAGCTGTGTTCTTTGCATTTCTGCCCTGTGAGCCAGCTTATTCTTGCTTATTCCTCTTTCCTTGAGCAATTCATCCAGTTTGATTTTAATATACCCATAGTCATATTCTTCCATAATATCCAACTCCTTCACGCTTTAATACCTTTATAGATATAGTGTAAGAAATGTAATATAGAAATATAAGTTATTAGAAATCTGATTAGACTTCTTGCACAACCATGAGGGGAAGAAGATTATGAAGAACTATTTTTTGTACTTTCTTTCGGCACAAATTCCAATAAATCTTCAATCTTACATCCCAGAGCCGTACAAAGCCTTGCCAGAACAGCAGTATCAAGCCTTGTAATTTCCCCATTGCAATAATTATTGATTTGAGTTCTTTGCATTTCTGCTCTGTGAGCCAATTTATTTTTGCTGAGTTTTTTAGCCTTTAGAAGCTGATCCAGTTTGATTTTTATATATCCGTAGTCTTTTTCTTCCATATATACCTCTTCTGAATTGTCGAAAATTGACAGTTATTGTAAATTAAAAATAGTTGACAATTATAGTGTAAGAAATCTAATATATAAATATAAGTTCTTAGAAACTAGATTAGACTTCTTGCACACCCAAAGGAGGAGCGGACATGGAACAACTAATTGATAAGTTACTGGAGATGGGGATGGGGCAATTTATGGATCATAGCCGACAAGACCTTATTATGACTGATGAGGTATACCTCAAGGACATAGAAGATGAGGGGGAGCTGGAACAGCGGTATATGAGATTAGATTTGCCAGACAAGAAAAGAATCCTGATAAATGATTATATAGCCTGTGTAAAGACCTGCGATAATCGTTATTCAGACATTTCCTATATGGCTGGCATTAAAGATGCTGTGAGAATGTTTGTGTATTTGGGATTGCTGAAAGATTATGATTCATCGGAACAGAATGTAGGTGCGAATGGACAGGCTTGAAAATCTTACAAGAAGGGAAAAAGAGAGACTGGCAGAGTTTGTCAGAGAAGCAATCTATTTAACTGAGGAAGAAAATGCTGCCATTGAGCATCAGATTCCTATGACGCAAGAACTTTTTGAACAATGTGTGGGGCATTGCGTGGAGATTGGGGCATATTTTCGGCTGACTTGCCTTCTGAACGAGTTTTCGTATTTCGCAAATGAATATGTAAGGAAGATTGAGGAAGAAGTGGCGGACAGTGATATTGAAATCCCTGAATCCACACCAGAGGAATTAGAAGCAAGCTGGCAGAAACTCTGTGCAAGGATAAAGGATGAGTATGGGGAGGATGTGATTTAAATGAAATAGGACTGCTTATAACTGGCAGTCCTTATCTGCGTTCTTTGAGTGTCTGTTTTACAGTTTGCAGGATTCTTAAAAGAAGTTCCTTTTCTTCAGGAGAGCATCCAATAAACAGATTTTGTAAGTCTTTATCTAAATGATGCTCTTTGACTGCTGGCAGACTGTCATAAAGCATTTCGTCTATACCGACTTCAAGGACTAAGGACAAACGGAGCAGCGTTTCGAGGGAGGGAGAGTGAGTGCCATTCTCAAGATGACTGACAGAAGAAGTCTGTAAATCTATTTTTTCTGCCAATTCCATCTGCGATAAATGCTTTTTAAGCCGATATTTTTTTAGTTTTTCACCAAATCTGGCAGCATTAAATAATTTATCCATAAAATATGCCCCCTTCCTGAAATAATTTTTATGTTGTATATTTCATTTTACGGCATAATATGCTAAGATTGAAATGCAGTATCAGGCATTTTATGCTTAAAAATGAATATGAGCAAAAAATAGATTTTTTGGAATTTTAAAACCTTATCGTCTGACTTTACGTCTAGGGGCATAAAGGAGGTGATAAGGATGAGTGATGAAGCGATTCGGGAGCTGTTTTGTGCTTTTGTGGAAGAAGGGAAACTTGATGAGGAAATAGCCGAACAGATGTTGCAGAAGATTTTAGAAATCTTGTTTGGCGAAAAAACAGAATCAGAAGATAGGTAAGAATAAGCAGACATAACAACCAGATATGTATGCAAAATTCGAGGTGGTTTTAGGCATATGAGAAAGCACGTTCATTTGATTGTCTATATAGTATTGGTTTCGGCTTTTTTGACTTTACTTGCAAAATGGAAAATATTGAATGCGGTTGACCTCTCTTTATCGGACAGGTTATACCAACAGCCTGTGGCAGTTGATGGGAACATCGTTATTATTTCAATAGATGAAAAAGCCTTAGATCGTTTTGGTTCTTATCAAGACTGGAACAGGGAAAAGGTTGCAGAAGCAATTAAAATACTGAATCAATCAGAGGACAAAAAGCCTGCGGTAATAGCGGTAGATATTCTCTATAGCTCAAAAGCAGCCCCAGAAGTAGATAAAGCCTTAGTAGGAGCTATGGAGGATAACGTTGTGATGGCTTGCGCAGCGGCATTTGACTCAGGATTTGTGGAAGATGGCACAGGCTTTATACATAACAGTTTTCAGATCGTTTTTTATGAAGATCCTTTTGATGAGCTGAAATCTGTTTCAGAAGCAGGACATATTAATGCAATGAGGGATTCCGATGGCGTTCTCCGCCACCACCTCCTGTCCTTTGATTTAGCAGATGGGACGTCAGTGCCATCAATGGCATTAAAAGCAGCTCTTAAATATAATGAAAATTTGGAATTACCAGAGGTAAACAGTAATGGGTTTTGGTATCTTCCGTACAGTAAAAAGCCAAGTGATTTTGAAGCGATTTCTATTTTGGATGTATTGGATGGTAAGGTATCAGCAAATTATTTTGAAGGAAAAATTGTTTTGATTGGTCCGATGGCTTCTGGATTGCAGGACAGTTACATAACAGCAATCGACCATGCAAAAGAAATGTATGGCGTGGAATATCAAGCTAATGCTATTTCGGCATTACTGGAGGGCAATTTCAAAAAGAAAGCAAGCGATCATATACAGCTTATTGCATTGTTTGTCCTGCTTTTTGCTGCCAGTATTGTATTTTATAGAGTAAAAGCAAAGTTTTCCTTTATTCCGTGGCTCCTGCTTGCTTTCGGATGGGTGGCAATGTGTAAATTCTTGTATGAGCGAGGGTTTATCTTACACGTTATATATGTTCCGTTAAGCGTAACCATCCTTTATATAGGAAGTGTAGCAGTCCATGCGGTCAGGGAGAACATGAAACGCAGGCAGATTACAAATACATTCAAGCGATACGTTGCGCCAGAAATCGTAAAAGAGTTAATAGACAAAGAAGATGATGCTCTAAAATTAGGCGGGAAATCATGTGATATAGCTGTTTTGTTTGTAGATATCAGGGGATTTACTACTATGAGTGAAAAACTCCCGCCAGAAACAGTTGTGGAAATATTAAACCAGTACCTGACGCTTATATCAGAATGCATTTTAAAATATAATGGGACATTGGATAAGTATGTCGGGGACGCTGTTATGGCGTTTTGGGGCGCACCACTGCCACAGGATGATTATGTTATGAACTCAGCAAAAGCGGCAATGGACATGGCTTTGGGGGCGAAAGAGTTATCCCTAAAACTAGAAAAACAATATGGACAAAAATTAGCATTTGGCATAGGGATAAATCTTGGAAAAGCTGTTGTCGGCAATATTGGCTCTTCCAGAAGAATGGATTATACAGCGATTGGAGATACAGTAAATACAGCAGCTAGGCTTGAAGCCAATGCGCCTGGGGAAACAATTTATATTTCAAAAGCTGTGGCGGATTCTTTAAAAGAGAGAATTATAGCAACGCCGCTTGCTAACCCACCTAAGCTAAAAGGGAAAAGGGATGGCTTTGAGATATTGACACTGGATAAGATTTTGTGAGGTGAGCGTATCGTGCAGGATTGGGAGATTTCAGTATGGGGCGTGCGTGGCTCTGCGCCTGTCCCTTCAAAAGAATTTATGGAATATGGCGGAAATACTTCCTGCTTTTCCGTAAAAAAAGATAACCATGTCATTATATTTGATATGGGAACAGGGCTTACGGTACTTGGCAGGGAGCTGATAAAAAAGAAAATTATGCGTTTTGATATTCTTCTCAGCCATTTGCATATAGATCACTTATTGGGATTGTTTTCATTTCAGCCACTTTTTTGCCCTGAAATAGAAATACACTTATATGGGAGGATTGGCTTGGAAGGAAATATAAGAAAATTGCTGTCCCTACCTTGGTATCCTTTAGGAGTAGAGGATTTTTCAGCAAAAATTTATTTCCATGAAATAGAACCAGAGAAGAATTTCTATATTGATAAATTTCAGGTATCTACAATAATAGGTAATCATCCGAACGGAAGCATTTTATACCGATTAGATTGTGATGGAAAGAGTTTTACCCATGCCTTAGATTGTGAATGCGACAAAAAAACTTTTTTACGGCTTACAAAATTTGCTTATGGGAGCGATCTGATGGTCTGGGATTCCTATTTCATAGAAGAAGATTTCAAAAAAGGATGGGGACACTCTACATGGAAACAGGGGATTGAAATTGCCCATGAAGCAGATATAGAGCATATATTGATGGCTCATTATAACAGTGAATATACAGATTCTTTTTTGTATGAACAGGAAAAAATTGCCTGTGAAGATAGAATCTGTATCTTTTCAAAGGAAGGAATGAGGTTAAGGATATGACTGAAGATGAAGTCAAAAAAATATTAAATGTAGGAGTGTTGCTTTCATCCGAAAGAAGTATAAATAAACTTTTGGAAAAAATCCTTATTTCTGTAATGGAAATTTCCCATTGTGATGCAGGAACGCTATATCTTTTGGAAGAGGAAGAATTGCATTTTGTTATTATGCGTAACAATACAATGAAAACCTATTCAGGCGGTGACGGCAGGCGTCCAGACATTCCACCAGTCCCATTATCAAGAGAGAATGTATGTGCGTTGGCTTTAATGGATGGGAAAACAATCAATATAGCTGATGTAAGAAATTGCAGCGAATATAATCTGTCAGGTTCAGTGAAATATGATTCTATGACAGGCTATTACACAAAATCAATGCTTACAGTCCCCATGGAAAATCGTCAGGGCGAAAAGTTGGGAGTTTTACAGCTTTTAAATGCCATGGATGCGGATGGGAATATCTGTCCATTCCCTGATGAAATGGCTCTTGTTCTGCAGTCAGTTGCTTCACAGGCAGCAATTACAATCCAGAATGTTAGATACATTGATGAAATTAAGGAATTATTCCATTCCTTTGTACGTGTGTTTGCTTCGGCTATTGATGAGCGTAGTCCTTATAATGGCAACCATACAAAGCATATGGCAGTTTATGGGGAGAAGTTTATAGATTATCTAAACGTTAAGGCACAGAAAGAAGGAAAGGAAATGCCTTTTGATTCCGTTCATCGGGAAGAGCTTATCATGAGCATATGGCTTCATGATGTCGGGAAGCTTGTGATTCCTCTTGAAATCATGGATAAACCAACAAGGCTTTTGCCAGAACAGCACAGAGGATTTTTACATAGAATGGAAGTCCTGCGGCTACTTAGTGAAATTGATTCATTGTCTGGAAAATGTGGAAATCTGGATGGCTTAATAGATGATATAAATAAAGCAGAGGAACTTGTGGAATCCATAAATGATGCAAAGCATTATGTTACGGATGAGGACATAAAAGCCCTGAAACAGCTTACAAAATGTACCTGCACAGATAAAAATGGCAAGGTAAGACATTGGCTTACAGAAGATGAATACAAAATGCTCTCCATCCGCAAAGGCACGTTGTCGGACGAAGAACGTAAAATCATGGAGTCACATGTCGTGCTGACTGATAAGCTGCTTTCCCAGATTCAGTTCAGCAAGGAATTATCCCATGTCAGGGAATGGGCTTCTGCCCACCATGAATATTTAAGTGGCGATGGGTATCCGAAACATTTGTCAGGTGCGGAGATTCCTATGGAAGTGTGCATACTTACTATTTTAGATATATTTGACGCATTAACGGCAGATGACAGACCATATAAGCCAGGGATGCCAATCGAAAGGGCATTGTCTGTATTAAAAGATATGGCAGAAAAAGAAGGAAAATTAGATAAGGCACTGACGGATTCATTTATAAAGAGCCGTTGTTGGGAAAAATAATCTGGACTGGAGAGGATAGCATGAAGAAGAAACTGTTTCGGGGATATCTGTTTTTATTATTGATATTAGTAATGCTACTTAGTTCGTCATGTGGCAGGAACAGGGCAACTACAATGAAACTGATAAAAACAGATGGGGAAGTTGGCGTGGAAAATGAAAAAGGAAAGTCTGTTGATCTGATTGAGAACCTTGGGTTATACAATGGCTATGGCATAGGCACACAGAAAAAAAGTTTTGCATGGATTGATCTTGATGATACAAAGCTAACCAAAATGGATGAAAAAAGCGATGTTGACATCAAAAAAGATGGCAAGAAATTAGAACTGGTCGTAAATTCTGGAGGGTTGTTTTTCAATGTAACAAAACCGCTGGAAGATGATGAAAGTATGGATATTCGCACTTCTACAACAATCTGTGGTATTCGTGGCACTTGTGGATGGGTAGAAGCTCATGGTGATACTACCTATGTCGGCTTGTTTGATGGGAAAGTGGAATGTACTGTTACAGCAGATGGAAAAGAAGAAACTGTTAGAGTAAATGCAAAAGAAATCCTTATTGTGAAAAAGGATGGCGATCATGTTACCTATGAAGTGAAGAAACTTACATATAAAGATGTGCCAGAATTTGTGCAGGTAGAAATAGCGGATGAGCCTTTTGCATTGGAAGAGGAATCTTATGCTGTAGAGGATTTTCTTGGCGTATACTCCAATTCAGACGGTGAATATGCAAGAGAGGTAGAGTTGGGATTAGATGATGATGGCGCATTATATTTCCGTCATGGAAACAGCATAAACCAATCATATTCTTCCTATGAGGTGGATGGCAATATCATAACAGCAACTTATCAGGATGTAACAGGTACATATACAGACACATTTACATTAAATGAGGACGGCAGTTTGACAACTGAATTTGGTGATGAAAAATTTAGTGATATGAATATGAATTTTGCCTTTGAGAGGGAAATATCAGAGCAGGAAGAAAGGTCGGATGTTGTAGATATTAATGATTATATAGGCACATTCATGAATGGAGAGGACAGTGGGGCAGGAAGGCTTACAATCTCTGAAATTGATCCTCAATCGGTAAATGTACGTTTTGAAGCATCTGGGGATTTTGGAACTGAAAATGGTGTTTCTATTGTATTTGAAGAAACTGGCTATTCTTTTGAAAATGGGATTTATATTGATGTGTCAGGGAAAAGAGTGGAATTTACAAAAGGAACGAAGCACGATGGGACGTATGTTTTGGATGTTCCAGAGCCTTTAAAACAGGAGTGGAATCTTCTTGAGAGTGTTTACGAGAAGGAATATTCTTTAATGGATACTGTTCCAGAGGAAACATCGGAAATTGATAGGTTTCTTGGTACTTATACAAAAGATTTTGGAAGCTATAAAGAAGCATTGATTTTAACAGTTCGAGAAGATGGATTGTTATATTGGAATGCAGGAAACAGCTATCATGGCGGATGGATGGGTGATCGTTATACAGAGTATTCTATCAATGGGAATGAGTTGAAAGCTACAAATGAAGGTGGAACAGATACGTTTATCTTAGATGCCAATGGCTCTATTACAGCAACATTTTCAGCTTTAGATTTTTATAATGGAGTCTATGAACGAAACGATGGATATGACGAAACAGAAGAATATCCAGGAGGATACCCCTAAATAATCTGAAGTACAAAACAGAGGAGAAAAGGAATGAGAAAAATCTTGACAATGGTTTATGGGCATTTTGGACGATTGCAGCAAATAAACAAAACAGCAAGAGATGATTCTTCTTAAAGAGCATTTAAACCTTATGCAAATGCCATAGCAAAAATGTTAGATAGAAAGCGTTTAAAGAAATAATATTAAGAACAGCTGGAAAATTTATACAGCAAATAGTCAGCAAAAAGTCAAAAATTTGCGTATAAAAATTTTATGTTATACAATTAAAAAGTAAAACAATTTGATAAGGAGAAATACATATGAATAAAGAATTATTACAAAAACTTATAAATGCAGACAGAATCTGTAAACAGGCAAATGTACACTATCAGGAAGCTGTTAAGCTGGAGCAACAGGATATGGAACAGCAGGCGAGTACAAAAAAATCAGCTAAAATAAAAGGAATTATCGCTGGTGTTGCTGCTTGGTTTGTTATTGGCTCGATTGGAAATGTATTGGTTTCTTTATTGGGAAATATTGCAATTTTTGTCATGATGGTAAATAGTATAAGCCAATTTGGTGGACTAGCTTTAGGAATTATCCTTGGATATAGCATATACAAAAAAGGACAAGGTGAATTTAAGGCTGAATCAGCTAAAAGACAAAAAGCTATAGAAAAAGAAAAAGCTGCCGCACAGCAGATTTTTGACAACAATGTAAATGATCTTGCTTTTCTTCCTGTTGATTATTGGTATCCTCTTGCCACAGAGTACCTTGTAAAAGTAGTCCAAGCAGATAGGGCAAATAGCTTAGCAGAAGCCTTGTCAATGTTTGACGAGCAGTTACACCGCTGGAAGATTGAAGAAGCAAACGCTGAGATTGTCGCACAGCAAAAGGCTCAGACAGCAAACTTAAACAGCATCAGAAAGAGCAGTAAAGTAAGCGCTATTGCTAATACGGCAAATGCTATTGTAAATATTTCAAGCAAACTATAATTTATCAAAAAACAAAGGAGAATGATATATATGAAAAAACTATTATTGATGCTTGCAGTAGGAATTGTAAGCGTAGGATTATTAACGGGCTGTGGCGGCGGGGCATCAATCAACTTAACAGATTATGCAACTGTAAATTTTGAAGGAGTAGATGGGAAAGGTACAGCAACTGTAAACTATGATCTGGCGCAGCTTGAGAAAGATTTTGTGGGTGATGACGATGGAAACATTTCACAGGAAGAAGCACAGGAATTAGTGAATTTTGCGTCCTTTGAAATGTCAATCAAATGGGAGCTGGATAAACAAGAAGCCCTCTCAAATGGTGATAAAGTAAAACTCACTATTACATATAACGAGGATTCAGCAAAAGAACAGAAGATAAAGATTAAAGGCGACACAACAAAAGAATTTGAAGTGTCTGGACTGAAAGAGCCTATTACTTTAGATGCATTTGATCCAGAAATTTTTGATACGGATACTGGTGTCAAAATAAGTTATGAAGGCATATCCCCTATGGCAAGTATAGTTATTGAAAATGGATGTGGGGATGGACAGGCGCAGCGTTTTGTGGAGTATGTGCCTGATAAAACATATGAAATAAGCAATGGAGATACTATCACTATTACAGCAAGCCTTACTGAACAAGCTATTAAAGAAGGGTATGTGCTTAAAGAGGAACAGACACAAATTACAGTAGAAGGATTAGAAAGCTATGTATTAAATCTTTCAGAATTAAATGAAGGAGATAGAAACAATGTCGAAACAAAATTAAATGATTTATTCAAAGATACAACAAGCGACTGGATTAGCTTTCTTGTAGAAGATCAGGATATAAGCCTTTCGCCTGATTCTGGATGTTCTTATGGAGATATAAAGTTTCTGAATGAAGAATCTAAATTTTATAAAGACAGGCAGGCATTAGTCATTCCTTTTACGGTGGATATTAAAGATGCTAAATTTAATTGGTGGGGTACTGATTATTATGAAGAACCACTTGTAAAAAGCTTCAACGATGTAACTGGGTATTTTGCAATTTATAATCTTAAAACTACTGCATCTGGAGAAGTTATTGATGACGAAATGACTTCTGAAGTAAGTGCGCTCTATGCGAATAAAGAGGATGTGGATAGAGAGATGAGATCATTTGAGTAGGAAATCATTTCTTATCAATAAAAATCTGATAATGTATATTTAGATGTGATGAAGCCATAGGACAGGTCTAAGAAATGACTTTTTCCTATGGCTTTTTGCTACATGAAATACATGATTGTATAAATCACACCTATGATAAAGCCAAGAATAAAGAAAAATAAAGGAAACAAGTATTTTTTTAATGATTGCCATAGCGAAGGCTTGGGAGCTGGTGAAGCAAGATTGCCTTGTGTTTCATGATTAGTGCTATCATGAACAGGCTTGCCAGAAATACCAATCGGCAAGCCCGTTGATGGATCTATTTTTCCTTTTTTGAGTTTTTCTTTCTTAGGTGGTCTGACAGGCTCCCTGCTATCAGGCGACCTGAGATCTTCACCTGTTATTGGGTCAAATGCCAGTTTAGATTGTTCAAAATATTCATAGACAGGCTTGGCGTTTGCGGTATCAAATCCTTGTAATCTTCTGCTTGCTCAAAGGTAAGCATCGTCATGGTGGTCTATGTATACTAAAAGCACAGTATTCCCCGATTGCGTGAATATTGCCCTGAAATCCTGAGTTACTCTGGCACTTTTAAAATCAAGTTTTGTATTGAGCTTTTCGACTTTCAGGCTGTCGCTTCTTAGGCTTCTTTGCATTAGTCTGATAGTTTCAAGTGATTTTTTCTGTATTTTCTTATCCAGTCTTGAAAATGCGTCTATATATGTATCGGAACAGACGATGTTCGTTGCCATGTATATCCTCCCTTTAATCTATGACGTTCATTAAAATATCTATCGTAATCTCTTCTTTAACTTTATCCGTAATGGTCAGCAGGTAAGCATCATCTTTTTTCTCTATAGTAACGCCATCAATAGGAGCAGCCAATTCAAAAGAAAAATATCTTGCAAATAGAGTATATGTACCCCAAATAATTCCTTTGATAGTATCTTCTCCAATGCCATTATAAAGTCTTTTGCCTTTAGATGTTGTTATGGAGTAAGATAGGAAGCCTCTATTCAAGCAGTTAGGAATAATATGTAATTTGATTTTTGGAATACTCTCTAAGTATTTTATTTTCTCTCGGCTGGTTCTGATTGCTCCTTTTAAACGATTGTTTTCTGTTTTAAGCAGTTGAAAAGAAATCATATAAGTTTCGTATAATTTTCTTTTTATTTCCTCGTATTGTAGGAGCATATCTTTGTGATGCATATGAGGATTGATGTCTAAATCAGTACGTTCCAGCGTATAAGAACTTATAGGAATGCGACTGGCTTTCTCTTCTGCCAGAGCTTTAGCTTCATTAAATAATTTCTTGGCTTTTTCATTATGATAGAGATAGCTTTTGCTTAGTCCAGAGAGTTCACAGACTCTGGGAGCAGTGATCAGTTCGTCATTATGTATCATATCCTCCAAGACAGTTTTTAAGGTGTTGTATTTTTCTTGAATGATCTTCTGTCTGGCTTCTAACATAGGAGAAGTATTTCTTTCGTGGTCTTTTGGCATGGGCGTTCCCTCTCTCTGTTCGTTGATATGTCTATTTTACATTAATTTTTAGATTGGGGAAAGATGTTTTCAGTCTATATGAGGCATGAATTTATTCTGGTGGAAATAGACTGGCAGAATGATTTAAGAAAGTGGGCTTGGAGGAGTGGTATTTTGGCTATTTAAAAAATGCCTTCATTCCTAGATATTTACTTACTTTATACAGAGTTCACAGGGTTTACCATATCTCTTTTTACAGCCATTTTGTACAGAATAAACAGAGTTTTATCACTAAAAAGTATTCCTTATATATCGTCGGAGAAGTGCGCGGAGCCGAGACGTTCGAGCTGCTGACCTGCCTGAATACCGGGCATGACGGAAGCTTTTCCACCTGTCATGCCAACAGTACCCGGGATACGATCGGACGTCTGGAAACCATGGTGCTTATGGGGATGGAATTGCCCCTGCAGGCGATTCGGAGGCAGATCGCTTCCGGAATCGATCTGATCGTTTATCTCGGAAGGCTGCGGGACAAGAGCCGCAGGCTTCTGGAAATCACAGAAGTAACCGGTATGGAGGAGGATCAGGTGGTACTCAATCCGCTGTTTCTCTTCCAGGAAACCGGTGAAGTATCCGGCAGAATCTGCGGGATACAGAAGAAGGCAGGAGATATGAAAAACATTGAAAAATTTCAGCGCGCCGGTATTTCGGTGGACAGAAGGTAGGAAACGGATTCCGATTCTGCTGAAAGGATGTCTGCTTGTTCTTATATTTTCATGGCTGTTCTACGATTCTCCGTATGCCGCTGTTTTTCTGTCGCCGTTTCTCTGGTTCTGGATCAGAGAATGCATGATTGCAGAGCGGCAGAAGGAGGAAGAAAATTTTCAGAAAATGTTTAAAGAATGGATTTTGCTGCTGTCGTCTTCTCTGTCGGCGGGTTATTCGGTGGAGAACGCCATGAGCCAGTCTTACCGGGAGCTTCAGATGATGTTTCCGAAAGGCGGGATTATGGTGGACGAACTGAGAGAGATGCTGGCCAAGGCGGAGAATAACGAACGTCCGGAAGCTCTGCTGGAGGATCTTGCCCGCAGGCATCCTTCGGAAGAGGTAGTGAGTTTTGTGGAAGTATTCTGCACGGCCCGCGCGAGCGGGGGAAGCCTGAACGCGGTGATACAGAGTACGGCCGTTCAGATGGCGGAGATCATGGATACGAGACGGGAGATCGCCACGCTTCTGGCATCCAAGGTATATGAACAGAAGATCATGACGGTGATGCCGGCGGCAGTGCTTTTGTACGTGCGGCTTGGCTCCGGAGAGTTTCTGGAAGGGTTATATCATAATCCGGCCGGAATCTTCGTGGCAACCATATGCCTGGCGATTTACTTTGCAGCATACCTGCTGGGAAAAAGGATGGTGCGATTTGAAATATAGGACAAAGCTGTGTCTGATCGTTGCGGCCGGAGGGATTCTGAGTCTTTCCTGTTATCTGTACGATCTGAAAGGCAGAGATCCCATTCAGTATCTTACAAGACCCCAAAGCGGAGCGGGAGACGAGAATGCGGAGCTGCAGGCGGAACTGGAAGGAAAAACCTATCCTGTGCATGTGAAACTGAAAGCGGTTCCCTACAAAGAACAGGAACAGCGTCTTCTGCTGAAGGAAGCGTACGACGGACTCGGCGCACTGTTTCTGAAAGAGAACGGGGATTTTGAACAAATCATGGAGGATGTGTCCATGCCGTCCGTATATCCGGGTACGCAGATATCAATCCGGTGGTATCTGGATACCGGGGATTGTGTGAAATCGGACGGAACCGTTCAGAATGCATTTCTGAAAGCGCCGCAGTCGGTGAAAGTACAGGCCGTCCTGTCGCTGGGCGGTGAAAGTCTGGTATGGGAACAGAAGATTGTGGTCTGTCCGCCGGAGATTCCGGACACGGAGCAGAAGCTTCAGATGCTGGACTATGAGCTTTTGGAGGCGCAGGAGACAGCGGCGGAGCGGGTGCTGCTCCCGGATACGGTTGCGGGGACGCCGGTTGTCTGGTATCGGAAAGCGGACGACCGCTGGCTCTGGTTCCTTGTTCTGACGGCGCTTACGGTCGGGGCCGTCGCGGCCGGCCGGAAGAAAGAGGCGGATACGGCCCTGAGGAAGAAAGAGCGCGGAATGCAGTTGGATTATCCGGAGATTGTCAGCCGCCTGAGCCTCTATATGGGGGCGGGCATCAGCACAAGAAAAGCATGGGAACGCATTGTGGACAATTATGAGAAAAAAGGGAAGCCGGACGCGCAGCGGCACGCAGCTTATGAAGAGATGCGTGTGGCCCTGCACGAGATGCAGAGCGGCGTGGCAGAATCGGTTGCTTACGAGCGGTTCGGGAGCAGATGCCGGATGCCGGCCTATCTGAAGCTCGGGACGCTGCTCAGCCAGAATCTGCGAAAAGGAACGAGGAATCTGGCCGGTCTGCTGAAAGAGGAATCCAGAGAGGCTTTTGAGAGCCGGAAGGCTCTGGCGAAAAGGATGGGAGAAGAATGTGAGAGCAAACTTCTGCTGCCGATGATTATGATGCTCCTGACGATTCTGATTGTCATCATGTACCCGGCGGCAACTTCTTTCCATATGTAGGGAAACGCTGATGAAAGTGTTTTCCATGAATCAAGATCAGTTATAACAGGAGGAGAATATGGGAATCGGAAACAAGATAAGGACATTCTGGAGAAATTTCTGGAAGGATGAGAGAGGTATGGGAGTCGTGGAGGTGATACTGATCATTGTGGTGCTGATCGGTCTTGTCATCATTTTCAAAGAGAAAATTACAGGGGTTGTCAATGACATTTTTGAGAAAATCATCTCCCAGAGCAGCAGTGTGTAAAAAAGTTTCAGGACAGATTACGGTCTGGCTGGCGTTGTGCTTCCTTGTGTTTCTGAGCCTGTATCTGGTCTGTCTCCAGTCGGTGTGGAAGCAGTATCAGAGAGCGCAGGCGGAGCAGGCGGTGGAGGCGGGGATGTTTTCTCTCTTTTCGGAATTTGAGCCGCATCTGTTTGATCGGTACGATCTGTTCAGCCTGAACACTTCTTTCGGAGGGGGAACGGAGCGGACGGAGGAGATCAGCAGCCATCTGTGGCAGTTCACGGAAAACAACATTACAGGCGCCTCGGGAAAAGCTCTGTACGGCCTGAATCTGCAGGGGGTGAATGTAAAGGGCATTGCGCGTATGACCGATGCCTCCGGCGCGGCTTTCTTCCGTCAGGCGGTAGAGATTATGAAAGAGAGAAGCGGCTACTCTCTGGCGGAAGACTGGGTGCTTCAGGATCTGTTCCAAAACGGTTCCGACGGGAACACAAGAAGGTTTCAGGAGGACTGCGGGACGTATGAGGGCAGCGTAAGAGATTATGAGGACGAAGACGACGAGGAGGAAGAGGACGGTGAGAGCCGGAAACTGAATCCGGAAGCGCGTCAGTGGGACGGACTCTGGAACGGCTTTACTTTGTCAAAGGCCGTTCCGGAAGGGGGCCGGATCTCGGAGAGAACGGCTGCCCTGGAGTCTGTGCCGTCTAAAAGAGAGCTCTCTGTCGGGACAGGAAGAGCGTCCGGTACGGAAAACCAGGTCATTCAAAAGCAGTGGTTTATCAGCTACCTGTGCGAGTATATGACACATGCGCAGGAAATGCTGAAAGAAACGCGTACGGACGGGTGGCTTGACTATCAGTTGGAGTATATTATTGCGGGAAGAGGGTCCGACAGAGCGAATCTGGATGCGGTGATCGGAAGACTTCTTCTGATGAGAGAGGGAATGAACTACGTATTTCTGCTGACGCATTCGGAACTGAAACAGCAGGCGGAAGCGCTGGCGGTCGTCCTCGCGGGAATGACCGGAAATCCGGGGCTGGTCAAGAGTCTGGAACAGTTGATTCTGCTGGGCTGGGCGTACGGGGAGAGTCTGGTGGAAGTGCGGCAGCTTCTCGGAGGATTCGAGTTGTCGGCCGTCAAAAATTCGGCGGACTGGCAGGTGCCCTTATCCGGACTCCTGCCGCTCCTGAACGATCCGGGCAAATATGACGCGCAGCCCCGGAAACAGAAGGGAATCAATTATGAGGCATGTCTTCGCATCTTTCTGATGCTGGAGTCTGCGGAACGACTGTCCATGAGGGCGCTGGATGTGATAGAAGGCGAGCTCGGCTGTCTGGAAGGCTGCAGGAATCTTCACCTGGACCACTGCGCCGACCGTCTGACCGCGGAAGTGTGGATGGAGGATCTGTATCTGGAAAGAAGCTATGGATACGAATAACAGCCGGTTGCCGAAAGAGGAGCCGGATGAAAAAGGAGGTATGGAGGGATGCCCTTCTGCAACAGGATAAACAACAGTAAAAGTCTCCAGATACCCCGTACACGAAATGTGCTGTTCAGGAATACAGGAACAGGCAGGAGGGCTTCCCTTGATATCTTTCTGAAGGGGAGCATGACGCTTGAGGCTTCTCTCGTCCTCCCGTTCCTGCTGTGCGCGGTTACCGCTCTGCTGTATCTTTTTGCGTTTACTGCCGTTCAGTCAAAGGAGAGCAGGACACTGATGGAGCGGGCCGAGCTTCTGGCGGTCACGTCCGCGCAGGCGTATCATTCCGATCCTTATGTAAAGCTTTACGACGTGGGAACCGCGTCGATGCCTTTCGCCTCGCTGTCTTTTGGGAGACGGCCGGTGACAAAAAAGGCGGTGGTCCGCGCATGGGTCGGATATACGGGTGAAACTTTTCAAAATGCCGCGGGAGAGACGCTGGTCTATATCACGCCGGACGGAACGGTGTACCATAAGACGAGAGACTGTACCTATCTCAGGCTGTCCGTTCGCCAGATCTCATACGGGGGACTGAGCGGCGAGCGAAACCTGTCCGGAGGCAGATATACTCCCTGTGAATTTTGTGTCCGCAGAGGCTGGACAGGAGGAACGGTTTATATTACGGATCATGGAACCAGTTATCACGGCAGTGCGGGATGCCAGGGCCTGAAACGGACCATTATAGCGGTGCCGCTGTCCGAGACGGGAGGCCGGCCCGGCTGCTCCCGCTGTGCAAGATGACGGGCCGTATGTGGGTCCTCGGCCATCTCCTCTATCTGTCGGCAGAGGACATCAGGGAGCAGCAGATTTCGCTGATGCTTCTGCTGGAATTGGGCGGCACGGGGCTTTTGTACGCACTGTCGTCAGGACATATTCCGCAGTTGCTTCCGGGATTTGCGCTTCTTTATCTGGGCTTTGTCAGCCGCGAGCAGATTGGTTACGGCGACGGATGGCTGATGCTCGTTCTTGGAATGTGGCTTGATCTTGAAAATCTTCTGTGGATGATTTTGTTCGGGATGGGCTTCGGAGTACTGTATGCGTTTCTGTTCCGCAAAAAAGAACTGCCTCTGGTTCCGTTTCTGACGGCAGCCTATTTGATCGGAGGGGTCTTGTGAAGAAAAAAGGAAGATATGTAGTGGAAGCCTCTTATCTGGTGCCGGTTATCTGCATCCTGCTGGTCTATCTGGTGTTTTTTACGCTGTATGCGCATGATTATGCGGTGTGTGTGCATACGGTTCTGACATCCGGCGTCAAAGGGTGCTATCAGGACGGCAGGACCGGGGAAAAACGGAGGGAGGAGACAGAAAAGGAACTTGCGCAGAAGCTTTCGGGGAGGCTTCTGTGGCTTGAGGATGAGGCCGTGGAGGTTCAGGTGAATCCGGTACGGTTCACGATACGGATGTCCGGAAAGGGAAGCTTTCTTCCGGTGTCCGGAATCGTGATTGAGAGAGAGATCTACCGGGTGCAGCCCTGTGAGACGCTCCGCCGGAGCCGGTGGATGAGAGACTGATGGAGGAAAAAGGAATGGAGATACGGTATAAAAGAGATCTGAACAGCAATTATATGATTCTGAAGGAAGACAGCAGCAGAGGAGACTATGAAGTACGGATGATTACGGAGAACCGGATCTACGGATTCCTGCCCTGCGTGATTCAGCGTCACGAGAATCAGACCGAGTATTATTATGAGATTACCGGACGTCAAAGTATGGAGCTTTTATATGAACGGAAAAAAATAAATTTCAGACAGTTGAAGGAGCTGCTCCGCGAACTGCTGCGCATACTGGAATCGGCGCAGGAGTACCTGCTGGAGCCGGATCATTTTGTACTGAATCCGGCGTCCATGTATCTGAATGTAAAGACCGAAAAATTATATCTGTGCTATTACCCGGGCGCCGAAAAGGCGATCAGAGAATCCTTTCTGGAACTGGCGGAATATCTGCTGGGAAGACTGGATAAGAGCGATACGGAGGGAATTGAGTTTGGCTATGAACTGTATCAGAGCGCCCTGGAGCCGAATTTCAGCCTGCTGGAACTTCTTCACAAACATGCGGAAGCGGAGAAGGAAAAGAAGATTCCGGAAGCTGCCCCGAGTCCGGTTCCGCAGGTCTGCGTTCAGGAGGAAGTTCTGGAAAAGACCGGAAGCTGGAAAAACTTCTTCAGGAAGAAACAGAAAAATCGGATACAGGAGGATTATGTGGCGGAGGCCGATCAGATGGGAAGCGGTTCGGAGCTGTTCGTAAAAGAGGAGGAGGTTCTGCCGGAAACCGCATGTCTCCAGAAAGCAAAACGGGACGGGCTGTATCTGCGGAGCCTGAACGGAGAATACCCGGATTTTCAGATCGGAGAAGAAAGCTTTCTGATCGGAAAGAAACGGGACAGCGTGGACGGATGTGTTCCCGCTTCGACGGTCAGCCGGATTCACGCCAGAATTACCTGCGACGGTTCGAGCTATTACGTGGAAGATCTGAACTCCACAAACGGAACCTGGGCGGATCAGGTGCAGCTCAATCCCTATGAGCTTTGTCCGCTGCGGGACGGAATGTACCTCACTTTTGCCAGCGCGGAGTATGAGGTGCAGGTGTAACCGTTTTGCGGCAGAAACGGCTGTTCTGTCAAATGACTGTACATTCCCCGGCTCATGCCTTATAATCTTCTTATCTTTTGTGTGCAGAAAGGAACCCGGAATATGAAACAGAAATTGTTGATTGTCGGTGTTCAGGCAGGACAGATGCTCCGGGTTCTCCACTGAACGGGTGTTTGGACAGAAAGGAGAGATGCTGTAATGACGGAAAAATCGGTAAAGGTTATATGTATCGGACAGGCGCTGGTAGACTGTATTGTCCGCGGAAAGGAACCTTACCGGGAAAATGTGGATATTGCCGAGGAGATTATTCTGAATACCGGCGGCGACGCGCTGAATGAATCCTGCGTTCTGGAAACGCTTGGCTGCCATACGAAGCTGATCTGCGGAGTCGGACAGGATCCGGCGGGAGATCTGGTTCTTAAAAAAGCCCGAAGCCACGGGGTGGACGTATCAGGGGTAGTTCAGTCGGAGCGGCTTACGACGCCGATTGCCAGTCTTACCGTTGACAAAAACGGGGGAAGAAGATCCTGCAACAGCAGGGCGACGATGCTCGACGGATTTCTCCCGGAACTGGAAGTTCCGGACGGTGTCAGGGTGGTGTCGCTGGCCAGCCTGTTCCGGGCGCCTCTTGACCGGAAGGACACGGTGATCCGTCTGGTCAGGAAGGCAAAAGAGGCCGGGGCGGTGGTCTGCGCGGATACGAAGATTCCCACCTTTCGGCAGATGTCGCTCTTTGATCTGTCGGAGATACTGCCTGTGATTGATTATCTGTTTCCGAATGAGAAGGAGGCGCAGTATCTGACCGGGAAGAAGGATTATATGGAGATGGCGGAGGAACTTTGCCGGCGGGGGATTCAGAATGTGATCGTAAAAACCGGAAGCGAGGGCTGTACCGTCTGCGGAAGGACAAAACGCTTTCATATGCCCGCCGAGAAGGTGGAGGCGGTCGACTCCACCGGAGCGGGAGACAGTTTTGTGGCCGGCTTTATCTCCGGGATTGTGGCGGGCGATTCTCTTGAAGGATGCTGCAGCTGTGGAATCCGCTGTGCGGCGGACTGTGTACAGCGGATGGGTGCCGTTTAAAAATGCAGAAACAGGTTCCGTTTGCAGCATTTTTCCGTCCGCTCATGACAAAAACTGATTTTTCCCCCTTTTTCTGCTGATATTAAGTTACAGAAGTCTTTTCCGGTTTCAGACAGAATACAGGAAAGAAGGTGAAGCGATGCTGTCGATTGCTGTCTGTGACGACGAGCTTCTGGATAGAGTGACCATTTCAGCCGGGATTCGTCTGGCGATGAAGGAACTTAACATGCCCTGCAGCATCGAGTTGTTTGCCAGCGGCCGGGAATTGCTGGATGCTTTGGGACGGTTTGATCTTATCTTTCTGGACATTCTTATGAATGGGATGGACGGTATGGAGACGGCCAGAAAATGCCGGGAACAGATGTTTGAAAATCTTCTGGTTTTTCTGTCTTCGAGCAGAAGCTATGTGTTTGATGCCTATGATGTGGAAGCATTTTCCTATTTGCTGAAGCCTGTGGAGCATGAAAAATTGAAACGCGTCTTGAAACGGGCGGCGGAAAAGATGCGGGCGGATTCCGGAGCGTATCTTGTGGTGAACAGGGAACGGAAGATGAGAAAGCTTTTCCTGGATCGGATTCAGTACTTTGAAATAAGGGGCAGAGAGATAGACGCACACGAAGAAAAGGGGATATTTACGTATTATGAGCGGATCGGAATTTTGGAAAAACAACTGGAGGGGAAAGGATTTTTCCGGTGCCATAAGAGTTATCTGCTGAACCTGAAACATGTAGAAGCCTACAACCGGCAGGAGGCGGTCCTTGACAATGGAGAACGAGTACCCATCTCCCGACGCCGGCATGAAGCATTCTGTCAGGAGTTTCTTGCTTATATCAGAAAAAACGGAGGAATCTCATGAAGATGGCGACAGACAGTCCGGATGTACTTTTGTCTCTTATATGTGAACTTGGATACGTCTGGTGTGCTTCCCGTTTTTTGAGGAGACAGTTGCATGGAAGCAGTCTGGAAAGTACAGGTTTTGCCGGATTTTTCTTCTTCGGGCGTGGAATTTTGATGTGGTTTCTGGAACGCAGCAAAGTTCCGTATATTCTTTACGCACTCGGCCATCATCTGCTGACTTTTATTCTGGTGATGGCATGGTTCCGGGAAAAAAGAGGGAAGAAGCTGTTGGCGGCTGTTCTGCTGGAAACGATGACCCGGCTTATATGGAACTTCAGCGAATCGTTCTGGTCCTGTGCCGGGCTTATCCTGTTTCACAGAGTGACCGGCGGACGGCAGATTACCGTCAGCATATGGACAGACAGAGTGATTGTGCTGCTGACCTGCACTGCAGGAGTCACGGCTGTAGTCCGGTTGTCGGAACTTCTTGTACCGGTGCTGGAAGATAAGAGAGAAAGCTGGTATCATTTCCTGACGGTTCCTCTTGGATGCATAACGCTGCTTATGGATGTGGCGGACTGGGCTGCCAGCAACGGGATTCTGGTACAGGCCTGGGGGCGGTATGGATTGTATGAGAACCAACTGTTCAGTCATGGGGCCATGTGCCTGTTCAGCGGACTCGCGATGGTGTCGTCCGGGTTCTTTGTGTTTGGGATGGAGCGGATCGACAGGGAAGAGAGGCTCAGGGAACAGTACTGCTCTCAAGTGGCGTACTATCAAATGCTGGAAGAGCAGTACAGCCGAATGGAACGTCTGCGTCATGATATGAAAAATCATATGATTGCGCTGAATCATCTGGTACAGAAACAAAAGTGGGAACAAACGGCTGATTACGTCAGGGAGATGAAAAAAGCCGGGTGTGTGGAAGAAGGAGAGGAAGCTACAGGAAGTCTGGTAATGGATGCGCTTCTTTATCACAAAAGGCAGCAGGCAGAGGGGCGGGGAATCTGCTGGGAGTGTGATGCCAGGCTGCCGGCCGATACGCCGGTGAGAGAGATCGATCTTTGTATCATAGCAGGAAATATGCTGGACAATGCGGTGGAAGCCTGTGCAAGACTTCAGGAAAAAAGTGCGGAGCAGCCGTTTATCCATATATATATGGGGAACGTAAAGAGATGCCTTCTTCTGGAGGTTCAGAACAGTACCGATTTGCCGGAAGGGGAGGAGATTGACCGGAGCAGAAAAGAAGATGCAAAAAGGCATGGGCTGGGGCTTTCCAATATCAGAGCTGCCGCGGCCCGTTATCATGGAACGGTACATGTGGAGATCGAAAAAGGAGTTTTTGTCGCCTCGGTGCTTCTGCCGCTGTGTCAGGAGACATCCGCCGGCCGGATATGACAGAAAAAAATCCATTTATATCATTCTGATAAACCTGCTGATAAACCTGCCGAAATTTCCGATAAGAGGCAAAGAATCTGCTGAATGCAGTGTTTGCCGAAGACATATCCAGGAAAAGGAGGTTTCAGTATGAATGTGAAAACGATGGAGGGTCTGGCAGGGGCCAGTACCAGTATCGGTATGATCGCGACTCCCATGAGTGTGGCAGAAGAGGCGGAGCGCAAAGGAGATACGGACAAGATGCAGAGAGCGCTCGGCTATGCGGCCGGACTGATCAACCAGGCGGATGAGTACGGCGGGAAAACCAGTGAGGGCATGAAGCTGGATGCAAAAGAGGCGAAGGAGCAGGAGAAGCTCAGGCAGGAAAAGCTTGTGGAAGCAAGGAAAGAAGAACGGGAAGAGCAGGAGGAACGGATAGAAGAGGGAAGACAGGAAGGAGCGAGAACCGATTCCGTAGAGATCAGCGAGGAAGGAAGAGAGCTGGCGGCCGGAGGGACGCAGCCGGCCACACCGGCAGATCCGGATTGCGGAAGCGGTGCGCCGGATATAACCTATGACAGTTCCGGGATGCCTGCGGAGGCAGTGCAGGCGGCCGGAGAAACTATTGATATGAAAGTATAAGAAAAGCTCATACGAAGTCAAAGGGGCGTCTGCATAATCCGCAGGCGCTCCTTTGGCGGTTCTGCAGCAAAGGCAGAGCCGGAAGAGGCAAAAAGCGATGATACAATACCGGTTTGAAGGGCAGGGATTATTCGCCGCAATACAGATATTTGATATATTCGATCACCATATCCGTTCGCGGAGTATTATTTATTACACCGAGATACACGTCACCGTCAAAACCGGCTTTTTCAAAAAGCCCTTTTTGCGGCAGCAGAAGTCCCATGGAACAGGTTTTCGGTATGGCTTCCCGGGACGGCGGCTGGACAGTCGGCGTGCCGTCCGTATCATTTTCCTGTATGGCCGTGTTGGTCACAAGGTATGGAATCCATTCCGCAGCGGTTTCGACATCCTGGTTCTGAAGCAGTTCATCCAGATTATAAAAATATCCGTTATGTGAAAGCAAATTAAAGGTTTTTTGGTTCATGAGCAGGATATCGAGCTGTTCGCTGTCGATGGAAGCAAGTATTTTGATGCGGGATGCGTAGGCGTATTCACGGTTGGGATCGTCGGGATCCTCTGTAAGGTATAAGCCCGTATACAGTTTCAGTTCTGTTCTGGAAGGATTGGCATCCATGAAATCCAGGAACCCACGGCTCAATTCGGAGACAAGCGGCTCGCCTGCGGAAACATTTACAAGACCGGCGTACAGCAGGGTGTCTTTTCTGGTAAAATGTCCGTATACCATATAGCCGATGATATACAAAAAGATCAGGCAGACTGCAATCGGCAGTTTGTAATAGTCCAGGATATATTGTATTTTCTGCTTTCCGTGAAGATTCTTCCAGTGGTTTTTGATGGTGGAATCAGTTGTCTGCATGTTTATAAAAACATCCTTTTCAGAGATCTGGTATTTGGCGGCGGCAAAGGAGCAGGGAAGGAAACGCGTTCCTGTCCGGAGCTTTTTGCCATTCAGAATGGCTGCGCTTCAGAAGCCGTGTCCGGGCGCTTTCCGGTCTTCTCCTGGCAGAGCTGCAGGATGTTGGACAACAGGAAGGAACAAAGCAGTGCGCAAAGTCCCTCTCCGAAGATGACAGCCGGAGTAAAGATGCGGATGACAACCAGAAGCATAACGAAATAAACGGTTGCCATCAATATGGTGCAGAACAGAAAACGGATGCCGATAAACAGCGCGTTTTTAAACATGGCGCCGGTAGTGTTGTCAAATCTTGCAAGAAGAGGGAAGATATACATCAGGATGACGGCATAGGCAGCCGCGGCGACGCAGAATACGGCGGTGCAGAGCGTCCAGAACAGATTCTCAAACCGCATATGATACAGCACATATCCGTCCACGCCGAGAACGATTCCCAGGGCAAGCAGGATCAGCCATATGAGAGTGCCCTGCCTGAAATTTTCTCTGAAAGAGCGGAAAAATGCCTTTGTGATATTCCCTTCCTCATTCTTTGACATTTTTAATGTGACATAGAAAAGCGCGGTGGTGGATGCGCCGATGGTGATTATGGGAATAGAACAGATAAACCATAAAATGTTCAGATAGACACTGTATACGATTTTGTTGATAAACTGCAGGACGGGGCCGTCCAGATTGAATAAATCAGTCATAATGTTCCTCCTTGGACAAGATGAGATGGCGGCGGGTATGCTCGCCTGTGGCTGCGGCGCGGGCGGTAAAAGAATCAGTCTTCTGTGGATTCCCGGTAGACCAGGTCCGTCTCCGTATGCATAGTGCGGTAATTCAGAGAAGGCTCATTGATGCGGGACATCAGCAGATTGACCGCCGAAAATCCCATGATCTGGCTGTGGATATGGATGGTTGTAAGGGAAGGTGTTACAATCTTTGATTCGGGAGAATCGTCAAACCCGCACAGCCATACATCCTCCGGAACCGAATGGCCGGATTTTTTCAGTACCTGAAGAGCATCCAGCGCTACAAAATCGTTGGCGCATACAAAAATCTCCGGCAGGCGGGGGAGCCTTTGGAAGCTTTCCGCCAGATACTCCTGATAATCTTCCGAAGACGGGTTGCGGACGCCTTCTTTGTTCCGTATGATGCAGTATTCTTCCGGACAGTCGAGTCCGGTCAGATACATGGCGTTCCGATAGGCCATATACCGCTCGAAGAAGGACAGGCAGTGCATGGATTCGCCGATAAATCCGATCCGGGTCTTCCCTCTCCTGGCCATCTCCCCTATGAGAGAGCAGATGCCGGACTGGTTATCCATACACAGAATGTCTGCCTGCAGAGGGTCTTTCAGGCAGATCACCGGCGCGTCCACGAATAACACCGGCAGCCCCAGGCTGCAGAGCATCTGATCATATTCATAATGAAACATTTCGATACAGAGGATACCGGCGGTCCGTTCCCGGGAAAAAGAGGCGGGGAGTTTCATGCCGTCCTGTTCTTCCGTGAGGATTCGGTGCATGGTGAGGCTGTACCCAAGGCTTGCCAGTTCCTTCTGGAATTTATCCAGCATAACCATTGCGAAATGGTTTCCTCCTACAAAATTCGTGAGAAATACCGCGATTTCATTTTTTTCTTTTGGCGTGGGAACGGAAAGCACGGAACTTCCCGGGGCGGCGGCCGTTACATAGGAAAACTGTTTGTAACCCATCTCCACCGCTTTTTTTAACACCTTGTCCCGGGTGGCGTCTGCCAGGATACCGGTGTTGTTGATGGCCTTTGAGACGGTATTGCGGGAAATACCAAGCTCATCGGCTATGTCCTGAATCGTAACTCTTGCGCCCATATACGCCTCCTCTTTTCTTTTTTACAAAATCCTTTTACACATGTGACAGTCTGTGAATGTTTGTTTTGTCATTGTTTTGTGATGGTTATATTATAATGCACAAATCAAAATGTGTCAAATGTAAAAATATAAATTTTTAAAAGAATAATTCAGGTAAAAACAACAGACATGGAATTTGTCTAAAGAGTACAGAAGGATTCAAATGTAAAAATAATAATGTGCAAATAGCAAATAAAACTATTGACTTAATGTAAAAAAAGTGATATAAAGATACTATACAAATCTCGAAAATGTAAAATTATATATTTTGTATATGCACAAATCTGAAAAAGAAAGGAGAATCAGAAATACTGTACATAGGATACAGACGAAACAGCGTGCAGAAAACGGAGGGATTTGAGAGAAAGGAGGAAGTTATGACAATGAATTCAAAAACGGTTTCGGCCAAAGGACAGGGAAGCAAAGACAGAGGATTTCATAATACCATGGTCTACGTCAGACAGCACTGGCAGCTCTATCTGATCTTTCTGATGCCCGCATTTTTACTGACAATGATTTTCAAGTACGCGCCCATGAGCGGTATACTGATCGCCTTTCAGGATTACAATCCGTTCAAGGGCGTCTCCGGAAGCGAATGGGTGGGATTCAAGCATTTTACGAGGTTTCTGTCCTCCCCGGACTTTATGAGATACCTGATCAATACATTGAAGCTGAGCGTGTACAGCCTGCTGTGGGGCTTTCCGGTTCCGATCATTCTGGCGCTTCTGCTGAACCGGATCCAGAGTTCGGGGATCAAGAAGAAGATTCAGCTGGTGCTTTATCTTCCGAATTTTGTGTCGGTAATCGTGCTCTGTGGTATCGTGCGGATCTTTCTGTCCGTGACCGGACCGGTGAACCTGCTGCTGGGAACGGATATGAACTTTATGACCATGCCGGAGGCGTTCCGCTCCATCTATATTATCAGCGGAATCTGGCAGGGAGCAGGCTGGGCGTCCATCATGTATACGGCATCCCTGTCCAATGCGAGCCAGGAGCTCCGGGAGGCTGCGGTTATGGACGGCGCGAATATCCTGCAGCAGATCCGGGCGGTGGAGTGGCCGGCGATCAAGGATATGGTCGTAATCCAGTTCATCCTCCAGGCCGGAAATATCATGAGCATCGGATTTGAAAAAGCCTACGCCCTGCAGACGGATCTGAACCTTCCGGCGTCGGAGATCATCGCGACCTATGTATACCGGAAAGGTCTGATCGACGGCGATTACAGCTTTTCAACCGCCGTGGGCTTGTTCAATACCGTAATCAATGTCATACTTCTGCTTGCCGTAAATAAGATCGTGGCGAAGATGAATGACGGACAGGGAATCTAGGGAGGTGTACGCAAAATGAAAAAGAAAAAGAGCGCATTTGCAAAATATTCGAGACAGGATAAGGTGCTGCTGACCATCGGATATGTGCTGTTGGGACTGTTCGTTATCGCGATCATTGTACCGATGATCTATATTGTGGTCGCGTCCTTCATGGACCCCATCACCCTGCAGAATAAGGGAATTACCTTTGACTTCAGCAAATGGACGACGACGGCCTATGAACGGGTTATGACCAACAGTCAGATCTGGATCGGCTTTAAAAACGCGGTGCTTTACTCGGTCCTGTTTACCGTTGTCTCCGTGACCGTGACGCTTCTGGCGGCCTATCCCCTGTCAAGGGCGGATTTCCGGGGAAAAGGATTTTTCAATGTGATTTTCATGATCACCATGTTTTTCGGGGGCGGACTGATTCCGACTTATTTGATCGTGAGTAACCTGGGACTGGTGGACAGCATGTGGGCGGTGATCCTTCCGGGCGCGTTCAGCGTCTGGAATATGACGATTGCAAGAACCTATTACCGGGGTATTCCGCAGGAGCTTCGGGAGGCGGCGGATGTGGACGGCGCCAGCGAGCTGACCTTTTTCTTCAAGATTCTGCTTCCCGTCTGTACGCCGGTCATCGCGGTGCTGACTCTGTGGCAGTTTGTGGCCATGTGGAACAGCTACTTTGACGCTATGATTTATCTGAACGATTCTGCCAAACAGCCCCTTCAGCTGGTGCTGCGCTCCATCCTGATCCAGAATCAGCCGGAATCCGGGATGATCGCTGACATGCAGAGTACGGCGGCGCGCGCACAGCTGGCGGAGCTTCTGAAATATGCAACCATTATCATTTCCAGTCTGCCGCTTCTGATCATGTATCCGTTCTTCCAGAAATATTTTGACAGCGGAATCATGGCCGGAGCGGTCAAGGGATAACAGGAATGATTACTGAAATGGTGGCAGGCCATAACAATGAGAAGGAGGCAGAGGAATGAGCAACAGATTTGGATACAGAACCGGGAAACGAATGGCGGCGGCAGTCCTTGCGGTGTGCATGGCCGTCTCCCTTACGGGCTGCGCGGGCAGGAGGAAGATCAACGACGGAACGTTCCGTCCGGTGGATGAGGCGGAGCTTGCATTTCCCCTGAAGGAAAAGACCGTGCTGACCGGAATGATCAGTTATCCGCCCAATACGGAATCCGAGCCCAACAACCGGACAATTTTTAAACGGCTGCAGGAACAGACCAACGTGGAGATCGACTGGACGGCGATCCAGTCCGACCAGTGGCCGGATAAAATTTCCCTGAATATGTCGGACCCGAACAAGCTGACGGACTTTATCTTTTCGGCGGGATTTACAGACAGCAACCTGTTAAAATACGCAGATTACGGCGCGATTATCCCGCTGGAACAATACATTGACGCGTACATGCCGAATCTGAAGTCGGTATTTGACCGATATCCGGAATACCGGACCATGTGTACGGATGTAAACGGACATATCTGGGCGCTGCCGTGGATTGAGCAGCTCGGTTCCAACAAGACGGCCATCCAGACGGTGGGAGGCATGAGTTTCATCAATAAAAAATGGCTGGATTTTCTGGGGCTTGAGATTCCGGAAACGGTGGATGAATTCGAGGAAGTCCTGATTCAGTTCCGTGATCATGCATCCGAACTTCAGGAGGAATTTGGAATTGAAGGAAGCATTATTCCCATGTCCTGCATTGTCAACGACGGGGACCAGGACCCGTCGATCCTGATCAACGGCTTCGGAGAAGGATATGGGGAGGTGGATAAAGATAAGAATAACGGCAGGCATATTGTCGTTACAGATGAGCAGAAAGTAATCTGCAGCGCCACGCAGGAAGGCTATAAGAAAGGAATTGAGTGGCTGCATAAGCTGTACGAGGAGAATCTGATCGATCCGGAAGCATTTACCCAGGAATGGTCCACCTATGTATCAAAAGGAAAGTCCGGACGTTACGGCGTATGCTTCAGCTGGGATGTGGGAAATATCGACAACCTGAAAGACTGGGTGCCGCTTCCGGTTCTGACGGCGGATACCCGCAACCTGACGCCCCAGAACGGTTCTTTTACCAGCGGATTTGACCGCGGACGCTGTGTGGTGACTTCCGTGGCGGAAAATCCGGCGCTGGTATGCGCATGGCTGGATCAGATGTACGCGCCGCTGCAGTCTCCGCAGAACAACTGGGGAACCTACGGAGAGGATGACGATTTTGATATCTTCGAGATGGGGAAAAATGCGGACGGCGAGGATATGTTAAGACATGCGCCTTTGGGCGACGCGTCTCCGGTGGAAGTCAGGGAGGCGGAATCGGTAGGAGGCCCTCTTGCCATACTGGATGAATATTACGACGTGTATGTGACCTGCCCGGATGACGCTCAGTATCGTCTGGACTGGATCGAAGAATATTATACGCCCGATATGCACACGCAGTATGTATATCCGAATATTTTCATGAGCCGCGAGGATACGGAGAAGCTTTCCAATCTTCAGGCAGATATTCATAAAGAGATCAAGACAAAAAAAGCGGACTGGATCATGAACGGATTTACAGACAAGGACTGGGAGGAATATCTGGATAAACTGGAAGCCTACGGACTCAGTGAATATCTGGCATTATTCCAGAAATATCTGGATTCGTATAACGCAAGCATGGAAGGAAAATAAATCATTCAAATCATAATTCATATATTTGGTGTTTAAAAACTGCCGGAAAAGTATGATAAACGGCACCAGAGAGCGAGAACGATGAGTGCAGAAATCCAGTGCCGTTTATACAGTGGGAAAGGAAAAGAGTGATGACAAGTCAGACATTACGTGAAGCGCGAAAATATGAAGAAGCTTCTGAAAAATTAATAAAAGCAGAGGAGCGTCCCGGTTTTCACCTGACTCCGCGTACGGGCTGGATGAACGACCCCAATGGTTTTTCTTACTATAAAGGTCGGTACCATCTGTTTTATCAGTACTATCCTTACGAATCCAGATGGGGGTCCATGCACTGGGGGCATGCGGTAAGCCAGGATCTGCTTCACTGGGAATCCCTTCCCTGCGCCCTGGCGCCGGACGAGGCGTACGACCGGGACGGGTGCTTCTCCGGAAGCGCGGTGGAGCTGCCGGACGGAAGACAGCTGCTGATGTATACCGGCGTGCTGAAAGAGCGCCAGGGACACGGCGGATACCGGGAGGTGCAGACGCAGTGCCTCGCCGCGGGCGACGGGCTGGATTATGAGAAATATGAACAGAATCCCGTGCTGGACGATACGGACCTTCCGGAAGGCAGCAGCCGGTTTGACTTCCGTGATCCCCGGATCTGGAGACACACGGACGGAACCTACCGGTGCGTGGTGGGTTCCCGTCCGGCAGACGGAAGCGGGCAGATCCTGCTGTATACCAGCGGGGACGGGTTTCACTGGAAATTCAAAAGCGTGCTGGTTTCCAATCACGACCGGTTCGGGAAGATGTGGGAATGCCCGGATTTTTTCGAACTGGACGGGAAATGGGTGCTGCTGACCAGTCCGCAGGATATGCTCCCGGAAGGGTTCGAATACCACAATGGAAACGGAACGCTCTGCCTGATCGGTGATTACGACGAGGAGACCGGGACATTTAAGGAAGCGCATGATCAGTCCATCGACTACGGGATTGATTTTTACGCGACGCAGACGGTCCTGGCGCCGGACGGCCGCCGGATTCTGATCGGCTGGATGCAGAACTGGGACGCCTGCAGTATGCGTTCGCCGGAAGATCCGTGGATGGGGCAGATGAGCCTGCCAAGGGAACTGTCGGTCAGAGACGGCAGACTGTATCAGAAGCCGATCCGTGAACTGGATGCCATGCGGCGCAATAAAATATCATACACGCATGTCGCGGTTTCGGGAGTGGTGAAACTGGATGGGATCAGAGGAAGAATGGTGGATATGGAGCTTAGGATCCGCCCGGAAGATCCGCAGAATCCGTACCGGAAATTTGCGGTCCGTTTTGCGCAGAATGACCGGTACTATACATCCCTGAGCTTTCGGCCGCAGGAATCGATTCTGAAAATCGACCGGAAGTTCTCCGGCTCCAGAAGAGCCATTATCCATCAGCGGCGAAGTCTGGTAAAGACCGCGGACGGAGAGCTGAAGTTACGGATCATACTGGACCGGTTCAGCGTGGAAGTCTTCGTGAACGACGGGGAACAGGTCCTGACTGCGACCATGTATACAGAGCAGGAAGCGGACGGAATCTCGTTTTTCGCAGACGGAACTGCGAATATTGACGTTGTCAAATACGGACTTCAATGAGAGACAGGAACGCCGACTCCTTTTTTACGGCCGGAGTTATTTTGGCAATCAGTAAAAATGTCTGCCCCAAAAAGCGGTTTGTATGGTATCATATAAGTACGGCCGGCTGGCCGGCAGTTTCCGGACAAAAAGAGTCCTGTGCTTATACGGGCTCGGGAGTTTTGCAGATGCCCGGATAAAATTTGAAAAAAGGAGAACCAACCCCCATGAACCAGTATCAAATCCTGCTTGTGGAAGACGACGCGGAGATCAGCGAGATGCTGAAGAACTGTCTGAAGGCGGAAAATTACGATGTGGTCTGCGCCTTCGACGGGCAGGAAGCGTGTGCGAAATTTGACGCTTTTCCCGTTCATCTGGTCCTGCTGGATCTGATGATCCCGAAAATCAGCGGGATGGATGTGATGCAGCATATCCGCAAGAGCAGCGTTGTTCCGATTATCATCCTCTCCGCAAAGGACAGGGAGAGCGACAAGACGCTGGGCCTGGGGCTGGGGGCGGACGATTACATCGCAAAACCTTTCTCGGTGGCCGAGGTTCTGGCGCGGATCCGGGCGGCTCTGCGCAGAACCAATCAGTATGATCAGGCGGCGGATTCGGGGCCGTCCGTCCTGACGGCCGGGGATCTGGTTATGAACCTGTCGGATCACACCCTTACCAAGGGAGGAAAAACGGTAGATCTGACGGCGAAAGAGTTCGAGATTCTGAGACTTCTTCTGAAAAATCCCAGGAAGGTCTATACAAAAGAGCAGATTTATTCTCTGGTCTGGAACGATGCTTATTATGGGGACGAGAATGCGGTCAACGTGCATATGAGCCGGCTGCGCAATAAGATTGAGGACGATTCCCGCAGGCCGCGCTATGTGATCACGGTCTGGGGCATCGGCTATAAACTGGGGGAAATGTAGATGAACGGCACATTTCTCCCGTTTTTTCTCTGTCTCTGCATTCTCTTTTTGCTGCTTGTCGTCCTCTGGCAGCAGTTTGCCTTTCGGACCGGCACGCAGGCAAAGCTGAAAAGGATCCATGAAAAGCTGAAAGAGATCGCGGATACGGACAGCGGGGAACGGCTCATGGTTTTTACGGATAACAGAGAGCTGATGGAGCTGACGGCGCAGATCAACCGTCTGCTGGAGGAGCGTTCCCGGGCGAAGGCGGATTACCGCCGTTTTGAGACGGCCTCCAAAAAAATGCTGTCCAATATTTCGCATGATATCAAAACGCCCATGACCGTGGTGCTGGGTTATCTGGAGATTATGAGGCTTAACGGGGAAGCCGCCCCCGGGATGCTGGCCAGGACCGAACAGAAGGCGCAGAGTGTGATGGAGCTGATCAGCCAGTTTTTTACACTGGCAAAGATCGAGGCGGGCGATATGGATCTGAAGCTTTCCAGAATCGACTTGAGCGGGCTCTGCAGGGAGAGTATTCTCGATTTTTATGAGATTCTGTCGAAGTCTGATTTTCAGGTGGAAATTGATCTGCCGGAGCAAGCGGTCTTTGTGTTGGGAGATCGGGAGGCGCTGCAGCGTATCCTGTTTAATCTCGTTTCCAACGCAGTCCGCTACGGGTCCGACGGGAAATATCTGGGCGTCGTTTTGCGAACCGACGATAAAAATGTTTATGTGGATGTGGTCGATCGCGGGCAGGGGATCGAGAAAGCCTTTGCCGGCCGTATTTTTGACCGCCTTTTTACGATGAAGGATTCCCGCAGCCGCAGCATTCAGGGCAACGGCCTCGGCCTGACGATCGCCAGAAATCTGGCACTGCAGCTTGGAGGGGACATTACGCTGGACAGTACCCCTCATGTAAAGACGACCTTCACCCTCTGGCTGAAGCGGGCGCGGTACTGACGCGGCGCGGGCAGTCCCAAGGCGGTCTGTGAATCCATGGGAAGATTTCATCAAACGGCGGAAAAAACTCCACGAAAGAAATTTGTAAGATTTCAGCAAGAGTTTTGAAAAAGGAAACCGCTACAATGATCCGTAAGAAAGGGGGCAGAAGAACGTGCCATATGTATTACAGACAAATCATCTTACGAAGACCATCGGCGGAAAAGATCTGGTGAACGACGTCAGCCTGCATATCAAAAAGGGAGAAATCTACGGGTTTCTCGGCCCTAACGGAGCGGGCAAGACGACGGTCATGAAGATGATCACCAATCTCTGGAAGCCTACCGGCGGAAGTGTGGAGATTTTTGGGGAGACGCTGACTCCAAAGTCTTATGAGGTGCTCAAGCGGATAGGAAGCATCATTGAATTTCCTGCTTTTTACGAACATCTGAGCGGTTATGAGAATCTGAAACTGCACGCCGAGTATATGGGGTATTATCATCACGGGAGCATCGAGCAGGCGCTGGAACTTCTGGATCTGACCGATTCAGCGGGAAAACCAGTAAAAAACTATTCTCTGGGAATGAAGGAACGGCTTGGCATTGCCCGGGCGGTTCTTGCCAGACCGGAGCTTCTGATTCTCGATGAGCCCACCAACGGGCTGGATCCGGCGGGCATGAAGCAGATCCGCGACTTGATGAAAACCCTCTGTACAGAGTACGAAACAACCGTCATGATGTCCACCCATATCCTTTCGGAGATCGAAAGCATTGCCGATACGGTGGGCGTGATCCATCATGGCAGATTAAAAAAAGAGATCCGTATGAAAGAGATCGAACAGATGAGCCTGGCTTATACGGAACTGTCCGTGCCGGATCAGAAAAAGGCGGCTTATGTGCTTGCCGAAAAGCTTGGAATGACGAATTTTAAGATCGTCGGAGACGGACAGATCCGCATCTATGATACCCGGGTGTCGGCGCAGGAGCTGTCGGAAGTGTTGGTTCTCAACGGTGTCTCGGTGGCTGCTCTCGGAAAGAAAGCAGAGACGCTGGAAGACTATTTCCTGAAAATGACGGAGGAGGGATAAAGGGATGTGGAAACTGATTAAACTGGAATGGAAGAAAAACAATATTGGAAAATACATAAAAAAGGCAGTGATTTTGGCGGTTCTGCTCTGTCTGTTCCTGTTTGCGCTGGCTTATCTGGGGATTGCCAATGATCCGGACACCGGCGTGCCGGACGCGGCGCACGGCAGCGGGACGATCTCGGCGTCGATCGAGCTGTTCACCAGTATGACGTCCCTGATTCTTACAGGTGTGATGTTGTCCTCTTTTATCGTCGGCGCCTACAAAAACAAAACCATGAATCTGATGTTTTCCTATCCCATCCGAAGGCAGAAGATTCTGGTTTCCCAGATGCTGGCGGTCTGGCTTTTTAACTTTGCGGCGCTGGTTCTCACAAGACTGCTGGTCTACGGCTGTATTCTGGCGGGCTCCTGCTTCAGGACTTCGTCCTTCCCCCTTGACTTTGATATGACGGGCGCCGGGTTCTACCTGCAGTTACTCCTGAAATCCGCGGTTCTTGTCACCATGGGCTTCATTGCGCTCTATGTGGGGATGGCCATGAGGTCTTCCAGAGCAACGATCGTCTCGTCCTTCGGCCTGATCTTTCTGACCCAGGCAAGTATCGGCGACCTGACCCTGTCGGGCAGCGCGTACGTCCCGGCAGTGCTGACCCTGATCTCCCTGGCCTGCGCCTTTCTGTCCGTCTGCCGGGCGGAGACAGAGGATCTGATGTAGGGAAGCGCCGTGTTTCAGGAAGGATAAAAAACAGAAGACAGAGGAGAAAAGAGCAACGATATTAACTATTCTAAAACAGGACAGCGAAATCAAGACCGTGGATACGCGAAATCTGCTTTTTCCGCAAGGCCTTTTTCCATAAGAAGCAGCTTCCCTTTTTTGTCAATTCCGCCCGCATATCCGGTCAGACTTCCGTTGCTCCCGACGACGCGGTGGCAGGGTATGATAAGAGAGACCGGATTGTGCCCGACAGCCCCGCCGACTGCCTGCGCGGACATGGTCTGCCGGCCTTTCTGACGCGCGATCTCCTGCGCGATCTGTTTGTAGGTGGTGGTCTGTCCGAAGGGGATCGCGAGCAGGAGAGCCCACACTGCTTTCTGAAATTCCGTGCCCTTCAGGGACAGGGGCGGAGTAAAGCCCGGATCTTTCCCGCTGAAATATATCGAAAGCCAGCGGTCCGCTTCCGCAAAAACCGGAAGTTCTCCGGCGTTGTATTCGGCAGGGAGCGTGCTCCCGAAGTATTTCTGACCGTCGAACCACAGGCCGGTCAGGCCCTGCCGGTCGCCGGCGAGAGTAATTCCGCCGAGCGGAGAAGTATAGTGATGGATACAGGTCATCTTTTCGTTCCTTTCTATTTACAATATCATCTTTAGCATCGTAATCGGGAGGGGAAGACTTCTTTCCTTCCCGCGCACTTAATCGAGCAGGGAAGGTTTCTTCCCTGCTCGCGCATCAGGCGCCCGTATGCATAAAAAGAGAAGCCATCTCACGAAAGATTCCGTGGATGGCTTTTTAACGGTAAAAACAGCCCGGTTGTTTATTGTCAGAAAGAAGTCTGAACGTCAATACAGGGTTCGGCATCATAGAAAGCCTGCCTGCCCTCATTGTGTCCATACGCAAAATAGTGATCTAATAATGCCTGAGCGTCTCTGCCGACCGTCGCCGCGATATCGGGGTAGGTGTTGTAGTAGAAGATCGGATCAAGCTTGGGCAGGTCGCTGTCGGCGTTGGCAGGGTCCGCGGGAGGGATCTGCATGAGAAAAGCGGTTCTTTCCTCGACGGTATCCACATGGCCGGCCGCATCGCGCCATTCGGCCTGCGCATTAGGAAAACGTCCTTCCTTCATCCCGAACATCTGGTAATGGCGGAACAGAGCCGCGGGGTCGAATCCGGTCACTGCCGCTACGTCTTCGTATTTGGCATAATAATAATTGGGGTCAAACGCGGTCGCTGCCTTAACCGGAAATACGGTAAAAGCCGAGGCCAGGAATACGGCGCACATGGTGCACAGCAGCATTTTTGTTTTCTGAAATCTCAATCTGGTCACCTCCATAAAATATAGTCGCTGTTTTTACTTCTAATAACAGGATAACACCGGCGCTGTAAATTATCAACAGAAAAACAACAAAAAGCAAGGCGGATACGGTTCATGAATGAATGCTTCCGATTCGGGAAATAATGGAAATCAAAGTTGTAAGAGAGGAGGATTCGTGTATGAATCTGGCGGACCATGAGTTTATCAAGTATATGAGCCGGTTCGACGGCTGTCCGTTCTCGGTGGTCCTACACGGGGAGCGGCATCAGATCGGGGAGGGGGAGCCGGTTTTTTCGGTTGTCATTCGTCAGGCGCCGAATGTGAAGGCTTTGATGACCAGCACGTCGCTTGCCCTTGGCGAGGCCTATATGGCCGGCGATATCCAGGTGGAAGGAGAATTGTATCCGGCGCTCAGGTATTTTATGGGGCAGATGGGAAAATTTTCCACTGACACCAAAGTGCTTTCCAGGCTGCTGTTTCCCTCCGTATCAAAGAAAAATCAGAAAAAGGAAGTCTGCTCCCATTACAATATGGGCAATGATTTCTATCGTCTGTGGCTGGATGAAACGCTCAGCTATTCCTGCGGCTATTTCCGGACGGAGAAAGATTCCCTCTGTGAAGCACAATATCAGAAAGTAGATCGGATCCTTGCGAAGCTGCACCTGAAAGAAGGGATGACGCTCTGCGACATCGGCTGCGGATGGGGGTTCCTCCTGCTTCGCGCCGCCGAAAAATACCGTGTGCAGGGAGTCGGGCTTACGCTGAGCGAAGAACAGAAGCGGGTGTTTGAAGAGCGGATCCGGGAAGAAGGGCTCGAGGGACAGGTGAGGGCGGAACTTCTGGACTATCGGGATCTGAAGACGCTTTCTCTCACCTTCGACCGGATGGTCAGCGTGGGGATGGTGGAGCATGTAGGGAGAGAAAACTATATTCCCTTTATGGAAAGCGTAAAACAGGCGCTCAAACCCGGCGGGCTGTTCCTTCTGCATTTTATCAGCGCGCTGAGGGAGCATCCCGGGGATGCGTGGATGAAAAAATACATCTTTCCCGGAGGGGTGGTGCCGAGCCTGCGGGAGCTTTTGCACATTGCCGGGGAGCTTGACCTGCATACGCTGGACGTGGAAAGCCTGCGGCGTCACTACAGCAGGACGCTGCTGTGCTGGAACGAGAATTTTCAAAAACATCGCTCCGAGATCACAGCGATGTTCGACGAGCGTTTTGTGCGGATGTGGGAGCTCTATCTGTGCTCCTGTGCGGCAACCTTCACAGACGGGATCATTGATCTGCATCAGGTGCTTCTCACCAACGGAGTTAACAACGATCTTCCGATGACAAGATGGTATTGAAGGAAGACCGGATGGCGGCCCGCCCTTTCCGGCAGGCCGTATCCCCTTCGTTTTTGTAAATTTGTTTCTGAAAATTTTATAAAATCTGTACTTCCTGATCGAAAAAGCAGACCCTTTTTTGACAAAGTGTTCATTGATTTTTACACGGTCATCGTATATAATAACAAAGATATGCAGATAAATATGTGCATTTTAATCAGATTTTTATTTTTGGCAGATTTATACAGTCTGCATTTTGGGAAAGAACGAATAAGAAGCGCCGTTACGGCGCAACCTTTACTATAGAAAATAAATCGTAACGAAACGATGAGGTGTGATCGTGGAACAGTACATTATTAAGGGCGGAATACCGCTGCACGGCGAAGTAGAGATCGGCGGAGCAAAAAACGCCGCACTGGCGATTCTTGCTGCTGCGAATATGACGAACGAAACAGTATATATAGACAATCTTCCGGACGTCCGGGATATCAATGCGCTGCTGGAAGCGATGGAGGGAATCGGCACGCGGATCGAGCGTGTGGACCGCCATGCGGTGAAGGTGAACGGTTCGAGTGTGGAGAACTTTATTGTGGAAAGCGAGAGCATGAAGAAGATCCGGGCTTCCTATTATCTTCTCGGGGCGCTGCTGGGCAAGTACAAGAAGGCGCAGGTGCCGCTTCCCGGCGGCTGCAACATCGGAAGCCGGCCCATTGATCAGCATCTCAAAGGGTTCAAAGCCATGGGAGCGCGGACCAGAGTTGAACACGGCTTTGTCATCGCCGAGGCGGAAACTCTGCACGGAGCGCATATTTTCCTCGATATGGTCAGCGTGGGGGCGACCATCAATATCATGATGGCGGCAGTAATGGCCGAGGGGAACACGACGATTGAGAACGCGGCAAAAGAACCGCATGTGGTAGACGTAGCGAACTTTCTCAACAGCATGGGAGCCAAAATCAAAGGAGCCGGCACGGACGTGATCCGGATCCGCGGCGTCGCTTCCCTGCACAAAACCGAATATTCCATCATTCCGGACCAGATCGAGGCTGGTACCTTTATGTTTGCCGCGGCTGTGACCGGAGGCGATATTGTGCTTCACAACGTGATTCCCAAGCATTTGGAGGCGACCAGTTCCAAACTGATGGAGCTGGGGTGTCAGGTGCATGAATACGACGACGCAGTCCGTGTGGTGGCGCCGTCCAGGCTTCAGGGCACGCACGTAAAGACAATGCCCTATCCGGGCTTCCCCACGGATATGCAGCCGCAGATGGCGGTGTCCCTGGCGATCGCGGAGGGAACCAGCATCGTGACGGAGAGTATCTTCGAGAACCGATTCCGCTATGTGGACGAGCTGGCCCGCATGGGGGCCAGCGTAAAAGTGGAAGGAAATGTAGCGGTGATCAGCGGCGTGGACCGGTTTACGGGAGCGAGAGTGAGCGCGCCCGATCTGCGCGCCGGAGCTGCGCTTGTGATCGCGGGTCTGGCGGCGGAAGGTATCACGATAGTGGACGACATCTATTATATCGAGCGCGGATATGAGAATCTGGATCTGAAATTCCAGGGTCTCGGCGCGAAGATCGAGAAAGTGGCGAGCGAGAAGGAGATCCAGAAGTTCCGGCTCAAGGTAGGCTGACTTCCGGCCGCAGGGATGAACGGTGTCCGCCGCGGCGCTGTCAGGAAGAGGCGGCCAAAGCACGGTTCAGGGATTCTTTCATGAGATCCGATTCCTGCCGGGACGGCATCTGCCCGCTCACATATGCGGACAGGGATTCCGGATCCAGTTCGGGAGAAAGGGAGCCGTCCTGCGCGCGCAGGAGGTCCGACAGCCGGCGGATATCGTCCAGAGAGATCAGATTCTCCGCCTGGCGGAACTGTTCGTCCCGCTCCCTGATATTCAGATCAATCAGGCCGGGGACATTCATCGCTTCCCGGCATTCTTCGCACAAGGCGGCAGTCAGCACAAAGGTGTATGCTTTTCCGCGGATTTGTTCGCGCACCACCGTTTTGGTAAATTGAAATCCTGTGATTTTCCTGCATTTGGTACAATAATCCTGTCTTCTTTCTTTGGCCATGATCATTCCTCCTGTTAAAATCCGGTATGCGTTATGAGGTGAAAGCGTAGGACAGCGGATATGCCTGTCTGTGGAACGAGACGACAATCACAAATTGATCTTCCAGTTTGTTAATCTTGATATACAGAGATACCGTTTCTTCCCCGGGGCCGAATCTCTGCTGCAGACGTATGTCTTTTCCGTATACATAGAGTTCCTCGTGTTCAAATCCCGGATGACGGTTGTGCAGCGTCTTGCAGAAGTCGTCTGACGACAGGGTGAGGAGTATTTCTTTGATTCGATTTTCGTCTATGAGATAATTGCGGTACAGTTCTGCGTTTGCGGGGCGTCTGCTGCTGTGTTCGATTCGGTAACGGTTCGCATGAACGGCGGCTTTTACTTCTTCTGTGTATCGTTTGATTTCGGAACAGCTTTTTTTCAATGCAATTTTCCTCCATACGTTTCCTGAAGCGTTTTCGCTTTCTGATATTAAGATACGCACAGGGAAGTTTTCTGTAACATTTTGCCGCAGAAAAAGCGCAGAAAAAGTACCGGTGTCCGCGGACGGATGCACCGGCACATACAGGCGGCGTATATTTGTTTTTATACCTTAAAGCGGTATCCGACGCCCCAGATCGTCTCGATGTACTGGGGTTTTGCCGTGTTGAACTCGATCTTTTCGCGGATTTTCTTGATATGAACCGTAACGGTGGCGATGTCGCCGATGGATTCCATATCCCAGATTTTGCTGAAAAGCTCTTCTTTGGTAAATACATGGTTCGGATTCTGTGCGAGGAACGTGAGCAGGTCGAACTCCTTGGAGGTAAACGCCTTTTCCTCCCCGTTAATCCATACCCTGCGGGCAGTCTTGTCAATCTTGATTCCCCGGATTTCCACGATCTCGTTTTCCTGAACGCCGCTGCCGATCAGGCGCTCGTAGCGCGCCATATGCGCTTTGACGCGTGCGACCAGTTCGCTGGGGCTGAAGGGCTTGGTCATATAGTCGTCGGCGCCCAGCCCGAGTCCCCGGATCTTGTCGATGTCGTCCTTTTTAGCGGAAACCATGATCACGGGGATGTTCTTCTCCTCCCGGATCTGCCTGCAGATCTCAAAACCGTCCACACCGGGAAGCATCAGGTCCAGGATGATCAGATTGAACTCTTCCGTCAGCGCTCTTGTAAGTCCGGTGTCTCCCCGCTCTTCGATCTCCACCGTGAAGCCGCTCAGTTCCAGATAGTCTTTTTCCAGATCGGCGATGGCTTCTTCGTCTTCAATAATCAATATCTTACTCACTTACTGGTACCTCCTGATATTTTCTGAGTACAAAATACATCGTTGTTCCCGCGTCTTCTCTGCTTGTCACCCAGACCTTGCCGCCGTGGTCTTCCATAATTTTGTGGACGATGGAGAGGCCGATGCCGCTTCCTCCCTTGGACGAATTTCTGGAAGTATCGGTCCGGTAAAAACGGTCGAAGATATAAGGAAGATCCTTGGTGGCGATCCCCCGGCCGTTGTCTTCGATCTCCACCTGGATGAAATCGCCGACATCCAGTACCCGGATTTTGATGAAGGGTTCCGGTTTATCCATATATTTTATGGAATTTCCCACAATATTATTGATAACGCGCTTCATCTGCTCCGCGTCCGCGATGACCAGTATATCCCGCGCCACCCGGTTTTCGTAGGTCAGCCCGATCTGCTGCTGGCTCAGTTCCAGCCCGATATCCTCCACGCAGTCGTCGAAATATTCGCGCACATTGATCTTGCTGAATGTGTAGGGGATCCGGTTCGTGTCGATCTTGGAGTAAAACGTCAGCTCGTTGATCAGGCGGTCCATGTCGTTGGCCTTGTTGTAGATGGTCCGCAGGTATTTTTCCTGCTTCTCCGGCGTATCGGCGACCCCGTCCAGAAGACCCTCGACGTATCCTTTGATGGCGGTGATGGGCGTTTTGAGGTCATGGGAAATATTGCTGATCAGTTCCTTGTTCTGGCTGTCGAAGGTGACCTTCTCCTCTGTGGACTCCTTGAGACGGATCCGCATCTCCTCAAAATCCGCGCACAGTTCGCCGATCTCGTCGTTGTCTTCGATCTCCACCTCAAAATCAAGATTGCCGTCCCGGATGTTCTGCGTGGCCTTTTTCAGAGTCTCGATGGGGCTTAAAATACTCCGGTAGATCCACGCGATCAGAAAGCTGCTGGTCATAGCCATGATCAGGATCACGGACATCAGCATTTCGCCGAGAAATTCCTTTGTCTGAGGCGTCGCCACCTCGACCGGCTGCAGGCTCATAAAACCGGCAAATACGATGGTGATCAGAAATAAAGGAACGGCGATTACGACGCCGAAGGTAATGATGAGCTTTGTCTTCAGGTTCAATGCGCTTTCCTCCGTCCTGTAACTACTTAGAAATTATACCACAAGTACTGCACAGTATTTATAAACTTTTTGTAAAACACTGTAAAATCATCATAATCTCTTGACTTTTTGCCTGTCCGGGAGTATCTTAAAGAAAAAGCCCATATCGTAGTACTCTTATTCAGAGCGGTGGAGATACATAGGATCTGTGAAACCCGGCAACCCCTGCGTGCAGGAAGGTGCTAACCTGAGCGAGCGATCGAACAATAAGAGGATTTGGTGAAATGTCTTTCTCAGGTCCGCTTATGCGGGCCTTTTTTTGCACACGGGTGTCCGGATGAAATATGTCAGCAAGCTGACGGACACCCTGCGCGCTTACTGTTATGCAACGCATCAGAGGAAGGAGTACATCATGGAAAAATTACTGTTTACTTCAGAGTCCGTTACGGAGGGACATCCGGACAAAATGTGCGATCAGATATCCGACGCGATTCTGGACGCGCTGATGGCGCAGGATCCCATGAGCCGCGTGGCGTGCGAGACCAGTACAACGACCGGTCTTGTGATGGTCATGGGAGAGATCACGACGAACGCGTATGTGGACATTCAGAAGATCGTCAGGGACACGGTCCGGGAGATCGGCTACACCCGGGGGAAGTTCGGCTTTGACGCCAACACCTGCGCGGTCATCACAGCGATTGACGAGCAGTCTGCAGATATTGCCATGGGCGTCAACAGGGCGCTGGAGGCGAAGGAGAACCAGATGGACGACAGTGAGATCGAGGCCATCGGAGCGGGAGACCAGGGAATGATGTTCGGTTATGCGACGAACGAGACGCCGGAGATGATGCCGTATCCGATTGCGCTGGCGCACAAGCTGGCTCTTCGTCTGACAAAGGTCCGCAAAGACGGCATCCTGCCGTATCTGAGACCGGACGGCAAGACGCAGGTGACGGTGGAGTACGACGAAAACGGCAAACCGGTTCGTCTGGATGCGGTCGTGCTGTCGACGCAGCACAGCGACGACGTTACGCAGGAGCAGATTCACGCGGATATCAGGAAACATGTCTTTGACGAGGTCCTTCCGGCGGATATGGTGGACGCGGATACCAAATTCTTCATCAATCCCACAGGGCGCTTTGTCATCGGCGGTCCCCACGGAGACAGCGGACTGACCGGCCGCAAGATTATCGTCGATACCTACGGCGGATACGCACGCCACGGCGGCGGCGCATTTTCCGGAAAGGACTGCACCAAGGTGGACCGTTCGGCGGCCTACGCGGCCCGTTATGTGGCGAAGAACATTGTGGCGGCGGGACTTGCGGACAAGTGCGAGATTCAGCTCTCCTATGCGATCGGAGTGGCAAGGCCGACTTCCGTTATGGCGGATACCTTTGGTACCGGGAAGCTCCCGGATCAGAAACTGGTGGAGATCATCCGCGAGAATTTTGATCTGCGTCCGGCAGGGATTATCAAGATGCTGGATCTGCGCCGGCCGATCTACAAACAGACCGCGGCGTACGGGCATTTCGGCCGTACGGACCTGGATCTTCCGTGGGAGAAGACGGATAAGGCGGAGGCGCTCAGGGCGTATCTCTGATTCTGAACTTTATCGCTGCGAACGGCAGCTGCGAATTTCAAAAACCCTGCAGGACGAATGCGTTCTGCAGGGTTTTATGGTCGTGCGGTTAAAAACTACTTGTGAAATAATTTCTTAAAAAATCCTTTCTTGGGCTGCGGTTTCTCGATGCCGCCTCTTGCGCCCTTGATGGCGGTGATGTAAATGCCGCTGACAACGACTTTGACTTCCTTCTTCACCGGAAGCAGCTCGAAGATCTTCTCGTCCGCAATCAGGTTCATGACTCTGGGTCCGACTTTCGCCTTTACAATCGGCATCTTCGACCGGCGCAGATACTTGGGCACCTGGTCGATCACCATGGCGGGCAGTCCGGAATCTTTTACGCGGAGCCTTTTCTTATCGATGATCAGCATACTGACGGTCTGTGCCATGGCATCGAGCTGCGCCTGGTTTTCGGCCTGTTTTTTCTGCATCTTATTGCCGAAATAATATAAGACTGCCAGGATGACGACAAGAATGATAAGGATGACGATCAATACTTTCCACACCATTGTATTTCATGTTCCTCCTGTCTTGTGTTTTCTTGTCCTATTGTAGCATCGTTCGCGGTAAAATGCAATATTTGTAATTTAGAGCGAACGCTCCCAGTCAATCTGAATCCCGGTCGCGAGCGTGGTATCCGCAGCCAGCTTCCGGTACAGTTCCGGCATTTCTTCCGGGGCGACTTCCAGCGTCATCAGTTCCGAGACGCGGATTCTTCCCTGCATCAGATAATCATAAAAAATTTCATGGACCCGCTGCCAGGTGTAAGGGTAGAATGGATTGTCGAAATCGGCCAGCATTTTGGCATGGGCGCCCATGATCGTGAGATAATTGCTCACAACACCCGGTCCCAGCGCCTGCTTGTGAGGCTCGGTCGTATCCCCGATGATCAGGATCTTGCCGTTTTTCCTTGCCAGAAGGCAGGCGTCGGCCAGTACCTTCGGGTTCCCGGTTGCGTCGAAGACGATATCGGCCATCCTTCCTTTTGTGAGCCGTTCGATTTCCCCTTTTGCCTCTTTTGCATAGCTTTTTATGAGGTAATCGGCGCCGAGCTTCTGCGCCAGTTCAAGTCCATTTTCATTCATGTCGACTGCGATAATGCGCGCGGCGCCGGCGATCTTCGCAAACTGCATGGTCAGAAGCCCTACGATTCCGCTTCCGATCACCACGGCGTAATCGCCGAGCTGCACCTGGGCGCGTCGGACGCCGTTCTGCGTGATCCGTCCCATCGTTGTCCAGACTGCTTCCTGATCGGAGACGCCGTCCGGGATATGATTCGCCATAGACGCCGGGATGTTGAAATACCGGCAATGCGGCGCGTGGGCGAATACGCGGTCGCCGGGCTTGAAACCGGTCGCCTCCGCGCCGGCTGCGACGACGGTGGCAGCCATGCTGTAACCGGGGTAGAAGGGATAGCGGACCCACGATTCCCAGTTGGTGCCGGGTTCAAAGACGCCTTTGAGACAGCGGATCTCCGTACCGGCGCTGATCAGAGAGCGGGAGGCCCGGCACTGCAGTTCGTCCGGTTTCGGCGAAGCAAGTTCCTTTTCTTCCAGTTCGGGCTGCATCGGCCCCTTGAAAACAAGATTTTTTGATATCATGAGAATCCCCTTTCTGTACATAATAACAGCAGTATCTGCGTCTCCATATTTGTATCATACATATGATATATTTAAAATATATAGTTTTTTTGAGGAAGTGTCAATCTTTTTATTGACAATGACAAAAAAATGATATAAGATGCAAATATATTAAATGTATCATACAATACATACTTTTGAGAGGCGAAAAGGATGGGAAGAAAGGAAGAGGACAAAAGGCTGGCGGAAGAGATTTGGAGACGGGAAGGAAACCGGTTCTCCTGCCTGATCGGGCTGGACGGTTTTGTGGACGAGGTGGTGCATGCGGTGGACCAGAGAACCAGTGCGGATGAATATTCCCGGATTTCCACGATACGCGAATATGGAGAGCGGATTCTCGAGGGCAGCGGACTGAGCCTGAATCTGGAGATTGTGCCCATAAGGAGGAAGATCGGCGGGAACGGACCGATCTATGCGGACGGACTGAAACGTTACGGAGGCGATCTGACTTATATCGGCTGTGTGGGAGAGGAGGGGCTTCACCCTCTGTTCCGGGAACTGGCAAAAGGAAGCAGAGTGATCGGCGTGGCTGATCCGGGGCAGACCGACGCCATGGAATTTCTGGACGGCAAGATCATCCGCTCCAAGACGGAATCTCTGAACCGGCTGACCTGGGAGAAGATCATACGGAAGGTTCCGGTGCATACGCTGGCGCAGTACTTTGACGAGGCGGATCTTCTAAGCTTCAACAACTGGACGATGCTGCCGCATATGAACCGCATCTGGGAGCGGATGCTGGCGGAGGTGCTTCCGCGGATGAAGAAAGACAGGGGGGAGAAAATCCTGTTTTTCGATCTTGCGGATCCAAGAAAAAGAAAAAAAGATGACATTCTCGAAGCGCTGGAGCGGATCCGGCAGTTTCAGAACAGCGGCTTCCGGACCATGCTGGGGCTGAATGAAAAAGAAGCGGTACAGATCTGCCGGCTCCTTTCCGGTGATGAGACGCCGGGGCTGAAGACGATGGTTATGGAGATCGCCGCTTATATGAAGATAGAAACGGTTGTCGTGCATCCGGTGGACCGGGCCGCGTGCTGTCAGGACGGGGAGTATTATGAGATGCCGGGGCCTTATTGCCGGGAACCGGTGCTGACAACGGGGGCCGGAGACATATTCAACGCAGGTTTTGCCTGGGGGCAGGTACAGGGGCTTTCGCCTGAACAGTGTCTGCGGACGGGTGTGATGTCTTCCGGGTTTTATGTGCGCAATGGAAGAAGCGCGGATCTTGCAGAATTATGCCGTTTTATGGAAGCAAAGACGGAGGAAGGGTCAGATGGAATTACGGCGGACGCCTGAAGTCTGTCCGTGAGGAAATATACAACAAAGAAAAAAGGAGGTTTCTCACACATGAGACAACAGAAGAAGGCAAAGGATATGACGACGGCGGAACTGGCGGCATATATCGATCAGTCCGTACTGAAACCGGAATTTACCCAGGAGGATATCCGCAAGTACATTCAGGAAGGGATTGATTTTGGCTGCCGGACGGTCTGCATCAATCCGGCTTCCCTTGATTTGGCGGCAGAACTCTGCAAAGGAACCGATACGAAGATCTGCGTGGTGTGCGATTTTCCGTTTGGACTGTCTACAACGGAATCCAAGGTGATGCAGGCGGAGCTCTACTGCAAAAGGGGGGATGTCTTTGAACTCGATATTGTGGCTAATTACGGCTGGATCCGCAGCGGAATGTGGGATGAAGTGCGGGAAGATATCAAGGCCGTGTGTCAGATGTGCCATAAGTATAAAACGGCGGTAAAAGTGATTTTCGAGACCGATGCGCTGGAACTGGAAGAGGTGAAAAAGGCGACGGAGACGGCGATTGAAGCGGGTGCGGATTTTGTAAAAACTTCCACCGGTTTTTATACCGGCGGGAGAAACGACGGGGCCACCGTGGAAGTAATCCGCGCCATGCAGGAAACCGCGGGGGAACGGTGCAAAATCAAAGGCTCCGGCGGTATCCGGACGCAGGAACATTTCTTTGAACTGATTGATATGGGTATCGACCGTATGGGAATCGGGTACCGGTCGACGCCGGTGGTGCTGGGAATCAGTGTGGAGGAGTACAGAAAGCAGAAGCAGTCCTGCTAAACCCCGCACACCGCCCGCGGCAGAGGGAGGGGGTATACGGGGTGCATTTCAGATATGGACGGGCAGAGCCGTGGACTCCCTTACCACCAGTTCCGTCTCCAGCAGAATATGTTTTTCCTCGACCGAAGGGTTCCTGATCTTTTCTATGAGCAGCTCACAAGACTGGAAACCGATCTGAAAGGCGGGCTGGTCGATGGTGGTAATGGCAGGAGTGGCCATGGTGGCGAGATCAATGTTGTCAAAGCCGATCACAGACAAATCCTCGGGGACGCGGATTCCCAGTTTGGACGCGGCTTTGATGACGCTGATCGCATACAGGTCTGAAACGGCGAAAATCGCGTCCGGCCGGTCGGGCTGGCTGAGGATATACAGGGCGTTGGAAATGGCAAGGCTGTATTCCACGGTGGAAATATGTGCAATCCAGGAAGGGTTGGAGGTCAGGTTTGCCTCCTCGAGAGCTTCAAGATATCCTCGTTCCCGTTCGCGGGCGTAGTGAAAGGAGAGATTGGAATTGACCAGCCCGATTCTGCGGCATCCGATGGAAATCAGGTAGTTGACGGCTTTCTTCGCAGCCGCACGGTTGTCTATGCTGACGTAAGGGGTGCAGTTTCCCTCCACATGTTCCGAACACATAACGACAGGAAAGCGGGGAAGCAGATCGTTTAACAGCTCGGCATTAGGGACGCTGGCAAGGATAATAATACCTGCTATGGGAGTGGAGCGGAGGATATTGGTGTAATCATCGGCATCGGTATAATAATCTCTTGACTGCAGGATCAGGATGTTATATCCGTGCGTGCGGGCCGAGCTTTGAATTCCTTCGATCACAGGAGCGTTAAAGGGGTTGTTGAATTCCGGAACGCACAGAAGAATGATTCGGCTGGCGGTATTGGATATCATGGAAGAGGATCTGGGCTGAAAGTTCAGTTCCTCCATGGCTCTTAATATACGGTCCCTTGTTTTGGGATTTACTTTATCTTTATTATTCAGTACTCTGGATACAGTTGCGATGGATACATTTGCCAGATCGGCGATTTGCTGAATCGTTATTTTGTGTGATTTCATTCTTAACCCTCTGCAGTAAAATTTCTCTGGAACAATGCTATTATAAAGGAAAAAATATTTCATGTAAAGGAAATGTTTGATTCATGTAAAAATTTTACATATCTTACATCTGCGATTTTGGCGTTTTGCAAAAAAGACAGTCAAAATTCATAAACTTTGACTTGCAAAATGGTTTTATAATAAAAATATGCACAAAACAGAATTGACAAATAGAAAAAAGTATGATATCTTACACTTATAAAATGTAAAAAACAATATATTTACAGTAAAAATGAGGTATAAAAATGAAAAAAATACGCGCGGCAGTCATCGGACTGGGGTTTATAGGAAGACAGCACGTTGAGGCGGTCCGCAGGATCCCGGGCGCTGAGGTGGTGGCGGTCATCGGCAGAAACCGGGAGCGCATCGCCGCTCTGGCGGAAGAACTGGATGTACCTTACAGTTTTACCAGTCTGGAGGAGATGCTGGGACAGATAGAGGTGGATGTGATCCATAACTGCACTCCGACCGTCTCCCATTATGAGATCAACAAAAAGGCGCTGGAGAACGGAATCCATGTATATTCGGAGAAGCCGCTGACGCTTGATTCGGCTTCCGCTTACAAACTGACGGAGCTGGCGCGGGAAAAGGGTCTTGCGACAGGGACGAATTTTATTTTCCGCAACAGCGCCATGGTGCAGGAGATGCAGGAACGGGTGGCGAACGGAAGCATCGGTCGCGTACTGACGGTTCAGGGAGAGTATCTTCAGGACTGGATGCTGTACGACACGGATTATGACTGGCGGCTGGAGCCCGCGGTGGGCGGACCTTCCCGGGCGGTCGCGGATATCGGATCTCATTGTATGGACGCGGTGCAGTATATCTGCGGAAGCAGAATCCGCCGGCTGTGCTGCCGGATGATCGTCGCTCACCCGGTCCGTAAAAAAGTGGAGAAGAACAGTACGTTCTCCGTGGAGAAGGGAAAGGTGCTCGGTGAAATCGAGGTGACGAATGAGGATGCGGCGTTCATCATGGCCGAGATGGAGAACGGAACGCAGGCCATCCTCCACATCTCCCAGATACTGGCAGGTAAGAAAAATGCGTTGCGTGTTATAATTGGAGGCAGCAAAGCGGCGCTGACCTGGGATCAGGAGCAGCCGGACCGACTGCATATCGGCAACCGGGATACCGGCAACGAAGAGATCTATGTGGGGGAACAGTATATGACCGGACACGCCAGAGCCTATGCGTCTTTGCCGAACGGGCATCCGGTGGCATGGTCCGAAGCGATGAAAAACGGCGTAGAACACTTTTACCGCACCATCCGCGAGGGAACGCAGGCGGAGGAGGACAAGGAATACGCTACGTTTGCGGACGCGGCTTATATTATGAAACTGATTGAAGCCTGCCTGGAGAGCGACCGGACGGGAGAGTGGGTTACGGTGGAACCGTAAACGGAGGAAGATATGAAAGTACTGGCTGTTAATTCCAGTCCGAGGAAAGACGGAAATACGGCGATTGCGCTCGGCATTGTATTGGAGGAACTGGATAAGGAAGGAATTGAAACAGAGCTGATTCATCTGAAAGCCAATCATATGCGGGGCTGCATCGGCTGCTGGAAATGCAAAGAGACAAGGGAGTGCGTGTTTACGGACGACGGGTTCCCGGAAATCTATCACCGCATGCAGGAGGCGGACGGGATCCTGCTGGGGGCGCCGGTTTATCAGGCCGGAATGCCGGCCGTCCTGAAGGCGCTGCTGGAGCGGGTTTCCTCCGCTGCCGGCAGGGACAAGGTGATGTTTGCCCATAAGCTTGGGGCCGCGGTGGCGGTAGTGCGCAGAGGAGGTCCGGTCGCCACGCTGGACGCGATCAACCATTTCTTCCTGAACAAGAACATGTTCGTGGCGGGCTCCAATTACTGGAGTTTTATGATGGGAGACGAGAAGGGAGAAGTGCTGGAAGACCGGGAAGGCGTCGTCATTATGCAGACGCTTGGAAAAAACATGGCATGGTTTCTGAAACATGTTCATGCAGAAGAACATTGATACGAAATCGGCAGCGATTTTTGTATAAAGACAAACCATATTATATGTATGAAGGAGGTTACTATGAAAAACAATATTTTGAGAAAAGCTCTGGCAATGGGACTTGCGGCGATGTTACTGGCAGGTTGCGGCGGCTCGGACGGCGGACAGACGGATGCACCGGATACGACCGGTACGCCGGATTCTGCTCCGGCGGCGGAGGAAAACACAGAAGGCGGCGGGGAAGACAGTGCGGAAGCGAATTATCTGGACAGCGAACCGCTGAGAATAGCAACCATGCCTCATCAGATGGGGATTACTCTCTACTATGCGGATAAGATGGGATTGTTTGAGCAGGCGGGGATCAATGTGGAGATGTCCATGTTTGTAGGCGGCGCGGCGATTAATGAAGCGATCGGCGCAGGCGAACTGGACGGAGCAATCAGCGGACTTGCTTCCGTGTATGCGCTTTCCAACGGTCTGGTCAAGATGGTGGGAGAAGTGGATACGGCAGGTACGGACTGCCTGATGATCCGGGCTGACAGTCCGATTGCCGCTGAAAAAGGAAACATCGAAGGGAAACCGGAGATGTACGGTTCTGCGGAAGTGCTCAAGGGACAGGATTTGATCTGCCAGGTCGGACAGGCGAATCAGTTCTATTTTACAAAATATCTCTCTCAGTTCGGACTGACGGAGAACGATATCAATTTTGTAAATATGGAAGACGCGGCGGGTGCGCAGGCGTTCATGTCCGGCGAAGGAGATATGATCGGCACCAAGATGCCTTATATGTATGAGATGCTCAAAGACGGCGGATACATTATTGCAGCCAGCGTAGGCGACGCGACCGATATCCTGATCAAAGACTGCGTGATCTTCACCCCGGAAATTCTGGAGACGAGAAGAGAGGAAGTCAAGATTTTCCTGAGCGTAATTTACGATATCAACGAGCAGTTTAAGGCGGATGAAGCGCTGCGGGCGCAGACGATCAATGATTTCTTCGCCGAGAACGGCAAAGAGGTGGTCGACGAGCAGGTTGCGTATGAGATGGAGCACTGTATGCTGTTTACAAAAGAAACTCTGTGTACGGACGATTACTTTATGGGAGACGGCATGCAGAGCGTGGCGGACTTCTACGGAACGACGGGAGCGATTGATCCGGACCGCGTAGACAACGTATATAAGAATTATGATTCCTCTCTGCTTTCCGAGGTGTTGGGCGGAGAAGTGAAGGCATTCAGTAAATAAGTCGGAAAGGCGAGGATACGCGGAGCAGGGACGTAAGACCCGGCTTCGCGGTTCTCCCGCAGATGGAGGAGCGTATGGAAAAAAACAGTGACGCAAAGTTTAAGATTATCTCCTGTTGTTCTGTGATCGGGTTTATTGCCATCTGGTATCTGTGTACAGATATTCTGCAGCTGACAACAGATATAACGCTGCCGGGACCGGTTACGGTTCTGCGGACGTTCATCAGCAAATTTACAAATAAATCCCCTGACGGCGGAACGCTGCTCCAGCATATGTGGTCCAGCCTGCGGGTGGCTCTGAGCGGTTATGCCATGGGCATTGTCGTGGGGGTTCCGCTGGGGATTCTGATGGCGTGGTATCGTCCGGTGGATCTCCTCGCGAGACCGATCTTCGATTTTGTCAAGGCGATTCCGGGACTTGCGTGGGCGCCTCTTCTGATCATCCTCCTTGGAATCGGCTTCATGTCGAAGGCGGTTACGATCTTTGTGGCGGCGCTGACGCCCTGTGTGCTGAACGCGTACGCGGGCGTCAAACAGACGAGGGAAGTACATATGTGGGTGGCGAGAACGTTCGGCGCCACCAGGCGGCAGATGCTCTTCAAAGTGGCGATTCCCACGGCTCTTCCGCATATCATGACCGGAATCCGTGTGGCGCTCGGAAGCGCCTGGATGTCCATCGTGGCGGCGGAACTGATCGCTTCTTCCAGCGGTCTTGGGTATATGATTCAGCAGTGCCGGGGAATCTATCGGCCGGACGTGATTATCGTTGGTATGCTGATGATCGGATTTATCGGGTCGGTTCTGACCTGGGTGATCGGAGTCGTAGAACGGGCAATCGTAAAGGGGCAGACACATGACGCGTAAGATAATGAAAAATGAGTGGGTATTAAAGATTGGTTCGACAGTAATCGCGCTTACAGCGTTCTGCCTGCTGTGGCAGGCGGTGGTATCGTTTACCAGCATGGGCGATTTCCTGCCGGGACCGTTCACAACATTTGCGGAATTTTTCCGCCGTTTTGTAAAACCGTACGGCAAAGTGGTCCTCCCGATGCATATGTGGTCCAGCCTGCGCAGGATTCTGATCGGTTATACGGTTGCGTCCGCGGTGGCGATTGTGCTCGGTATCGTGATGGGGACCTACCGGGTTGCGGACGCCATTGTGATGCCGCTTTTTAATATCATCCGTCCGATTCCTCCGGTGGCGTGGATTCCTCTGGCGATCCTGTGGTTTGGCATCGGCGACGCATCCAAGTATTTTCTGGTCTTTCTGGCCACCTTCCTCTCGGTACTGCAGAACGCGTACGCGGGGGCGAAGTCGGCGGATCCGGTGCTGGTGGGCGCGGCGAGGATGCTGGGCGCGAACGACGGGTTTATTTTCCGCACGATCACGCTGCCGTGCGCGGTACCGTATATCTTTTCGGGACTGCAGAACGGACTGACGGCCGCCTGGGGACAGGTGGTGGCGTCGGAGATGATCCGTTCTTCCGCAGGAGTGGGATGGATTATTATCCGCGGCATGGATAACAACGATATCCTGCAGGAGCTGGTCGGTATTCTGACGATCGGTATTATCGGATTTATTCTGGCGGCATCGATGAGAGGAGTGGAGGCGAAATTATGCAGATGGACAACACGGGGAAAATAGATGCGATGATTCGGTGCAGCCATGTGGCGAAGACCTTTCATACGAAGACGACCAGTACGCCTGTGATCCAGAATCTGGAACTTGAGGTCGGGAAGAATGAATTTATCGTCCTGTTCGGACCAGGTCAGTGCGGAAAGACAACGGTGCTGAACGTTATGGCGGGGCTGGAGACAGCCACCTCGGGAACAGTCACGGTCAACGGAAAGGAAGTAAACGCTCCGGGGCCGGATCGGGGCTTCGTCTATCAGACGACGGCGCTGTTTCCGTGGTATACGGTCATGCAGAACGTGGAATATGGTCCGCGGGCCAGAGGAATCAGCAAAAAAGAACGCCGGGAGAAGGCGCAGTATTATATCAACCTGGTAGGTCTGGAAGGATTCGAGGACAAATTTCCCAATCAGTTATCCGGCGGAATGCAGCAGCGGGTGGGAATCGCCCGGGCGTACTGCAATGAACCCTCGGTAATCTTTATGGACGAGCCGTTCGGGCATCTGGACGCGCAGACACGGTATCTGATGCAGGAGGAGATCATCCGCATCTGGGAGAAAGAAAAGAGGACCGTCGTCTTCGTGACGAATAACATTGAAGAGGCGGTGTATCTGGCGGACCGGGTGGTGGTGCTGACAAACTGTCCGACCAGTGTGAAGAAAGAATATGTAATTGATCTGCCGAGACCGAGAAATAATACGGACGACAGGTTCCTGGAGCTGAGAACAGAGATCCAGAGTATTGTGGACAAGACATTATAAGGAGGCGCCGGGATGGATGACATTAAAGTAAAGGTAAAGAATCTGACAAAGAGATTCGGGGATCTGCTTGTGCTTGACGACATCTCCTTCGATGTGAAAAAGGGGCAGTTTCTGTGCGTGGTAGGGCCTACCGGCTGCGGGAAGACGACGTTTCTGAATTGTATTACACGACTGTATGAACCGACTTCCGGGGAAATTCTGGTAGACGGAGAACCGGTGGATTTAAGAAAGCACAACGTGTCCTATATTTTTCAGGAGTATTCCACCATGCCGTGGCTGACGGTGGAGGAAAATGTGGCTTTCGGACTGAGGATTAAGAAAAAGCCGGAGGAGGAAGTAAAGAAAAGCGTAGATGAAGTGATTGAGATGGTGGGGCTTCAGAATTTCCGGAAGTATTATCCGAATCAGCTCTCGGCTTCCATGCTTCAGCGGGTGGTGATCGCCCGTGCCTTTGCCACGAAACCGGACATTCTGCTGATGGACGAGCCGTACGGCCAGCTTGACATAGAACTGCGTTTTAAACTGGAGGACGAGCTGATCGGTCTGTGGGAAAAGCTTGGAACGACGATCATCTTTATCACGCACAATATCGAGGAGGCGGTCTATATCAGCGAAGACATCCTGATTCTGACCAATAAGCCGACAACGATCAAACAGATGATGGTCAATCCTCTGCCGCGGCCGCGAACGGTGACGGAGAAACGGTTTATTGAAGTCCGCGAGCAGGTGACAGAGTTGATTAAGTGGTGGTAGAGAGGAGGTACGGAGACGGATGCGCATCAGTCCGTGTATTGATACGCTTTATAAGGGCGCAGAGCTTACGCACGCGCTGCGCGAAATCAAAGAGTGCGGTTTTCAGGGCTACGAGTTCTGGAGCGCGCACAACTGGGATATGGGCGAGATGGCGGAGCAGAAGGAAGCGTTCGGCCTGCAGCTTGCGAATTTCAACTGCGAACCGGCTTCTCTCGCGGACGAGGGACAGAGACTGCTCTTTTTGAAAAATCTGGAGGCTGCGGTTGCTCTGGGGAAACGGCTGGGCGGAAGCCGCATCACCGTGCTTTCCGGCGACGATACGGGGGAAGCCCGCGGCGCGCAGCATGCGTCGATCGTGGCCGGACTGCGGGAAGCGGCGCCGATGCTGGAGGAAGAAGGCTTCATGGTCGTTCTGGAAGCCTCCAACCGGAGAGTGAACCGGCCGAATAATTATCTGACGTCGGCGGACGAGGCGTTTGAGATCATCGAAGAAGTGGGAAGCCCGTCGGTGAGGATGCTCTACGACATCTATCATCAGCAGATTTCAGAAGGAGATCTGCTGGCGAGAATCCTTCCCAATCTGGAGAAAATCGGCCATTTTCATGCGGCGGGGGTCCCGAACCGCCATGAACTGGATCAATGCGAGATCAATTACCGCTTTCTCCTGCAGAAAATCCGAAGTGCAGGATGCACCTGCTGGGTCGGACTGGAATATTTCCCGTCCGTGCCTGTGAAGGAGAGTCTGATTCGGACCATGAGGTATTTGGAGCAGGCGGATATGAATAGGTAATCAGGAGGAAAAGGCATATGGCAAATATGTTTGATAAATATTTTATCTGTGACGATACATTCAGCAATCTGGAGAGCGGGGGAAAGACCGTCGGCTTTCAGATCGGCATTAAAGTAAGCTATTACCGCGGTGTGAATCTGGCGATTGTTCATGATTTTGAACTGGAAGTGGACGGGGAACGGTATACGAAGGAGCAGATTCTCTTCACGCTCCGCGATACTTCGTATACATATGAGGAGATGAAGGGACGCACGGACGTACACTGGGATTTCGGGGAGATTGCGTACCTGAGAGTGGAGAAGGAAGGTGGACTGTCGGACCGGCCGCACAGGGTAAAAGTGCATGAAGCAATCCGGATTGTAAACGGTATGAATATTCCGCCGGTGATGTTCTGCGCCAACTGGGAGAAAGAACTTACGCTGGCGGCGCCGGTCAAAATTCCGCCGAGGATCAAAAGAGGCGTTTCCTTCTACAGCTATCAGGACGAGTATTATCTCGGAAAACTGGATGCGGAGGGCTGTATCCGCGCCGTTTCCGAACTGGGGGCAAAAGGTGTGGAGATCATCTCGGAAGCGATCATTCCCAATTTCCCCAATCCGCCCCAGAGCTGGGTCGATCAGTGGTTTGAGTGGATGAAGAAATACGGCACGGAGCCGGTCTGCTACGATATGTTTATGGACGGCCAGATCATTGACGGGGTCGATATTTCGGAAGAAGAGGCGGTAGAGATCATGGAGACGAATATCCGCCTGGCGGCAAGGCTCGGCTTCCGTTTCCTTCGGGTCGTCTACACCATTCCTCTGAACATCATTGAGAAAGCGCTTCCGTGCGCGGAGCGCTACAATGTGGTGATGGGGCTGGAGATTCATCCGCCGTTCCGGCTTGGGACCGAGTGGGTGGATAAATACATTGATTTTATCAAACGGACAGGAACGAAATATTTCTCGATCATTCCGGATTTCGGAATCTTTATCGAGAAGCCGATACCGGCGCGGGAGAAGAAAGCGCTCAAACACGGGGCGACGCCGGCGATTGTCGAGTATATTCATGAGGCGTACAGCTCGAGAATGACCTACGAGCAGGCAATGGAGAAGATCCGGACGATGAATCCCAACGACGTGGATCTGGAATGGGCGAAGGAAGCTTTCAGCTACACCTGGTGTGATCCGGCGCTGATCGGTGATTATATTCCGTACATTTCGCATATTCACGCCAAGGTCTATGACATGGATCTGGAACGGCAGATCGATCCCAGTATCGACAACGAGACGATTTTCCGCGTGCTGAAGGAGAAGGGATGGTCCGGCTATATCTGCACGGAATATGAGGGACAGCGGATTTTCCACGACGAAGCGGATATGGACGTCGACAATATGGCAATGATCAGGGCGCATCATGAGATGATGAAGAGATATATCGGAGAATAGGAGGAAGAGAAGATGGCGGGAATCCTGGATCGGTTTAAGGTAAACCTTCCGGAAGAAGAGGAACTGGATGTAAGTCATAAGATAAAGGCCGGGATTATCGGTGTGGGCTGGATCACGGAGGCGCATGTAACGTCGCTGCTGCGGTGTCCGGATGTGGAGATTGTGGCGGCGGCAGAGCTGATGGAAGGAAAAGCAGAGAAATTCTTCCGGAAGTTCGATCTGAATGAGGTGAGGTGCTACCGCAGCCATCAGGAAATGCTGGAGAAAGAAGAACTGGATATTGTCAGTATCTGTACGCCCAACAAGGTGCACGCTTCCTGCAGCATTGACGCGCTCCGGGCTGGGGTGAACGTTCTCTGTGAGAAGCCGATGAGCGTAACACTGGAAGAGGCGGTAGAGATGTGCAGGGCGGAAAAAGAGAGTGGCAAAATGCTCTCCATCGGTTTCCAGCCGCGCATGGCGGAGAATATGAAAATGATCCGCAAAATCGTGCAGTCCGGGGAACTGGGCAGGGTATATTACATCCAGTCCGGCGGCGGCCGCAGGCACGGGATTCCGACGCCGTTCGGTACCTCTTTTATCGACAAAAATACGGCGGGCATCGGCGCCATGGGGGATATCGGATGTTATTCGCTGGATATGCTTCTGAACGCCGTCGGATATCCGAAACCGCTGACGGTGACCGGATACAAATCCGGATATTTTGGATGCCGGCCTTCCTATTATACAGTGCATCCGGAATACGCGGAGAAATTCTCGGTGGAGGACTTTGCGGCGGGCTTCGTCCGTCTGGAGGGCGACATCGTGCTTGACTTCCGTATTTCGTGGGCGATGCATATGGATACGATGGGCGATGCGCTGATTCTGGGAACAGAGGGCGGACTCCGTATCCCCTCCACTGAGTGCTGGAACGGTTCGGTGGGCGGTCCGCTGAAGATTTACCATGACGTGGCGGGCGTCCAGACGGAGACGGTGCTTCCTTATGAGGAGGAGGACATCGGAGAGCTTTTCTATAAGAAGATCCGTTCTTTTGTCACGGCAGTGAAGAAAGGGCAGCAGTCGCCCGTGCCCGCGAAAGAGATTCTCTATAACCAGGCGATCATTGACGGCATTGTGCGTTCCGCCGAGCTGGGCCGCGAAGTAGAGATTGAGATACCGGAGATATAAGGAACAGGAGGATTGGATGATATGATGAAATTGGGGTTACATACGGCGATTCTGGCCGATCTCTGTTTTGAGGAAGTGGTGGATTACGCTGCGAAGACAGGTTTCCGTTCACTGGAAGTGTGCTGCTGGCCCAAAGGGGGAGCGGACCGCAGGTATGCCGGGGTGACGCATATTGACGTGGAGAATCTGACGGAGGAAAAGGCGGAGTATTATGTAAACTATGCGGCATCCAGGGGAGTCCGCATTGCGTGCCTCGGATATTTTCCGAACGCGCTGTCCGACGATGAGGATACGGCCCGGGTCTCCATCACGCACACGAAGAAAGTGATCGAAGCCGCCGCAATGATGAAAGTGAATCTGGTGACGACTTTCATCGGGAGAAATAAAAAGAAAACGACGGAAGAAAATATTGCGCTGATGAAGGAGGTATGGCCGCCGATTCTCAGGCTGGCGGAGGAAAAGGGCGTGCGCGTCGCCATTGAAAACTGCCCCATGCTGTATACCGGCGATGAATGGCCGGGCGGAAACAACCTGGCGACAACGCCGTACGTGTGGCGGGAAATGTTCCGTATGAGTCCGAATATCGGACTGTGCTACGATCCGTCCCATCTTGTACTTCAGGGAATGACCGAGTGGAGACCGGTGGTGGAATTTCCGGAGCGGATTTTCCATGTCCATCTGAAAGATATCCAGATCGATCAGGAGAAGGTGGAGGAATACGGAAGATTCTCCTATCCGTCTCTCTGGCACCGGCCGAAGATGCCGGGACTCGGCGAGGTCAATTTCCCACAGCTGATCAGCAGACTGAACGAGAGCGGATACCAGGGCGACGCCTGCATCGAATGCGAGGACCGTGCCTTTGAAGGCTCCCTTGAGGACACGAAGGAAGGGATCGAACTGTCCTACCGGTATCTGAGGGCGTATATGTAGGTTTTGCGTGCAGGTCCGGATGGTAACTCAGGTAGAAAATTTTATGAGAAATGTAAAGAAATTCCTTGTTGAATCCAAAAAAATGTAGTAAACTACGTGTATAGGCACGGGCGTGCCAAATTTGGATAGAGAAAGGATGACCAACAATGCCATTAGTTACAACCAAAGAAATGTTCAAAAAAGCCTATGAAGGCGGATACGCCATCGGTGCATTCAACGTGAACAACATGGAGATCGTTCAGGGAATCGCAGACGCGGCGATTGAGCTTAATTCCCCGATTATCCTGCAGGTGTCCGCAGGTGCAAGAAAGTATGCGAAGCACAACTACTTAGTAAAATTAGTTGAGGCTGTTCTTGTAGAGGCTCCGGATCTTCCTATCGCTCTTCATCTGGATCACGGTGCAGACTTCGAGATCTGCAAGTCCTGTATCGACGGCGGATTTACTTCCGTTATGATCGACGGTTCTCATCATGATTTCGAGACCAATATTGAGCTGACGAAGAAAGTTGTAGAATATGCGCATGAAAGAGGCGTTGTTGTAGAGGCAGAGCTTGGAAGACTGGCCGGCATTGAGGATGCGGTGAACGTGTCTGACGCGGATGCGGCTTATACGCAGCCGGATGAAGTGGAAGAGTTCGTAACCCGTACCGGTGTAGACTCCCTGGCAATCGCGATCGGAACGAGCCATGGCGCTTACAAATTCAAACCGGGTACCAACCCGCAGCTTCGTTTTGATATCCTTGCAGAGATCGAGAAGAGAATCCCCGAGTTCCCGATCGTTCTTCACGGTGCATCCTCCGTTCCGCAGGAATTTGTGAAGATCATCAACGAGCACGGCGGCGCTCTGAAAGATGCGATCGGCGTTCCGGAAGAACAGCTTCGTCAGGCGGCAAGATCTGCCGTATGTAAGATCAACATTGATTCCGATCTTCGTCTCGGCATGACCGCTGGTATCCGTGAAGTGATGTGGACAAACCCGGCGGCATTCGATCCGCGCGAGTATCTGAAAGTCGGACGTGCGAATGTCAAGACGGTCGTTATGCACAAGATCAAAGATGTGCTTGGTTCGGAAGGAAAAGCCTGAGAACGGCACAGAACAAACGAAAAGTAATTGGGCAGGGAAGATTTCTTCCCTGCCCGATTTTGTTTACAGACTGATGCGTCTCTGAAAGTCGATGGGAGTTTTGCCTGCATTCTGGTGCTGGTATAAGTCGAGCTCAAAGATACATTTGTCCGCTCTGGTCACAGAAGCGGTGTACTCAAAGACATATCCGGAGTCCAGATGGGAGATGCGCGTGATGCTGTATCCGGGCACCCGAGCGCTGCACTTGAGAAGTTCCGCGAAGCGCTTGTTGATGATGATCGCTTCGATCGTCTCATTGGCATGATACAGATTCAGCGAGTACCGTTCCTTCAGCGTGTGATAAAGCGAGGAGGAGGAAAAGTTATAAAGTTCAATTCCCGGACACAGATAGTAAGGTATGTAAGTGTCTTCCAGGAGAATCGGTTCTCCGTTGGCGCAGCGCAGGCGGGTGAGATGGAAAGCCGTGCGCTGTCCGGACGGCATCTGCAGCGTGTCGGAGAGCTTCTCGTCCTTTAGTTCCAGCAGTTCTGATTTGAGGACCACCGAGGTGGGCTCGGCGCCCAGACTGAGCATGTTCTCCGTGAAATCATACAGATAGCTGATGGGGCGTTTCAGCTTCTGGTCGGCAATGAATGATCCCTTGCCCCGGTATCGGACGATGTATCCTTCTTCTGTCAACTGGTTCATACACTGCCGGATCGTCGTCCGGCTGACATTGAGAATTTCGCAGAGCTCGTTTTCCGCAATGACCCGGTCGCCCGGTTTGAAGACGCCTGCCTGGATCTGAATCTTGATATAGTTCGCGAGCTGCGCATAAAGCGGAGACAGCATATCCTGTGAAAAGCGGAACGTCTTTTTAAAATATTCCCTGTCCATAATTACCTCATTACTTTCGGCGGAATTGTTGGCGCAGGTACTGGATAATGTTCCGGTCCTGTGCTATAATAAGTAAGGAATGTATGATACAAACAATACATAATTTCGTATTTGTTTTAAAGGATATCATATTCCGGAAAGGATTGCAAGCGGGAAAATGATGAATCAGTCGGAAAATTTATATCAAAAAGATATGCAATGCGTATTGGAATTTCTCTGCCAGAGAGATGTGGACTGTCTGGATCTGGAGAGCGTGAAAAAGTGGTTCGGAGGGGAGACAGCAACGGCGGTGGTCGTGTTTGGAAACGAGCTGCCGCAGACGGCGGAGGCAGGCTGCCTGGCCTTTCTGGCGGGACTCGGGGAGCGGCTTGTTTTCTGCGGCGGGACCGGGCATTCCACCGAATTGCTGAAAAAAAGAGCCGGCGCGGATGAAAGGTATCGGGAATGCGCGCAGAAAACTTCGGAGGCGGCTGTATTTTCGGAAATCGCAGTGAAACGATATGGAATACCGGGGGATAAGATTCTGCTGGATGAAACGTCCGCGAACTGCGGGGAAAATGCCGCGAATGCGCGGATGATTCTGGAGGGACGTCACATTTTGCCCAGCCGGCTGATTCTGATGCAGGATCCGCTCATGCAGAGGAGAAGCGCCATGTCGCTTAAAAAAGCAATGCCGGATTCGACGCGCATTCTCAGTTACGCCCCGTTTCTCCCGCAGTGCGACGAGCGGCTGAATCCGCTGCCCTGGCAGGGAGCCGTATGGGAGAGGGAGCGTTTTCTGGAGCTGGCGCTGGGAGAGATTCCGCGTCTGCGGGACGATGAGAACGGCTATGGACCCAACGGTAAAGGCTTTATCGGCCATGTGGAGATTCCGGAGGAGGTAGAAACGGCGTGGAAGAAACTGTACGATGCGGAAGCGGACGCGCGCAGGAGGTGCCGGGTGCAGGACGGGCGGTAGAGAGACGGATACCGAAAAGAGGACATGAAGCTTCACGTCCTCTTTTCGGTATTAGGAGAAATTTATTTTCTGACATCCTTGACGATCTGCGCCGCCTCTTTGCAGAGCTCTTTGATCTTGTCAAATTCTCCGCCGGAGATCAGATCGCCTTTTACCATCCAGCTCCCGCCGCAGGCGTGGATTTTGCCGGATTTCAGGTAGTCAACGACATTTTTTGCGCTGATGCCGCCGGTAGGCATGAACTTCATGGTAGTATAAGCCGCGCCGACCGCGTTGATCATCGGCAGTCCGCCGGACGGTTCCGCCGGGAAGAACTTGACCACTTCAAGGCCGAGTTCAATGGCCTTCTCGATCTCGCCCGGAGTCACAACGCCGGGAGTGACGGGGACGTTCTTGTCGATGCAGTACTGTACGACTTTCGGGTTCAGCCCCGGGCTTACGATGAACTTCGCGCCCGCCGCGACAGCGCGATCCACCTGCTCCGTCGTCAGAACCGTGCCTGCGCCTACCAGCAGCTCCGGAAATTTCTCGGACATGATGCGGATGGATTCTTCCGCCGCATCCGTACGGAAAGTCACTTCCGCACAGGGAAGACCGCCCTCAAGAAGCGCCCTGCCAAGCGGCTCCGCGTCTTTGGCATCATTTAAAACAACAACGGGAATGATTCCGATTTCATGCATTTTCTGTAATACTTCGTTCATAATCTTCTCCTTTTTATATAATATTCTGAAACCTGCCGATGTCGATGGCGTTATTATCTCTGTACCCGTGCGCCGGCGCCGCCCATGATTGCTTCCACTTCTTTTCTGGACGCCATTGTCGTATCGCCCGGTGTGGTCATGGCCAGTGCGCCGTGCGCCGCGCCGTAGTTGACGGCGGTCTCGGCGTCGCCGGTGGTCATCAGCCCGTAGATCAGTCCGGAAGCGAAGGAATCGCCGCCGCCGACCCGGTCCATGATCTCCAGACCCTTGTAGTCTTTGGCTTTGTAGATCTCGCCGCCGGCCCAGCACAGTGCGCTCCAGTCATTGACTGTAGCGGTCTTCACTTCACGGAGGGTGGTAGCGACCGCCTTGAAGTTCGGATAGGTCTCAACGGCGGTATTAATCATCTTTTTGTAACCGTCGATGTTCAGTTTCTTCAGATTCTCGTCATTTCCCTCGATCTGGAAGCCCAGGCAGGCGGTAAAGTCTTCCTCGTTTCCGATCATGACATCCACATACTGTGCGATTTCCTTATTGACCTGCTGCGCCTTCTCCTGTCCGCCGATCGCGCTCCACATGGAAGGACGGTAGTTGAGATCGTAGGAGACGATGGTGCCGTGTTTCTTCGCGGTTTTGATGGCGGCCAGGACGGTCTCGCATGCCTGCTCGGACAGAGCCGCGTAGATGCCGCCGGTATGGAGCCAGCGCACGCCCAGTTCTCCGAAGATGTGCTCGAAGTCAAAGTCCTCCGGCGTCGCCTTGGAGATCGCCGTATTGGCGCGGTCGGAGCACCCCACTGCTCCGCGGATACCGAAGCCTCTCTCGGTAAAGTTGATGCCGTTTCGGCAGATCCGTCCGATGCCGTCGGTCTTCATCCATTTGATCAGAGATGTGTCAACCCCGCCCTGCAGGATGAAATCCTCCATGAGCATACCCACCTCGTTGTCCGCGAAAGCGGTGATCACGGCGGTCTTCAGCCCGAAGCACCTGCGCAGGCCGCGGACGACGTTGTACTCTCCGCCGCCTTCCCATGCGCGGAACTGTCTGGCCGTGCGGATGCGTCCCTCGCCGGGATCGAGACGAAGCATGACTTCGCCCAGGGAGACCGCGTCAAACATACATTCACTTGCTGGTTTGAGATTCAGATTCATAATACCTCTCCTTTTGCTATCCTATTCGTATATACGAATTTTATTCGCGATTCCGAATTTACATATATCATAGCATAATTACAGGATTTGTCAACAGGTAAGAAAAAATTTATGACAATAAAAATTCAGTCAATAATTTTCTTCGTTTTCCACGATCAGTTGGAAAGTGGAGATACGCGACGCTTCCGGACGACGGAGTCGTTTGAATATCGCATTCGGAATTATGGAATATGGTAGTGTGAAGGATGACGGGCGTTTCTGACTGCCGTATGGGAGGAGGATGCTGAAGAGCGCTCTTTTCGGAGCGCCGGCACAGATGCTGAAAATAGCGAGGGAATCCTGTGAGACAGGATTCCTCCTATAAAGAAACAGGACTCCGATATCCCAGAAGTCTTGAGATTTCCGCTGCTTTCCGGCGGATCAGCTTTCCCAGCCGCTCATAATCCTCTTCCGGCCGGTAGAAACCGGAGATGCTGACGGCGCCCTCGAGGCAGCCGTTGCGCCGGTAGACAGGGGCGCTGGCGCAGACCATATGTTCTTCGTATTCGCGGAAATCCAGCGCGTAGCCGCGCGAACGGATCCGCTCCAGATCCAGGGAGAGTTCTTCCGGGTTTTTCAGCGTGTACCGGGTGCGGGGCTGCATGGAAATGTCTGCAAGGAGCGTCTGCGACTGTTCTTCCGGCAGAAAGGCCAGCAGCGTTTTGCCGAGCGAGGTGCAGTACAGAGGGGCCGTGCTTCCGACCGTTGCGGTCGTGATGATGGGGTTTTCGGGGACTTCTTTCAGAATATAGACAACCTCTCTGCCGGAGAGTCTGCCGAAGAAAGCGGTGCGGTCGGATTCTTTTGCCAGTTCGGAAAGCTCCGCCCCGATCAGCTTGAGCGTGTCGTCGGCATCCGGGTAGGACATGCCGATCCGGTAGGCAAAGGTGCCGATCTGGTAGAGCTGCTTCTGCCCGGGTTTTACGGAAAGCATCCCTTCCTGCACGAGGGTGACGAGGATGTCGTAGGCGCTTGTCCTGGGCAGGGAGAAATATCCGCACAGGTCATCCAGAGATACCCCCTCCGGGTGATCGGCAGTATAAGACAGAATCTGTATGGCGCGCTGTACGGTTCGATTGATTTTCAAGGGACGACCTCCTTTTGCCTGTTGTATGTTATCCTATCACAGCCCCTGTGATTTAGCAAGTGGGGCGGCCAGGGCCTGGAAAGGTGATCTGCCTGTGTCGGGCGTCCGGCAGCGCAGGTATGAACAGGAATGCGGTCGGAAAAAGCGGGGCCGCAAAAGCCGGATTGTTGTTGTAATGTCGGTCATAATCGGCTATACTGAGAACAGGCGGATTCACTTTGAAACCGGTGCGGCAAACTGCCGGAAGGAGGTGCGGGCATGCCAAGGACTGTGAGCATCGGATGCCAGGATTTTGAGACGATCAGAAAAGAAGGCTATTTTTATATTGATAAATCTGGTTTCATAAAGGAATGGTGGGCAGGCGGAGACAGCGTGACCCTGATTACCCGCCCCCGGCGCTTCGGGAAAACCCTGACTATGAGCATGGTGGAGAAGTTCTTTTCAGTCAGATATGTGAGCAGAGGAGAGCTGTTTCAGGGACTGGAAATATGGGACAGTGAGGAATTTAGAGAACTTCAGGGTTCCTGTCCGGTGATCAGTCTTTCTTTTGCGAATATAAAAGAACCCGATTACATCAGGGCGCGCAGAAAGATCTGCCAGATGCTGTCCAACCTGTATTCGGAATATGAATTTCTTCTGAATACGGACGTACTGGGCGACAGAGGACAGCGGTTTTTTGAATCCGTGTCGGAGGATATGGATGATACGGCGGCGACGATGGCGCTTCATCAGCTTTCCATGTATCTGTCCCGCTATTACGGAAAAAAGGTGATTATCCTTCTGGATGAATACGACACGCCGATGCAGGAGGCGTACGTGAACGGGTACTGGGAGGAACTGGTCGCCTTTACCAGAAGCATGTTCAATGCCGCCTTTAAAACCAATCCGTATCTGGAACGGGCGATTATGACCGGAATTACAAGGGTCAGCAGGGAGTCGATCTTTTCCGATCTGAACAATCTGGAGATCGTGACCACGACTTCTGAAAAATATGCGGACTGTTTCGGCTTTACGGAGGAGGAAGTGTTCGACGCGCTGGATGAATTTGGTCTGTCCGGGCACAGACAGGAGGCAAAGAGCTGGTATGACGGCTTTAATTTCGGAGATCGGACGGACATTTACAACCCGTGGTCTATCTTGAATTATCTGGACAAAAAGCGCCTGTCGGCTTACTGGGCCAATTCCAGCTCCAATAATCTTGCGGGAAAGCTGGTGCGTGAGGGGAGCAAAAACCTGAAAACTGCTTTTGAAAAGTTACTTCAGGGCGGGACCATTACAACAGAAATAGAAGAACAGATCGTCTATGAACAACTGGACGAGAATGAACAGGCAGTATGGGGGCTTCTGCTGGCCGGCGGATATCTGAAGGTAAAGAGGCTGAACGCCGGTATGTCCGGCTATGGAGAGTGGAGACAGGACTATGAACTGGAACTGACCAATTTCGAGGTCAAAACCATGTTCCGCAATATGGTGCGGAGATGGTTTTCCGGTGTGTCTTCCGGTTATAACGACTTTATCAAGGCGCTGCTGCTGGGGGATCTCAGGGCAATGAATACGTATATGAACAAGGTCGCGCTGGCCACCTTCAGTTACTTCGACACGGGAAAAAACCCTTCCGGAGCAGAGCCGGAGCGGTTTTACCACGGATTTGTGCTGGGACTGATGGTAGAGCTTTCGGACCGATACCTCCTTACATCCAATCGGGAGAGCGGCTTCGGCAGATACGACGTGATGCTGGAGCCGAGAAACAGAGCCGACGATGCGTTTATCCTTGAGTTCAAGGTACACGACCCGGAGGAAGAGCGCAGTCTGGAGGATACCGTGGGCGCGGCTTTGAGGCAGATAGAAAAAAGGCGGTATGCCTGCAGTCTGGAAGAGAAAGGGATTCCGGCGGATCACATTCGGAAATACGGTTTTGCGTTTGAGGGAAAGAGAGTACTGATTGGGTAATGAAACCAGTGCGGCAAATTGCCGGAAGGAGGTGCGGGCATGCCAAGGACTGTGAGCATCGGATGCCAGGATTTTGAGACGATCAGAAAAGAAGGCTATTTTTATATTGATAAATCTGGTTTCATAAAGGAATGGTGGGCAGGCGGAGACAGCGTGACCCTGATTACCCGCCCCCGGCGCTTCGGGAAAACCCTGACCATGAGTATGGTGGAGAAGTTCTTTTCAGTAGAGTACGCGGACAGGGGTGATCTGTTTGCGGGGCTGGATGTCTGGAGAGAGGAAAAATACCGCAGGCTGCAGGGGACGTATCCTTTGCTCATGCTCAGTTTTGCGGACATCAAGGAGACTTCCTTTGCGCAGGCAAGAAAAGCAATATGCCGTGTGATTAAGGCACTTTACGATAGATTTGATTTTCTGCTGAAGGATGACATTTTAAGTGAAAGCGAGAAAAAGGATTTCCGGGAGATATCAGCGGATATGGAGGACAGCGCGGTGTCCTTTTCGTTGAAAATGCTGTCCTGCTATCTGTCCCGCTATTACGGAAAAAAGGTGATTATCCTTCTGGATGAATACGACACGCCGATGCAGGAGGCGTACGTGAACGGGTACTGGGAGGAACTGGTCGCCTTTACCAGAAGCATGTTCAATGCCGCCTTTAAAACCAATCCGTATCTGGAACGGGCGATTATGACCGGAATTACAAGGGTCAGCAGGGAGTCGATCTTTTCCGATCTGAACAATCTGGAGATCGTGACCACGACTTCTGAAAAATATGCGGACTGTTTCGGCTTTACGGAGGAGGAAGTGTTCGACGCGCTGGATGAATTTGGTCTGTCCGGGCACAGACAGGAGGCAAAGAGCTGGTATGACGGCTTTAATTTCGGAGATCGGACGGACATTTACAACCCGTGGTCTATCTTGAATTATCTGGACAAAAAGCGCCTGTCGGCTTACTGGGCCAATTCCAGCTCCAATAATCTTGCGGGAAAGCTGGTGCGTGAGGGGAGCAAAAACCTGAAAACTGCTTTTGAAAAGTTACTTCAGGGCGGGACCATTACAACAGAAATAGAAGAACAGATCGTCTATGAACAACTGGACGAGAATGAACAGGCAGTATGGGGGCTTCTGCTGGCCGGCGGATATCTGAAGGTAAAGAGGCTGAACGCCGGTATGTCCGGCTATGGAGAGTGGAGACAGGACTATGAACTGGAACTGACCAATTTCGAGGTCAAAACCATGTTCCGCAATATGGTGCGGAGATGGTTTTCCGGTGTGTCTTCCGGTTATAACGACTTTATCAAGGCGCTGCTGCTGGGGGATCTCAGGGCAATGAATACGTATATGAACAAGGTCGCGCTGGCCACCTTCAGTTACTTCGACACGGGAAAAAACCCTTCCGGAGCAGAGCCGGAGCGGTTTTACCACGGATTTGTGCTGGGACTGATGGTAGAGCTTTCGGACCGATACCTCCTTACATCCAATCGGGAGAGCGGCTTCGGCAGATACGACGTGATGCTGGAGCCGAGAAACAGAGCCGACGATGCGTTTATCCTTGAGTTCAAGGTACACGACCCGGAGGAAGAGCGCAGTCTGGAGGATACCGTGGGCGCGGCTTTGAGGCAGATAGAAAAAAGGCGGTATGCCTGCAGTCTGGAAGAGAAAGGGATTCCGGCGGATCACATTCGGAAATACGGTTTTGCGTTTGAGGGAAAGAGGGTGCTGATTGGCTGAGAACCGGCAGGCGTGAACAGTAACTTTTATGTTACTTTTCATGCCTATGCCACCCGGACGCCCGGTGCGGGCAGATTATCCTTCCAGACCCCGCTTGCGCTTAGTGAAGGGACGCAACGGTACTAAGGCGCGAAAAGACCGCGCCTAAGGACCGGCGCCCTTCAATGGGTCTTTCAGGAAAACCTGCCCACATCAGGCTGAAACAGGTGCAGGTGTGAAAAGTAACACTCTTGTCATGAAAACAGCGGCAAAAATATTCCATGTGAATTGACATTTGCAAAAGAAGTTGCTATGATTAAAAAAATAGAAGGCAGAGGGAAAACGTATGATTATGGAGAGGAAGAACAGATGCCGTATATTTATATGGTAAGATGTACGGATCATTCTCTCTATACGGGCATCACGACAGATGTGGAGCGCAGAATGCGGGAACACATTCGTCGGAAAGGCTCCGGCGCAAAGTATACCAGAAGTCACAGAGTCTGCTCTCTGGAGATGGTCTGGGAGGCCGGCAGCTTGTCTGCCGCCGCGAAGCTGGAGTATCGGATCAAACAGCTTCCGAAATCCCGAAAAGAAGCGCTGCTCCTTCATCCGGAACAGGCGAATGAACTGGAATTTCTTCCGCGGACAGAGGAGCGGTATGTGCCCCGTCCGGAACTGGCAGTGAGGATAGATTCGGGTTTTAGCAAGGGGGAAGACAGCGGAGAATGAGTCTCCCCCTTAATAAAACCCCTCTGGGATAATTATATACAAATATGAGATACTGGCAATAATGGTAGATGTACCTGGACCTCCGTTCCTTTTCCGACGGCTGAGCGCAGATGAATGGTACCGTTGTGCGCCAGTACGATACGTCGGACGATGGAGAGGCCAAGTCCGGTGCCATTTTCCTTATAGGTTACAAAAGGTCGGAAAATGGACTGTTGGTGTTCCGCGGGAATGCCGCATCCGTTGTCCTTCACGGCGATCATCAGCCGTTTGTCGTGGGTAAACACTTTCAGCGTTATGCGTCCCCGCCCGGTGATGGACTCGATGGAATTCTTAATCAGATTGATAAAGGTCTGCTTTAAACGAATCGGATCACCGTAGAAATCCGGATAAGTATCGTCCAGCTTCATCAGAAGAGGGATGTGCTTGTCCAGCAGTTCCGGAAGGAGCGTATCTTTCAGATCGAAAGCAAATTCTTTCGGGTCGATCCTGCTGATGGTGAGCTGTTCTCCATTATTGAAAGCGGAGATGTCATCTAAAAGTACTTTCAGATACTGGAGATCATGTTTCATCTGCTCCCAGAATTCAAAGTTCTCAACCTCTGGATGCAGCTTTTGAATCCACTGGATGGAACTGTCCATATAAGTGAGAGGATTACGAATCTCATGCGAAATCTGGGAAAGGGTAAGATGGTAATCTTCCTTGATGGCAGTTATCAGTTGGTGAAAATTTTTATCCTTTGCCATCAGACGCGCCATTTTTTCCTGTTCGTCATAAGTCAGCAATGTCATCACTCCCTGTCTGTAATATAGCAGATATGTCAAAAAATGGCAAATAAAATCGTTCGACAAATTTCGACATTCCCCGACAAAAACAGTAGAAAACGGCGTGTTTCCGGGGGCTTCCGGAAGGTGGCCGGCGGGAAAAATGATGAAAAAAAATAAAACGGCAGTATCGGAACTGCGGTGTCAGCAAGATAGGAGGATTGTTATGAGAGATGAAAACTGTATATTTTGTAAGATTGCGGGCGGTGAGATTCCGTCTACGACGCTCTATGAGGATGACGACTTTCGTGTGATTCTGGACCTGGGGCCGGCTACGAGGGGACATGCGCTTCTGATTCCCAAAGAACATTACCGGGATCTGTTTGATCTTGAGGATGAAGTGGCGGAGAAGGTTCTGCTTCGTGCCCGGCGGATTGCGGGGAGGATGAAGGAGGCGCTCGGCGCCGACGGCTTTAATCTGGTTCAGAATAATGGGAAAGCGGCGGGCCAGACGGTCTTTCATTTTCATATGCACCTGATCCCGCGCTACGAGAACGATCATGCGGGAATCCTCTGGAAACCGGGAGAGACGACTCCGGAAGAGCTGGAAGAAGTAAAGCGTCTGGTGGATGGTCAATGAGGGGGGTTTTGATAGGGACTTATGAACGAGAAGGATCATCGTCTGGATGATTACTTTGTGCAGTACAGCAACCTGGTATTCAGGAATATCTGCCTGTATGTGGATTATCACACGGCGGAAGACCTGTGTCAGGAAACGTTCATCCGTCTGTCGGACCATCTGGACAGCCTGAAGCCGGAGAAGATTAAGGCATGGCTGCTTGTGGTATCGGAGCATCTGGCGCTGGATTATTTGAGAAAGGGCGGGAGCTGCAGAACCATTACAGGATTGAAGGTAGAGGAGAAGGAACTCATCGACCCTCGTTCAGATACGGAGCGCATTGTGGAGGAACTGGAAGAGAGCAGAAGAAAGGGAAAAGTTCTCGCCCGTCTGAAGCTGGAAAAGAGAGACTGGTACGACGCGTTGATCCTGCGTTATGTGGGAAGTCTCAGTGATGAGGAGATCAGCAGGAGGAAAGGCGTTAAGAAATCTCTGATCGGAAAATGGAGACAGAGATCACAGAAAAAGTTAAGAGAGTGGTATCAAAAGGAATATCCGGAAAGGGACAGCTAAGTGTCCCCCGGGATGATTCCGCGTAATCTGGTTTAATGTAGGGTGCTTTCGATCAGAGCGAAGATCGTGTCAACGGCGCCCGTCTGCGGGCATCCTTCCATTGCTTTGATATAATCGTTACGGTGCGTATGGAGATGACGGACCGCGTGAAGGAGTGTTTCTTTGTTCAGTTCTTTCTCTTCGAGGACCATAGAAAAGCCCTGACGTTCAAAGGATCTGGCGTTGAGCAGCTGGTCTCCGCGGCTTGCTTCTGCGGACAGCGGGATCAGGAGCGCCGGTTTCCGCAGAGCGAGCAGTTCGCAGATGGCGTTGGCCCCGGCTCTGGATATGACAAGATCGCACAGCGCGAAGAGGTCAGGAAGTTCTTCCTGAATATATTCATATTGTACATACCCCTTCCGGCGGCGGAGACTTTCGTCCAGCTTTCCCCTGCCGCAGAGGTGAACGACCTGCCAGTCCTTCAGAAGTTCCGGGAGGGCTTCGCGGACGGCCTGATTGACTGTGGCTGCGCCGAGACTCCCGCCCATAACCATCAGAACCGGTTTGTCGGGGAGGAATCCGGTCAGGGTCAGAGCATCTGCGCGTTTTCCCAGCAGAAGCTCCCGGCGGATCGGACAGCCGGTGAGAACGGCTTTTTCTTTGGGGAGATGTTCCAGCGTCTCCGGGAAATTGCAGCAGACTTTTGTGGCGGCTGGGAGACTCAGCCGGTTGGCAAGTCCCGGGGTCAGATCGGATTCGTGGCAGATCACGGGGATACGGCGCCGTTTCGCGGCCATAACGACCGGCACGGAGACGAATCCTCCTTTGGAGAAGACGATATCGGGTTTCAGGCGCTTCATAAGGGAGGACGCTTCGGAGAAGCCTTTGAGTACCCGGAAGGGATCGGTGAAGTTCTTCCAGTCGAAATAACGGCGGAGTTTGCCGGAGGAGATTCCGTAGTAGGGAATCTGCTGAGCTTCGATCAGCTTCTTTTCCATTCCTTCTTTGGAGCCGATGTAGGATATGCGGTAGCCTGCGGCGCGCAGCCGGGGGAGCAGAGCGATATTGGGTGTGACGTGTCCGGCGGTGCCGCCGCCGGTGAGGATGATATGTTTCATGGAACGAATGCCTCCTTGGGGTGTGATATAGTTTGATTATATATCCGGGCGGGGGGAATTGTCTACAGACAGTATCTTCGTTTGCGCAGCAGACAGTGAAACAGTGCTGTATCTATGCATAAAGTGAAAAGAAAGATGTCGGAAAATTAAGAGAGAAACGTAATATGGAAAAATTCCGTTCCGGTCTGGTGGCTGTAATGTGAGGAAACGGAAAGGAATAAGACAGTTGGTGTCGGATCGGATTGCGGGAAATTGTATATCTGTGGGTAACAGGTCAGGTTAGAGTGTCTGTGCAGGCAGTTAGACGGTGGCTGAAAGAAAAGGACGAACAAAAAGGTATGAAGCGTGATTATGACGATATGGATGAGTGGCTGCGGGACAGAATCGATCAGGACCTGATGGATATGGCGGACGAACGCGAACGACTCCTGATGGAATCGGAGGGGCTTCCCGATCTGGAGAGGCCGATGGAAAAGCTCGAGGAAATTCACAGAGAGATCGAAGCGCGGCGGTATGCGGCCAGGAGGATACGGCTCCGCCGGCGGATGGTGATCGCCGCGGCCGCGGTTCTGGTGTTCTCTGTTGGTCTCGGACTGGTGGGCAGCGGAAGCAGGCTGTATAAGCCGGAGGTGGTGGAGAGTGAATACGGAGATGACACAATTATAAAAATAAATAACGAAGATACGAGAGAAAGAGAATATGCTGAAGAGGAAGTCTGTCAGCAAATTGAAGAAAAATTGGGGGCGCTTCCTGTCAGGTTCGGTTATCGTCCAGACGAGATGTATTTGCTGGAGTATTGGATAAAAGAAGACGTACGGGAAGCGTTTTTAAATTATGATGTAGGAGAAAGTTTCATATATGTTTATATCAGTAAAGATTTCAAAGAATCCAGCATCAATAGCCGCGTAGACGCTGAAGAAAAGGAGTCGCTGATTATTAAGTCGTGCGGTGTAGACACTAAAGTTCTGGAATATCAAAATTCTAAAGAACAAACTTATTATTCTGTTTCTTTTGAGTACTTAAATACCTATTATTCTTTTATTGGTGCGATGGAGAGAGAAGAATTTATAAAAATTTTACAAAATATTGCGATAAAAAATGTATAAAAGTGTCGAAAAACAGGAGCATAATCGTCTATATATTGTAAGCTTACATATTTTTATGGAGGGGAGGTGATAGGCATGTGGAACTGGAGGTGCTGCGGAGCGCTGGTTTTATCAGGCTTACTGCTTTCCGGCAGTGCGTTGACCGTGTGGGCAGAAGAAGTTACGCCGCCTGGTTATCATATATATGATGTGCAGGAAACGGAAGTATCAGATGCATGGTATGCGATCAGCCGGAGTGACTATTTATTGGCAGGTATAACCAAGCTGACGCAGGGAGATAAAGGATATGCGCTTTGCAGCGGATATACAATGGCGCAGTTCGAATGTGACAGGGTATATCTGGGCATTTATTTGGACCAGAGCGATGACGGCGAAAACGGCTGGCATACGATTGACTACTGGACCACTGAGGTGGAGAATGCTTCGGTTGCCACGACAGAAAGCGGCCCGTATAAGATTACCAGAGACAAGTATTATAGTGTAACCGGTGTTCATTCTGTGACAGAAGATGGATTTACGGAGACTACGATGACTTGTACCGACGCCCTCTTTTTTGACTGATCACCAAAACGGAGCGGCACAAAAATGAACTCAAAGACTTACCGATGCGGGTAAGAACCAACACACACGCATAATCGTTGGCAAGCGGTGATGCGGACGAATCCTACGACAAATTGCAAGGCTATGCCATAACCGTTTTGGATGGAGACGGTTCATGAGCGAAAAGAACAAAACGATTCTTTTTGGAAAAGAATTTCACATTGGAACGGATGACCGGACGGTACGGTTTCCCGTCCTTACAACTGAATATAGGAAAGGGATTCAGACCGAATCCAAAACAAATGAAAATGTAAACTTGTAACTCACAAACGAGCTGTCAAACAGCGGGCATACGAACATATAAGTTTACAACGTCTACTACACCGAAAGGGGTATTTCCGGTTATCGCAAACCGGGAATACCCCTTTCAAAATGAGAATCTGCCGTCGTTCATGCCTGTTCTGCTTTTAACTGCTTCAGAGCTCTGGCGAGTTGGTCCGGGCAGGAAGTGGGACGCATGCCGCAGGGAGTGCCCTCCAGCTTTTGAATGACATCGTCGACCTTCATTCCGACGACAAGCTTGGAGATGCCTTCCGTGTTGCCCGCGCATCCGCCGGTAAACTGGACAAAGGTGATGACGCCGTTTTCCGCCTCCACATTGATTGCCTGAGAACAGGTGCCTTTTGTCTTATAAACCATAATTCGTTCCTCCTTGGGCAGACATTTTGTTCTTTTCCTCCGGGAAGAGAGCCGGCCCGCCCTGCCATTCAGTATAGCAGAATCCATTAGACTTTTCCAGTGAATCTGTATGAAATGACTTGATATATTTTATAATTAATATAAAATGAAATTGTGAGACTATATTACAAATATTTGGTTAAAGTAAGAAAAAATCAGAGTGTACAGAAGATGGAAGATTCCATATGAGTTTGAATGAGAAAGGGAAAGAAGGATATTGGATTTTTAAAGTCGTTTTATGGAGGATTGTATGTATGCAGGAAAGTCAAAATATAGAGTATAAAGTGTTATGGAAAGATGAGTATCTGAAATGGGTATGCGGTTTTGCGAATGCAAAAGGGGGCCGTATTTATATTGGGCTTGATGATAATGGAGAGGTTGTTGGTGTAACCGACTGCAAAAAACTTTTGGAGGATATTCCTAATAAAATTAAAGATACAATGGGTATTATAGCCGATGTAAACTGCCTGAATAAGAACGGAAAACAATATATTGAAATTATTATAAATCCCAGTTCCTATCCGGTGAGTTACCACGGAGAGTATCATTATCGGAGCGGAAGTACAAAGCAACAGCTACGCGGTTCCGCATTGACGGAATTCCTTGTTAGAAAGACAGGGTATCGTTGGGACGCAGTTCCAATAGATAATGTTTCGGTTGCAGAGCTGGATACAGAAAGTTTTGACATTTTTCGGCGGGAGGCCGTCCGCACTTCACGTATGACACGTAGAGATTTAGAATGTACAAATGAGGAATTGTTAGATAAATTGGGACTGATTGTTGACGGAAAATTGAAACGGGCAGCGGTTTTGTTGTTTTATCGTAATCCACAACGCTTTTTTACGGGGTGTTATGTGAAAATCGGAAAGTTTGGTATAGGTTCTGATCTTCAATACCAGGATGTGGTAGAAGGCTCGCTTATTTTGATTGCAGACAGAGTAGTGGAACTGATTTACTTAAAATATTTGAAAGCGTCTATTTCCTATGATAAGGAAGTAAGAGTAGAGACATATCCTTATGCAAGGGAAGCAGTGAGAGAGGCGGTATTTAATGCATTAATTCATTGCAAATGGGAAGATGGTATTCCAATTCAAGTTAAAATAGAAGACAAGTTCATGTATATCAGCAATGCGTGTGTATTTCCAAGTGACTGGACAACAGAAAATCTTATGAAGGTACATCATTCCAGACCGTATAACCCGGATTTGGCAAATACCTTTTTCAGAGCAGGGTATATAGAAGCATGGGGGCGGGGAATACAGAAGATTTGTGAGGAATGTCAGTTAATTGGGGGCAAAGTTCCGGAATACAGCATTCTTGGTGATGATATCACGGTAAAATTCTGTGCGGTCGTGCAGGAGAAATCCTTTAAAAGGACCAATGATGTCCGAAAAGAAAAGCTTATAAATACAAGGGTTTTAGAGCTTATAACAGATCAAACGGACATTACATTGTCCGAAATAGCTGACCGTTTAGGCGTGTCATATAAAACCGTACAAAGAGCGGTGGCAGACTTAAAAAAGAACGGAGTAATCGAGAGAATCGGAGGAAGAAGAAAGGGATACTGGGGCATAAAGGAAAAGAACGAATAAAATATTGGTCGTTCCATCTGTTTAGTACAGCAGAATGCAGACCATCCCTTCGCTTGCCAAATCCGGAAACTTTCGCTATACTGTGTTTTGGGAAACGGCATGCCCGGGCGGGGCGCTGCCGGATGTACAGCAGGTTTACAGAGAAAGAGAGGTATCGAGTGATGATAAAGAAGATCGGCATTATCGGCGCTATGGAGGAGGAAGTGACCGCGCTTCGCGGGAAGCTTGAAAACGTCAAAATGCTTCGGAAAGCGTCCATGGATTTCTATTCCGGTACTCTGAACGGCGTGGAGGCCGTGATTGTGAGAAGCGGCATCGGCAAAGTCAACGCGGGAATCTGTACGCAGATTCTGGCAGATGTCTATCAGGTGGACGCAGTGATTAATACGGGAATTGCCGGTTCCCTGAAGGCGGAGATTGACATCGGGGATATTGTCGTCTCGTCGGATGCGCTGCAGCACGATATGGATGCCACCGGGTTCGGCTATGAACCGGGGGTGATTCCGCGGATGGAGACGAGCTGCTTTGCAGCGGATACGGAATTGATGGAGAAGGCGAAGGCGGCCTGCGAGGAGGCGGTGCCGGAAATCCGGGTATTCAGCGGAAGAGTGGTCAGCGGGGACCAGTTTATTTCGGATAAAGGGGTAAAAGAGCGGATTACCCGGCAGTTCGGCGGCATGTGTACGGAGATGGAAGGCGCCGCCATCGCTCAGGCGGCGTATCTGAACGGGATTCCTTTTGTGATTATACGCGCCATCTCCGATAAGGCCGACGACAGCGCGACCGTGGATTATCCGGCGTTTGAACGTCAGGCGATTGCGCACAGCGTGGCGCTGGTAGAGAATTTTGTGGGACGGCTCTGAAGCTGTCCGTCCGCAGTTTTGTCCGGAAGCTGACAGAAACGGACATCTGGGTGTCGCAATTTACCGATAAGATAGGTCTCCCCCTGCAGGCGGTTCTGCTATAATGGACTCACCTAAATTATATGCAAGGGGAGGCATTTTTTATGTATCAGGTATGGTCGTTATACTATGGAGAATTTCTCGCGCTGGGATTCTGGGGAATCGTGCTCACGCTGGCGCGCAGAATACTGTTTGGAGGGCTTTGCAGGGAAGCGACGCTGGACAACGGAGAAAAGGGCAGGATGCTGAAGGCGATGACGCTGAAATTCGAGAAAAGCTACGAGGTAAAGGTGGGCATTCACGATATACCGGTTTTCGTGAAGAAATATCTGTGTCAGGAGAGGCGGTTCGGAATCCGGCTTTGCCGGTGGAGGCAGCTTCCGGAGCGCTGGACAGGCATAGTGCTTGGAGCCGGTTTTGTGGAGGCCGTGATTCTCCGGTTCCTGGGCTTTGGCGGGACGTTCTGTCTGAACCGTTTTCTGGCGGGTGCGGCGGCGGCGGCCGTGGTCCGGGTGTCGTCGCTCTGGTTTGAGTCGGAGAGTCTGTGGGAGCAGGCGGAGATCTGCCTGCTGGATTATGTCGCCAATACGCTCTATCCGCGGCAGATGCATGTATATGACAGTTTTGCGGAGGAGACGGCCGAACCGCAGGAGAGCGCGGAGACGCCGGAGGAACATCCGGGGCAGAAGAGAGGAATCGTTCTGGAGAAAGAGGAGGAAAAGCTCTTTCAGGAGGTCCTTTCTGATTTTCTGGGATCGTCCACTTGATTTTCCGCATGATAAAGAGGAAGAAATTTTCCCTGCCCGACGGAACAGACGAGGAGTAACAGCTATGGAAAAATACAAAATAATTTATGAGGATTCGTTCCTCTATGTGATCTGGAAGGCCTCCGGGCTTCCCGTGCAGAGCGCCCGCGCGTGCGTTCCCGATCTCATGAGCATGCTCAGGAACCGTCTTCTGGAAAAGGGGGTAAACGCTCCTTATCTGGCGCCGGTCAACCGTCTGGACCAGCCGGTGGAAGGACTTCTGCTCGTGGCCGCCGAGGAGGGGGCGGCCGCGGACCTTAGCCGGCAGGCGGCCGGACATATCCACATGGAAAAGTGGTATCAGGCGCTGGTATGTGGGAAACCGGCTGAGAAAAAAGGAAAACTGGTGGATTATCTGCGAAAGGACGGGCGGACGAATACGTCCCGGGTGGTTTCGGAGGGAACGAAAGACGCGAAGCGCTGCGAGCTTTCCTATGAAGTACAGGAGGAACAGGGGGAGACAAGCCTTCTCAGAATCCGGCTTCTGAGCGGAAGGCATCATCAGATCCGCGTACAGCTCGCCCATGCGGGGATGCCGATTGCGGGCGACAGGAAATACGGCGGGGCGGATGACGGGTACCGGCAGCTCTGCCTGTGCGCCTGCGAGACCGCGTTCGTGCATCCGCATACAGAAGAAAGGATGAGATTCCGGGTGGCTCCCTCGTTCCTGGACGACCGGAAATGACGCGGACTCAGAGATTCAGGGATCCTTTCTGCGCGCCGGCGTTTTCCAGTTCCGCCCAGAGCTCCCGTATGAGCAGTACGCCGAAGGGACCGGAGAAGAATCCGAGTCCGCCGAACAGTTTCAGACCCGCGATGACGGAGATGAGAAAGCAGACGGGCAGCAGTCCCAGCCCTTCTCCGAGCAGTTTTGGTTCCAGGAGCTCCCGGGTCAGCCAGGTGATCAGATAGAGAAGGCCCAGCCACAGCGCAAAGGTATAATCTTCCTGCAGAAGCACAATGACAATCCATGGAAAGAAGACGGTTCCGGTACCGAAGACCGGGAGCGCGTCGATGATGCCGGTCAGCACGGCCCAGAAAGGAAAGCCCGGGATATGCAGCAGATAATAGCCGAGCGCGCATTCCGCGGATACGACCGTCATGATTCGGAACTGGGCCCGAATCCATTCCTTTACGCACTGTATAATCCTTCTTCCGGCGTTGGAGACCGGGACGGCAAAAGGAAGCCTGTACAGCAGGATATGAAAATGTTCCCAGTCTCTGGCAAAGAGCAGCACGGAGACCAGGTATAAAAAGACGCCGAACATGCAGGACAGGGCGGACGGCATAAGATCCGCGAGCCGCGCGGACAGGGAACCGGGAAGCCAGGAAAGGTACGCGGAACACTGCGTCCAGTAGTTCTGACAGACCGGCAGCAGACGGCGGCAGGGTTCATAGAGAAGCAGGCAGCCGCAGCAGACGGACGCGCCGGTCAGCAGAAGAAAGAGCAGGATATAGAAGATTCCCAGATGCAGGAGCCGCAGAGGGAGCTTTTTCTGCAGGAGCGTGAGAATACCGACGGTCATCCAGGCGAGAAAAAAGGGAAGAATGATCGGCAGCAGAAAACGCAGTACGAGATAGACGGCCAGAAGGATGCCCGTTTTTTGAAAATAAAGTATTGTCTGCTGCTTCATGATTTCACCTCCGTCGGGTACAGTATCTGCAAAAAGAAAGAAAATATGGTAGCGAAGTACTGGAAAAACTTCCATAAAACCATTTCGGCGCAGGCGATACGCACTTGACAAACATACGAATCCTTTTTACAATGAAAATCAGTTCAGAAGCAAGTTAAAGGAGAAAATACGGATATGGCAAAAGACAAGAAGCTCGTGGAGGGCATTACCTCCATGGATGTGGATTTCGCCCAGTGGTATACCGATGTGGTGAAGAAAGCGGAGCTGATCGATTATACAAGTGTCAAAGGCTGCATGGTGATCAAGCCGGCAGGCTATGCGATTTGGGAGAATATTCAGAAGGAACTGGACAGAAGGTTCAAGGAGACCGGCGTGCAGAATGTATACCTGCCGATGTTCATTCCGGAGAGCCTGCTCCAGAAGGAGAAAGACCATGTGGAAGGTTTTGCGCCGGAGGTGGCCTGGGTGACCCACGGCGGTCTGGAGCCGCTTCAGGAGCGCATGTGCGTGCGTCCCACCTCGGAGACGCTGTTCTGCGATTTTTATGCCAATGAGATCCATTCCTACCGGGATCTGCCGAAAAACTACAATCAATGGTGTTCGGTGGTTCGCTGGGAGAAGACGACCAGACCGTTCCTGCGTTCCAGAGAATTTCTCTGGCAGGAGGGACACACGGCGCATGCCACGGCGGAGGAAGCCGAGGAGCGGACCGTGCGGATGCTGAACGTCTACGCGGATTTCTGCGAGGAAGTGCTGGCGATTCCGGTGATCAAGGGCCAGAAGACCGATAAGGAGAAGTTTGCCGGCGCGGAGGCGACCTATACGATTGAATCGCTGATGCATGACGGCAAGGCGCTGCAGTCCGGCACCAGCCATAACTTCGGCGACGGCTTTGCGAAAGCCTTCGGCATTCAGTTTACCGATAAGGACAATCAGTTAAAATACGTTCATCAGACGTCGTGGGGAATGACTACGCGCATGATCGGCGCGATCATCATGGTTCACGGAGACGACTCCGGTCTGGTGCTGCCGCCTGCGATTGCCCCCGTGCAGACGATGATCGTACCCATTGCGCAGCATAAGGAAGGCGTTCTCGACAAAGCGTATGAGCTTCGCGACCGGCTGGCAAAGACGTTCCAGGTGAAAGTGGACGATACGGACAAGAGTCCGGGCTGGAAATTCGCGGAGCAGGAGATCAAAGGCATTCCTACCCGGATTGAGATCGGTCCCAAGGATATAGAGGCCGGTCAGGCCGTGATCGTCCGCCGGGATACAAGAGAGAAAACCATCGTGCCGCTGGATGATCTGGAGGCAAAGCTTTCGGAGGTTCTCGGGACCATGCAGAAGGATATGCTGGAACGTGCCCGCGCCCATCGGGACGCGCACACGTATGATGCGGTGACATATGAAGAATTTGTGGATACCGTCAATCACAAGCCCGGATTTGTAAGGGCGATGTGGTGCGGCGATCAGGCATGCGAAGACAAGATCAAAGAAGACACCACGGCCACCAGCCGCTGTATGCCTTTTGAGCAGCATCGCATATCGGAACGGTGCGTCTGCTGCGGAAAGCCGGCGAAAAAACTGGTCTACTGGGGAAAAGCATATTAAAGACGGACGGACAATGATGCAGATTCAGATTCCGGAAAAAGTAAACAAAATTATCCGTACACTCGCCGCGGCAGGGCATGAAGCCTATGCCGTTGGCGGGTGTGTTCGTGATGCGCTTCTCGGGCGGGAGCCGGCAGACTGGGACATTACGACTTCCGCGTCGCCGGCGGAGGTCAAGGCGCTTTTTCACAGGACCATCGACACCGGCATTCAGCACGGGACCGTGACGGTCATGCTGGAGCAGGAGGGCTTCGAGGTGACCACCTACCGCGTGGACGGAGCCTATGAGGACTGCCGCCATCCGGAGGAGGTACGGTTTACGAAGAGCCTTCTTGAGGACCTGAAACGGCGGGATTTTACCATCAACGCCATGGCATACAATGAAACGGCGGGGCTGGTGGACGTGTTCGACGGCGCCGGTGATCTGAAAAAGGGACTGATTCGCTGTGTCGGCAGAGCGGAAGAACGTTTTACGGAGGACGCGCTGCGGATCATGCGCGCGGTGCGGTTCAGCGCTCAGCTTGGATTCTGCCTGGAACCGGCCACGGAGGCGGCGGCCGGAAGGCTGTGCGGTAATCTCTCGAGAGTCAGTGCGGAACGCGTCCAGGCGGAGCTGGTAAAACTTCTGGTATCTCCTCATCCGGAAAAGTTGCGGGATGCCTGGAGAATCGGCATCACCGGCATCATAATGCCGGAATTTGACCGCTGCATGGCATGTGCGCAGAACAATCCCCACCACATCTATTCGGTAGGGGAACATACGATCCGCGCGCTGGAGCAGGTGGAAGCAGATAAGGTTCTGCGTCTGACCATGCTGTTCCACGATTTTGGAAAACCGGAAATGAAGACGACCGGCGGGGACGGCGTCGATCATTTTAAACGGCATCCGGAGGCCGGCGCGGAACTGGCGGAGCAGATTCTGAGACGGCTGAAATTCGACAATGAGACAGTCCGCCGGGTGACCAAACTGGTCCTGTGCCATGACAGGCATCCGGAGCTGACTCCGGCGGGCGTGCGCAGAGCCGTCAACCGCATCGGAGAAGAACTGTTTCCGCTTTACCTGAAAGTTCAGCGGGCCGATGTCCTGGCGCAGAATCCGGCCATGCAGGAGCCAAAGCTTCAGGCGCTGGCGGAGGTGGGACGGCTTTATGAGCAGATTCTGGAGGAAAAGAACTGTTTTACGTTAAAGCAGCTTGCTGTGGGGGGGCGCGATTTGATGGAGGCGGGCTTCCCGGCGGGACCGCTTCTGGGAGAGATCCTTGCTTATCTGCTGGAGCTGGTGATGGAGGCGCCGGAGAGAAATGAAAAAGAATGGCTGCTCCGGGAAGCACTCAGGAAGTACCGGGAATAACGCCGGCGGCAATCCTGTATTTTTTAAAATTCGGCACCCTCAGGGGTGCTATTTTTTGTCTTTCCCTCATATGTATAGAAGGTACGAGACGACCGATGCGTGGGGGGATTCTATGAACGAGA
>CAJUNR010000020.1 GCA_910587765.1 uncultured Lachnospiraceae bacterium
ATGAACAATTAGTAAAAGTTACCACTACACAAATAATGAAATTTCTTTATATACAAAATAACGAGCCATATTATAAACTTTATGTAGAAACAACAAAACAACAACTTGATACTTTTAAAGTTAATAGTTTGTTGATTAATAATATAGATTTCACTCCACAAATCAAACTATCTTATACTAAAGAACCTCATAAAGGACAATTTATCTATACTATAACCAGTGATTTTATTCCGCCAAACTTAGAAACTTGTGAAGTATATTATCAATACAATTATGAATGCCCCTCTCTTGATTTTTTTCAGACATTCAGGCTATCATACCCATGTAATGATTTTTCAGCTTTGGTTATTTTAAAAAATGATCTAAATAAGCAATATTCAATTTTAGGTTCTACATTTTCATCTTTCAGCAAGATATATAATGATAACTTTAAAGCTTCTGAAATGTACACTAATGGTTCATGTAATATAAAACTGCCAAATTGGTCTTTACCTGGCGCTGGATATGCTGTAACACTAAAGAACAAATCAGAAAAAAACCATATATAACATTTTATATATAATGAAAGTGCTAATGATAATTATTCAATTCCATACCATATAGCAGAACGATATTTAATTTGGATTAATTTGAGAACATTTTTCTTTGTTTTAAATTAATCGCTTACATTAGTAAGAATTATTGCAACTATAATGACAGCATATTATGCATCCACTGACGCTAATAATCAAATCATTGTTTTTTATCACTATTAGCTACTTTTCTTACTATAGCAAATATTTTTATTAATTCTGGAACTAAAGCACATACGTCACAACATTTATAGCGAGAACTGGATATGTGTATTACATTAACAATACATAATAAAGAATTAAATAATAATGCCAAAATATTATCATAGCTAATAAAATAACCGAGATTGAAAAATATATGGAGTTATATGAGGATTAGCTAATGCGATATATTGTTATAACAAAAGCCAGCCCATTATACGGACTGGCTTTATTCAGGCTCATAATCAATCGGGAATATCTATACTCTATATGGTCCCATTAAGAAAATATTTATTTTTCAATAATTTATGGTAACACGATAGTTGAAAAATAGAGCATTTACTATGAGACAGGTCCCATTCAACTATGTATTATTAGCATTCGCTTCAAAACAATATATCCAATTCTTTTAACTGCTTTCAGGCAATTGCATACCAGTTGTTTTTTCTTGGATTAGTAATATACCATGTTACATTATATCGTGTATATATTCATATAGCAATATCTTATAAATAACATATAAGATACAAGTAAACAAATCAAACATCATTATTACTGCGACAATGTATCCAATAAATTTGATTAGAATATCATTATCAAAATAAATATCCCCAAGTAAAATAAAAGATGAAAAAAATAAAGCCAAAATTACATTTAAAACAGAAAATATTATTTTTACAATATAAAAAATAGAATAACTATTCCGAAAATCATTTTTGTATGGATAACCCAATTCTCTTTTTAACCTCGAATATTCGTAATCTATATACAACCTACATTTTTTTACAATTTGACAAGAATTTGTATTATTATTATCAATTTCACTTTTTATTCTTTTTAAATAGTATAAATAGGTTTCCGACAAATACAACAAATATTTTCGTTTTTTTAATAGCATATTCTCATAAAGCACTTTAACATCTATTTCATCATCTTTTTTATTCCATAAATACTGATGTAGTGGTAAATATATTTTTTCTAACTGTAGACTTTTTATATTTATATTATATTTATTGCTATTAGTTTTTCCTGTAACAAAATAAGTTGTCACAGCTGTCAAAATTATAGTTAATAATGATTTAAAAGCATCGCTTTGTATGAAAGTTATTAATATTTGTTCCATATGTAAAATTCCTCACTAAATTTAGAATAGTATTTTTTATCATATATTATTTTACCATTGGCAAGTCATATCGACAAATATAATCTCAAGTCAACTGATAATAATTTCCAAATATGCTTCTGAGTTATCCATATATGATGAATAATATACTCTGATTATCAAACTATTCCCAAAACAAAACCGAACATGATTTACATAATAATTTCCGTCACCACACCACACTTAAAAATCTCTAGCAAAATCAATACATTTTATCTCAAATTCCATCAACTTTCATAATACATAAAATATTATGTAAACTAATTTCACAATATTTCTATAAAAATTCAAAATAACGAATACCATCCCGAACATCAAAATTTATTCCAATTCCAGCCATCCGATTTCAGCAAACCTCTACCCTCTCACATCTCAGCAATATTTAGAAACACAAAATAATACTTTGATATTCAAAGTATATTTATAAAGCATTCCATTTCTTCCACACAACACTATAACATCAAAACATCAAAAACAGTTCTCTACCGAACCATCCTAGCAATTCGTATATACGAACAATCATTTACCAATTCCATAGCACACAAAATCCCAAAATCCATTGAAAAATAAAGGAAAGTCAGTAAAAGGCCGGAACCACGCCGAACTGCATTATAATCTCTCCGCCTATAAAGAAAAAGCCATACCCATCTCTGGATACAGCTTTTCTTCCTTATTATATGTAGTTCCATACTGTCTCTGTCGTATTCCTTATACCCATTCTTTCACCTGGAAGATATCCAGCCACATCAGGAACCGGATGCCGTCCCTCAGTCCCTGCATATAGGTTTCCTCCAGCTCATAATTCTCAACGGTAGTCTCCCTTTCATAGTGTCTTCTTATCGCAGTCCGTTCCTCATCCTCCAGCTTTTCAAGAACCTTGTCAATTTCCCCTTCGCTCTTCTCCTGATACTCCTTCAGTTCCTGATAATCCGGTTTTCTGCTGACCTGTTCCATAGAGACTTCTACTCTTGCGGATAGAAAGTCTTTCCAGCATGCGCTGCTGATATTCGCTGCTCTCTCCGCCCATTCTGATTGATTACTCATCCTCTGCTTCCTCCGTTTCTTCGTGTGTAGTTGTTTCTTCTTCTTTTACAAATTTATATCCTACAAGCCTGATTGCTCTTGGAGATTTATCCCTTATTTCAATCTTTCCCTCTTTTTCCAGTTTAGCAAGATGGGAAAATATGGTTGAAGTGGATTTCAGCCCAACTGCCGCCGCTATTTCCCGTACACTGGGCGCATAGCCATTCTGCATGAAAAAGTCAATAAGAAAATCGTATATCTTCTGCCTTGCTTTATTCCTACGTTCAGTCAGGTCTCCCACAGCCTCAAGCCCCCTTATGTATGATTCTGCTTTTTATATTTCCCATAATCTCAAAATACATTCCATCTATCGTAACCAAAATATGCAACGGTTGCCCGATCTGCTTCATACGCGCTGTACGTATCCTCCCAATTAGTCACCATTAGCTGAATCCTCCGTATAGTACCTTTTATTCCATCTGTAAGCCATATATCCAATAGTTTCTTTATCAGGTATTCTTTCAGGTGTTCCAAAGTGAGAAGCTGAAAAACAATGTTTACTGCATACCACTTTTATAGTCTTAATTCCCTCGGGATCTCTTTTCCCATCTCTTCCCTTTGCACTATTCCTTTTTATAAGTCCTGCTTTACTTCCGCAAAACGGACAACGCTTTAATCCACTTGCATATGTAATTTCAGATGGCATATCAGGCTCACATTCCGGCAGTTCATCAGGTAATGTTTCATCGTCAATCCACATATCATCGTTCTTTATGCGGTGATTCCACTTTTCCACCAGTGCATTAATCACATCCTTAAACGAATTGATATAAAGCCTGTCCTCCTGATTTAACCCGCTTGATTCCATCACATCCTTTTTCATAACATGAAAACAATCATCACATTCAATCGTTACTATTAAATCAAACCAGAATGTTTTCATATATATGTGTGGAGATTTTCCACAAAACGGACACGGAAGCAAATCATCATGCGGGAACATTTCGGTAACATCCAGCTTCTTATGCCCCATCACATATTTTTTCATAATCTCAACAACCAGGAAATCAAAGAATTTCACCTGTTTCCTCTTGACTTCCGGATATTTAAAAAAAGATATTACAGCGTCATAAACAATCAATTCTTTTATATGGTGCTTATTACCTCTACACCATACACACGCATACACACTTCTGTACATTTCAAAAACATCAAACATATTTACTTTGTTTCCATCCAGATTATCAATCATTCTGCAAAACTTTCTAATGCCACTGTTCTTTTTAACATTCCCAAAAAATGAAATATTTTCTCCTCTATATTCTGGTTCATAATCCATAGTCCTGCATGAAATTGTTTTATATTGCTCTGATACAAAAACATCAAATTCTTTATATTCTGCACAATCTTCTCTTTCTAAAAAATCCTTAAATGTCATTATGTTAGTAAAGGAAAGAAATCGAAGAGATTTCTCGTAAAGATTGTCATATGTTTTTTCAGGAACTCTATATATGTAACAGTTATTGTCCTTTGATAATATGGACAGTTCAAAAATATCCTCTGTTATTTTTTCAGAACGTCTTAATGCCGCACACAGTTCATCATATGTAATACCACGTTTTTTAAAGTCGGACATGAAAACGCAGAATTCCTTAAAGTTGGCTTTATTTTCATAAGCCCTGTCCAACCAACAATACAAATCATCCAGCCATTCTTTATTGTTTATAATCATACTTTTCACACTCCATCCATAATTACATAATCAGCGTAAATACACTGCTTCATATATTCCCATGATCTTCCGTTGTCCTTCTGCATAGCTTCTACAGGTATTGATAATTTCCTTAATATCCTCTCTATGTAAAAGTCCAAAATCATCAGCCAGAACTTTTAAATCTTTTTTATCCTGCCTGCTGATACTCTTTTTTACCGGCTCTTTCATTAATCCCAATGCTGGTCTTCCTCTTTTCATTCCGCCAATTCCTCCATCTTCACAAGCCAAAAACCAATCACTTTTATCGCTCTGATAGATTTCTTTTTCTTTTCAATCTTTCCCTGATAACGCCGCCTTCCTGAACGCCGACACGATCATTATTACTTTTCCCATAAATCCAGCAGCTTTCATTGGCGTTGCCTTCATAGTTTCCGCTTTCCAGCTTTCATATTCTTTTCTGTTCATATCCTGACAGATAACAGCCAGTTCTATTATCTGTGGTCTATACATATGAAAAATATCTAATCCTGTCATTTCCATAATCCCCTCCTGCTCTTTCGTTCTACAAGCTTTAGTTGTTTTATTTGCATATTTCATTCAGTACACGCGCCAGCCTCTCCCTCCCGGATTCCAGGTAAAAAAGATTTTCCCCAACTTTTACGGGTTCTCCCCGTTCATGGGCAGTAATTACTTTTTGCTGGTACAAATTAATTCCGAGATTGATCCCACTGGCAAACGCTTCATTCTTTGTTAAATTACTCAATATCCATTCCTCCATTCTTTCTTTATCACCACTTTGTATTTCTCCACTTTCACAATTATTTTCCGCAAAAGTATTATAATTTTCTGGACATTTCATTTTCCTTTCAATATCACTATCGCTTCTCCACAATTTTTAAGTACTTGTAAAGTGTTGGTCTGCTAATACTTGACAGTCTTGATAATTCAGACAAGTTAATATTTCCATTTTGAAACATTGGATAATACTTCAAAAAGTTATATGGTAATGTTTCAATTGTCGTTTGTGGTCTTCCTAACTTTACCCCCTTAGCTTTCGCATTTATCATTCCAGATCGTATTCTTGCAGTTATAATATCTCTTTCCAGTTCCGCAAAAACTCCCCACATGAGCATCATTCCTTTACTGATTGCATCCATTTCTTTTCCGGGAGAACAATCAATTGTAATACTTCCAGCAATAATAAGTTTGATCTGCTTTTCCTGTACCTCTTTTATAATCTCACACAGCTTTTGAGTGCTTCTTGTTAATCGACTTACTTCTAATGAAATTATAGAATCTCCAGGCATTATAATCTGCATTAGACGGTTTAACTCTTTCCTGTCATCCTTTGTCCCACTTTCATACTCAAAAAAGATATTGTCCTCTTTGATTCCCATATTTTTAAGTTCCCTTTTTTGCCTGTTTATGTCTTGTTTGGATTCATTAGTAGAACAACGTGCATATCCGTATTCCATCTCTCTATCACCTCCCACTTTATTTCTTTGGCACTAACTATTTCTCCATAAATTTCCAATGCTAATCAAAATGTAAAAGAAAAGGCAATTTGTATTTCCTTTACAAAAAAGTGTTTATTTGATATGATTTTATATGGAAATTGCCCCTTCTAAACTGTAAATAAAATCACCTGATTTTCTTTACAAAATTTCCAGTGTCATTTTCGCCTATTGTTTATTTCTCTATTTTGACCTATACTATATATACATTCACTTCTATTTTCATTTTAAAAAGGAGATGACCACAATAAACATAGAACTCAAACCCAGGAATCATTTCAAAGAATTTTTCCACACCATTTTTAACAAACTTGAAGACCTCATGTTCACAATCTTCCAGAAAACCCCTGAACGGCTCATTCCGCCATTCCTTATAAAATGGATGGATAATTATACGAGAAGAAGACTGCACGAACTGGAGCAGGCTGTGATCCATCAGCGCTGGAGAAAGGCACAGCTTGAAAAGGCTCTCGAAGAAATTCGCTCAAAAAATCAGGACGCAAAAAAAGCACCTTCGGACGAGTAATTTTCCGTTGGTGCTGCTTTTCCATATTATGACTTTTTTCTATAATTTCAAATAATCTTTTGGAAAAATTGCTTTTATATCTGACATTTTATAATCGCCTGTATTCCTTGTTATAATGTATTCCGCTCCATATGATCTTGCACATTCCATTTGAAGACAGTCCTCAAAGTCTGAAAAATCTTCATTTTCAAGTCCAGACAGTAATTTTATTTTATCTATCCCCTCCACATCAAAGATAGAAAACAAACTGAGCAGTATTTCTCTCCGTTCTTTTGAATCATAATCTTTTCTTAATATGAAGAACATATTCGTGACAGAATGAGCTGCAATGCATCCTTTTATCTTTCCAGTAACGCAATCATGAATAATCTTCTCTGCATCCTCATAAAAAGGTTCTCTTGTAAGAAGATAATCAAGAATCACATTTGTATCAATCAGAACCTTATCTACCATATTTTTCTTCCCTGTAAGAAGCTAATTCTGCATCATAATCAACAACTGTCCCTTTTCTCCGCAATTGTTCCAGTTTTGCAAATGCTTCCTGCCTTTCTGATTTTTTATCATCATACAAACCATTTATGCCCTGCATAATCTGTAAAATAAAACCTATTTTATCTTCGGGTATTTTTTCCAGTTCCCTTATTGCACTTTGTCTTAATGCTGTCATAAAATCCCCCCAGTCTGAATTTTGATCTGATTTTCTATCAACAGTATAGCATTCTATTATCGATTTCACAACTATTTAATTATAGCGATAGTGTAACTTTATTTTCTGTTTCGGCACTGACAGAAAATTTCCGCCAGTGTCGACTAAATATGACGGTCAGATTTTCCAACCGCCATATTTGAAATACCTAACTTAAAATGCCTGTCCTAACTTAGCTTAACCGAACACAGCGTAACACATCGCAACGCAACATAACACAACATGCCGTAGCTTAACTTAAAACGCCCAACTCATTACTTCTATTTTTCATCTGACTACAAGCCCTTTATGGACTTCTTGCCATTGGAACACACATTAATAACATTGCATTCTTCTCCTTCCGTAATCACTAATACAATTTTCCGTTTTTTCATCACAAACTTTCCGAAAATATTCACTTAAACTAAATGAATATGAGCGACTCAGCAAAGAAACAGTTTCCCCACTTTTCCGAACAGTCGTTTGCGCAACCACAATATTATTTGTTGTTGTCAGATTCCCACGAATGATATTTTCCAGTGTCTTTCTCAAACCATCATATCGTGTGTCTATATAATGTTTCTCGCCCTTTCTGTTTTCATTTATGAAATAAACCAATCTATACGAAAATTCCGTTTCGACCATGTTATTTGCTAAAATTCCACGATTCACATCAGATAAAATACTTGATACCGTATACATAAATGTTCCTCATTTCCTTTGTGTATGGGGAGAGACCTGCCCTCCCCATATTTTCCACCGTTACGCAACTTTTCTGATCTCTTCGAAATATTTTTCCATCAGTGCCACCAGATAATCAACTTTTCCACGGACTACGACTGCATCCCTTGTTGAGCGGCCTGTTCCTATTATATCCCACGACTTCCCGTCAATTTCCGTCTGGTTTCCGCCGTTTACAAACCATTCAAGAAATTTTCCAAATTCCGCATCTTTATATTCTGATTCCACAGATGCCTTGAATGCCGCCACAAAGATATGTGCGTGCTTACTGTTAAACAGTACTTTTGTTTTTGGTGTGGTTTCCAACGATGCCGTCAATCTTGTAAGTAATTCATTCAGGCTGTTGAAATCAGAAATGCCTGCATTTTCATTCAGCCATTTAAAAGCCACTTTTGAATCTTTCCTGTACTGGCCAGGATAATTGCAAAGTAAGACCATATCGCTTACCAAACGTTCAAGCGTCCCGTTTTTTCTGTCATTACGGCTGCATGTGTAGATATCCAGAAAGAACCTGTTCTGTATGATATCCCTGATTTCCCGTGCAAAAGCATCAAGATATGTGAAACTTTTCTGCGCGCTGTTCATGGATACATGGTTGTTATATTTCCTCACTAATTTTGAGATTTCCGTCTGATCACAGTTCTGATGTACCGCAACTTCCATCTGATAACTATTGAAACGGTCTTTTAATTCGTCCGGTAACTGCTCATAAGTTTTATTGCGGATATCATATTCAGCCGTTTCCCACAGGATTTCTCCACGTTCATCCCTTTCGGGTTTTCCGTCCTTATCCAGAATTTTCCGCTGGTAAGATACTGTATATTCATCCAGGCTCTTTGTGATCTTTGTGTTTCCAAACCGGAACAGGAAAAGTGAACTGCTGCGCTGCAATCCGTCAATGATATATTCTCTTACGATTCCGTTTACTGTTTCCTCCCCAAGAATAACCGGCGGAATATAATTGTCCGTCAGAACCGTAAAAATAAGTTCGTTCACCATGTTACAATTCCACTGTCCTGAGAGCCGCTGGCAATCCTGATCACTGCGGATAGTTTCCTCTTTCATCAATTTCAGATACATGTCTAAAGAATAAGTCTGCTTACGAATTTTCATTATACTTCCCTCCATATCTCATAAATTTAGAATAATATTTTTACATTTTCGTAGCTTCTCATGGTTTGCATATCATCCGCATACTGCCCTGGCGTGATTTCCAACAGCCGTTGTATCTCATTCGGCCTGTATCCGTCGATCAGAAGGTTTAAGATATTTACCTGCTGATTAGACAGCCTTGCCAGATATCGCTGTACCTTATCATGATACTGTCCGTTCCCCTGTCTTCTGATTACCTCCTCAAAGGTGTCAAAATCGGATGCTGTAAATTCCAGCAGGCTGTTTCCATCCCCGCCTCCGCTGACTGCATCCAGTGAGACAGACATTTTGTCCGCCCTGCGCTTCCACCGATTCCTTTTTGTTATATCTGTTTTGATCTTATTTGACAGGCATGAATACAGAAATCCGTCAAATGACCGTAAATAATCATATCTTTTCAGTGCATGTACAAAAACCTCATTGGCGAGTGAATAAAAATCATCCCTGTCCTTATCCGACAGTCCGCCGAATTTAGATAAAATTTTATCAACTGTCCTGTGCAGTTTCCGTGCGTTATCGGCATAATAGGTTTCCAGTATGCCAGACTGCAAAGCTGTTGCTTCCGTTGTCATTCCCTCAGCACTCCTTTCTGTTTCATGTGGTTTGTTATTCAATATTGAAAAGAGATGTGCAGAGAATCGAACTCTGCATAATCAGAACCATCCATCCCATTGTCTGATGAAGCTATTTGCTTTTTACTTTGGGCTTGTCCTCATACCATTTAATGGAACCGCCCCTGAAATTTGTCCTCGGTTGTAAAATGCTTGATCTGCCGATTTTGTCAATGATGCTGTTGTTTCGCGTTACTGCAAATTCCACTGTCTGTTTTTTCATTGATGTTTTTTCTCCTTATCTGTCATCGGCTTATGCCGTGATCATCTCTTTTTCGTATCGCTCGATGTCTTCCATGCTCAGCCATTCCGGTTTTTCGCCTTCGGGAAAGCTGTTCCACAATGCCTTCATATTTGCAATGTGTTCTGCCTCATCCGCAGACCAGAGATATTTTGCGTTACGGTTCCCGCTTCCCAGATAACTGTTGCAGTCCTCTTTCATACGGCAGAGGAGCATATACTTGTAGCTGTCCGTCGCTGGCCTTTCTGCGATCAGGTTTTTGACGTATTCGCTGATCATCCGTTTTTCTCCTTTCTTTGACTACCTCCCGCCGTTATCAGCGGGAACGCTCACAGCTTAAAGCCCTGTTTATAGTGGCCGTGACCACTTTAATTAGATTTGGCAACCTTTACAGTCACACGCTCCATGGGTATTTGTTTTAAGTATTTTTGATACGTCATTTCGCCGTCCTTTTCTCCCGCAATAAAAGCATCTTTATCAAAGGAACGTCTAAAATATGCGGTAAACATAATCGTAAAACCGGCAACTGTAAGTTCTTTTTTCTGCCGTTTTTTCATGTAAGAAGATGCTTCGCTTTTAAGCTGTGATATTTCTTTCTCCAATGCATCCATCTCTTTCTTCTTTTTGCTTTTTTCCTGCTCCAACCTGTAAACTCTTTCTGAAATTGTCTGAAGTTCTTTCATATTGCTGCACATAATCTCTATCTCCTTTTCTCATCTGATCTTGTTTTACAGCCCCTCCGTCATCTTCCTGGCTATTGGCGCTCCCGATTAAGCGGCTCACAGGTATATGGACGGAAGTATTAGAAAGCGTTTCGGTCTTTCGGCTGTATTTTTGAGAATTAAAAAAGGTGCAAAGCCTTTGATAATTCAATAAAGACTTTACACCCTGATTTATAGGTTACTTATGCGGTTGTTATGGTTATGGCTGACTTGTTAACGGCGGTTTTTGGTAAAGTTTGCGCTCAACGAATTTCTTTTCAAGTGCAAGCTGTTTCAATACTTCATCAGCACCGCTATCTTTTGCTATTATCTCTAATCTTTCGATTAACTCTAATTGATCAAGTAAATAGCAATTTAACTCTTTTTCATTTGATGGCATATATTCACCTCTTTTCACTATCCTGTTATAATATGGTATTCGTTACTACCTATATTATAATGGATATGGTGGAGGGTGTAAAGCCTTTATTCAATTATCAATGTGCTGTTGTAGGTCTGTTTTGTTTGACCTTGTGAGTATATTATAACACGATATCGTGTTATTTCAATACCGGAATATTAGACAAATATAACACGATATCATCTATTGTTTTTTGTGCAATATAAATAACGATATCGTGTTTATTGACAAAAACAAAAAAATATGATATCGTGTTAGCTAAGAAACAATACAATTTTGACAATTAAGAAGGGAAATATATTTATGGAAGAAAAAAAGAAAGCAACTAAAGCTCATATGAGAGCAACTGCAAAATGGGAAAAACAAAATTATGATAAAGTGCTAGTTAGATTTCCTAAAGGAACAAAAGATAAAATAGTAGAAACCGGATCATCATTAAATGGTTTTATAGTTTCTGCCGTAAATGAAAAATTAGAACGTAGTGAAAAATAAAATTATAGAGCGTATTTGTACGTTCTATTTTTTTGTGCAATTTTAATAACGATATCGTTATATTTTTGTTTGTTTTTCCGGTATTTACAATAACACGATATCGTTATATAATAACCTTAACAACAAAACAAAAAGCACCTTGACAACTGAATAGACTTTATACTCCAGATGTGATATAATCTTGACCATAGGAGGGATAAGCCATGGATAAGGAATTATTACAAGCCATATCTGATATGATGGATGAAAAGTTTGAATCTATCAGAGACAGACTTGACAAAATTGATACCCGTTTGGATGTCATCGAATACAAGGAAGACCGCACCTCTAAAAAGCTGAACGATTTACAGCTTGATGTAAGGCTGGCAGAAAGGGACATCAGAAAAGATATTCATACAATACGGGATGAAATGGATACCGTTTTAGAATTATTGAAGATACACAAAATCGTGATCTGATTCTAAATTATTCAAATAACCGCATAACATATCACATGAAAGAGTGTAAAGTCTATTGAGTTGTCAGGGCTTTACACTTTTTTATTGTGGAGGTTATAAGATGAGTAAATACTTTAAAGACGTAACTACATTAGAAGAGTTAAGAAAACAGTACAGGGATTTATTAAAAAAGTATCACCCTGACAATGCAAACGGAAGCACGGAAGCAACGCAGGAAATTAATGCAGAATATGACAGGCTTTTCAAAGTCTTGAAAGACAGACATGAAAGCAGGTCAGCAGGAACCAATAAAGAAAAGGAAAAGACAGATTTCAATCATATGAAATACGACTTTTCAGAAGATGCAAAGTTAAGGGAAGTATTACAGAAGATCATAACCTTTGAAGGTATCAATATAGAAATAATTGGTTGCTGGCTGTGGGTAGATGGCAATACATACGCATATAGAACCGCATTAAAAGAAATCGGTTTTAAGTGGGCGCGGGAAAAGAAAAAGTGGTACTTTCATACAGAAGCATTCAGAAAAAGAAGCCGTAAGAAATTAAGCATGGAAGACATACGCAACTACTACGGGAGCACAGAAGTAGAGACAGACAGAGCGAAGAGACTGAAGCAGGCGTAAATACTGCAAATTCAAGTTCATATAGATTCAGGGTGTGATCACTACAAGGTTACACCCTGTAAGAGAAATAATATTAATAAGGAACGGAAGAGCGAAATGAAAGAAAAGAATAATTTTTATGTAATAATGAAGGATGTTTATTTTAAGATCATTGCAGATTGTAAAGGTGAAGCAATGACAAAATTCATAAAAAAACACTCGGAATATGAGGAACAACTTACAGTTTTTGATTTTTATAATGAGGAGGAATGGTTGAAATCTTCATTAAAGAGATATCTTCATCATGCGCCTGTAGAAATTATTTATTAAAATAATGATGTTACGAAAACACAAAAAGGAGGATTTCACATATGACAGTAAAGAGAATAAACGGATCACGGAGATTCAGAGGGTACGACGGAAGAAGCTACTTTGTACAGGATGCACATACGGCAGAAAGGAACAAGGGAAAGTATAATTTACTGGTAAAGGAAAACGGATCATACACGTTATGTTATGACCTCTGTTATAACCTGCTTTTCTTTGATACCATCAAGGACGCACAGAGGAAAGTCTTAAATGGCACGGAATTTATCAGGACTATGTGAAGGGAATGAGATCACGCGATGAAAAGGAAATTGTTTTATATTATTATTACTGTTTTACTCTGCACTCTGGCTTACTTCTCGGGAATCAGGCACGCCGAATCAACGAGTATTTCAGGCTCTTATATACCGCTTGATGAGTGTATCCCGCTGGAAGATGTGGCTTGCTATTATATCAATGATTCTGGCTTTCTATGCGTCGAATTAAAGGACATACGGTATCAGATGGATGATCTTAACAATAACGCTTATATAGATGTTCTGGGAGGCATGGAGGACGTTACAGAGCTATATAATGACAGGTATATTGATATGGATACGATCACAGGATACAGCGGAACGGATGACGGGTTGATGATTTATACAGAGGATGGAAACGGTTATTATCTGGAAGTCGGAATGATGGATTGATACAGAGGACAACAAAAACAGCCTGACAGATTATGCGATATGCGGTCTGTCAGGTTTGTTTTATGTGATGATAAGATTTATTATGAGACATAATACAGCACAGATTATCATAAACTTTCTGCCGGTAATTATTGTCATATGTGTTATGTTTTTTGCGCTCTGTATGGCTCATATTTGGATTGATATGCTATGATGGTAACTTTTATAGGGCATGTGGTTACAAGCTGTATTTAGGGCGTATAACAGCAATTTAAAGGGCTATTTGCGGTAAGATATGATATTATTGTGTGGCATATGGGCAGCAGGTGTATGAGGGTATGCCGGTAAGTTTACATTTTATTTTAAGCACTTTAGTCTGTGAAAGCGTCCATCTGTTGTATCTACATGTCAGCCTAAATTTTCAACTCCGAATCGAGCATCCAAAAATCATACAAAGATCATGTATAAAATCCACGCAAACAGCAATACTTTATATCACAGGAACAATGCTGATCCTGTTTTTGATAATGACAAACTATTTCTTTTGCTTAAAACAAAATGATTTATATATGTTATTTAGCTTTCTTATTAAATGCATCTTCATATTCTTTAACAGCATTATCAAATAACTTTTTATATTTATCGATTTCTTGTCCTAAGTTTTCCGTAGTTAATTCATTACAGTCTATCAAACAAACAATATCTTTTGAATTGTTTTTTATACTATCAAATATAGTCGAAAATTCATTTGCTATTATACGTTTCTCTATTTTTAAAGTTGCTGTTATTAATGAAATAGGTTGTGTAGATGGCTTACCATCAGCCATATTAATATATTTTCTAAAATGAATAAACACTATCTCATCATCGATAACTACCATTTCAAAACTATATTCAATTTTAGAGATGTAAATTTTAAAATTTTTTCCCGTATTATTTGCCATAAGTTTAGCAATTTCATTAAATTTTTCACGATTATTTGCAGCTATAATACGTTCGAATGTTTCTGGATGTACATCCTGCGACATCAGATCATTTATTGAATTAAAAAAAGTGTTCTGTCGTCCTACAACCGAATAAGGTGAAAAACGTGTTGTTTTTGCAGATATGCTTGACTTTTTTACAGCCTCTGTTAAAGCTCTAAATGCTTCATTTTCACCGATTATATACTGTGCCAATGTTCTCTCATCTTCACTAGACGTACCAAAATCTTTTAATAACCTTTCAAGATTATTTATTTTACCATTTATTTCCTCAAGAACAGTTGATACATATTGTTCTGTAGGTTGATAAAAATAAGGACGATATAAATTTGTGTTAGTATCACCTGAAATCATTGCTTTAACGACATCAGACACCTTTTTTGTAATATTGTTAATTTCCTCTGAAGAAGCATCACTATCGAAAATCTCAATGTTATAAGGATAATAATAGTCCGCATAATAGCGAATATCCGATGGAATTTCATCCTCTTTAATTTTATCCGAACGCAAGAAAAATACACGTTTCCCTTGTGAATGTGCTAAACCCACTTCATATATTACATTTAAATTATTAATCTTATATAAATCAACAATACACCCCCTGCATTCACGAATCAAACTCATTATTTCTTTGATTCGAGAATCTCCGCTTTCTGGCAACAAATCACTTCTTATAAATTCAAAATTAATATCATCCAATATATTACGCCTTGATAATGGTTTAAATACAGAATTCCACATTTTATCAGCATGGCATCTTTCTGGAGATTGTTTATTTCCTAATGGTGTAATTAAAAAAATTTTTTGTGTGCTCATAAAAAACCCTCTTCACTTTTTACTTTATTATTGAAATTTTTAATATGTTATTTTATTATACAACCCATCCCACTTTTCGACAAATCCCAAATCCCACATCCGGCACTCAAAACAACACATCTGGAAATTTCTCCCAAACAAATCTCATTTTTTGTCGAAAAACACCCTTCAATTCGTCTATATTACAAAATCCCATATCTAATACCAATCGTAATTACAGGAGAACAAACACCAACATGACCAACAGAACTTTACAATCTGACATCCTCACATTTATTGCCACCTACGGAGAATCAGCCCTTCAGGAAGCAATGCAGCAGTACATAGACAATCAGCAGGTATATTTCTTTAGAACTAAATCACTGACAACAAGAATCAAAATCAGTGATATTTACTGCCTGCAATGTCAGCAGCACAATATCACCATTCATACATCACTTGGTATCTACAGAAAATATGGGACTCTCAGTCAGGAACTGACTACCCTGTTTCCCTATGGATTCATCAAATGCAGCCAGAGCTGTATTGTCTCTTTAAGCAAGGTCAGAAGCATTCAAAACAATACTGTCACGCTGATCGACGGCAAGGAATTGCATATAAGCAGGGTATACGCCCCAAAGCTCCTTACTGCTTTTAATGGAAGAAATTATTCCTGTAGCATTGTAGATTCCAATATAAGCGAAAAAATAAGGCATACCAGATATTATGTCAACTGATATGCCTTTAATGGTTTACATTATGGATAAGGGATAGGTTTCCATTCAAAATATATAATCCAATATACAAGAGTATACCCATTATAGAAATATGCTGGTAAATCTTTAACAAATCTCTATTACTCTAAACAAAAATCCATTTGAATAAATCATATAATTTTATATTTAAAGCAAATATTACTGCTCGTCTGTAAAATATCCCTGATTGGATAATTCCATCTTTAATCTGCTTAATACTTGCATTGTTGAACCCCTTTCTGTAAATCGGGTTGCACTCCAATTGGAGTGTGAGCATTTCTTCTATATAATATAAATAGGCATTAAAAAAGGACTGCCCATAAGACAATCCTTAGTAACATACTAATGAAAATGCAAATTTGCTACTTTATCTTTTCCCAACCGCTTTCTTCTGAACCATTCATAAGCAAATTATATTCCCAAAACATGTCATATAAATCTATATAATCTACAAGTTGCTGCGCATACTGCTTTTTTTCTTCATCTGATGTTGCATTATCAGATTTCTTTGTATATTCATCCATCACACTTCGATAACCTGTTGTTTTATCGTCCAGATGAACAGTAGCAGTATTATCTTCACCATTTGCTGAAAATTTAACAATGCAACCATTGACTTCGGAATTGTAATAAATACTATCAACATTGATATTATTCCCAAAATCTTTTTTGATTAAACGAACTGCAATATTTCCAGGATCATTACTGAGCTTAACAAAGAAATTTCCCATTGACAATATCAAAACAAATGCCAAAATAACTGTAGAAAATATAATCCTTTTCTTACATTTCTTTTTCTTAGCATTTGACATAACCTGCTTTGTAATATCTAAAGGACAACCACATTTCGGACACGCTGATGCTTTTTCACTAATATCAGCACCACATTCTGAGCATTTAATAAGTGCCATTTATTGATTCTCCTTTATTTATCTTTTAATTTTTCTGGTATCTGATTATCCAATTTTTCATATGCCGACATAAAATCAGAAACAGCATCACTTTTCTTTGTACTAAAACCACTATAATTACCCGACGGATTAATTGCTAAGTCGGTAAGGGTTTTATATGCCTCATATAAATCAGAAACCGTATCATAACATTTATCTAAATCTTCTGGTGGATTTTGTAACTTTTTTATCAATTCTTTTACAGATACCTGGTTACCTTCTATGCCCTCTATATTATCTTTTGTCTCAGAATCCACATATAAATTCACTAGTGCTTCATTAAAATCTTTCACAAAATAGCCATTAGGTCTTGTATATTTATCTGTTTCATCATCTTTGTCTTCATAAATTGCGTTTCCCCATACTCTCAAAGTCAAATTACACAATGATTCCGCGTCACTACCACCAGACAACATCAAAATCTTTACTTGTCCTAAATTATCAATATACTCATTATAAGATTCCCTATAGAGTTGTTCTGCTTTGTTATCTGAATAAATTTTGTATCCAATTCCACCACCTACGCAAATTATAATAGCAATAATAATACCAATAATAATTTTTTTGGTCTTTGCCGCCATTTTAATACTTGCAACTTCTACTTGTTGTGGCTTTGTATCTTCTTGTTTTACTATCTTTTCAACTGGACATCCACAATTAGGGCATATTTCATCTGTTTCTGCCAAAACCGCACCACATTCACTACATTTGATTTCTTCATTAATTGGCTTTTCTTCAACAAAAACTTTCCCACAATGAATGCACTTTTTTGCCTTGTCTGAAATTTCTTGCCCACATTCAGGACACTGTATCATAGCCATAACGCTAATCCTCCCGTAAGATTTATTCTTCTTTATTATACCTCACAACTGCATCATTTTCCACATTTTTTTACATAAAGTAAAAATCTTGTACCATCTGTAAGATAAATACTCATTATATTGCTCTGGTCATCAACCATTATATCCTGTATTGGCAGATTATCCGTATCATTCAGCACATCAAATAGCCTGTCTTTAAATTCATTCTCATCCATTTTTACTATCTGTTCCTTATTTTTGTCGATTTTACTACTTTTTGATACTTCTTCCTACTTTAATGTATCACAAACCGATTTAATATACAATATAAAAGTAAGAAAAAGGAGCAAAAAGTATGAATAAACCATACAAACAAAAAGTGAGCGTATCTCTGGATGAGGATGTAATTGCAAAAATCAGGGAATTAGCAGAAAAAGATGATCGGTCATTCAGCCAATATATCAATCTTGTATTAAAGGATCATATCACTAAAATCAAGGGAAATGAAAAATAGTAAAATACCAAAGTATTTTTGAAGGATACTCTGATTTTTGCCGTTATAAGTTTATCTCTCTGAGGGAATTTGACCTCTTTTGGTAGGATAGGGGGGTATGTTTCCATCTAAAATATTTAAGTACCTGCAATATAGAGGTATACCCTCTGAAAAATCGTAAAAAATAAGGCATACCAGACTTTCACATCCGATATGCCCTGTAACACTCTAAACTTTAATCGTCCATCTCAATCTTCCAATTCATCATGGCTTCATATACTTTATCTGGAATCTTACCCTTGTATCTATCAGCCATTACAATTATAAGCGCTTCTTTATGCTTCTTATACTCTAAAAATGCTTCTTTTGGAGTATTATAAACACCTAATTTTACATTTTTACCATCAATATTCAATGACGCACGATACCTGTTTTTACCTTTATCATAACTTACCCCAAGCGGATATTTGCCCCGTTTTCTTTTACAATTCAACAAAAGGGTATTGATTGTATGCGGAACAAATACACACGTTTCAGGACTATATACTTTATTGCCTTTGCACAAAATATCTTTATCCAAATCCATCTGTTCATTGCCGATCATATAATAATTCTCTTCCACCCATTTGTAGAATCGTTCCTTATCCTCTAACCAGTAATCGCAAATAGTACAGCCTATATACTCTGGAAATCTTTTATGTAATTTCTCATTGTAACAGCGTGAATACATATCATTCCATAACCTTCTTGCTTTCATTCGGTTGCTGTTGAGGAATGGTATATACTTCTGTTCCCTTCCTAAATCTTCTATGCTAATTTTGCCATTTCGTAAATCGTGAAATTCTTTATCAGATACATAAATAAGATTATTATATTTGCTATTGGAACTATCACCGTCAATATGATATACCTTGTTTTTACCCTTTACTGGCTCTAAAAATGTCTGTGCTACTAAATTATCTGCATATACATCTCTTTTATATTCCACACCGCTTTCATCTTCATAGAATACCTTCCAATGCACCCTGTTTGTTGATTTTGCCAATGTTTCATTATGTACATAGAATTTGCCCTTAATATTATTGGCCAACCTTCCCTCGGATGAAATATAATAATGCTTTGTTCCTTCTATTAGTATGAATGTTTCAAGTTTATTTAATGGCTTTATGCCTGTACGCTTTAAATCTAATATGTTTATTTCCTGCATTGCTTAGTTAGATACTTCCTTTCAATTAGATATATCTTTAGATAGCCAACACAAAATTGTGTTCAGCTAATAATTGAGCATCCGACTGTATGCTCCGAATCCTATTCATAATAAAAGAGAGCCTAAAAATAAGACTCCCTGATATAAATATAATCAATATTCAGTTGTAAGTTTTCCCCAAAATTGGGAATATCCAAATTCTGCGAAACCGCTATATAGCGGTTCCAAAATAGGAGACGCTGGTTTCTCCAGCCTGTTGGTAAATATAATAATTTCAGATATGCAAAGTATAAGCATCCAAATTAGACCATCATGGACTAATTCAAATATTCATATAATTTGCGGTTGTACCACCGTGGGACAACTTTTTATACACTTCAGCGGAAAACTCAACACTTTGCAGGTGCTGAGTTTAAAACCGATGCTTTCAGTGATGCCCATTTGGGCTTATCGTTGAAAACTCAAACGATACAAGCGTTTTGCTTTATATGAATATCTTTACTTTCCAAAACAGGTAAGCAAACCTTTTAAAGCGTTTGCTTTGAAACGAATAGAAGTCGTTTTTACTTCACTTCCGTTATTGAAGAGCTATAACGAATCATTACCACACCAACATATTCAATCCTACATTATGTCGTATTCAAACTTTCACGATGCAACTTTCAAATCATTCAAAATGGAGGATTTGACAAGCACACACCAGTTACCTACGGGGAACCACCATCCCACATAACTACGGTATACGGTGAAATACCGCCCACCAAAATATTTACACCAGCAGCAGGCGTTGTGTCATAATATTACTGCCATGGCCAATTTTGCATTTTATTGTCCACAGCGGACAACGCTTTCTGTATTTACGGAATCGGTTTGAACCAAAATTGTAAGATGGAATTATCGAATACCCATTATGGGAATACGATCAAGAGGTCATTTTGACCTTCTGATTCTTAATTCTTCCAATCGTACTAATTTGGTAAAAATTATTCATTTAAAGGTATGTCGTGAAATACGATACACCTAAATAATTCAGTACTTAACAATCTGATAATTACTACGAATGTTCAATAGTTGGTCATGACCACTTAATCACATAAGTGTAAAATCGCACTTATCCTGAATATGGGGTGGCGTTTTGACACCCTATACTGGCTCCGTCAATTCTGTCGAAGCCATCAATACAGATCATCTATATCAATGAGTCCTGAATCATTTCCTGTAACACAAAATAACTCACCAGGGATTTTTCCGCCGTGAGATTCATTTTTGCATAGTTCATTCTGTCCCACGCAATCTGTATTCGTCAGGTTCATTTGAACCTCACATTCTGTAGGAATATCCAGTATTTCTTCAATGGAAAAATCATGCTCCATGGATACAGGCTCTTCCCAGTTGTCATCAACTGCATTCCGCAAGAACTCAAACTGTTCAAAGACACTTTCATCTTTAATTTGGGATTCCAGTTTTTCAACCCATCTCCTATCGCTATCTGTCATATCCTCTTGTGCGTGTTTAGCATCAATTTCCTCTTGTAAAGTTTTATTCTTATTGACAATATATTTCTGTACTTTTCTAATCGTTTCTTCATCATATGTATCACCATATCCGTCACGGATACGATTATAAATCTGTGCCAAGCGTCTATTATTATCTGCCTGTTCCTTGTTCTTCTGAGTACGCACTATAATGTGCTGTGCGCCCCTCCAATCCTCATAATTTGACGCATATTCCTCACAAACATCTTTATCAGCATACCTACTGTAACAGTTCTTAATCTGCTTCAATTTGTCTCCAACACGCTCTTTATCATTACTCTTGTAAACATAAATCATCTTCATTTCAGATAAAATCTCATTATATCTGATACAAGTCCTCTGAGACATCATACCTGCTTGTGTAGCAATGTACTCTATTGACATAGTGCTGATTTTACCTTGTAAATTTCTCATGCTTTTACACCAGTTAAAGGTACTGATAAGTGACACAAAATATCTCAGCATTGAAATTTTCTTTTTCATAATTTCATCACAGTTAAGAATCTTATGTACTTCCTCTGGATAGACAAACATAAAATTCTCCTTTTCTGTGTCCAGACGCATATTTGCCATATCAAGAAGATACTCATATGAAGTTTTGGTGCTGAAATCCTGTAATATATCAAGTACATTCGCAAATTTCAATTCATAGATACCTCTTTGTAATGAATCGAGCAACACTTTCTCATACTTCTCCTGAGAACCTACAAGGGCATATGCCATTCTGTTCAACGACACACAATCTACTGATGAAGTTTTATTGTATAGTGGAATGCTTTCATCAACAATTGTCCTCAGTGCCATATAAGCCAATACACCATCTTGTGTCAACGCTATTCCTGTAACCAGTCCTTTGTTTAAAAATAATTTGTCCATTTTTTGTACTCCTTTTTGCGTATTTTTTGTTGTTTTTTTCTAGGATGACAACAACCACCGTAAAATGACTGTTGTTGTCCAAAATATAGTGACAACAGGACAGATAAAATTGCCATTGTTGGCACACTTATAAGTAAGAGATGTTGATAAGTAAGAAAATTAGATATACGGACTCATTTGCAATGAGTTCCCATCTCTATTTACATATTTACTTCTCTTTATATTCTCTAATTTTTTCCAATAAATTTTTATCATTTCTAAAGATAAATACACTTCTTTTACCATCTGGATCATTCTTATCTGGTTTAATATCAATCAAAGTAAATCCATCTTTCAACAGTTCCCTTGCTGTTTTAGCTGTAAAAATTGTAATCGCTCTCTTTTCCATGCTCCATTTTCTCCTAAAATATATTCATGCTGTTCTACTCCCACTAAAACCGAGTAGAAACAGCTTTAAAATGCTGTAATTGATACCACGGTGAAATTCAATAAATATTTCAATGACATTCATCATATATAATTTACTCTTGTATTTGTCCCTTCTGCTTATTTTCCAACGATATCAAATCCAATGTATTGTAATATCCTTTTGTCCCATAAAATACTAAGAAGAATCCTCCTGATTTTGGATTGATACCACAACCGATAGGAAACATGCCTTTTTTAATTAACTGATTGCTCTGCTCAATGTTGTAGTTGTAAATAACTTTTCTCTTATTCATGAATCAATATCCTTTCTCTAAATAATCATCAAAATATTATTTCTCTTTTCATTTTCTCTTGTTACGAAATATGGCGTCCCATTTCGGGACACCACATATACACATTTCTCCATCTGGTTCTAAAAACTTAACAAGAATCCCATATTTGTATTTTGTAACTTGTTTAGCCAATAAATCAAAATGTTATGTTTCTCACTGTAAACAGGATTAAACATTTCATTCAGTCATTTTATTTACTTTTCTATATTCAGTTTTCATCATCATTTAATGGAATTTTTGTGTAGATACGCACAATTAACATTGTTAATAGTTATTAGCATTTCTTGAATTTTGAATTTGCAGGTTATTTTGATTACCCTGTAATGGCATTTTATCTATAATCAGCCACGTGAATTTTCCATTTGCTATTTTAACTACCACTAAATGGTTGTCGTTAGATTTCACTCACACCATTTGGCGCTTAGTGCATCTCGTTACTTTTTTCTAAGTAGCCACCAGATAATCAACCTTTTTCTTTATCCTTGCCATCTCATTATTATAAATCCTGTATGCTGTATTTTTTGCTGTTTCTATGGAATCATACTTTTCAGGCTGTAATCTCCTGAGACTTCCTTTACCAAAACAATACAGAAGATATTTGTCTTCTTTTGACTCATGGTTAATCTTAAACTCCATCTTTATCACGCCACATAAATTAATTTCACAATGGCTGCATACAGTAACTCCGTCTGATATAATATCTTTCCATTCTAATTCTTTGAACTGCATATAATGTTTCCTTTACTAATTTTTCTTAATGGACACCATTCAGGGTTTTTCTTCGGTAACTCATTAATACCCAATTTTCCCATATCATCCCTTCTGTCTTCATGGTCGCAATAATAAATCCTTTTCCCGTAATCATACATTCTTATGTATTCGCATTGATCGCAGTTATATACTCCCGATTCTCTGTCCATATTTTATCATTCTCCATTTTCAATCCTGTTCATTAAAGCGTTACTGGCAGTGAATTTCACCTTCCTGAATGATGGAATCATGTATTCTTTCCCATTCTTCGGATTTCTGCCGATTCTTTCTTTTGTCGTCTTTATTTCAAATTTACATAAGCCGTATAATCTCACAGTTTCATCCTCTTTTAAACATTCCGCGAGAAGATCAAAGAACGCATCTATTCCTCTTTCTGCTTCTGTCAGTGTAATTTTTTGTTTCTTTGCCAGTCTTTTTATAAATTCTGTTTTTGTCATGGTAACAGTTTCTCCTTTCCTATGCCCTGACTGATAATCCCTGGCTCCTTAAATACTGAATTGCCAGTTGCAGCAGGCTTCCATTATCAATTGTGTTCTCTAACGTATCCTCCCACACATGGGGTTTATGGTTTACTGACAATCCGCCATGTAAACCTGTATTCGCCCATGTTGCAACCTGAAAACCTGTAGCGTTTTCATAATGATTCATGCTCTCATAGTCAATGTAAACGCTTGCTTTTGCTCCGCCCTTACACGGTTTTGCATCTACTTTTACAGCAGAATAGAGAAAATCTCTGGTTCTCTGGTAGCTCTCCGGAGTCCATCCGGTATAATAGTCATTCAGGAAATAGTTCAGAGTCTCATATACCCGCTCTGCCAGTTGGTCGACCATTTTTACCAGTACAGGCTGTAATGCCTTCTCCAGTTGGCTCATGTTATTTATGTAAACCGCCATAATTACTCATCCTCCTCTTCCATATCTCCCCAGACCGCATCCTCTGGAATCAGTCCTTTTTCAATCATGAAGTCCATCTGGCTGTCTGTAAAGGAAAGTTTCTCAAGACCATAGATTCCGTTTTCGATATTTCGAGTCAGTTTACGGTTCATTGCTTCCCTCATCTTCCAGTTTTCATGCATCCGGATTTTTGTATAGGGCGGTGGATTGCCGTCTGTCTTGTTGCATTGCGGTATGGTATATTTGCCGTCACGTATTTTTAATTCCGGAATGATTGTGCCCACCCCTGTAATCTGAACGCGTTCTCCGTTCATCATGGATTTTCGTATCTCGTCCGAATACATTTTGAGTATTTCCTTAATCATCTGATGCTTGTAAACTGGATTGTCTTCCCGTTTGCAGATTCTCGCTGCCATCTGGTTTTCGTTTACGGTTGGTTTTCTTGTCATAGGTTGTGTTCCTCCTCTGGAATTTTTATTGTAATTTTTTTGTTTTGTTTTTTGATTATGATCTTGTTTCTGAAACAATTTGGTGTGTTGGATTAGATTTGAGTGATTGGAGATTATTACTGAGAGCGGGATGGATGCTATGAAATGAGGTTTTCATGTTACGGGAAATACGATTGATGAGTTGACAACGAATGCAAATATGGTACATGAAATGCCGCTGTAAGGCTCTGTGCGGCTCATACAGACGTTTGAAGATTACAGGAAGGGTTTTCTATGCAGATGATTTTCAGGCACTAAAATAAGCCCATGATCTGTCATGTAAGTATGATTGATCGTGGACTTATTCAGATGTCCGATATTAAGTTGTAATGCATACATGATTGCAAGGATCTGTACTGTCTACTATATGTATATGCTACACACGCATCATTCGCGCTGGCCACCGCGATGCATTTGAGCATCGTCTCCACCGTCTGCTGCTCAAATGCTTCCAGATAGACCTGGGAACCGCCCATTGAGGCTGCATGCTCGGAAACGGTCACGGTGTCGGAAAGCGCGATCTTCCCCTCCTCTATGGCTTCCAGAATGAGTAGCATCGTCATAATCTTGGTCACACTTGCCGGATGGATTTTCTCATCCTCCGCCTTCCCCATCAGAACCGTTCCCGTGGACACCTCCATCAGAAGCGCATGCGGGGCCGCAACCTCCGCCACAACCTGATGGCCGGAGGCATCCGTTTCCTCCGCCAAAGCCTCCCCTGTCTCTTCTGTATCTCCCTCCCGTACGCCGGTCTCCTGTTCCGACGGAACCGCCGGTTCTTCCGCCACCGCCGTCACCGGCAAGAAAACCAGTGCCGGAATCAGCATCCATATACACAGTCTTTTCAGAATATCACCTCGGAACTCCTTTTTATATGTGTAGCAGAAAAACCGGAAAATATGCATAAAAGCCGAAGAATCCCCGCACGGATCCTCCGGCTTCTTCCTTACAGCATCAGAAGACAGGAGATCAGAATCCCCAGGATGCACCCCGCCCCGACCTGCAAGGGCGTATGTCCTACAAATTCCTTCAGACTCGCCTCCCAGAACTCGTACATACGGTCATTTTTCTTAAATGCCTCCACGAATCCTTCCGTCCGGAAAAATTCGATCATCTCATTCAGGACTTTTCCCTGTCTGCCGGTCTCCATACGGACGCCCATGGCGTCATGCATGACAATAATGGCCAACATACAGGCAATCGCAAATTCAAAGGATTGTGCACCGTAGAGAATCCCGGAGGCGGTCGCCATGGCGCTGACCGTCGCGGAATGCCCGCTCGGCATACCGCCGTCTCCTACCATGCGCTCCCAGCGCAGTTCGCGGTTCACCAGCGCATAGATGACCGTTTTCATCACCTGCGCCACCGCCCAGCCGCAGATTCCGCAGATCAGTATTTTATTATTCAGAAGGGTTCTGAAAAAGTTGCCCATTTTCTCCATACTCCAATCGAAAAGAATCCCGCCCCCAAAAGCCTCGCAGAGAAGTCCCGGGAACTTTCCTATGATGTAAGAAATGCCTTGACTTCACAGTCAAGGCATCACTGCACAATTTTAATTATATTTACGCTTTCTGGCAGCTTCGGATTTTTTCTTGCGTTTTACGCTCGGTTTCTCGTAATGTTCTCTTTTGCGGATTTCCTGCTGGATTCCAGCTTTCGCACAGTTTCTCTTGAAACGACGTAATGCGCTATCCAAAGTCTCGTTCTCTTTAACGATCACGTTTGACATAGTATCACACCTAACCTCCCTCCAGTTGTGTATTGTGCCAAATACAACTGTCTGGGTATTTTATTGCACTGCATCTATTATAGGCGGTATGGCATCTTTTGTCAATATCTTTTTTGACTTTATCTACATAATTTTTCAAAGGAAACGCTTTTATCAGCGTTTCCCAAAAAATGCACGCATCACATCCAGCGTGCGCCGGATATCCTCTTCCGTATGCGCCGCCGAGAGGAACATCGCTTCAAACTGCGAGGGCGCAAGATAGACGCCGTGTTCCAGCATGTGACGGAAATAGCGCGCAAACGCCTTTGTATCGGACCGCTTCGCGCCGGCATAATCCGTCACCGGCCCGGGGGTGAAGAACAGGCAGCCGAGAGAGCCGGCCGCGTTGACCTGATAAGGAAGCTCCATCTCTTCGCACAGGGAGCGCATGCCGCCGAAAAGCTGACTGCCCAGCTCCTCAAGCCTTCTGTAAATCTGCGGATGTTCTTTCAGAAAGGTAAGCTGGGCAAGCCCCGCCGCCATGGCTACCGGATTGCCGCTTAACGTTCCCGCCTGATAGACACTGCCCACCGGGGCGACCACTTCCATGATTCCGCGTTTTCCTCCGTACGCGCCCACCGGCATGCCTCCGCCGATGATCTTGCCGTACGTCGTCAAATCCGCCTCGACTCCGAAATATTCCTGCGCGCCGGCCTGCGCCAGCCGGAAACCGGTAATGACTTCGTCAAAGATCAGCACACTTCCGTTCTCCGTGCAGAGCCGGCGGAGCTTCTGTAAAAATCCGTCTTCCGGAGGAACTACGCCCATATTGGCGCCCACGGGCTCGATGATCACCGCCGCGATCTCCCCGGCAAACGCGTCGAAAAGCTTCTCCACACCGGAAATGTCATTATAGGCGGCCAGCAGCGTATCCTGCGTGCATCCTTTCGGCACCCCGGAGCTGTCCGGCACTCCCGCCGTCATCACGCCCGAGCCCGCCTTCACCAGCATGGCGTCGCTGTGCCCGTGATAGCAGCCCTCAAATTTGATAATCTTGTCCCTGCCCGTATATCCTCTCGCCGCGCGGACCGCACTCATCACGGCTTCCGTCCCGGAATTTACCATCCGCACCATCTCGACCGAAGGCACCATACTGCAGATCAGGCGCGCCATATCCACTTCCGCTTCTGTAGCCGCCCCGAAGCTTAACCCTTTCCGACAGGCCTCCTCCACCTTCTCGAGAACTGCCGGATGGGCGTGCCCGAGAATCATGGGTCCCCAGGAGCCGACATAATCCAGATAGCGGTTCCCGTCCGCATCCGTCAGATACGCGCCCTCTGCCGACGCGATAAAACGCGGAGTCATGCCCACAGAGCCGAATGCGCGAACCGGAGAATTTACGCCGCCCGGTATGAGCGTCACCGCTTCCTGAAAGAGTCTTTCCGATTCTGTCATCATCCGATCCTCCCTTCTGTCATATACTCCGCGATCTCCTTCGCGTAATAGGTCATATAGATGTCCACGCCCGCCCGATAGGCGCAGGCCGCCATCTCGCAGAGGATCGCCGCCTCATCCACGTATCCGAGCTTCGCCCCCGCCTTTACCATGGCATATTCCCCGCTGACGCTGTAAGCGGCCATGGGCACGTCCGTCGCGTCCTTGATCTCCCGCACCATATCCAGATAGGACATGGCCGGTTTGACCATGATGATATCGGCGCCTTCCTCAATGTCCAAAAGCGCCTCCTTCATCCCCTCTCTGCGGTTGTGATAATCCATCTGGTAGCTCTTCCGGTCCCCGAAAGCCGGCGCGCTGCCCGCCGCGTCCCGGAACGGTCCGTAAAATGCGGAAGCATATTTCACCGCATAGGACATGATCGGCGTCGTCAGAAATCCGTGCCGGTCAAGCGCCTCCCGGATCGCCGCGATATGTCCGTCCATCATGTCGGAAGGCGCCACCATATCCGCGCCCGCCTGCACCTGTGAGACCGCAATCTGCGCAAGCTTCTCCAGTGTCAGATCATTGTCCACATAATCTCCCCTGAGAATGCCGCAATGACCGTGGCTCGTATATTCGCACATACAGACGTCCCCGATATAGAACAGATCCGGGACCTCTCTCCTGGCCTTCTCCAGCGCCCTCTGGATGATCCCGTCGCACGCGTAGGCCCCGCTTCCGCTCTCGTCTTTATGGTCCGGAATCCCGAACAGCATCACGTTCCCTACCCCGGCATCCGCCATCTCCGTCAGAATCTCCGGCATCCGGTCCACGCTGTAGCGGAACTGCCCGGGCATGGTCGGAATCTCTTCTTTCAGATTCTCTCCGTCCTTCACAAACATGGGATAGACCAGAGAGCTTTTATCCATCCGCGTCTCCCGCACCATCTTTCTGAGCTTTGCCGTCGTCCGAAGCCTCCTCGGCCTGATTGTCATATCCATCTTCTTCTACCTCTCTTCGTATTCGGTCCGTCCATTTTTTCGCCAGACTGTGAGCCGCTCCGCCGGCATGAACGCCGATCACCAGCTCCCCCTTTGAGGCAATTCCCGGAAAATGGAAATCACAGAGCTCCCTGTCGCTGCAGACGTTGACCGGGATCTTCTTCTCCCGGCATTCCGCACAGATTCTCTCGTTGACGCCGGCATCGTTCGTCGCCGCGAGCACCATGAACGTATCCGCCGGAATCGTTCCCGGCTCATACATTTCCTCCCGAAGGAGAAGTTTTCCCTGCGAGGCCGCCTCGTGGATCCGCCCGGACGCCTCCGGCGCGTGAACCGTAAGGCGCGGCGAAAAGGCCAGCAGAGTCTCCACCCGGCGGGCCGCGATCCGGCCCGCACCGTATACGTGAATCTCTCTGTCGGTCAGATCCAGAAAAACCGGAAACCTCTTCGCCATCCTTACTCCTCCGTCTGTCAAAACCGTGCTCTGCGCTCACGCAGGCAGAATCTTTTATTCCGCAGCCGCCCGACTTTCGCCGGAAGGCCCTTTCGTCCGTCAAAGGTTTCGGAAAAAACAGAAACGTTTCTCACTGCTATTATAGTTTCTTTCCCGGCTGCGGACAACTGTTTTTTTCTTTTGTCTCTTCCTTTTATCTTTTCCAGTCAATAAGCACTTTGAAGAGATCGCCGTCTATCTCCACCTTGAAAGTCCCGTTCTGCAGTTCCACAAAGCTCTGGGCAATCGCCAGCCCCAGGCCGCTGCCCTCCGTATTGCGGGACAGGTCTCCGCGGACAAAACGCTCCGTGATCTCATCCGCAGAGAAATTCATCTCCGTGGCGGACATGTTCTTGAAACTCACGGAAACCTCCGTTTCCATATCCTTCAGATCAATGTAGACCCGGGAATGGGGCATGGAATATTTCAGAATATTCTGGACCAGATTCTCCATCACCCGGAACGTTCTCTGCGGATCCAGCGTCAGGATACACTTTTCCTCCGGCAGATTCCAGCGGAAATCCAGCGTACTCTCCCCGATTTTGTCCTCATTTTCCAGCCGGACCTGTTTCATCAGGCTGACCAGCTCCACTTCCTCAAAGTTCATGACAATGTTGTCGGAAGCGGCCTTGCTCACTTCAAAAAGATCTTCGATCAGCGCCTTCAGTCTCTGAGACTTTTTATCCAGCGTTTCGATATAATCTCCTCGTTCCGCCTCCGTGATCCCTTCCTTTTTCAGAAGGTCCACATAAGTAATGATGGCCGTCAGCGGCGTCTTCAGGTCGTGAGACACATTGGTGATCAGTTCGGTCTTCATATTCCGGCTGCGGACTTCGTCGCTGACCGCCCGGCGGAAACCGTTGCGGATGGAAGTCAGCTCATCCCGTATGGGATTGAACAGGCCCATATCTTCCTCTGTCGAGGCGTTCAGATCTCCCGACGCAATTGTCCGCGTCACCTGCAGCAGTTTCTCGTAGTTTCCCTGAATCTCAGCGCATTTCTTCTTGATCAGCACATAGAGAAGAATCGTATAAACGACGGCGCCCGCTATGCCGCCGATCCAGATACAGCAGAGAGCCGCCACGACCACGCCGTTTAATCCCACTACTTTCCAGATGTTGCTGGTCAGATTCTCATCCAGTTTCACGTCGGTTGCCCAGTACCAGAATTTCAGCCAGATTTTCTTCAGCCATCTGCAGAAATGGAGGCAGAGCATGTTCTCCCGGAGCGTCCGGATCGGATGTGTCATATAAGGCAGCACCGACGCCGCCAGCCAGTACCAGCAGAACGCGAAGCAGAACCAGAACACCCAGATAAAGACCGTCGACACGGACTGCGCGGCTCCTCCGAAACCAATGGCGGCTAAATCCTCCACAATGTCGGACTTCATGGAATAAACTCCGAAATCCGTCATGGCAAACGCCCCGGTCGCCAGAAAGCCGATACAACCCGCATACAGCACCAGTTCGGTGGGCAGCCGGAACAGACGATTCTCCCGAAGCCTCAGTCCCGGAACATTCTGCAGAACCACCGCCAGCAGCATCATCACGACGGCAATTCCGAGGACGCTGATGACATAACCGCTCATCTGATAGGCTCTGCGTTCGACCCAGTACTCCTGCCAGAGATAATCGCCGTACGCATCCTCGCCCTGGATCGTAAAGACAAAGGACGTGTTCTGGATCGGCGGAGCCGGGAGCAGCTTCAGAAGCTGATCGTTGCGCTGCGCCTCCGCATAGAGATCCTCGGGTTCGCTTTCAACATCAGGAATTACGCTTTCCTCCCATTCTTCCGCCCGCTCCTCGACCGTGGCGACGGTATCGTAATCGTAAGCCGGCTCCCCCTCATACTCGATGCCGGAATCAGCCATCCCGTTGTCTTCCATCAGCCGGGCCATCGACGCCTGCTGAAGATAGTGGAGTACCTCCTCCTCGTTCATCTCAAATCCCCAGGATTCCCGGATGCCGGGAACGCCTCTGCTGTCGTACTGGATGACGAGTCCCGACTGATCATATTCCATGGCATCCTTACTGTTTCCGTAAATCGCACCGCTCAGATACCCGTCGTTTCCGAAATCTCTCGACGGACCGGAACCATAGCTTCCATACCCATAGAGACTCTGCAGCGTCGAATACTGATTGCGCATATTTTTCATGAGCCGCGTCGAGGCTTCTTTAATCCGTTTCTGGTCTTCCTCCGAAAACTTACTCATATCATAATTCTGAGTAAAATAAGTATAGGCGTCCATATCCGGCGTCATCTCATAATTCATGTAATAGACGGAGGAAAGCAGATACCGCTTGAAATCGTCATCCAGCTCGAATAACGGATCCTTCTCCTGTTCCGCCTCATACTCCTGCTGCATCGTCTTCAGTTTCTCCGACGCTCTCTCCCGAAAAAACGGATAGGCGTTGCACATGGCCGTCGCCGCCACCGCCGCGCACAGAAGGACCGGCAGTAGCCCTTTCAGACTGCTTTTATGCATCGTCAGGAACTCTTTTCTCTCATTGTTTTTCCATTTTATAGCCAACACCCCACACCACCTTTAAATATTTTGGATTTTTTGGATTGATCTCGATCTTTTCACGGATATTCCGCACATGGACCATAATCGTATCGGAATTTACCGCTTTCTCATTCCAGACCCGTTCGTAGATCTCATCCGCGGAAAACACTCTCCCCGGATGTTTCATCAGCAGGAGCAGGATCCGGTATTCCATCGGCGTCACCTTGACGGGCGCGCCGTCCACCCGCAGCTCCACTTTCTCCTCGTCCAGCTCCAGGCCGCCGATCCGGTACACATGGCCCTCTTCCCGGCTGCCGCTTTCCAGTTTCTCCAGATAACGGCTGTAACGCCGAAGCTGGGAATTGACTCTCGCCAGAAGTTCCAGCGGCGTAAACGGCTTCGTCACATAGTCGTCGGCGCCCATATTAAGCCCGAGGATTTTATCCACTTCTTCGGATTTGGCCGACAGCATGATCACCGGAAAATCATAGTCTCTGCGCATTTCCATGACCATCTGAATCCCGTCCTTTCTGGGCATCATCACATCCACAATCGCCAGATGAATCTCTTCCCGGTAGATAATCTCCAGTCCTTCGATTCCGTCCGCCGCCTTATAGACCTCATAACCCTGACTTTTTAAGTAAATCTCGATTCCGTCCCGGATCTCCTTGTCGTCTTCCACTACCAGCACATGATATTTCTCTATCATCTTTTCTCCCTCTTCTTTCTTCATAGGCTCTTCATTCTGCCGCTCCTTTCGCCATAACGCCGATTTTCCCGTTCTGACTTGTATTCTATGGGCAGAATCTTAAAAACAAATGCAGGTATTTCTAAAGAATTCCTGAAGAACGCCTGCATATTTTTCTTATTGTATCACATATTAACAAAAACGTCCTTTCTAAAATTCTGAATCGTCGTTCCAGGCGCCGACAGGAGTATTGTCCGCACCCGAGCCTTCAGCCTGATGCTGGCTGATTAATTAAAAATTAAAGAAGGAGAGTCTCATGAATAAAGAATCCGCGAAAGCTTCCGTAACTCCGAAAGAATACGGCCGTCTACCCCTTTGCTCCGCTCAGGATATGACCGGACTCATCCCCGCAGGACCTGTGGGAGAAGAAGAAATGGAAGACTACGAAGAATTGTATCCGTTTCTGCCGAAAGTTCCGGAAAAAGATACGGCAAAGGCAGTGAAGGACGAACCCTGACTGCCTTTGCCGGACTTTTGTATCATATTTTTCCAGACGCTTTGCTGCGGGACCATGCCGGATCCCCCTGTTCTACAGGACCACCGCCGGCAGCACGAACATTCCGATCATGCTGTACACCAGAAGATGCACCGGGTAGAACCAGTAGAAAAACCATCTGTTCTGCCTCCCCCGCTCTCCGTTATAGAACCAGATCGGTACGAACGCCAGCGGTGCGGTAATCTCCCAGGCACAGCAGCACGCACCCAGAATGCACTGCATGGCTTTCCGGTCCCGAAGCAGATACAGAAGCACTATCAGCGCTATTCCGAACGCTCCGTAATCCGTATGAAGAGCTTCTGCCAGTCCCGCACCCAAAAACAACCCGGCGATCCGCGCAAAAAGCGTATTCCCCCTGCTCTGTATGAACCAGACAGCCAGCAGACCGATCAGCAGGGTAAAAAACACATTCTGGTTCTGCCAGTGAAACGGCCGGATATGAAGCGCCAGATCAAAGGGAATCTCGCTGATCAGCGCAAAAATCCCCAGTCTGACCGCATATTTCTTCACGTCACTGGTATGGAGAAAGCCCTGCACCAGCAGAAAGCAAAAGATGGGAAAAGCCGGACGCCCGATATAACGGATAATCTGATCGACCGCCAGAATTTCATTCCAGTTCCCGGAAAATGTAGTTCCTATGGGAGAACCGCCCCAGGCATTCATTACATAGGATTCCAGGAAACCGGCGCCCATATGATCAATGGCCATGGAGACGACCGCAATCCATTTCAGCATACTCCCGCTGATACCCGCTTTAATCTTCATGTTTTTCAATAACTTCTCCCTGTTTCTTGTAGATCGAGCGCTCCGGCACTACGCCCCGGACGGAGGACAGCGGATAGATATTGCTCTCTCTCCCCACCACGGTTCCGGGATTCAGGATGGAACCGCAGCCCACCTCCACGCCGTCGCCTACCATCGCCCCGAATTTTTTGATGCCGGTCTCGATATCTCCTTCCGGCGTGTGGACCTTCACCAGCTTTTTGTCCGATTTCACATTGGACGTGATGGAACCGGCCCCCATGTGCGCCCGGAAGCCGAGGATGGAATCCCCCACATAATTGTAATGCGGCACCTGCACCTTGTTGAACAGCACGACATTTTTCAGCTCCGTGGAATTGCCGACCACCGCGCCCTCGCCCACCAGTGCATTGCCGCGGATGAACGCGCAGTGGCGTACTTCCGCCTCTTTGCCGATGATCGCCGGTCCGTGGATGTAGGCGCTGGGAAATACCTTCGCGCTTCTGGCAATCCAAACATCCTCCCCGACTTTTTCATATTCCGCTTCATCCAGCGTCGCTCCCAGTTTCCTGATAAAATCCCCGATCTTCGGAAGCGCTTCCCAGGGATAAGTCAGCCCCGCAAACAATTCCGCCGCCATCGTCTCTTTCAGGTCAAAAAGATCTTCAACCGTGATTCTGCTCATTTTACATACCTCCTGTTTCTGTTTTCGCATTCTTTTTCGTATTTCTGCCCTTTGCGGCAGAGGCTTTCGCCGGCGTCCTGTAAAACGCCGCCGCCGCGTCAAAATAAGGCCGCATGGCATAATGCTGCCGGCTCTTTAACACCTGCTCGGTCCGGCTGCGCACAAAATGCTCCAGCTTCTCCATATATTCTTGCTCCGTGATCTCTCCGTTGGCCACGTAGGTAAGTCCTTTCTCCCAACTGGCCGTCAGTTCCGGATTCAAAAGAGAACGGATGGAGACGTTTACCACGTCAAATATGTTCTCCCCCAGAAGCGTCGGCGTGATGATCTGGGTCTTTTTGTTCAGCGCGATGTACTTGATATGAACCAGCTTTTTCAGAATCTCCGCCCTGGTCGCACTGGTGCCGATCCCGCTGCCCTTAATCTGCGCGCGCAGTTCTTCGTCTTCGATCAACTGACCGGCGTTTTCCATCGCCAGAATCATGGAGCCGGAATTGTAGCGCTTGGGCGGGGAAGTCTCTCCTTCCCGAATCCGCGCGTCTTTTACCGCAAGCTTCATCCCTTTGCGAAGCTTTTTCAGCGCTTCCAGTACGGCCGCATCGCATCCCGTCTCCTCTTCCTCCTCACTCCCTTTTTTCTTCTTATTATCATATGTATTGGGAGAAACTTTCAGATACCCTTCTTCGATCAGCACCCGAAAATTCGAGAAAAACCGCTCCTTCTCCATCTGCGTCACAACCGCCGTTTTCTGATAAACCGCCGGCGGATAGAAGATACTTAAAAACCGCCGGACGACGGTATCGTATACCTGCCGCGCGGTAGGCGACAGGCCCTGCAGCGCTCCCAGCCCCTGCCCGGTGGGAATGACCGCATAATGATCCGTAATCTGTTTGTCGTTGACATAGCGGCTTTTGCCGATCCCCTTGTGGCTTCCCGCCGCCAGAATCTCCTGCGCGAATACGGCGGCCGGCGCATAGTTTTTCAGCCCTGCGAGATTTTTCCCGATCTCCTTTGCCACCGCGCTCGACAGCACCCGGGCATCGGTTCTCGGATAAGTAACAAGCTTCTTCTCATACAGCTCCTGCGCGATCTTCAGCGTCTCGTCCGGACTGATCTTGAACCTCCTGGAACACTCGTTCTGAAGCTCCGCCAGATTATAGAGAAGCGGCGCATAACGTGTCTCCTTCTTCCGCTCCACCGACACGACTTCGGATTCCTGGGGAACAATTCCTTTTAACCGCTCAATCAGCGCTTTCGCGTCTTCCTCTTTCCGGAATCCGTTTTCCTTATAAAGCAGAGGAGACTGCTCGTACGCGCTTCCTTTCACCGCCCGCCATTCTCCGTCGAAGGTTCCGCCTCCCAGTTCCTGACACAGCAGCACGCGGTAAAACGGCGTCTTGACGAAGGTGCGGATCTCCCGCTCCCTGCGGACCACCATGCCCAGCACGCAGGTCATGACCCGCCCTACGGAGATCACCGCGCGGTCCGTATTCTGAAACCCGGCGACCGCGCGACCGTACTGGAGCGTCAGAAGCCGGGAAAAATTGATCCCCATCAGATAGTCTTCCTTCGCGCGCAGATAGGCGGAGCTGGACAGATTGTCGTATTCGGACAGATCTCTGGCTTCCCGGATCCCTCTTAAAATCTCTTCTTCCGTCTGGGAGTCAATCCACACCCGCCTGCGCTGCTTTCCCTTCACACCCGCCATCTGTTCCACCAGCCGGTAGATATACTCTCCCTCCCGCCCGGAGTCCGTGCACACGTAGATACAGTCCACATCCGCCCGGTTCAGAAGAGAACTGACGATCGTGTACTGTTTTTTCACGCTGCCGATGACTTCGTACTTCCATTCCCGGGGAAGGAAGGGAAGCGTACTCAAGGACCAGCGCCTGTATTTCTCATCGTAGGCCTCCGGGTAGCTCATCGTCACCAGATGGCCCACACACCAGGTGACGATGGCGTCTTCGGACTCCAGATAACCGTCCTGACGCGCCGCATTCAGTTTTAAAGCCCGGGCAAACTCCTGGGCCACACTCGGTTTCTCGGCAATATACAAATTCTTCGGCATATTTTTTCTTTCTTACTTTCTTTAATCCATGTGAAAGTATAGCACATTTGTGGTATACTTGTCTATAAAAGGAGGCAAAAGGAATCTATGCGTATTGTCGGAATTACAGCCGAATACAACCCGTTTCACCAGGGCCACGCCCGGCATCTGGCCGAGGCACGCCGCCTGTCAGGGGCCGATTATGTCATCGTCGCCATGAGCGGAAACTACGTACAGCGGGGCGCCCCCGCCATGTTTGACAAATACGCCCGGGCCGAGGCCGCTCTGGCGGGCGGCGCGGACCTGATCCTCGAACTGCCCCCCCGTGTCGCCACGGGCAGCGCCGAATATTTTGCCTCCGGCGCCGTCCGGCTCCTCGCCGGGACCGGCCTGGTCACGGATCTGTGCTTCGGCGCGGAATGCGATGATCCAGATGCGCTTGCAAGACTGGCCCGCGTATTATCCGAGGAGCCGGAAAAATACCGTCTCTGCCTGAAGGACGCGCTGCGCCGGGGCCGTTCTTATCCGGAAGCCCGGGCGTGGGCCCTCGGACAGTATGACCCGGCGCTCCCCCTTGCGCTTCTTGCCTCCCCCAACAACCTTCTCGGCGTCGAATACCTGAAAGCGCTTTTCCGGCAGAAATGTTCTCTCCGGGTACAGATCCTGAAACGGGCCGGGGCGTCCTACCACGAACCCTTCCTGACTCCCGGAACGGCCGCCTCTGCCGGCGCCATCCGCGGCGCCCTCATAAAAAGCGGCGGAACCTTTACTGCCGAAATCCGGGCGCAGCTTCCTTTCCTTCAAACCTTCCGCGATTATGAAGGCAAAACGCCCATCACGGAAGACGCGTTTTCTCTGCTCCTGCTGGAGCGGCTGCGGCGGAATCCGCAGGAGACGTTCGACTCCTTCTTCGGAGTCACCGCGGAACTGTCCAACCGGATCCGGAACCGTCTGGACGACCTCACTTCCTTCTCCCGGTCCGTGGAGCTTCTGAAAACCCGGAATTTGACGGAAACCGCCGTCCGGCGGGCGCTTCTTCACATCCTGCTTGACATCCGGACCTGCCGTCCGCCCGCATGCTTCCGGGTCCTCGGCTTTCGCAGGGAAGCGGTATCCCTGCTCGCCGGACTGAAAGAGCGCGGAAACCTGCCCCTCGTCACCTCGGCGTCGGACGATACGCTCCCGGAAGACTGGCTCTTTGCCGACCGGCTTTATGAGTCGGTCCGTTCCCTGCTGCACAGCCGGCCGTTCCGGAATGAACGCCGGAGAAAGATGCTCGTCCTCTGAACCGCCGAAAAAAGGCGTACCGCATACCCGCGCTGCGGGACGCAGAAAGGAGACGTTTATGAGAAAATACATCTGGGATCGTTTTACCTGGTTCGTGGATACCCTCGCCCCGAGACACACCTTCCATGCGCATTTCAGCCTGCTGTTCACCGTCGGCGCCACGGCCGCCGCAACGCTGCTCTCGGCCCTCTATCACCGGATCAACCCCTCCGGCGTGACCAATATCAGCCTGATCTATATCCTGACGATCATCCTGATCTCCTGTTATACGGACAAATACCGCTACGGCATCCTGGCCGCGATTTTCAGTGTTTTCTGCATTAACTATCTGTATACTTATCCGTTTCATGAGTTTAATTTTACCATGACCGGTTATCCGTTTACCTTCCTGGTGATGTATTTTATCTCCATCATGACCAGCGCCACTACTTTTCATACAAAAGAACAGGCGTCCCGTATCAAAGAAGATGAAAAGCTGATCATGGAAGCGGAAAAAGAAAAGCTCCGGGCCAACCTTCTGCGGGCCGTCTCCCACGATCTGCGCACGCCCCTTACCAGCATGATCGGCGCCAGCTCTTCCTGGCTGGAGAACGAAGCAACGCTTCCTTCCGAAGAAAAACGGGAGCTGGTCGCTCAGATCTACGAAGACGCCAACTGGCTTCTGCACATGGTGGAGAATCTGCTGTCGATCACCCGCATCACCGAGGGCGGCTCCAACGTCCTCAAAAAATCGCCGGAAGCGGCGGAAGAAGTCCTGTTTGACGCCATCGCCACATCGAAAAAACGTTATCCCGATCAGGCGATCCGCACACAGATCCCGGAAGATTTTCTGATCGCCCCCATGGATCCGCTGCTGATTAAACAGGTCATCCTCAATCTTCTGGAGAACTCTTACTATCACGCCCGCAGTACCCGCCCCGTGGAATGCCGGCTCCTTGACGACGAGCATTTTGTCCGCTTCTGCGTGAGAGACTACGGGAACGGCATCCCGCCGGAAAAACTTGACAGCATCTTTGACGCCGCGCCCTCCGCACCCACTTCCGCGGCCGACACCCGGAAAGGCATGGGCATCGGCCTGTCCATCTGCAAAGCGATCGTCAACGCGCACGGAGGCGAAATCGGCGTCCATAACCATCCGGACGGAGCCGAATTTTATTTTACACTTCCAAAGGAGAATATCCATCATGAATCAGATGATTAAGATCCTCGTGATCGAGGATGAGAAAAATATTCTGAATTTTATCTCTTCTGTACTGACCGCCCAGAAATACCAGGTTGTCTCCGCGGCAACCGGCAGAGACGGACTCTCTCAGGCCGCTTCCCAGTGCCCCGATTTGATTCTTCTCGATCTGGGACTGCCGGACATGGACGGTATGACGATCATCACACGAATCCGGGAGTGGAACCGCGTCCCGATCATCGTGATTTCCGCGCGGATTCAGGAGGAAGACAAGGTCCGGGCGCTGGACCAGGGCGCGGACGATTATATCACCAAGCCGTTCGGCAACTCGGAACTGCTGGCGCGCATCCGCACCGCTCTGCGTCACAGCAGCCAGCTCGGAAGCGGTGCCTCCGCAGCCGACCGCCCCTATCGCTCCGGCGGCCTGACTATCGACTTTGAGAAACATCTCGTCACACGGGACGGTCAGGAGATCCATCTGACCCAGAATGAATTTAAAATCATCGCGCTCCTGGCCAGAAATTCCGGCAAAGTCCTTCTCTACGACCGCCTGATCGAACATATCTGGGGCCCCTACTCCGAAAATGACAATACGATCCTGCGGGTGAACATGGCCAATATCCGGCGGAAAATCGAGCCGAATCCGGCGGAACCGATTTATATTTTCACGGAAATCGGCGTCGGCTACCGGATGGCGGAGGAAGATCCCGCCCCGTAGCCTGCCCCGCCCGGCGCTTCTGCACCGGAAAGCCGGCCTGAAAAACCATCCGACGACAGAGGCTCCCCCGCGGAAACAGGATGTTCAGGAAACCTGCGCCGCGGGGGAGCCTCTGTCTGTCGGATGTGCCATTCACATGCGGTTGTTTTCGTGGAGGTAACGCATACTCATCCGCCTTTATGTCTGTGCATCACTGCATGAGATTCGTCAGCAAAAGCCGCCTTAACCCACAAGCCGACTCATCAGAACAGAAAAGCGCCATTCTTCTCTGTCCGCCGGATGGAAAGCCTTGCACGGAAGCTCATCTCATATGCCAAGCAGGTTTCCTGACTTACGGATCAAGCGCCTGTCTTCCCCTTCTCACATGTCTCAGCGGGTTATGCAATGGGATCATGAAGACAGACTCTCCGAATACAGTGACCGGATCGCTCAGGACTCGCACCTGATTCCCTCTTCGTGCGCAGCACACGCACTTGGCACAGCATTCTCTGCACGTCTTTTATTATAGAAACTCCGCTCCTGTCTGTCAAGTATCAATTTGCCCGGCCTGCCGCCTTACACGTCAGTTTTTAAAGCTGTGAATCGGCGCCGGGATCCTGCCTCCGCGGTTGACAAACGCCTCGCAGGAATACGGATTGACCGGCATCACCGGGGCGTAGCCCAGAAGCCCTCCAAATTCCACCATATCTCCTACCTTTTTCCCGATCACCGGAATGACGCGCACCGCCGTCGTCTTCTGATTGACCATGCCGATCGCCATCTCATCCGCTATGATTCCGGAGATCGTCGCCGGGCTGGTATCTCCGGGAATGGCGATCATATCAAGTCCCACGGAGCAGACGCAGGTCATGGCCTCCAGCTTTTCCAGCGTCAGGGCGCCCGCCTGAACCGCGTCGATCATTCCCTGATCCTCGCTGACCGGGATGAACGCCCCGCTCAATCCTCCTACATAGGACGACGCCATGACGCCTCCCTTTTTCACCTGATCGTTCAAAAGCGCCAGCGCCGCTGTCGTTCCAGGCGCGCCGGCATATTCCAGACCGATCTCCTGCAGGATTTCCGCCACGCTGTCTCCCACCGCCGGCGTCGGCGCCAGCGAAAGGTCAATGATTCCAAAAGGAATCCCCAGCCGCTTTGACGCTTCCTGCGCAACCAGCTGCCCCACGCGGGTGACTTTAAAAGCCGTCTTTTTGATGGTCTCGCACAGAACTTCAAAATTCGCGCCGCGCACCTGCGACAGCGCCGTCTTCACCACTCCCGGACCGCTGACGCCCACGTTGATCACCGCGTCGGCCTCCGTCACGCCGTGAAACGCTCCCGCCATAAAAGGATTGTCATCCGGCGCGTTGCAGAAGACCACCAGTTTGGCGCAACCCAGAGAATCCCGTTCCTTCGTAAGCTCCGCCGTCTCCCGGATAATCTCACCCATCAGCTTCACCGCGTCCATGTCGATTCCGGTTCTGGTGGAACCAAGATTCACGGAACTGCACACCCGCTCTGTCTGCGAGAGCGCTTTCGGGATCGCGTGCATCAGAAGCTCGTCGCTCTTTGTCATCCCTTTGGATACCAGTGCGGAAAATCCGCCCAGAAAATTAACGCCTACCGTCCGCGCCGCATCATCCAGCACTTTTGCCAGTTCCACATAATCTTCGGAAGTCCGGCACGCCGCGCCTCCCACAAGGGCCATCGGCGTCACCGAGATCCGTTTATTTACGATGGGGATCCCGTACTGCGCTTCGATCGCCTGCCCGGTAGCCGCCAGATCCTTCGCCGTCGTCGTGATCTTCTCATAAATCTTCTTCTTTACACGATCCAGATCCGAATCAATACAATCCAGCAGACTGATCCCGAGTGTGATCGTGCGCACATCCAGATTTTCCTGATCGATCATCTTGTTTGTCTCCAGGACCTCTTGAATATTAATCATAGTCTCTCCTTATCAAAATCCTGCATCAAGGTTTTACAGCCGCTCTTCCGATCCTATGTCCGTATGATACGAAAAGGCGCTGTATTATACACGGTGCATCATATAAAAAATATCTTCATGCTGACAGCGGATCATCACCCCGATCTCATTTCCCAGCGCTTCCAGTTCCCGGGACATGCTCGTCATATCCGCAACCTGCTCCGCGTCCACAATCATCATCATGTTAAAATACCCGCTCACGATTGTCTGAGAGATATCCAGAATATTCACCTGTTTCCCGGCAAGATAGGTGCACACTTTTGCAATAATTCCCACCGTATCATGTCCCACTACCGTAATAATAAATTTCTTCATCCTGTCTCCTTTCCAGAGCGCTTTGCCGCTCTCACGGCAGCCGCCGGCCGGCGAAGCGCGCCCGCTCTACCACTCGCAGATCTCCGAGCGGCAGTCCCTTTCTGCCACCTGAATATCAAAATCTCCGGCTTTGTATTTCACCGCTCCCAGATCGATCTCCAGCTTCACCGTCTCGTACGCCAGCTCCGCGTAATTATTCTCTTTGCTCAGATGCCCCAGATAGATCTTCTTCATCCGGTCGTGCAGAAGCCTGCACAGAAGCTGCCCCGCGCTCTCGTTGGACAGGTGTCCGCATTCCCCCAGAATCCTCTGCTTCAGCAGGTACGGATACGGCCCCGCCTGCAGCATGCGGATATCATGGTTCGCCTCCAGAAGAAGAACGTCCAGCCCCTGCAGACGCTCCACTATGTAATCCGTATAGACGCCCATATCCGTGGCCACCGCAACGCTTCGGTTCCCGCAGGTAAACCGGTAAGCCACGGGCTCCGCCGCGTCGTGGGAGACCGAAAAAGGCTCCACCTCCACATCCCCGATCGTAAAACGCCGGTCCGCACAGATCACATGGTACAGGCTCTCATCGACGGCTCCCAGACTTTTCACCGTCTTCATCCGGGCAATGGTCCCGCCGGTCGCATAGATCGGAATCCCGTATCTGCGCGCCAGCACCCCCGCGCCCTGAATATGATCCGAATGTTCATGGGTAATCAGAAGTCCGTCGATCTCTTTTCCGTCCACCTGGAGCGCACGAAGCCCTGCCTCCACCCTCTTCGCGCTGATACCCGCGTCCACCAGCAGGTGCGTATGACCGCTTCCCGTATAGATACAGTTCCCGCTGCTGCCGCTGGCAATACTGCATAATCTCATCTAATCTCTCATCCTTTTGTCTATCTGACGGCAGGTGTCTTCTGCAGTCCCGTTGTTGTCAATGACGCAGTCGCATCGTTTTAACAGCTCCTCGTGGCTTTTCTGGTTCCGGACGATCTGATCAATGCGTTCGTCCGAGTAGCCTCTTGAGCGTTTCAGCCGTCTGCGCCTTTCTGCCTCATGCGTATAAATATACCACGTTTCATCGCAGAATGCATCATATTTTTCCTCGAAAAACAGCGCCGCCTCCACGACCGTATACGCTTCGTTCTCCGCGGCAGCCTGCGCGATGCGCTTTAAAATCTCCTTTTTCACTGCCGGATGCACGATAGCATTCAGTTTTTTCAGCTTTTCTCCGTCTGCAAACACGATCCCGCTCAGGACCCCGCGGTCAATCCGGCCGTCCGCGGACAAAATCTGCCCGCCGAACTCCGCCACCACGCGGCCGTAAGCCTCCTCCTCCGGCTCCATGACCTCATGCCCGGTCTGATCCGCCTGAATCACCCGGGCGCGATACCGCTCCTCCAGATAGCGAAGAACCGTGCTTTTCCCGGCCCCGACTCCTCCGGTTACTCCTATGACTTTCATCTATTTTGCCTCATACCAGTTCTTTCCCCTGTGCATGTCAATCTCCAGAGCCACGCTCAGATCCGCCGCCTGCTGCATCTCTTCTTGCAGAATCTTCTCCACCTGCTCCGCTTCCTCCTCAAACGCCTCGATCAGAAGCTCGTCGTGCACCTGCAGAATCAGCCTGGATTTCAGGCCTTCCTTCTTTAACCGGTCATGAACCCGAATCATGGCAATTTTGATAATGTCCGCGGCGGTACCCTGAATCGGCGAGTTCATCGCCACCCGCTCTCCAAAAGAACGCTGGGCAAAATTTGAGGATTTCAGCTCCGGTATGGGGCGCCGTCTTCCGTACATGGTCGTCACAAAGCCCCGCTCCTTCGCTTCCTCCACCAGTCCGTCCAGAAATCCTTTGATTCCCGGATAGGTTTCAAAATACCGGCGGATATACTCTCCCGCTTCTTTGCGGGAAATGTCCAGATCCTGAGAAAGTCCGAAGGAACTGATCCCGTAGACGATGCCGAAATTCACCGCCTTCGCGTTGCGTCTCTGCAGAGGCGTCACTTCCTCAAAAGGCACATGAAACACCTGGGAAGCGGTTATGCGGTGGATGTCCTCCGCCTGACGGTAGGCTTCGATCAGCGTCTCGTCCCCGGACATATGCGCCAGCACCCGCAGCTCGATCTGGGAATAATCCGCATCCACGAACACGCAGCCCTCTCTGGGGATAAAGACTTTCCGGATCAGCCTGCCCAGTTCCATACGAACCGGAATATTCTGAAGATTCGGCTCCGTACTGCTGATCCTTCCGGTAGCGGTGATCGTCTGATTAAAATTGCTGTGAATCCGCCCGTCTTCGGCGATGCAGCCGGCCAGCCCGTCCGCATAAGTGGATTTTAATTTGGTAAGCTGCCGGTATTCCAGAATGTCTCTCACAATGGGATGTTCCGGAGCCAGCTTGTCCAGCACTTCCGCCGAAGTGGAGTAACCGGTCTTCGTCTTTTTTCCTCCCTGCATCCCGAGCTTCTCAAACAGAATCACTCCCAGCTGTTTGGGCGAATTGATATTAAAACGCTCCCCCGCCGCCTCGTGAATCTGCTGCTCCAGTTCCCCGATCCGGCCCACCAGCGCTTCCCCATACCGCCTGAGTTCCTCCGCGTTGACCCGGATTCCCGCCTGCTCCATGTCGTAAAGAGTAAATACCAGCGGCATCTCAATCTCGTCAAACAGCTTCTTCATACCGCTTTCTTCCAACTGCGAAAGCAGAAGCGACGCTCTTTTCCAGGTCGTCTGCGCCGCATACGGTTTGCCCATATCTTCATGGGCGTACCGGCTGGCAAGGGGATTCATCAGATAGGCCGCTATTTCAATATCAAACAAATGTTTCTTATTCTCCGGCTCCAGGCAGCTCAGAATCTTTTTCACATCGGACGTCGCGCAAAGCGGCACCGCCTCCACCGCCTGTTTCATCCGCTCCAGCAGAAATTCCGCTGTCAGCAGTTTTCCTTCTGCCAGATCATAGACTTCGCTTTCGGACAATGCCAGCGAGATATGGAGTTCTTCCTCCGCGGTCGTCATCCCGTAGCCGGACTCCGACAGCATCAGCGTCAGTCCGCCTTCTTTTTTCTGCCGCATCAATTCAAAGGCAATCCGCTCCTGCCCCATTGCCCGCGCGAAGATTTCTTCCGCCCTCTGAGGATCTTCGATTCTCTCCGCCTCCGGCCGGATGCCGGCCGGCATCTGCGTTCCTCTCTTCTCGAACCGTTCCAGATATTTGCGGAAATTCAGCCTCCGGCACCACTCGTAGGCCTCCTCCGTGTAAGGATCCGTCAGCCTCGCCTCCTGAAGGTCCAGCGCAACCGGCGCCTCCACGCAGATCGTCGCCAGCTTTTTGCTCATCACGGCCATGTCGTAATGCTCCCGCAAAGCCTCTCTGGTGCGCTTCTGTTTAATCTCCTCCACATGGGCATACGCGTTCTCAATCGTTCCGTAAGCGGTAATCAGCGCCGTGGCTCCTTTTTCCCCGATCCCCGGAACTCCGGGAATATTGTCGGACGCGTCTCCCATCAGCGCCTTCAGTTCGATAATCTGAGGCGGCGTCACCTGATAGGCCGCCAGCACGTCCTCCGCGTAATAATTCTCGATCTCCGTCACGCCTTTCCGGGTCTTCGGCATCCGGATCATAATCTTATCCGTGGCAATCTGCAGAAGATCCCGGTCCCCGGAGACGATCACGGTGTCAAGGCCCTGCGCCTCGCTCTTTCCCGCCACGGTTCCCAGAAGGTCATCCGCCTCATAGCCCTCCATCATCAAAAGAGGGATGTTCATGGCCCCGAGCAGCTCTTTCAGCACCGGAATCTGCTCCCGTAACTCCTCCGGCATCGCTTTTCTGGTCCCTTTGTAGGCATCGTACATCTGATGCCGGAACGTGGGCGCAGGAAGGTCGAAGGCCACCGCCAGATAATCCGGCTTTTCTTCATCCAGAATGCGGAACAGGATATTCAGAAATCCGTAAATTCCGTTCGTATGGAGTCCCTCCGCATTCGTCAGATCCGGCACCCCGTAAAACGCCCGGTGAATAATACTGTGCCCGTCGATCAGCACGATCTTCTCACTCATTAAAAAAACCACCTCACCATCATATAGAACAGCACCACCGTCGCCGCTGTCTTGAGTAAAAACGTATAGGTTCCAAGAAAGTGCTCATCAATGGCATCTTCCTCCGAGTTATCCAGCGAATCCTCCACCAGCGTCCGGTAATCGATCTGCTCCTCCGCACCGTCCAACTGCCGGATGCCCGCAAATACCGTCGCATAGACTTCCAGTTCCTCGTAGCACTCCGGACAATGACGGATATGCCGTACAAACGCTTCTTCCTCTCTCTCCTCCAGTTCCCCGTTAATATAGGGCACCAGAAGCCGCTGAGTCTCTTTACAGTTCATACTCCCGCTCCTGCTCTCACACGCCGCGGCACGTCTGCGGCGTATGACTCTCATAAATGATGCCCGACTGCAGGCATCTGTCAGGGTCCATTATAACGAATGCGGCCGGGGATTGCAAGGCAGTCGTATCCCGCGCATGAAAAACGGCGCGAAACCCAAACCGCTGCGGTTCGATTTCGCGCCGTAAGATGCAGGAGATGGGACTTGAACCCACACATAGTCACCTACGTCAGATTTTGAGTCTGATGCGTCTGCCATTCCGCCACTCCTGCGCTCTCAACTTCTACAGTCTATCACATAATTTTCCAAAGTGCAAGCAGATTTTTTATGGGTTCTGCTACAGATTCCGCCTTACGATGTCCGCCCGCTCACCCTTGCCGGTTTTCAGCCTGATGTGGTCAGATCATCCTGAAAGACCCATTGAGAGGCGCCGGTCCTTAGGCGCGGTCTTCACACGCGCCTTAGTACCGCTGCGTCCTCTCATTAAGCGCAAGCGGGGTCTGGAAGGATGATCTGACCGCATCAGGCGTCCGGGCGGCATGGGAAGCAACGCCGCCTAATCCATGGTTACGGACACGCCGCCCCTGCGCTCCGACGGCTGAACCACCACCGACACCGGCTGGTTTCCGCTCCACTCGAAGGCATAAGACTCTCCGGACGCCTGCCCGATCAGGTTTTTCCATGAGAGATCCGCTTTCACCTGAGGATCACAGTATCCCTGCCCCATCCAGCAGATCACGGCGTCCGGGTCCACCGATATGGTGTTCCGGTTCTGAACGTTGCTCAGAACGATGGGATTCCCGTCCGACAGAACCGCCACGTACGCGTTGCTGCCGTTCCCCGTGAAGAGCGAGGTTGCAAGCCCCTTCTGTGAGAGGACACCGCATCCGATGAAACGCACGTCGTACTTGCAGTCCTGCGTAAACGCCAGGATATTTTCGGACTCCACCGAGATCATCTCCCCGAACGCCAGTTGATAGATAAATACATGCTGCCCGTTGCTGGCGTAATAGGTTACGGAGTCACCGTTCATGTTCACCTTCATGAGCGGAAGATTTTCTCCGGTTACCCGGCGGATGATGGAACCCAGCGCCGCCTGTCCAAGATTCCCCTGCGGGCCGAGAAGCACCTTCTCAAAGCGGTAATTCTTCCCTCCCGCACTCTCTCCCGCGATAAAAGCCCCCGCCTTGGTAAAAAGCACGTCGTTTCCGCTGCACGTTACCTTCAGCGTCAGTTCATTTACAGTCTCAAATGAAAGCATCTCAATCCTGTCCCCTTCCGTCTTCAGCTCGTCCGGACTCCGTACAGAGCGCACAGTCCGGCAAGATCCTTCGCCACGCCATTTCCGATTCCGTGGAATTTCCAGCTTCCGTTGTGGAGATACAGTTCCCCGATCATCATGGAAATAACGTTTGTATAATAGTCCGTCATGGAAAAGCTCAGAAGTTCCTCCCGGCTCCCATGATCGAGAATCCGGATATAAGCGTCCCCAAGCATCCCGAAATGCAGTTTCTTCTCAAAAGCCTCATTGATCGTCAGCACAAACACGATCTTTTTCACCCTCGAATCCAGTTTTGCCAGATCCAGCCGGATCACTTCCCGGTCCTCCGAACCGTCCGGCAGGAAAACCGCCCGTCCGTCCGGACTCTTCGTCTGTCCATAGAAAACAAACCAGTCGTCTCCGATCACCTTTCCGCTTTCTCCCAGCAGAAACGCGGATACATCCACATCGCACCGGGCATCCGTACAGTTCCATCCCAGACAGACATCCACCTGACGGGGCGCCCCCGACAAAAAGAGAGCGGACTTCTGCCCCTTCTGCAGGGGATGGACGAGGGACGGGACCGTCATCCGCGCGAACGGCGCCTGCCGGCTTTGGACGTGCGCTCCGGGCATACTCCCGCCGTTTTTGGCTTCAGAGTCCCTCCGCCCGCCGTTCATTTCTCCTATATTCTGCGCGCTGTAAACGCGCCCTGTCTTCTGCGTATTTATAGAGGAGAGCGTATTTCTGTCATATGCTCCCCGGGGCCTCATGGGAATATCGACCATCATCTTCTCACCTGAATCTTCTCGTTTCCTGTTCAATGATTTTCAGCACCTGACGGACGCTGCGTCCGTCCGTCGTCACGTCAATGTGCGCCGCCCTCCGATAGAACCCTTCCCGCTCTCTCATCAAACGCTCCACTTTTTCCTCCAGACCGCCTCCCGCCAGCATCGGACGGCTGCCGTCATTCCTGACCCGTTCGAGAATCGTCTGCTTCGACGCGGACAGATAGATCACGCAGCCAAGACTTCTCAGAAGCGCTCTGTTCTGCTTCCTTACCGGCATTCCTCCGCCCACGGAAATCACCGCATCACACGTATCCTCCTGCATGCGCGTCAGAAGCTCCGTCTCCAGATCCCGAAAAAATCCCTCGCCCTTCTGCGCAAAAATATCCGGGATCTCCATCCCCTGCTCCAATACGATCCGCTCGTCCGTATCGACAAATTTCATCTTTTTTTCCCAGGCGAGGAACCTTCCCACGGTCGTCTTTCCGGCGCCCATAAACCCGATCAGGATTATATTCTTCATCCTTCTACTCCACAATCTTCTTCAGTTCGGCCATGAACGTATTCACGTCCTTAAATTCCCGGTAAACGGAAGCGAATCTCACGTAAGCGACCGAATCCAGCTTCTTTAACTTTTCCATGACCAGCTCTCCGATCTCGCTTGTGGAGATCTCCCTGACTTCTTTATTAAAAATAACCGCTTCGATCTCGTCCACCAGAGCGCCGACCTGACCTGCGGAGATCGGACGCTTGTGACAGGCACGGATAACGCCTGCTTCAATCTTGGAGCGGTCATATGTTTCCCGATTATTGTCTTTTTTGATCACGATGACCGGTATAGTCTCCACCTTTTCATAAGTCGTAAAACGACGTCCGCAGACGTCGCATTCTCTCCGACGGCGAATGGAACCGCCGTCGTCCGCCGGTCTGGAATCAATGACTCTTGTATTGTCTTTTCCGCAGTACGGACATTTCATCAGGAGCACCTCCTTCTCTGCCTGTAAACAGACCGCCGCCGGCGCGCTTTTCGCGACGGTCCCCCCTTTGGACGCATCCCAATCCCCGCCCGCAGAGATCCTCTGTACAATCCAAGTATATATCATGACAGACTTTTCTGTCAATGTCCGCATATACTATTAAAAAGGAATGTCAGGAAACGCCGCATGAAATTTTGTGAATTAAAAGAAAAAGACGTAATCAACCGCTGCGACTGCAAACGGCTGGGAAGAGTGTGCGACCTGATCTTCGACGAATGCAAAGGCTGCATCACTGCTATCGTCGTTCCCGGGCCCTGCCGGTTTCTGGGGATTCTGGGACCGGATCAGCAGTACATCATCCCCTGGAAGCGGATCTGTCAGATCGGACCGGATATCATCCTCGTGGAAGTCTGCGCAGAGGACGTTCTCTGTCCCGTAAAACATTCCGGCAGCCCGGTCTCCTGATACACAGATTTTGCCATTTTTAATTTGAACTCCGGCTGCATAAGCAGATCATTTTGGGAAATGCTCTTATATATCAGAGACGATGCTGCAGGAGGAAGATCAATGGTTGTAAACAAGGTTGAAATCTGCGGAGTCAATACATCCAAACTACCGCTTCTTACCAACGAGGAAAAAAAGATGCTTTTCGAACGTATTCAGAAAGGAGATAAAGAAGCCAGAGAACTGTACATTAAGGGAAATCTCCGCCTGGTATTAAGCGTCATCAAGCGTTTTGCTTCCAGCAATGAAAATGTGGACGACCTGTTCCAGATTGGCTGCATCGGGCTGATGAAGGCAATCGACAATTTTGACTGTACCATGGACGTCAAATTCAGCACCTACGCCGTACCCATGATCATCGGCGAAATCCGCCGCTATCTGAGGGACAACAACAGCATCCGTGTCAGCAGATCACTCAGAGACACCGCCTACAAGGCCATCTACGCCAAGGAAAATCTCCTGAAGGAAAACTCAAAAGAGCCGACCATTCAGGAGATCTCAGACGCCATCGGCATCCCCAAAGAAGACATCGTTTATGCCCTCGACGCCATCCAGAGTCCGGTCAGCCTCTACGATCCGGTCTACACCGAAGGCGGCGACACGCTCTATGTGATGGATCAGATCAGCGACCGCAAAAACAAGGAAGAAAACTGGGTGGAAAACCTCTCGCTCTCCGAAGCCATGAAACGGTTAAGTCCCCGGGAGAATCACATCATCAACCTGCGGTTCTTTGAAGGAAAAACCCAGATGGAGGTCGCGGAAGAGATTCACATCTCCCAGGCGCAGGTGAGCCGTCTGGAGAAAAATGCCCTGAAGACCATGAAAAGTTATCTGAAATAGTCATTCATATTTGACGATTTCTTTCTTCAGTCGCCCGATGATCTTCTTCTCCAGCCGGGAGATATAGGACTGGGAGATGCCGAGCAGGTCTGCTACCTCCTTCTGGGTCATCTCCTTTCCTGCCGGATGGTTCAGTCCGAAGCGCAGCTCAATGATGGTTTTCTCCCTTCTGGAAAGCTTCGACAGCGCTTTCTTCAAAAGCTTCCGCTCCACTTCATCCTCCAGATCCCGGTAGATAATGTCTTCGTCCGTTCCCAGAATATCGGACAGAAGCAGTTCATTCCCGTCCCAGTCCACGTTCAGCGGCTCGTCAATCGACACTTCCATCCGCACCTTGCTGTTCCGTCTCAAATACATCAGAATCTCGTTCTCAATGCAGCGGGAAGCGTAGGTTGCCAGCTTGATATTTTTGCTACGGTTAAACGTATTGATGGCTTTGATCAGACCGATCGTGCCGATCGAGATCAGATCCTCTACTCCCACCCCCGTATTGTCAAATTTTCGGGCTATGTAAACGACCAGTCTCAGATTGTGTTCGATCAGTTTCGCCCTTGCCTGCTCCTCCTGATCCGTCTCCAGTCCGAGGATCGCACGGTTCTCTTCTTCCGCGTTCAAAGGAGGCGGCAGAATCTCCGCTCCTCCGATATAATGAATTTCCCCTTTTTTGGAGAAAAACATGCTTTTGAATTTTGGCGCTACCTTTAGCTGAATCTGATGTGGTATCGTTACCTTAATGATCATAATGCCTCCTCTTATGAGGAAAGCAGGTCACGATGAAGTATAAGCTCATACTGTCTGCTTTTATTCGGCATACGCGCGATCAGAGGCCGCGGGATCCACTGCTTCTCACCCCCCGCTTCCAGCTCCATCCCGTCCAGCACATAACCTTCCAGCATTCCGTGTCCGGATATGGTATCATAGGGAATGCAGCGCATAAGCCGCTCCTTCCCGGATTCCAGAAGAAGCCTCTCCAGCGCTTCCCCGTCCAGAATGCTCACTGCCTTTTGGCTGACGGGATCATACAGACCATTGCCGGTGTCATACAGCGCTTTCACGCGTATCCGGCACGCCCCGTAATGCAGAACGACAGAAAAAGTCCTTGTTTTTTCTCTTTTTATGTCCCTCCATATGTACTCCGCTGCCATTAAAACTGCTGCAGATATACTGCTGAAAACTGCAAACCACACTCCGCCCAGCCGGTGAAACCGCTCCAGATACTGGAGAAGCCCATTCAGCAGAAAACTCTCCATGTACAGGCAGAACATCCGTCTGAGAAAACCGTTCCTCCCGGAACAGACGATTCTGGTCATCCCAGCCGCCAGAATCAGTGATCCGAGGATGTAATGGATCCCCGACAGCCATGCCGATGCGATATACAGAAGACAGACACCCAGACTGCCTGTCGCCGCCGCCGCCGCAACCCGCCAGAATTTTATCTTCTCCTGTTCCGCCCATGCGGTCAGGCACAGCAGCATCGCATTGATCCAGAGATTTTTTACAAACAGTACATCTACATAAACTTCATAGTACACTTGCCACCCTCTCTCTTATGGTAATCACCATTATAGGGAGAACGCATTAAAATCTCTGTCGTATTCTGCGGCTGCGTGGCTTTTTTTGTCCCTATAAAACGACAAAAACAGCGCCGCGCTTCCTTCATCCGCCGTATCCCAGCAAAGCCAGAGCCTCCGTCATCTGTTCTGCGGGAATCTGACCCGGAGCGGACGCCTTGCCCACCGACGCAAAGGTCATCGCAGAACCGGTCAGGCTTCCGCAGAGACGGCTTATGAGCCCTATCCGTCCCATAGACATGGTGACGACCGGGACGGACAGTTCCGCGTCCGCCCGTATGGTCGCCTCCAGAAGGCGCAGCACGTCTTCCCGCCCCGCCGGCATCACCGCCAGCTTCACCGCATCCGCCCCCAGCGCTTCCATATACCGGAGACGCTTCACCATCTCGTCCGTCGGCGGAGTGCGGTCAAAATCATGGCTGGACCCGATCACGCGGCATCCTCTGCTCTGAAGCCGCCCGATCTCTGCCGCCGTCCGCTCCCGGTCTCTGTCAAAATACGCCTCAACATCCACCAGATCCGCTCCGCCAAGCGCCGCGGCTTCATTCAGACGATAATAATATTCCGAAGCAGCCTCCCGCTGCCCCCCTTCTCCTTTCGTCCGAAAGGTAAAGAGAAGCGCTTTTTCTCCCAGCCGTTCTCTGAGCCCTCCAAGCGTCCTTCGCACTTCCTCCGGCCGGTCGGCCTGTTCATAAAAATCCGCCCGCCATTCCACGATATCCACCGGAAGAGAGGCGATCTCTTCCGCTTTCTTCCATATGCCGTCCCGGCTTCCGGCCACGACCGGCACGCAGATTTTCGGAACGCCTTCTCCGATGACCACGGTCCCCGTCCGAAATGTTTTCTTCATAATCATTCCCGTCCTTATCCGAAATACTTCTCCCTGACCAGTTCCACCGGCATCTCTCTGCCGGTCCAGAGCTCGAACGCGTAAGCACCCTGATACAGGAGCATGTACATGCCGTTAAATACCGGACAGCCAACCCTCTCCGCCATCTGCAAAAGCCTGGTCTTTCCCGGATGGTAGATGACGTCCGACACGATCAGCTCCGGATAGAGAAAGCGTTCATCCGGCACCAGGCATCCTTCTTCGCGGGGACTCATGCCCACCGAAGACGCATTCACGAGGATACGGCTCTCGCGGATGCTCTTCTTCATCTGTTCTTCGTCTCTGAGTTCATACATCCGCACCTCGCAGTCCGTGCGGCGGTTCACCCGGTCCGCCACTTCCTGCACGGCGTCCCAGGATTTCCCTCTTCTGGCAATCAGGTCAATCGCGGACACTCCGTCCAGCGCTGCCTGCGCAAGGATGGAGGACGCCGCGCCGCCCGCGCCCAGAACCGTCATCTTTTCGCCGGCAATCTCATGCCCCGCCGCTCTGACCGCTCTCATATACCCTCTGCCGTCCGTATTATAGCCGGTCAGCACGCCGTCGTTCTGTACGACCGTATTGACCGCCCCGATCAACTGCGCCTCCTCCGACAGCACGTCAGCCCGTTCGTACATCCGCCTTTTATGGGGCATCGTACAGTTCCACCCCCGGGCATTCACCGCCGTCAGCCCGTCAACCGCCTGATCGAACTTTTCCGGCGAAACGTCAAAAGCCAGATACACATAGTCCAGCTCATGATAGGCGAACGCCTCATTGTGCATCGCCGGCGACACGCTGTGCGCCACCGGACTTCCAAGCAGACAGGTAAGCCCCGTATGCCCTGTAATCTTTCTATCCTTCACCGTCTCTGCTCCTTTGCTGTCAAAACGGGCCGGACAAGAGGTTCGCCCGGCCCGCGTCTCTCATCGGGCAGGGAACAGCGTTCCCTGTCCGCGCACCAGGCGTCCGTCAGCCTGCTGACATTTTTCCTCTGGACGCCCGCGTCTCCTATCGGGCTGGGAATGGCTTTCCCAGCCCGCGCACCGGGCGTCCGTCAGCCTGCTGACATCTTTCCTCTGGACGCCCGTGTCTCCTATCGGGCTGGGAATGGCTTTCCCAGCCCGCGCACCGGGCGTCCGTCAGCCTGCTGACATCTTTCCTCTGGACGCCCGTGTGCATAACAAAAGAATCCTGCCATGCAGGATTCTCCGCTTTTGTCTCTATCTGTTCTTCTGAAAAAACTGCGGGATTTTGATTTCCTGCTCTTCCACCGTGCTTTCCGGCCGCTTGAATGTCTTGAGTCCAGGCAGCGGCTGAACCGATTGTCTTCTTGGCTCCGGCACCGTTTTGCCATAAGTGCTCTGACCTGTTCCGGCAGTCGTCTGTGTCGTCCTCGTATTGACCGTACGGTAAGACGTAACTCCCCCCTGCCTGCTGCCGCTCTCCCGCAGACCTGTGGCAATTACCGTAATGCTGACCTCGTCCGAATTGTTCGCGTCGTACATGGCGCCAAAGATAACATTCGCATCTTCTCCCACCTGTTCCTGCACAAAGCTTGCCGCCTCGTTCGCGTCAATCAGGGAGATGTCTCCGGATACGTTGATGATTACATGGCTCGCGCCCGCAATCGTCGTTTCAAGCAGCGGACTGGTGATCGCCTGCTTGACGGCCTCCAGCGCCTTGTCGTCTCCTCTTGCGGTACCGATACCGATATGAGCGATACCCTTGTCCGTCATCACCGTCTGAACATCCGCAAAATCCAGATTGATCAGCGCCGGCAGATTAATAAGATCCGTGATCCCCTGTACCGCCTGCTGAAGCACTTCATCCGCTTTCTTCAGCGCTTCCGGCATGGTGGTTCTTCTGTCCACGATCTCCAGCAGCTTGTCGTTGGGAATCACGATCAGCGTATCGACCGATTCCTTCAGCTTCTCAATCCCCGCCAGCGCGTTGTTCATCCGCTGTTTTGCCTCGAAGCGGAACGGCTTCGTCACAACGCCCACCGTCAGAATCCCCATCTCTTTGGCCGCACGCGCTAAAACAGGCGTCGCACCAGTTCCGGTTCCGCCGCCCATGCCGCAGGTCACGAACACCATATCCGCTCCCTGGATCGCTTCTTTCAGTTCTTCGATGCTCTCCTCCGCCGCTTTTTCTCCGATCTCAGGCTTTGCGCCCGCTCCAAGTCCTTTCGTCAGCTTTTCGCCGATCTGAAGCGAGACCGGCGCCTTACAGAGCTTCAGAGCCTGTTTATCCGTATTCACACCGATAAACTCCACACCGCCGATCTTTTCTTCCACCATTCTATTTACAGCATTGTTGCCTGCCCCGCCTACGCCGATCACAATAATGCGGGCAGCCGCCTCCGTTTCATTCGTCATGATTTCTATCAAGGTTATTCCTCCTTACAAATACACTTCCCCTGTGTCGACCTGCAATACATTGATATTATCATAACTTTTTTTTTTCAATTACGCAACCTAAAATTTCATTTTTTCCGTAAAAAAACAGGAACTGTTGCGCAATACCGCCATATCCTCACTGCAGAGCTTCCAGAGAAATGTGCATACTCTCATCCGTGTAATTTTCCATATGCAGCGTACCGCTTTTATCCCGCAGATCCGGCTCCAGCCGACTGATTCGCGCGATCTTGTCCTCCAGATTGTCGCCTGCACCCAGCGCAATCCGCACTTCTCCAAGCTGCAGATACAGTTCATTCGTATTTCCGAAACGGATCTCGTCCGGATCCAGTTCATATTTTTTCAAAAGCTGCGTGATATTCAGTATGATGTCAAAAATCTTCGGTTCCTCCACACTCAGGCTCTGATAAAGAACCAGATTGTCGAAATACAGCCCCGTTATCATCGGAATCCCGTCGATCACCTCATCGGAACTTTCCACGACGATCCCGTCTTTGTCAAAATACACGTTTTTTCCCAGATATCGGACATATCCGACGATATTTTTTTCGTAAATCCGAATGGTAATGCTGTGAAAAGAATCCAGATTCACCTCAAAATCATCCACAAAGGGAATCTTCGGATGCTTCTGATATTTATAGCGAAAATACAGATAAAATGTATTTCTCTGGTAGCCTTCGCCGACAATAAATTCCGCGATTTCTTCATTCGTATAATAATCGTTCCCGACGACCGTCACCTCTGTAATCCGAAACACGCCGATAAAGGACAGAAGCAGCACGGACGCTGCCGCCAGTACTGCCGCTGCCACTATCAGTTTTCTTCTGAATCCGCTCTTTTTCGCCTGCTCCGCCATAAACTGTCCGTCACCTTTTGATCTTGTAAAATCCCTGTTTCTTGATTATAGCATAATCCCCAGATTTTTCAAATCTTCGTTGATGTCTTCATAGCCGCGGCACACATATTCCATGCCGGAGATACAGGTCTCGCCCTCGGCGGCGAGCGCCGCCATGATCAGGGCCGCTCCGCCCCTCAGCTCTCTGGCCTCCACTTTTGCCCCATGCAGCCTGGCGTCCCCGTCAATCAAGGCAAAGGAATCCTCGCTGGAAATCGACGCTCCCATTTTCCGAAGCTCCTCCACGATCTGAAAACGCGCTTCAAAAATCTTCTCTTCAATAAAACTCATCCCCGACGCGGTGGACAGCGCCGCCATCAGCGCAGACTGGAGATCGGTGGGAAAGCCCGGGAACGGTGCGGTCACCACATAGGGTATGCATCTGCACTGACGGTCCATCCGCACATAAATCCAGTCTTCCTCCGATTCCACCACCGCCCCCATCTGCTCCAGAAGCTCCGGAAGCTTCCCCAGATGCTTCAGCGGGACGTGCAGAAGCCGAATTTCCCCCTGCGTCATCACCGCGCCGAACAGATAGGTGCCCGCCACAATCCGATCCGACGGAATGATATATTCTGCCGCATGCAGCTTTTCCACCCCTTTAATCACGATCACCGGCGTCCCGTCCCCGCTTACATTCGCCCCCATCTTCCGCAGAAACGAAGCAAGCTCTACAATCTCCGGTTCCATGGCGGCGCCGTGAATCACGGTTGTCCCTTCCGCCAGAACTGCGGCCAGCAGCACGTTTTCCGTAGCTCCCACGCTCGGAAAATCCAGATAAACCTGCGCCCCGTGCAGCAGCCGGGCGCTGCCCGAGAGCGTATGCTCCTGATGTTCAAATACCGCCCCGAGCTGCTCCAGCCCCCGAAGATGCAGATCAATGGGGCGTTTTCCTATGGTGCATCCCCCCGGATACGGAATCTCCACCCTGTGCATCCGTCCGAGGATGCTGCCCAGAAGCGTGACGGTAGAGCGCATTTTCCCCGCTCCCTCTCCGGACACACGGTAATTGCACAGTTCCCTCGTATCCACGATCAGCATGTGCCCTTCCCAGCGGACCCTGCAGCCCGCGTCCTCCAGAAGCTCCAGCATATGTTCCACATCCGATATTCTTGGACAATGATGGATGATGAAAATTCCCTTTCCCAGAAGCGTTGCCGCCAGAATCGGCAGAGCCGCATTTTTCGAGCCCTGTACCAGCAGTTCTCCGTGCATTCTCTGGGGGCCTTTGATATACAGTCTGTTTCTGTCCAAATCCATTCCCTCCGGACCTGTTTCCAGGTCTGCCATTATATATCAGTATATGCGCCCGGACTTTCAGCGTTCCTTTTTCATATGTCTGGAAACATTCAGAATCAGCCCGATCTCCGCCAGAAGGAACACGACCGACGTCCCTCCGTAACTGATAAAAGGCAGCGTGATGCCCGTATTGGGAATCGTATTGGTAACGACTGCAATATTGAGAATCACCTGTATCATCACATGACCCATGACCCCCGCCGCGAGAAACGCGCCGAACAGCTCCGGAATGTGCGTCGCGATCACCATCAGCCTCCAGATCAGAAGGCCGAACAGAAGGATCACGAGAAACGCCCCCGCAAGCCCCATTTCCTCACATATGATCGAAAAGACCATATCATTCTGGGCTTCCGGCACAAATCCCAGCTTCTGCATGCTGTTTCCAAGCCCCACGCCGAAGATCCCGCCGGAACCGATGGCATACAGCCCCTGCATTGTCTGATAACCTTTCTCATACAGTTCCGGATGGCGCCAGATGGCAAGACGTTCCAGCCGGTAGGATTCCACGCTTAAAAAAATACCGATGAAGCCGACGCCCAGGCCGCCCAGACCGATGAAGGGCAGGAAACGGGGATTGGCAATAAAGATCAGGATGACCGCAATCCCAAGAATAATGATGGCCGTGCTCAGGTTATTGGTCCCCACAAGACCGACAATCGGCAGCACCTCCAGAATCACCAGAAACATATATTTCCACGATTTCATATGTACGGCATTTTTGCTGACGATGGACGCCAGCAGCACCACAACTGCCAGCTTCGCGAACTCGGAGGGCTGAAAAGAGAGCGGTCCCAGGGACAGCCATCTCTTTGAACCGTTATACTCGTCGCCGATAAACAAAACAGCGGTGGACAGCAGAAGGGAAATTCCGTAGCCAACCCAGGCCGCCGACTGCCATCTGCGGTAATCCACCTGGGACACCAGATACATCCCCATCAGTCCGAGGCTGGTTGCGAAAAACTGTTTCTTTAAATAATAGGCAGGGTCAGCGAATTTGACCCTGCCGTTATATGCACTCGTACTGTAGAGCACAACCAGCCCGAACACGACCAGGATCAGAACAAGAATCAAAAGTACATAATCCACCGATTCTTTCGTATCCGTCCGTCTTCTGACTGTCATGCCGCTCCTCTCAGATCAGATATCCATCAAAAGATTCTCCTCTAAAATCTATGCGGCTGTTTCCGAAAAAGAACCCGCTCCCTCAAAGAGCGGCCAGCGCCACCAGGCAGCAAAGCGCGGTTATAATGGAAAATACCGCTACAATCCGCGTCTCGGACCACCCGCATTTTTCAAAATGATGATGAATCGGCGCCATCTTAAAAAACCGTTTTCCGTGAGTCGCCTTAAAATAGCTCACCTGGATGATCACGGAAAGCACTTCAACGAGATAAATCAGCCCCACGATCACAATAAACAACGGCAGTCTGAGCATGTAGGCCGTCGACGCCACGAACCCGCCGAGCGCAAGGGAACCGGTATCCCCCATAAACACGCTGGCCGGATAGACGTTGAACAGTAGAAATCCCAGCAGGCCGCCGGTCACCGCGCAGGTCACCGGATGAATCCCGCTCCCGGTCCCTATGGCAACGACCGTGAAAAAAACCGCCACCATAATCGTGACGCTGGAAGCCAGACCGTCCAGCCCGTCCGTAAAATTCGTCCCGTTCACCGTCCCGATCAGCACGAAAAACAGAAACGGAACGGACAGTGCGCCCAGATCCAGGCACCGGCCGCCGCCGAAGGGAATCAGCATTTCAAGCCCCACATCCGACCGCGCCGTCATATACCAGGCGAAAACTCCGGTGACAAGAATCTGTCCGGCCATCTTCTGCCCCGGCGTCAGACCCTCCGAGCGTTTGAGCACGACTTTAATATAATCATCCAGAAATCCGACGATGCCGAAACCGACCGTCACGAACAGAATCGGAATGATCCTCGGATAATCCCTGACATAAAACAGAGAGGTCACTACTACGCTGAGCAGAAAAATCAGACCGCCCATGGTCGGCGTTCCGTTTTTCTTCAGGTGCGTCTGCGGACCGTCGTCCCGGACGGTCTGCCCGACTTTCAGCTTTCTCAATACAGGTATGACCATCGGCCCCGCCGCCGCGCTGACGGCAAACGACGCGATCACAGGAACAGCAACACCAAAATCCATCATTCTTTCGCACCTCAACCTCATATTTCTCTCTGTAAAGAGTATACGTCTTTTGGAAAAAAATATCAACCTGATTTGTCCGCCTCCCGGCCCCGCATTTTTCGGCAAAAATCCAAATTTTTTAAATTTTTTCAAAAAAAGGCTTTACAATCCGCTTCACATCTGTTAGAATAATCATTGCTGTTAGGCAGTAAGCTTCCGTGGCTCAGTCGGTAGAGCGACGCACTCGTAATGCGTAGGTCACCGGTTCAAATCCGGTCGGGAGCTTTTTTATTTTCTATAGAATATCTTATCCGCAATTTCCCACAAACACATACTTGAGACGGTTCCTGGCGACGTCTGCCAGCGCATGCACCCGCCGTACGTCCGTCGCATCCCGATCCGTCATGCGGTATCTGGGAAAGAACCGGGTGACATGAAGCGGAATATCCGCGTTCACCGAGGCGATCCATGCGGCTTCCTCTTCCATCTCTTCGAGTCCGTCATTTTCTCCCGGGACGATCAGCGTCGTCAGTTCCACATGGCAGTCCCTGTCCGCCCGGGCAATAAACGCTTTCACGGTATCCAAATCCCCGCCAAGCTTCCGATAATATTCCTCCCGGAATCCTTTCAGATCAATGTTCATCGCGTCCACATAAGGAAGAAGCGCCTCCAGCACGGAAAGCGACGCGCTCCCGTTTGTAACCAGCACGTTCTTCATCCCCCGTTCATGAATCAGCTTCGCGGTATCCCGCACGTACTCCCAGCCGACCAGCGGCTCATTGTACGTAAACGCAATTCCGATATTTCCCACGAGACGGTATTTTTCCGCCCTCTGTACCAGCTCCGCGGGAGAGGCATACCGGAACATTGCCGTCTCTTCGTCCGCCATGGAAATCTCATGGTTCTGGCAGAAGGGACAGCTCAGATTACACCCGTAGCTGCCCACGGACAGGATCAGACCTCCCGGACAGAACAGCCGGAGCGGCTTTTTCTCCACGGGATCCAGATTCAGGGAAGTCACCTGTCCGTAATTGGCGCACACAATCTCCCCGCCCTCATTCTTCCTCGCGCGGCACCGTCCTCTCTGCCCTGGTTTCAGATGGCAATGATGCATACATACCTGACAGACTGCGTCCATTCTCTCTCCTCCGTTTTGTCCTTTTATACATGTCTGACCACTTCAAACCGTTCCAGTTCCGCCTCTTCATGTTCGCCTATGCCGGCCTTCCGCTTTGCGATGGCGATCTGCTCCTCCACCGTATCGACCCCTTCCAGATTCGGGAGCAGAAGACCGCGCCGGTATCCTTTTGTCACCACCACTCCGTAACGCTTTGCATCCAGTTCCCCGGGAGAAGCAATCTTCTCCGTATCCCCCAGGACATCCACGCTGACCGTGAGCTGTTCCAGCTCCTCCTGCCCCACCGGTGAGAACCTGGGATCCCGGGAACACGCGCTGACCGCGTTGCAGATGATCTCTTCCGCAATGTGGGACTGTACCGCCTGTATCGTCCCGATACAGCCTCTGAGCCTGCCGTCCTTCTTCAGAGACACGAAAACCCCTGCCCGGCGTCCGCACATCTCCTCCGGAAGCCCTTCCGGCGTCCCGATGATCTGTCCGGTCCGCACATAATGCTCGATCGTCTCCCTTGCCAGACGCACGTAAGCGTCTTCCTGTTCTCTGCGCCGGAGCCGTTCCAGACGTTTCTTCTCTTCATACGCCTCCAGAAAGCAACGGGAAAAATCCGGTCCTTCCGCCTCATACGCGCAGACGCCGTACCCTACTCCGAACGGCCCTTCGTAGGAAAGGCGCTCGCTCCGGACGCTCTGCCCGTCCATCGCCCCCGCCAGAATCACAAACGACCGGTGCCCGCACTCCCCTGCCTTCTCGCAGAAATCCTCCGGCATCTCCAGCAGTTCTCCGAACGCTCCCTTTTCCATAATCTCCATAATCGCTTTGTCGTACTGCGGCCCCTCTTTTCGGTATCCGTACGGACCGTCCTTTTTCAGCCGGTGAGACAGATCGCCGCTGCCGATCAGAACCGCGTTCCGCTCCAGCGCCTCCGCCGTTCTCCTGACAAGTTGCCCCAGCCTGTAATGTTCCGCAAAGGACAGTCCAGACAGTCCGATCCGGACCAGGCGGTAATCCCTGCAGTACCGGTTGATAAAATACAGCGGAACCATGGTCCCGTGATCCAGCGCTTTCTCCCGCTCGCCAAGCGTCCCCGCGGGCAGTCCCTCGCCGGCGGCAAACTGACAGAGCATTTCTGTAAATTCCGTGTCGTAGACCGCTTCTACCTTCACCTGCCCTGCTCCGAACCGGCCAAAATCTCCGGATGCGCCCACTCCCGGAGAGATGTGGAAATAATCTCCGTACAGAATCTGATGAGGCGAGACCAGGATCACCGTATCCGGATTCTGCCTGCAGATCCTTCTTCCCACTTCTTCAAAGGCCTCTGTCGTGCTGCGGATTCTCTTTTCTTCTCCTCTTCCCACCTCCGGCACAATCAGCGGCGGATGCGGAACCATATATGCCGCTTTCACTCCCATATTGACCACCTTTCCCTGTCCTTCTTAACGCTCTGCGCTCTTATTTTTATATCACTTCCTCATAATTCTGATACAGCCGGTCGGACAGAAGACCGCCGGTTCTTAGAACCCTCGCGTATTTCCGTATCTCGTCCACCGCGGTCAGCACCGCATGTTCCATACGCTCCTTCAAAAAGCGGTCGCTTTCCTCGCAGAACGGATGGACGCTGCCGTCCATGATCAGGCCGCCGAGCCCGTGGTCCTGTCCCATCACTCTGGAAATCATTCTCAGCATAATCCGTTTTACGGGATTTCTGCACACAAAGAATGAAATGACGAGACGAAACTGCCGGATGCAGGTATCAATCTGTTCCGGCGACACATCGTCGAACATCCGCGAAATCTGTCTTCTCGTATGCGCTCTGCTGATCAGATGATGCACCGGAACCTCATTCAGCGGCTGCCGCCGGTCAAGCGCCATCAGATAGCGGTCAAATTCCGTTTCGACGGTCAGATGGCCTAGGCCCTTGTCCTGCGCATACTGATTTACAAACGGATGACACTCGTGATCAAGGATAAAATGACACAAAAACCCATACAAATAGGCCCTCAGCGCCGGATCCTCTCCCTTCCTCCAGCACATCCTTCCTCTGTCAAAAAAATCTGCCGCCGGTTTTTTGTGCATGGCAACGCCCTGCTGATTGATCCGGTTCTTCCTCACCGGATAATAATAGAATAACAAATCCGGCCCGTGCAGACCGAGAAGAAACGCATCCTTCCCCTGACGGACCTCCTGTCTTATGTTTTCTGGCAGCTTTTGAAAAACCTTTTTCCCAAACACGTAATGTGCATAGGTTGCCGGCATATCCATCTCCTCCTGCTGTAATTTCGCTGCAGCCGCCGAAGCGCCCTCCCCGAACGGGAAGCATAAAAACCTGTCTCCGGCAGCTCCTTTTCTTTTTGCTTTCAGTATAGCACAATTGACCGCTTCTGCATATGATGAAGTGTAAATAGTTTTTGGAGGTTATCTTCATGGGTGATTTAAGTTCAAGGAACGGTTGCGGCTGCGGCTGCGACAACAACTGCGGATGCTGCTGCGGCGGCAACAGCTCAGTCTTCGGCGGCAGCGGATGCGGATGCCTGATTCTGATCCTGCTTCTGTTCTCGTGCTGCGGCAACGGCTTCGGCGGCGGCAACGGCGGGTGCGGATGCGACAGCGGTTTCGGCGGAGACAGCTGCTGGTGGATCATTCTGCTTCTTCTCTTCTGCGGCGGTTTCGGCGGAAGCTGCGGCGGAAATAACTGCGGATGCGGCAGCAACTGCGGGTGCGGCAACAACTGCGGGTGCGGCAACAACAACTGCGGATGCTGCTAACGGTCACGGGGCGTCTCCATACTGCGGCGCCCCTCTCTTTTCGCCCGCTGTCCCTTTGAGGAAATGCTGATTCAACCACCGTTTCCTAAAAGCCTTTGGCGGATGCCCACGGATTTGCCGGGGAAATGCTGCTTCGCAGCGCAAATCCGGTTCGGGAAACGCTTTCATCAGCGTTTCCCTGAGATTCCGGTCCCGGAAACCGCATGATTTCCGGCGGCCGTTCATATATTGAAGAAAGACGCAGGGAGCGGTCTGCCATGACATTTGATGAAGCAATTCTTCCAAAAGAGCTGCAGATGCTGAAAGCCTTCCTGCCCTTTCTTCCTGTCGGCATGCAGAAAATGCTGGCAATCTACATCAAATGGACGGAACTGCAGAAGACCATAGAATATTTCCATCGGAACACCCCCGTCCAGCAGTCTCCGGACATGGGAAATCTGATGAAATGCATGAAAGGGCTCCTCCCTCCGGAGGAACAGGCCCAGATGGAGCAGTTTGCAGATATTTTTGAAAATATGGATACCTACCGGGAGATGTTTGAAGGCTTCAGCTCCGCCTTCGCTCCCGGCGCGTCATCCGACGGAATCGTCTGAAACAGCATCGAACGGCAAATCAGCCCGGCTCCGTATCAGGGAGCGCCGACGGAATTTCAACAGGAGGATCATACATGAACATACCGGAATGGTTTCAGGACCCGCGCATCAAGGACATCTCTCCCGCCAAGCTGACCTTTCTTCTCAAGCTGGCGGAACAGATCGACGGAAAAAATCAGAAGCAGGCCATGCCGATTCTGTTCGGCGCCGTCGCGTCGGCCAGCCGGCAGAACCTGCAGTTTACGCAGGAAGAATTTCAATTGATCTTTGAGATTATGAAGGAAGGAAAGAGCGAAGCGGAGAAAAAGAAGATGGACGAAACGCTGAAAAAGGCGCAGAAAATGATGCGTTCTCAAAAAACGGACGCCGACAGGCGGTGACGGAAAGCAGCCAAAGCTCCGGACGCTTCCTCCGGTTCTTACCGAACATACCCGCACCGCCGCTGCGCGGTGCGGGAGACTGCCGGCGCCTGACGGAAACCGCCGCCGGCGTCCTCATTCCGCCGCTTTCGCTCAGAGCCTCTTTCCTCTGCCGTTCCACAGGACAACCCCGGCCGGAATGAAGAGAAAGCGGCATTTCTGCAGCGGGATCCAGAGAAAAAACACCAGATTGCCCCAGAACGCCGGAAGCCAGGTCGGAATCCCGGAGTGATCCCGGGCCGTAAGCAGCAGCCGGCTGGCAAAAAGCCTCTCCGCGCAGAACGGAACCATCAGAAACGCATAAAGTCCCAGCAGGAGCAGCACAATCCAGTAGATTCTTGTGATAAGCTTCCCACTCTGCCTCTTCGTTCCCCACAAAAGAGAGACCGTCTGCATAAGCGTCCAGCCCAGAACGAGGCAGAAAAGCGGCCGCAGGAGCAGAAGCAGCGCAAAAGAGGGGCCGAGATCAAACATCGTTTGCCGCCATTCTTCCGCCCAGGCGCCAAGACGCAGATCGAGAATCCCCAGCAGCAGAAACAACGCAGCGCCGCACAGCAGCCGGAACCATTCTCTTCTCACAGACGGCGGTACCGGAACGCCGAAGATCAGGGCATCCACATCCGCTTCCAGCACCTCCGCAATTCTGACCAGCATGTCAATGTCCGGATTGGATCTTCCGTTTTCATAATTGGAGACTGTCTGGCGGCTCACATACAGAAGTTCTGCCAGACCGTCCTGGGTCATACCCTTTTGTTTCCGCAGAAGACGGATATTTTTTCCCACGTTTGCCATAGAATCACCTCAGGCATATCGTAACCTTTTTCCCGGAAAAAGTCACGCAAAGGTTCTTTGCGCACGGTTTTCCGCCCTCACTCCTTCGTATGTACATCCATCACATGCATATCTGTCTTGGAATAGAAGATTTTCTGGCTGTGGTACAGGCCGTAATAACCGGATTCCAGATAGCTGATGCACACCGCCAGCAGGAAAAAGGACATGTCGCCGAAACCGAACAGTTCAAAGCTCAGAAGAAGCGACGAGATCGGACAGTTCGTCACCCCGCAGAACACGGACGCCATGCCGCAGGCGGCCGCCAGCGACGGGGGCATCCCGGTCACCTGCCCGAACAGGCAGCCGAACGTTGCGCCGACAAAGAGGGAGGGGACAATCTCGCCGCCGCGGAAGCCGCTGCCAAGAGAGACGCCTGTAAATACAATTTTCAGAAGAAACGCCGCAGCAACTACCTGCCCTTCCATCGCAAGCTCAATCACCGGCATTCCCGCTCCCAGATAATCGGCTGTCCCCAGAAGCTTTGTCATGAGGATAACCAGACATCCTCCTGCCGCCACCCGCAGCCATTCATTGGGAATCCATTTCTGATAGAGGTGCTCCATGTGATGCAGCACCGTACAGAACAGGATGCTGACCCCCGCACAGAGCAGCGCCAGAAGGATGACCAGGAGCACGTTTCTCCAGTTGAACACCGCCACGGACGGGAGGGTAAAATGCTCCCCGTGGGCGCCCACCAGTTCCGCCATTTCCTTGGCCGCCAGCGACGCCACGCAGCAGGGCACGAGCGCCGCATACTGCATGATTCCCACATTCGTGACCTCCATGGCGAACACCGTCGCCGTCAGAGGCGTCCCGAACAGGGCCGAAAAACCCGCGCTCATTCCGGCCATAATCATGATCCGGTGGTCATACTCGCCGAGTTTCAGCCACTTGCCGATAGTACCGGAGATGCTTCCTCCAAGCTGCAGCGCCGCTCCCTCCCGGCCGGCGGAACCGCCGAACGCGTGCGTGACAATCGTGGACACCGCAATCAGCGGCGCCATCCGCAGCGGAATATAGGCTCCGGACTGGATCCCTTCCAGCACCCGGTTCGTCCCTGTCTTATACGGATCCAGCCGGTACATCCCCACAATCGCCAGTCCGGCCAGAGGGAGCAGATACAGCATCCACGGATGGCCGGTCCGGAAATCGGTAACCATCGTGATGCTTCTGCCGAACAGCCCTCCGAACAGCCCCACAATCACTCCCGTCGCTCCCGCCAGAATCAGCCATCGAAACAGCAGCCAGACCCTTCCCGCGCATAATTCCGCATACTTTCTTACATGAACTCTCTCCCACATAACCCTGCACTTCCCTTTCTGCCTTTCCACCGACATCTTAGCGATTTCTTAACATACAGCCCGGACGAACCCCTGCTCACCGTGCGGGATTCGTGCTGTAAAGCGGCAAATTTCCTTTTGGCACCCGTATGCATGAAAGAGAGCGCCGCAAAATGTGGCGCTCCCCTTTTGACCCGTCTCGCGACCGTTATCTGTTCCGCCGCTCTTACTCTCTGTTTCTTTATGCCTCCGCAGCTCTCGCCGCCACTTCCTTTTCCTGTACATCGGACGGCGCCTGCTCGTAACGCGCAAACTCGTAGGAGTACACGCCGCTTCCGCCGGTCATGGAACGAAGATCGGTATTGTAGCCGAAGATCTCCATCATCGGCACATCCGCAACTACTTCCGTCTTGCCCGCGCCCGCCGGGTTCATCCCCAGCACGCGGCCTCTCCTCTTGTTCAGATCGCCCATCACGTCGCCGGTGTATTTGTCCGGAACCAGAACGGTCATCGTCACAATCGGCTCGAGGAGAACCGGGGACGCTTCCATGAAGCCTTTCTTGAACGCCTGAATCGCGGCGGTCTTGAACGCCATCTCGGAAGAATCTACCGGATGATAGGAACCGTCATAGAGCACGGCTTTCACGCCGACCACCGGATATCCGGCCAGCGGTCCCTTGGTGACGGAATCCTGGATTCCTTTTTCCACCGCCGGGAAATAGTTCTTCGGCACGGCGCCTCCGACCACCATCTGATCAAACACGTACGGATTTTCCAGATCACCGGACGGTTCAAACGTCATTTTTACGTGACCGTACTGTCCGTGTCCGCCGGACTGTTTCTTATATTTGTATTCCACGTCGGATTTTTTCCTGAGCGTCTCGCGGAACGCCACCTTCGGCTTATCCAGCTCGACTTCTACCTTATACTTCTCTGCCAGCGTACTGACAATCACGGACAGATGCTGATCTCCCATACCGTAGAGCAGCGTCTGGCGGTTCTCGGCATCGTTGACGGCCTTGATCGTCAGATCCTCATCCATCATCTTCGCCAGCGCCTGGGAAATCTTATCCTCGTCCCCCTTCTTCTTCGCCCTGTACGCCATGTAGGTAAACGGTTTGGAGATCTCGGTCCTGCCGTACACGACCGGAACGGCTTTCGTCGACAGCGTATCGCCGGTCCTGCAGCCCGCCTTGCCGATGGCTCCGATATCTCCCGCATGAAGCTCCGTCACTTCGATCGGTTTGTTGCCTCTCATCACATAGAGCTTGTTCAGTTTCTCTTCGGTCTCCGTCGTGGAATTATACAGCACGTCGTCGGATTTGATAACGCCGGAGCAGACCTTGATCAGGGAATATTTTCCGATAAACGGATCCGCGATCGTTTTAAACACATACGCGGATTTCGCTTTGGAGAAATTATAATCCGCCTGGAAGATCTCATTGGTCTTGCTGTTGATGCCGGCGCACTCCTTCTTGTCCGGAGACGGAAGTAGCTCCACGATGTCATTCAGCATATTGTGAATGTTTCTGAGTTCAATGCTCGAGCCCATGGACACCGGTACGATGCTGCCGTCATCCACGTTCATCTTCATGGCCGCGCGGATCTCGCCGACGGAAAACTCGTCGCCCGCGAAATAACGCTCCATAAATTCTTCGCTGGTCTCCGCCACCGCGTCCATCATGGCCTCCCGGTAAATATCCAGGTTCGGTTTGCAGTAATCCGGAATCTCACAGTCCTCCCTGGTACCGATACCGGTAAAACGGCGGCCGGCCATCTTCATGACGTTGATGTAACCGACAAACTTCTCGTTCTCGCGGATCGGCTGATAGAACGGCGCGATCTTCTTGCCGTACATCTCCGTCAGCGTCTCCACCACTTCACGGAAGGACGCATTGTCCACATCCATATCGGACACGAAGAACATCCGCGGCAGCTTGTATTTCTCACAGAGCTCCCACGCCTTCTCGGTCCCGACTTCCACGCCTGCCTTGCCGGATACCACGATAACCGCCGCGTCAGCCGCCGCTACCGCTTCTTCCACTTCGCCCACGAAATCGAAGAAGCCCGGCGTATCTAAAATATTGATCTTTGTATCTTTCCAGATGATCGGTACGACAGAAGTATTGATAGAGAACTTGCGCTTGATCTCTTCCTTATCATAATCACTGATGGTCGTTCCGTCCGTGACCTTTCCGATACGGCTGGTCAGTCCGGATACATATGCCATCGCCTCAACCAGGCTGGTCTTACCGCTCCCGCCGTGTCCCAAAAAGACCACATTGCGGATACTGTCTGTTGTGTAAACGTTCATTAGCAATCTCCTCCAATACATTTTGTCATCCTGCGGCCGCAGGCCGCAGCACGTTCACAAAGGGGAAAAACCGGCGTTTTTACCCCTATGTCAGAATTATACTAAAATATAGAGAAAATAGCAAGGATTTTAGAACAGATGACCAACCACTTTTGACAGCAGATATCTTTTCCTGTATTTTAACTGCACATATTTCATGACTCTCTGATAATACAGCGGATTTGCCGCCCCTCCGATCATTCCCACCACAGGAATCCCCTGAATAAATTTCAGCACCAGCAGATCGGCCGCGAAAGCGTCCGCGGTCTTTTCAATCTGCTCTTTCAACTGCGCCTCCGATACGGGCGCATGACTTCCCTGCCGGAGATAGCGGTCCACTTCCGCATTCGCCGTAATCCACCGGCCGCCGGCAGCCATGGACGCCTCCATCATCTTCAGGATGAAGCGCTTTTCTGCGGGAGATTCGTAATCAAAGCCATATTTCAACGCCGTCTCGTAAACTCCCCGCAGAAGGATTCCCACCCAGATCAGGATATCCGGCAGGCCGATGCCAAGCACTCCCAGCCCAACGCCCTCGACCGCGGTGAACAGCGCGGCCGCCGCGCTGCTGCCCGCGGCATCCCTTTTCAGACGCCGTACTTCTTTTCTCCCGCCCTTGAGGTCAAGCGCATAATCCTTGATCTGAAATTCTTTTTCAAGGCATTCCCTGTCAAAGGTTTTCTCTATCACGGCGGCGCCGTTTTCAAACAGCAGAATAAACACTTTGGAAAAGGCCTTCTGCAGTCCGGTCAGCACCTTTTCCGGAATCTTCTCCTCCAGATTCCGTCTCCAGGCCGGCTCCGCGTATTTCTCCGCCCGCAGATACATACGCCGCTCCGCCTTCTCAATGTTCTTCAGTTCTCTTTCCACTGCTTTCACATCCGTCACCCCCCGTTGATCAGCCGCCCTGAAACCGGAAATCGAGTAGGGGAGGTTTCTTCCCTACTCGCGCATCGGGCGCCTGTCAGCTCTGCTAACAATCTTCCTCAGGCGCCCGTATGCATCAGAAAACGCCCCCGTCCGGCGCGGACGAAACAGTATCATCATACACCTGAACCGCGCAGTCGTCAATCTCCCCGTCCATAAGTTCGATTCCACCTGCATCCGCCGCGCCGCGAATCAGATGCTTCTTCAGCAGGAAACAAACCGGCAGCAGAATCAGGAAGACGAGAAGTGCATAGAACAGAGACAGCGAAGCCACGCTCAGATCCAGCAGAAGCCAACTGATGTTCTCCGACAGATCCGCAGTCCGGATGGCGTTGGTGATACCGATCAGAAAACAGACGCCCCCGGACACAAACGCCGTATGCATCACCATCCGGACGGACTGGAAGCTCTCCTGGCACTGCAAAAGCCCGTATTCCCTCTTTCCGAAAGCAAACAAAAACGCTCTGGCAAAAGCCGCGAACGATCCGGTGACAAACAGGATCAGTACGCAGGGAAAAACAAGAAATTCCAGCGTGACCGGATCGTAAAAATTAAGCAGCCGATCCCAGCGGATCCCATAAAGCAGATAAATCACCATACTTACCAGATAAACAATATACAACATAATTTCCACCTCTCCTCTCTTTTTATATGCGGTACGGCTTAAATCAAATCAGATCACTCCGCTCCAGACCAGTACCGCATCCGCTTTCCGGGCTTCATATTCTTCGTCTGAAATCCAGCGAAGCCAGTCCATGTTTCCCATGGGCAGATAATAGATCTCCCGCAACCGGGGCTGATACGCTTCCCGGAAGGGATTCGCCTCATAAACGGCGCCCGTGCTGACCGAAGAATCCACAAATCGGTCGCCCCCCGGATAAAGCAGACTGTTCCACAGGCTTCTGGTATAACAGTAATAAACCACCCTCACCTTCTCGCCGTCCCGCTCGATCGTCCGGCCTACGGAAGTAAAATCATCGCTCCTGACGCATTCCTTCAGAACCAGCTGGATCTCGTCCACGCTGTCGTCTTCTCCCGCAACCGCTTCCGCGGTCCCGGACTGCGCCGGTTCTGTCCCGGACTGCCGCCCCGGCCGGTACTCGCTCGTCTGAAACACTTCCACCGTCATCCGCTCCGGATCATAGGGAACCGGAAGCGCCCAGGATTTCAGAAAACCGCTCACAATGATCGAAAACGCACAGATCAGAAACGCTCCGAACGCATACCTTTGCCGGATCATGATTTTCAGATTTTTCAGGAAATCCACTTCTCTTTTTTCCGGCAGTTCTTTCTTCGGCAGCTCCGCCGACATCTGCTCATAAATTTTCCTGCATGCCGTGCAGTGATTGAGATGCTTCTTCACTTCGGCGTCGGTTTCTTCACTGTTTACGCCGTCAACATAACCCGGCAGCAGATCCTTTACAATGCAGCATTTCATTTTGATCCCTCCATTTCTTCCATGATTTTCTGTTTTGCCCGGTAAAAAGTGGTGCGTGCCCAGGTTTCGCTCTTTCCCAGGATCCTGCCGATCTCCGCAAAAGTAAATTCCCCGGTCAGGCGCAGATGGACCAGCTCCCGCATCGGTTCGGGCAGCGCGTGAACCGCCCGGTAGAGCTCGGTCTTCTCCATATAGAGAAGCGTGGACTTCTCCGGCGAATCCCGGCCCGGCACCTCCTCCGTCAGCTCCACCTGCCTCCAGCGGGCGCGCCGGTCCACCCACTGGTACCAGAGATGCTTGGCGATCTGGCAGAGCCACACTGACAGTTTGCAGCTTCCGTCATAACTGCCGATGCTCCCCATGGCGCGAAGGAAGGTCTCCTGCGTCAGTTCTTCCGCCAGATCCGCATCATGAGACAGACTCAGCAGATACCGGTATATCTCCTTCGCATGCTGCGTATAAGCTCTCTCGATCTCTTTCAGGACACCCACCTCCCTTTGCGGCAGTTTTCGCTGTTCCTCCTGCGTCTTCCTTTATATATCCGAAAAACTGGGGATTCGTTACAAACATTTTAATATTTTTTGCAGATTGTCCCTGTTTTTATGATACTATGGATGCGCCGATTCCGTCGTAAAAAAATGTGCTGATTTCACCTTCTCATTCGTTTTTTATATGAGATCTCAAAAAACACACGAAAAAGGAGGATACCGCCCATGGACGAACAACAGATCCTTTCTCTGTTTCACGAATATTCCAATATGGTCTACCGGCTGGCATACAGCTATCTCCGGTCGCCGCAGGATGCCGAAGACCTGGTGCAGACGGTATTTCTAAAACTGATCGACGGAAAAGCGCTGCCAAAACCCGGCAGCGAACGGGCGTTTCTGACCCGAATCACGATCAACTGCTGCAAAGATCAGCTTCGTTCGGCCTGGCGCAGCCGAACCGTTCCCATGGACGACACGATCCCGTTTCGGCATTCCGAAGACCGGGAGCTGTTCCATGCCGTCATGGAACTCCCCGAAAAATACCGCATCGTCATCTATCTGCACTACTATGAGGGATATACTTTTCCGGAGATCGCCCGATTCCTGAACATCAGCCCTTCCGGCGTCTCCATGCGGATGCACCGGGCCAGAACGATCCTGCAAAAACAATTAAGGAGGGAAGGATTATGAAAAGACACTGGAAACGAACGTTTGACTGTCTGGAACTGCCGGACGAAAGCCGGCAGCGGATTTTATCCGCACTGACCGCCCATATGAGAAATGCCGAAAAGGAACCGGCCCCGGTGAAAAAGAAAAGCGCACGGCTGCGGCTTCCTCTGATCGCCGCCGTCGTCGCGGCAGCCGCAGCGCTGGCGGGCTTTGCCTACGGCGAAAAAATCTTCCCGATGCTGGGCGGCGGCAGGATCATGCAGTATATCAATGAATACGGAGAAGACGTCGTCTCTGTGGACACCGGATTCGAGGTCGACCCGGTTGTCATCACGGACGGCCGCGTTTATTTCACTCTGGACGGTTCTTATACGGACATCACCGACCAATGTTCGGAAAGCACCTGCTACCGGTATGAAAGCACCGATCCGGACGGCACCCGTCACATCGTCCTAGTCGGCGGCTCGATTGAGCACATCGGCTGGGCGGAAACGGTCATACTCCCCGACGGCACTTCCTTTTCCAACGCCACTTACGATAAAGAGGAACCGCACCTGTGGCTGAATGACCGGCAGTCAACGAAATAAGAGACAGAAACGGGCAGGCGGAAACTACGCCTGCCCGATCCGCACGGTCTTTCCCTCAAACGCGAATCCATACTTCCGAATCCGCCCGTCCGGTATGCCCTTTTCCCGCAGCCCCGACGCGTAATCTCTGCTTTCGATCTGCGCAAGCGCATTCTGCACTGTCTCCTCCAGACTTTTCTCTTTCCCCGGATCCCTCACCTTAAATTCCAGAAGTACGGCGTCATCCGTCTCTTTTCTCGGCTCCAACTGCACGTCGTACCGCCCGAAACCGCTCTCGCGGTTGGAGGTGAGGACATACTGATCGCCCAGTTCCACCAGAAGTCCCAGCACAAAGCCATGATAAAACCGTTCCGGCTCCGTCTTCTCAGAAGGACGTTTCCCGGTATCAAAGGAACTGAACACCGCCTCCGAGATTCGGTTCATATAGGCATTCATCTCTTCCAGGTCTCCCCGGAGCAGCGCCTTTGTAAAATCATTATAATCCGATCTGGCAGAGCCGAACCAGGAACGGATCAGCTTCCGGAACGTGACGTTCACCTCCAGATTTGTCAACGTCAGTTCATAATTCTCCGTCCATCCTTCGGCCTCCTCCAGATTCTGCTCATAATTCAGAACCTTCAGATAACCGCTGGCCAGAAAGAGGCTCCAGATGGCTGTTTCATCCGTATCGAGCTGGTCGTATACAATCTGTTCGTCGATCTGCGCATGGAAGCTCTCTCCTTTGATCAGCCCTTCCATGATCTGTTTCATATCTTTGCTTCCCTCCCGGACCAGCTTTCCGACTAGGCTGTTGCTGCTGGTGTTGGCCCAGTAGGCGGATATTTTCCCGGTTTTCAGATAATTCAGAATCGACCACGGATTGTAGATTTCCCGCTGATGCCCGAATACAAAGCCGTCATACCACTTTTTGACCAGCGGCATCTGTTCGCCGCGGCCGTACTCCTCCAGCGCAGCGTATACCTCTGCTTCCGTAAATCCAAAACTGTCCGCGTACAGATCCGACGTCGCGGTCACGACCGTGAGATTATTCAGATCCGAAAAAATGGATTCCTTGCTGACTCTCGTAATCCCGGTCATGACGGCCCGGTCCAGATACGGGTTCGTCTTGAAGGTGGAATTGAACATTCCCCGGATAAAATCCGTGATCTCCTGCCAGTAGCCGTGCACATACGCCTCTTGCATGGGCGTATCGTATTCGTCCAGAAGTATGATCACTTTTCTGCCATAATGGGCAGTCAGATATTTCGACAGCGCTCTCAGAGAACCCGACGCCAGATAATTCTCCATCTCCGCCGATATGTTCCGGAACTGTTCTTTCTCGTCCGGATTCAAATGTTCACTGTCCAGAAGGTAATCATGCTGATTGTACAGTTCCTTGATGATCTGGCAGATTTTCTTCCTCGCGTCCGCAAAGCGGCTTTCCTTCACATCCGCAAAGCTCAGGGCAATCACCGGAAACGTCCCCTGCAGCTTCCGGTACTCTTCCTCCTCCCATATGGAAAGTCCTTCAAAAAGGTCGCCCCTGTCTCTGTACTGCACCGACAGGAATTGTTCCAGCATGCTCATATTCAGCGTCTTTCCAAAGCGTCTGGGGCGGGTAATCAGGGTGACAAGATCCTGATTATCCCACCATTCCCTGATAAAGGCGGTCTTATCCACATAAAACACATTGTTCTTAACCAGTTGTTCAAAATTTTGATATCCGATCCCGATTATTTTTGTCATACTCTGTCACTCCTGTCTATCCCGGACTTGAAAGCCGCCGGCCGGACAGCCCCGCGCCGCCGGGGTCCGCTGCGCTGCCGTTCTGAAAGATTTATAACTATTATACACGGGTCGGACCGATTCTTCAACCGCTTCGGTGTCCCGGATTCTGATTATGCCGGCAGCACGTTCCGTTTCAGACTGGTATAGGCCAGCACGATATAGACGGCGTAGACCGCGAAAAAGACGGCAAGGGCGGTCAGCAGAATGACGGCAGGGCTGGAAGCGCCCACCATTACTCCCGGCTCCGGCAAGCAGGCCAGGTGCAGTATAAAAGGCGCGCCGATGAGCACCGGCGGCACGGCGGGCAGGATAAAGTAAATGGCAAGCTGAGTGCGCAGCGCCTTTGCCATCTCCTGCCTGTCCATGCCCAGCTTCTGCAGCAGGGCGAACTGCCGACTGTACCGCTTCGACTCGCTGAGCTGCTGGATGGTCAAAATGGTGGCGGCGGTCATGGTGAGGGCCAGCGCCAGATAGTACAGAGGAAAGATACACAGAGCGGTCTGAGCGGCCACCTCCGTCTCCTCATGAGCCCGGGTGGTAATGCCGTCCACATGCCTGACCGGCCTGCTCCAGTCCAGCCGGTCATTGTACAGGCCGTGCAGGGCGTCATACTGCGCCTCGCTTACCGGCCGGACTGTCCTGGCGGCATAGGTCCTGTGGACGACGGTCAGACCCTCCGCCGCCTCGTCTGGAACTACCAGAATGTAGCCCCGTCCATTGGTGAGCCCGCCGCTCTGGGACAGATGTTCGGTATGAACGCCGCCCGGCTCAAGGGTAACGTCCCCCAGGGTCAGGGGACGGGCGTACTCCCGCAGAGGTCCCTCCAGATACGTCATACAGTGGAACAGGTACTGCCCCTCCTCTAATTCCACCGGCGGATAGCCGGCGACAGACCGCAGGGCGGCGTAGTCGCTGAAGCGAAGAACGGGATCCTGATCAAAGTTGAAGTAATAGTAGGAAATACCGGCAGTGAGGTAGTCCCGCACTTCGGAACTGCCGCTGAGACAGACCTCGTACTGTACCGACTGCTCCACAGGGATATTTTTCCCGATATAGTCCAGATAGGCGGTGTGGTCACGGTCCGGATCGCTGATGCTGATGAACAGGTCGAAGCAGGCGGTATCCGCCGCACGGCCGGTGAACAGCCCCCGGAACATAAGCCCCGTGCCCTCGGCAATAAACGTGGCGGTAAAGATCATGGAGATGACGGCCATCAGCACCCCCATAGTGGCCAGCCTGGCGGTGAGAGTGCGAAACACCAGCAGGTTCTGCCCCCTGTATTTCCGGGCGGGCCGCCTGTCGAAGAAACCGGGGACTCCGGAGACAAAGCTGAGGAAAAAGCCGAACAGGAACAGGATCAGGCAGCCCGCCCCGGCTGCGCCAAAGAAGGAACCTCCCGCCGTCATCAGACAGGTCCCGGCAACGCCCAGGACGATGGAGACGGCGAAAACCAGACGGCGCTTTCTGCCTGTCCGGATGACAAGGCCTTCGTTGGCGCGGTCGGAATCGATCAGGTCGCAGATCTTCGCCCTGCGGATATACCTGCGGCTGCGTCGCAGGGCAAAAAGGTAGATTAATATAAAACAGACCGCCGTCAGCCCCAGCGCAGGGAAAGAGAAACCGAAATGGAAACGGTAGGGCAGCCGAAACAAAGCCAGAACGATTGCCCGGAACGCCTGGTAAAGCAGTCCGCCAAAAACGGTCCCCAACGCCAGAGCGCAGCCCCCCACGGCCAGGTTTTCCTGAAAGAACAGACGGGCCACCTGCCGGTTCTCCAGACCGATCAAAAGATAAGTGCCCAGCTCCCGTCCCCGGCGCAGAAGCATGAACCGGGTGGCGTAGGCCACCAGCCAGCCGAAGACACACACCACTACGACACTGGCCAGCGTGATCATGAAGGGAAGCATGTTCATTCCCTCGGACAGGGTGCTAATCTCCTGAGAGAACGCCAAAGCGTTAAAAGAGTAAAGCAGGGCGGCGGCCATTACTACCGTGACGAAATAGACCAGATAGTCTCTGGCCTGCCGTCTGGCATTGCGCAGGGAAAGTTCAGATAACGTCACTGATATCACCTCCCATCGCCGCCAGCACATCCAGAATCTCGTGGTAGAACACCGGCCGGCCCCGGTCTCCCCTCAGCAGCTCGTTGAACACGCGGCCGTCTTTCAGAAACAGCACCCGTCCGGCGTAGCTGGCGCTGTAGGCGTCGTGGGTGACCATGAGGATGGTTGCTCCCATGTCCCGGTTCATGGCCGTCATGATTTCCAGCAGATTTTTGGACGCTCTGGAGTCCAGCGCCCCGGTGGGTTCGTCGGCCAGAAGGAGGGACTGCCCCGCCACGACCGCCCGGGCGCAGGCCGCCCGCTGCTTCTGGCCTCCGGACACCTGACAGGGAAATTTTTCCAGAACGTCGGTGATGCCGAGCTTCCCGGCCGTCTCCCGCACCCGGCTCTGCACCGTCCCGGGATCCTCGTGGTTCAGGGCAAGCGCCAGGCCGATATTCTCCTCAATGGTCAGGGTGTCAAGCAGATTATAATCCTGGAACACAAAGCCCAGCCGCTCCCGGCGGAACCTGGCCAGCTCGCTCTCGGACAGATCGGTCACACTCACCCCGTCCAGAAGGATCTTTCCCGCACTGACGGCGTCGATCGTGGAGATGCAGTTGAGCAGGGTGGTCTTGCCCGAACCCGAGGCGCCCATGATCGCCAGAAACTCCCCGGCCTCCACGTCAAAGCTCACCCGGTCCAGCGCCTTGGTGACGTTGTTTCTGCTCCCGTAATATTTTTCAATGTTTTGTACTTGCAGCATATCGGTTGCCTCCTTTGCTTATGGTCCCATGGTACACCAGAAACAAAGGCTGTGGTATCGAAGTCTTATTGATTTTCCTTACAGTTTTGTAAGGGAAAGGTCAGCGTTACCGTCGTCCCCTTCCCCTCCCGCGAGACAATGCGCAGCCCCAGATCGAGAAAAGACGACAGTTTTTGACACAGATACAGGCCCATTCCGGTCGAACCGCCCCGGCTCCGTCCGTTGCTGCCGGTAAACCCGCGGTCGAACACGCGGGGCAGTTCATGAGCGGGGATACCGATGCCGTTATCCCGGACCAAAAGCTGAATCTGTTTCCCTTGGGATTTTGCCGAAAGAGTGATCACCGGCTCCGTTCCCCGGTAGCGGGCGGCGTTTTGAAGCAACTGGCCCAGAATAAAAACCGCCCATTTTTCATCGGTGTAAACGATGCGGTCCAAGCCTTCCGTTTCCACCCGGACGCCGCTTTGAATCAGCAGGGAACGGTGGTTCTCGATGGCCCCGGCAGCAATTTCTCCCAGATTTACCTGCCGGAACAGGCAGTCCTGCTCCGGGTTCTCCGCACGGGCGTAGAACAGCGCCCGCTCGATATGGGCTTCGATCTTCGCCGTCTCCGCCGTAAGCTTCCGGCGGGTTTCCCCGTCCAGCTCCCGGCAGATCAGACGGACGGCGGTAATCGGCGTTTTCACCTCGTGAATCCACTGCTCCACGTACTCCCGGTATTCCCTCTGAGACGCCCGGGCGTCGGACACCGCACCGGTCATGGCCCGCCCCGCCCGGCGGATCAGGTCAAAGAGCCGCCGTTCATAGAGATCTCCGGGCCTGGGGATGCACTCGGCAAAGAGATACTTCCGGTCCAGCCCGTCCAGAACGGCCTCCAGCTCCAAAAGCCTGGCGCGCCGGCGGAGGAAATCGGACGCCTGAACCGTCACAAAGACCAACAGAAAGGCCGGCAGCAGAAGCACCAGAACGCCGGGCTGCGTCCCTGTGGCGAAAAGAAACAGCGCCGCCAGCCCGGCACAAATCAACTGCAGGGCAATCCGGCCCAGCCGGTCCGCTAAAAATTCCTGCAGAGTCATAGCTGATACCCCATTCCCCGGCGTGTTCTGACGGCGTCGGGCAGGCCGATCTTTGCCAGTTTCCCCCGCAGCCGGGTCACATTCACGCTGAGGGTGTTGTCGTCAATGTAAACCTGGTTGTCCCACAGCGTATCAATCAGATCGGCCCGGGAGACGATCTCCCCTCTGCGGGCCATCAGGCATGCTAAAATCTGCAGCTCATTGCGGGTCAGTTCCGCGGACTTTCCGCCGGCCGACACCGTCCCTTTTGTCAGACTCAGCCGAAGCCCGCCGGCCTCCAGTACATCCGCCGGTTCCGGCCCGCCGCCGCTTCGGCGCAGAACAGCCTTAATTCGGGCCAGCAGAACGGGAACGCAGTACGGCTTCGTGATATAGTCGTCTCCGCCCAGGCTCAGCGCCCGCACTTCGTCCGCGCCGGCGTCCCGGCTGGTGACAAAAATCACCGGCGCCAAAACGGATTTTCGCAGAGCGGCGCATAAGGAAAAACCGTCTTTTCCCGGAAGGTTGATATCCAGAAGGATCAGGTCGGGCCGCTCCTGCGCCGCCTGCTCCGCAACAGCCGTAAAATCCGTGACGACAAACGGCATATATCCCTCGTTTTGAAGGAGCAGCGCCAGCTCCTCCCGGATGGCGGAATCGTCTTCGATGATCATAATTCGCGGCATACTGTCCCTCCCATTTTATAGTTTCTGTTTTCTCACGGAAAACATTTTGAACGTTTTTTCACCTGGAAGTCCATTTTTATTTTAAATACTCCACGCTCATCAGCATCAGTCCTTCCGGCGGCATCAGACGCCCGGCGCATGCCCGGTCCCTGCTCTCCAGAACTTCCCTGACGGACTCCGCACTGCGAAATCCCAGGCCCGCTTCCACCAGCGTGCCGGTCAGAATCCGGACCATATGGTACAGAAAACCGTCGCCTGTATAGGCAATCTCGATCAGAGGGCCTTCCTGACGGACAGCGATCCTCTCGATGGTCCGCACCGTGGACTTTTTAAAACGCTTCAGCGAGCAGAAGGCCCGATAGTCATGGGTTCCGCACAAAACCGCCGCTGCCGTCCGCATACATTCCACATCCAGCGGCTCCTCCACCTGCGTCACATACCGCCTTCCGAATACTTTTCTCATCGGATCGTTCCAGATCCGGTACACATAGGTCTTCCTCACCGCGTGCAGACGCGCATGAAACCGGGGCGCCGCTTCCTCTACGGACAGCACCGCCATATCCTCCGGAAGATACCGGTTCATATAATCCCGGATCTCTTCCGGGCTTTTGCCGCCGGCGCACCGGAAGCTGATGACCTGCCCCGCCGCATGGACGCCGGCGTCCGTTCTTCCGGAACCGTGAACCTCCACCGAAGCGCCCTCCATCCGGGACAAAAGAGCCTCCAGTTTTCCCTGAATCGTATTCTCTGTATTTCCCTGTACCTGCCAGCCCCGGTAACGGGTGCCTTCGTACTGGATGACTGCTTTATAATTCATAATATTTGTTCCGCATGCGCAATTGTATGATTCGCATAAATCGTATTATATTTCTTCCCAATTCGCAATATATTGGAATTCTCATACATGAAAATATATTTTACCTCGGTCCTAAAAACTTATCTCCATTCAAATGTATCATATGCTCCGGCATTTCCGCAATCCAGACTTCCGTTTCCCATGCCAATGTTTCCGAAAATCTCTTATAAGTCTTAAAATCAAGAAACGCTGTCACAAAAATTTTCCCTGCTGTTACATTCTTCGTCATCTCCGCTATTTCCAATATTCTTTTAGCGTCCATCGGTCCAACAGAAGTCACTGATTCTACAAAATATATCCAGTTCTTATCCTCTCTGTATAAAACCACATCCGGCATCTTGTCATGCAAAGTTATTTCAAATCCCAATTTCTCCAACTTATCAACATTTTTTACCAAATCTTTTTCTATGGTATCGCCAACATACAAACATTCCGAATTGGGCGCAAATCGTGGCGCAAATTCCTCAATAATTGCCTTTTGCAGTTCATTGTGCCTGCCTGTAGAAAATTGAAAATCTGCTCCATTGATACGCACCGGCATCATTGTCATTTTCTTTTTTGAAGCATACATATCTACCAGTTTTTCATGGTATTTCAGAAATCTACTTACAGATTTCTGCCACTCTGATGTCTGAAATGCCCTTATCATCTGCAATGCTTCTTCTGTAAGCCTGTACCTATAATTAGAACTGTTTGTGGCTTTTCCATTATCTTCAACAAGTGCAGCATTCCGAAAATGGTGCAATGCCTGCTTGCGAAAAGTTTCCCTGCTGTTTTCCGCATAAGTCGATCCATAGTATGTATTCGCAAACCGGATAATTTCATGGATACGAATCCACTCATTTCCGGCATCTTTCCATAATGTATCCTGCTTTATCCCTGCCATTGCCAACAGCGCATAACAGCAAATATCCGCCTGCTGCGCTTTAGGCATTCCGAGCATTTTCAGAAGTTCTCTTGCCTCATCAATTTTACCCACAGTATCCCTCCAATATCATATTACAGTTACTTTCTGACATATCCTTGCTTTTCATCAGTTCCCTGCCCATTTCCTGTATGCTTTCTAAATCAGGAACAGGCATTGCATTAATTTCTGTTGAATTTACCTGCGTTGAGCCATTCAAAATTCTATAATATTCATCGTAAAGAGTAGAATTAAAAATCACATATAATCCGTACACAAGGCACTCTGACATTTCCGTTATCAATCCATCTACAAAATTTATTTTATTCTGTGTACTGATTTTCTTATATTGTGGATATTTCTTTGATAAATATACTCCACACTGCAGTCTGCGTCTTTCTTCTTTTGCAGTAAAACGTTTGACAAACAAATAATTTCGATTATCCTGCATCAATCCCTTTTGATCTGGCACCACATACTCGTGTTCTTTCTGAATAGGAAACTGCACTTCTCCCTGCTTGATATGCTGCGAATAAAAGAGTGGAATTGCACCTTCCTCTGCATCATCACGAAGTATCTCACGATT